>CAJUNP010000019.1 GCA_910587935.1 uncultured Lachnospiraceae bacterium
ATTTTCAGGGTTGCATTACTGTTTAGTTGTCAAGGTGCTGCTTTGTTGCTTGTCGGTGTTCCTCAGCAACGAAATTGAGTATAACACCCTCAGGAGCGGTTGTCAATCATAAATTTTATTTTTTTTTGCAAAAATTTCATTTTGTGATAAAAAATGCCTTTTTATGCTGTTTTTCCGACATATGTTTTTAAAAAAACAGCGGCGTTTTGCATTTTAACGCTTCACTCAAGCAAAGTTTTCGCACTATTTGTCTCGTTTTGCATAGATACCGAAATACTTCCAACATTATTTGCAGTTTCTTGTGGAATTTCTGCAATTATAACAAGAGTTACCGATTCATTGCCTCCCAATGTTCCTTTGAAATTAGCCATATCGTCTTCCAAAAGAGTCGCCAGCGCATATCTCTCGCCTTCTCCGTTTATACCGATCTTGAACTGAGCCTTAAGTGAAATCATGTCCAGTTCTCTTTCCTCACCGGTGGTATTCTGCGCCAGAAATTTGAGTACAAGCAGTTTATTGCCGCTGTTTGCATTCATCATAAAATAAATTCCGTCGCTGGCGGGAGGATAAGAATCCATTATATCATACCCCTGATACCGGATACTGATTCCTTCAATACCATAAAATTCATCCACATAACTTCCGGACGGAGCGCTCTCCCCCTGGCCAATCACCGGCGTTTCGGCAAGCTCCTGATCCGCTTTTTCCTTTTCCTTCTCTTTTTCTTCCTTTCTGGCCTGCTCCGCTGCCGCAAGCTCCGCCTTTCTCTGTGCCAGAGCTTCCAGTCTTGCCAGTTCTTTTTCCAGTTCGGTATCGCTTAACAACCTATTTTCATGATGCGAATCATATTTCATTAAAAGACCTACCGCATATTCGGCAACCTGTTTATTTTGCTCCTCAGTCAGTTCAGGCATGTTCGCGCCGCAGCCTGACACCAGCAGTGCGGCCCCTAAAACTACAATTCCTTTTTTCACTCTCTTAACCATAATTACCTCCAAGCTTCTTTATCGTCTTTTTGAATCATCTGTTTTTCAAGGCGTACATAAATGTAAGATATGATAAGTATTAAAACGCCAACAATTAAAAATGCCAACATTCTAAATATAACTTCCGTTCCATAAAAATCAATCAAAACCATCTTAAGCGCAGAAATAATCGCCAGCACCAACCCGTAAATTCGCGCCGCTTTCTGCCTTGCGGCAAACCCCGCTCCAACGCAGAACATCGCCGCCGCAGCCAGTAGAACGCTGTTAATAATCCGATGTCCGGGTCTTAAAATCAAAAACATATAGGTCAGAAAAATACCGATCCAAAGATATTTATTTTTGCCGGTAAGCGCATATTTATCATCTAAACAGACTGTCAGGACGGTAACTCCAAAACACAGCATAATCAGAAATATCAAAAACTGATTCATAAATGCCAGCCTGACATAACAAAGGGAAAGAAAACACAAATTAAATATATTGTAAAACCGCATGCTTTTATCTCTCCATCTGTCAACCAGACTGAACAGGAAAATACCGGACACAAAAATTCCTGCCACAACCGGAAGCCTGATAACATCAGGACATACATGCAACGCAAAGACTGCCAGCGCCAGCGTAATCATAACTTTATGAAACGCCTGCCAATACCGCAGACAAAATGAGGAAAGCAAAAACAAGACTGCAAAAATCGTCAGTTTCACATACTGCTCTCCCACTCCTTTGCCTGATATTCCAAAGAAATAGAAAAAAGTATACAATGTTATTATGCACTCGCTGATCCTGAGTTCACGAACTCCCGCAAGAAGCTTTGCGGAAGCAAAAACAAGAGCCACACAGGCATATATCCACCAGGAATAAAACCATTGTCCCGATTTCAGGTAACACACATACAGGGCAAACAGCAGGCACCAGTATGGAATCCATCTGTATATCCTGTGATGCAGCATCAAAGCTCCCACGGCTGCCACAACAGCCAGAGGTACAAAAAGAAACAGGCAGATTTTCCATCCTTCCAGTCCACTTACACACAGACACAGAGAATTAACCGCCCCGGCAGCGAAGTAAACCGCTGCGGACACACTGTCCATTTTTGTTTTGAAAAAAAGCAGATTCAGCAAGGCGGTCATTACAATAACAAACGCCGAAATCCATACCGCACTCAAATTACCAGACGCCGCTTTACCCGAAAATAAAACCACGCTGAGACTTGATATAACCATCTGGAAAACCAGCGTAACATTCTGTTCCTTTTTAGCAGGCATAAACGCCGCTCCTGCCTGAAACAGCAATACCATAACGCCTGCAATAAAAAACTGCCAGACATTCTGATCATCGACCACAGGCAACAGGCAGACCAAATTCCCCGATAATGCAATAATACGAAAAAGCCCCGAATCCCTTTTATAGCTGATCCAAAATGCAAGACCTGTAATCAAAACGGTCAAAACAACCGCCGCAATATCGTTGATGACAGAAAAGTATGCATAATTAATAACGGTTGTCAAAAACAGGCCGCTAATCCCCGCCCCCGTCATTCCAAACGAAAACGTTTCCTGTCTTTTTTTTACAAACAGTTCCGAAACGGCCAAAACAGCCGCCGCTATTCCGTAAAGGCAAATCCCCTTTACAAAACCGGACATAAAGTTCATTGCAAAAATTACAAAAGCTATCAGTAAAAAAATTGCCCCTACCACACCCAGGACCCCGGCGCCTACGGTAAATTCCAGGCGGCTTTTTTCCTTACGCATCCGCAGTCTGTATAAATTCACATTTTTATCCAGCTCCGAAGCGGCGGTTCCGTCGTCGATCTGCCCGTTCCATAACGCGCTTCCCAGTTGATTCAGATAAGCTGTAAATTCCGGATCTCTTGAACCGGTAATCAATTGTACGATTCTTTGATGAAGCTCCCGGCTTCCATGTCCTGTATTCTCCTCCATACGCTTCAGCCTTTCCTGGAACCGATACGATAGTCTTGATATTTCGACGCATCGCTCTGATGACAGTTTACCACCAAATGCACTCCGTTTTCCACATATTTTTGTTCCAACACATGAGAATTTTGTAAAAAGAACGAAACCAGGCCGCCTTTTTCGTAGGGAAACAGAAATTCTTCCGTTACGTAATCATGAAAAAGACGTTCCTGAATCTTCTCCGTCAACCGTTCCATGTCTTCCGGTTTCCTGGCTGATATATAAATTGTATCGTCTTTTTCTGCAAAATTTTTCTCCCGGCATAAATCCGTTTTGTTATACACGTATATAACAGGAATGTCTCCTGCGCCAAGCCGTACCAGTGTGTCTTTCGTTACCTGTATATGCTGTTTATAATTGGGATCGGAAAAATCAACTACATGCAGCAGAAGATCTGCCCCGGCCACTTCCTCCAGCGTAGCGTGGAAGGCTTCTACAAGATCATGGGGAAGCTTATGAATAAATCCGACCGTATCGGAAAGAAAAAAATCTTTATGCTCTTTTCCTTCAATTTTCCGCACCGACGTTTCCAGGGTTGCAAATAACATATCTTTTTCCAGTACCTGTTTATGCCCGTCCCCTCCGTGACCGGCAATCATTCCGTTTAATATGGTGGATTTACCGGCGTTGGTGTACCCCACCAACGCAACCTTTTTAATCCGTGAAGCTTCTCTTTTCTTTCTCTGAGTCCTGCGTTCCCTTTCAACTGTCTTCAATTCCCTTTGTAGAAAAGACAGTCTGTGCTCAATTCTTCTCCGATCCAGCTCCAGTTTCTTTTCACCGGCCCCCTTATTACTCAGGCTGCCGCTGGCGCCTCCCTGGCGCCCCAAAGCGTCATGCATTCCCACCAGCCGCGGCAGCGTGTATTTCAGTTTTGCCGTTTCCACCTGCAGCTTTGCTTCTCTTGTTCTGGCCCGCATGGCAAAAATATCAAGAATCAAACCGGTTCTGTCAAGCACGGTTAATTCCAGTTCCTTTTGCAGATTCCGAAGCTGCATGGGAGATAAGGTATTATCAAAAATCACCATCTCCGCACCCTCCCGCATTGCCGTTTCACGTATCTCGGCTACTTTTCCGCTTCCCATACAAAGGGCCTTGTTCACAGCAGGAAGGGACTGCGTCACGCTCCCCACCGGTTCTAAAAAACAAGCCTCCGCCAAATTCCCAAGTTCTTCCATGGACTGTTCAAAGGCCTCGTCATCTCCTGTATCCACGCCGGCCAGTAAAACCCTTTTATATTCTGTATTTTCATTTTCCCACATTCGCACCCGCCACCTCTCCCGAGCCTGCCGTATCAAGTTCAAACCAGAACTCTACGCCGTCTTCGCAATTGTTAACGCCAAAGGACTGATTCATGGAATTCATAATCGCTTTTACAATAGACAGTCCTACGCCGCTTCCTCCATATTCCCTTGTTCTCGCCTTGTCAATCTTATAAAATTTGTCCCAGATCAGTCCGATGCAGTCCTCCGGAATCTGAACGCCCGTATTAAATACGGAAATCCGCACCGACGCCGGATTCGGATTTGTAAAAGTTACTTCAATAATTTTCTCGCCGGCCGCATGATTTACCGCGTTGGTGAAATAATTCATAAACACTTCTTCCGTTTTAAATTCATCCGCCCATACATAAATTGGCCCTCTCTCCTGCAGTTTCACCGTAATATCATTCCGGCTGGTAAGGATGCTCGCTGACTGGATATAATTACGAATCAGCGAGGCTATGTCAAACCGCTCCATAGTTACGTTATCATTGCCAAATTCCAGCTCGTTTAAGGTCATCAGCTTCTTTACCATCGTATTCATCTTAGCGGCTTCATCCATAATCACATCGCAGTAAAATTCCCTGCTTTCCGCATCCTCGTTAATCTGTTCTTTTAACCCTTCGGCATATCCCTGAATCAACGCAATAGGCGTTTTCAATTCGTGGGATACATTGGATAAAAATTCCTTCCTCATTCCGTCTATTTTATTCTTTTGTTCAATATCCTTTTTTAACTCATTATTGGCTGTTTTCAACTCGGAAATTGTCTTTTCCAAAGCCCCCGACAATTTATTGATATTCTCTCCCAGAAGCGCGACTTCCGTCTTGCTCTTTCCTGAATATTGTGCTTCGAAATCAAGATGTATCATTCTCTCTGAAATATCCGTCAATTCCAGAATCGGCTCCGTCACCTTTCTGGAGACAAACCAGATAATAATTCCGCTTGCAAAAGCCGCCGCCATACCGACATAAGCCAGAAACCTGTTTGATATCGCTACGCTTTCCTTAATACTTTCAAGGGAACTCCTGAGCATAAAAAAGTTCCCGTTCTGAAACCATCCCCACATTTCCAGAAAACGAGTCCGGGTTCTATTGTCCATAACACTCTGAAGGATATAATAGTCCCCGTTCACACCGTTTGTTACATCCAGCTGTTCCTGATTCTCGTTAATCATATAAATATTATCAAGAAGAGCCTGCTGCATCACTTCTTTTTCCGCGCCTACGCAGATCCGGACTTTTGAATTCATATCGATTACCATAATGCCGATATTGTACTTTCCACAGGTCTGGTTTAACTCCGTAATAAACGCATCCGAAAAAATACCGCCGGCCTCCATGGACTCGCGGATTCTGTCGTAAGCCGCATAAATTGCATCCTTTTTATTGGCAAGATAATACCGCTCCAGCAAAGTATTGTTAATGAACCAGCAAAGTAAAATCGTTCCGGTCATTAAGCCGATAAATATGATTGCAAACTGACGTTTCATGGAATATTTCATAAGCGGTATCTTTACTCCGTATCGAATTTGTAACCCATGCCCCAGATGGTCTTAATAAGCTCTCCCTTATCTTCCATCTTGCTTCTCAGCTTTTTCACATGAGTATCTATAGTTCTTGCATCTCCGAAATAATCGTAATCCCATACGTTATTTAATATTTTTTCCCTTGAAAGGGCAATCCCCCGGTTCTCCACAAAATAAGCTAACAGTTCAAATTCCTTGTAGCTTAAATCTATTTCTTTGCCGCCTATGGTAACGATATGAGCCGCCTTATTAATGGAAATGCCTCCCGCCTCCAAAACTTCATCCCCGGAAAACTGATTGGTTCTGCGGAGAATGGCCTCCACCCGCGCCACTAAAATTTTGGGACTGAAGGGTTTGGCAATATATTCGTCAACTCCCATGGAAAATCCCTGCAATTCGTCGCGCTCATCGCTTTTGGCCGTCAGCATGATAATCGGAACCCTGGAAGTTTCCCGGATCTCCCGGCAAACCTGCCATCCGTCCAGTTTCGGCATCATAACGTCCAGAATAATCAAAGATATATCTTTTGTTCCGTAAAATACGTCCAGCGCCTGGCTTCCGTCCTCTGCCTCCAGCACTTCATAATTGCTTTTTATCAGAAAATCCTTTACCAGTTTTCTCATACGGCTTTCATCGTCAACCACAAGTATTTTGATCGGTTCCATTTCGTACCTCCCGAAATCATTTATTCAACCTTTATTTACTATAACAGGCAAATATGTAATTTCTGTGAAGTCTACCGGGACTGTTCGTTCAATTCTTTTTCACGAAGCAACGCTTCCCGCTCCGTCAGCTCCTGTTCCCAGGACGCATAACGGTCCTGCAGCGTCCGCTCATAATTCAAAATATTGGGATGATCGCTTTTTAAGGTTATGACAAACATGGCTATGATGGCGGCTGCCAGCAAAAGATTCAGAATGATCGACATCTGCAGCCGCCTTTTCAGAGTTTCCCGCTTCGTCTGAATGATCCGGCTCTTTACCGTCTCCGTCTGATTCTTGATACGGGGATCGTATTCCGTCAAAAGGCGGATCGGCTGAACGGACTCTTCGGAAGCTCCCGCCTCCGACAGCTGCCTGTGCAGCTTTAGCATATATTTGAGTCCTACCGGCGTTCTGAACAGTTTTTCTCTGTTAATCTTTTCATAAAGCATCCGTACGCTCTGAGTCTGTGAAACATCCATATGCTTTTCCAGATACTCTACCTGCTGCTTTTCGTTCCGGGCAAGCTGCGCGTCTTCCTCATTTAGGAAAATAAATTCATCTACCTGTCGGTTTTTCATACTGTCAAGCTCCCATTCCATGTGTTCTGCCTGCATAAAAAGCACTATTCACAGACCGAATAATGCTTTATCAAAAATGGATCGGACGAAACGACGCCAAATCCTTTCAGTGGAGTAGACGGGAGTCGAACCCGTGTCCAAAAGCCAGTTCCCTGTCCTTCTACTATCATAGTCTGTTATTGCGGGTAAACCCTTTTCCCTTCCATAACGGGAAACAAACACCCCGCTATGGTCGGTAGCTTCATATTACGTCCATATGCGCAAAGCTTAACATATGCCGTTTCCTACATAGTCGATGCCTGGATCTTAAAGTGTAGGTGCTCTAAGTCAGACAGCTGCCATTAGGCAGCGTATGCTAAATTATCTTCAGCGTTTAGTTTAATTTTGTGATTATCGCATCACGGACGGATAGCTTCTCCAGCTGCGTGACCCCTGTCGAAACCTTTACTACCCCTTATTCATTTTAATAAGATTCCAATCGAATCTTATTTTTATTATAGATAAAATTCCTGCTTCCGTCAATCAAACTTTTACAGATTGCGGATTTTAAACTCTTTCTCAGCCTCCCGTTTCTGGTCTTTTTTCGCAATATCCTGCCTTTTGTCGTACAGTTTTTTACCGCGCGCCAGTCCGATTTCCACCTTTGCCTTTCCCTCTTTGAAATACACCTGCAGAGGAACCAGCGTAAAGCCTTTTTCGGCTGTTTTTCCGGCCAGTTTGTTAATTTCGTACCGGTGCATCAACAGTTTTTTTACCCGCATGGGATCTTTATTAAAAATATTGCCTTTTTCATAAGGACTTACATGCATGCCGTATACAAATACTTCGCCTTTCTCTATACGTATAAAAGACTCCTTTATGCTGCATTTGCCCATACGCATGGATTTTACTTCCGTTCCGTGCAGTTCTATGCCGGCCTCATACTTCTCATCAATAAAATAATCATGGTACGCCTTTTTATTATTGGCTACCAGCTTCATTGTTTCTTTTGCCATATCTTTGCTTTTTCCTCCCGTCAGGATAAATACGCTTCCCAGTTCACCTCGTCCGCTTTGTCAATCAATGCGAAATCAATGCTCTTTTGCTGTCTGTCCGTACCGTTTACGCGGACTTTTAAGATATCTCCAAGCCTGTAGGTTTTTCCGGTAGCCTCACCGACCATTTCATACGTTTCTTCTCTGTAATAAAAATAATCGCCGGGGAGCTTCGAAACATGGATCAGTCCTTCCACCGTATTGGGGAGTTCTACGTAAATGCCCCACTTGGTAATACCGCTGACGACTCCTTCATACTCTTTCCCGATGCGGCTCTCCATATACTCGACCTTTTTCAGTTTTTCCGTCTCCCGCTCCGCTTCATCCGCACGCCGTTCCGTTTCGGAAGTATGCTTTGCCACTTCAGGAAGAAGCTTTTTGTAATGCTCCAGACGTTCTTCCTTCAGCCGTCCCCGCAGCTGTTCTTTGATTATGCGGTGTATCTGCAAATCCGGATACCTGCGGATAGGCGACGTAAAATGGCAGTAATACTGACAGGCAAGACCGAAATGTCCGCTGCTGTTCACGGAATACTGGGCCCGTTTCATACTGCGCAGGGTTAACCGGCTGATAATTGCCTCTTCCGGCGTCCCCGCAATTTTATCAAGCAGCTTCTGGATTTCCTTCGGATGCACCTCTTCGCCGGAAATTTTCCCGCTGTTTTTTCCTACTTTTTTCATATGGTATCCAAAATTCTGAATAAATGTTTTCAGCTTTTCTACTTTTTCGCCGTCCGGCGTATCATGGGTACGGTAAAGAAAAGGGATCTCCTGCCAGTAAAAATGTTGGGCAACCGTCTCGTTGGCCGCCAGCATAAAATCCTCGATCATCCGAGTCGCCGCATTGCGTTCATAGGGCAGAATCTTCACCGGTCTGCCTTCTTTATCCAGATAAATTTTACTTTCCGGGAAATCAAAATCAATGGAGCCTCTTTTTCTGCGTCTGTCACGAAGCAGTCCGGCCAGCTCATCCATCCGGAAAAACATAGGCGCCAGTTCCTGATACTTTGCAGTTTCCTGCTGATCTTTTTCCAGAATCTTTTTTACGGACGTATAAGACATCCTCCGGTCAACGCGGATCACGCTTTCCACAATTTCATAGTCGGTGATAACGCCTTTTAAATCAACAGTCATCAGACAGCTTAAAGCCAGCCGATCTTCCCCTTCATTCAAGGAACAAATTCCGTTTGACAGACTGTGAGGAAGCATGGGAATCACACGGTCTACCAGATAAACGCTGGTGCCCCTTTTAAACGCTTCTTTATCCAGCGCGGAATTTTCCTGTACATAATTCGTCACATCCGCGATATGAACGCCCAGCCGGTAGGTGGCGCCGTCAAAATCCAGGCTGACCGCATCGTCCAGATCTTTGGCGTCTTCCCCGTCGATCGTAACCATGGTAAGGTCCCGCAGATCTCTTCTTCCCTCCCGGTCTTCACCGCTTACATCTTTTGCCACACGCTCCGCCTGGTTCAGTTGTTTCTCGCTAAACTCCATGGGCAGTTCAAAATTACGGATTACGGAAAGAATGTCCACACCGGGATCGTGAATGTGTCCGAGAATCTCCACGATCTTTCCCTCCGGACTTTTTCTTCCGTCCCCGTAATCCGTAATCGCTGCCACCACTTTATGTCCGTCTACGGCTCCCTTGGAACGCTCTCTGGGAATAAAAATATCATCAAGCTTTCCGTCGTCCGGAACGACAAAACCAAAATTCTCGGATTTTTCATAAGTTCCGACCACCTGCGTAACGCCTCTTTTGATCACGGACACAATTTCCGCCTCCGTGCGCCTGCCTGTCTTGCCGGGAAGAAGCCGGATTGATACAAGGTCACGATGGAAAGCGCCGTGAACCAAAGCTTCGGGAACATAATAATCCTCCCCACCGCCTTCCGTCTGCACAAATCCAAAACCTTTCGCGTTACTGATAAACGTTCCGGTCAGAAGCGGTTCCTTACATAGCGCATATTTTCCTTTTTTGCTGCAGACAATTTTCCCTTCGGCCAGCAATTCGGTCAGCACTTTTTTTAATTCTTCCCGCTCGTTCTGCTGTACCTGCAGGATCAGCGCAAGCTCTTTTTCTTTCATGGGAACATACAGCGCGTCGTCCATTAATGCCAATATTGTGTTTTTTCTTTCTGTCAAAGATTTGTTCTCCATTCCAACTCCATGTATACCGGCTTGTTACCCTCTCTTGACAAGGACATTAAAGCCATTAATTAAAAAAACACTCTCTTCAGAGTGTTTTCTTTGGTCTAAAACCGATTGATATTCAGAACCGCCGCAAGGATAATAAAGGCAGCCGCTAAAATCTTGGTGATCTTAACTAATGTTCCTTCCATGGAACGCCCTTTATTTTTACCCCAATAGGTCTCCGCCGCACCGCTGATGGCGCCGAGTCCCGCCGACTTTCCTTCCTGCATCAACACTAACACTACTAAAGCAATACAAATTAATATAAAAACAATGGTTAAAATCGTTCTTAATACAGCCATTTCTACACCTCCTAATTGCCAAGCAATTCCAAGTGTACCATAACCAGTAACTATTTTCAACTGATTTTTTGTAATTATACACTTTTATTTTTTTATAGATTATCGAAACCATACATAGACGCAAAAAAGAATAAAAAGAGCAAACACGCCGACGAAAACGACCGCTACCAGTAAAGCTGCCGCCATAACGCCCCGCATCATCGCGGCTTTTTCCCTGCCGGTAAGCTCAATTGGCTGCTCTGTTTTCTCATTCTTTTGCTGCGCCGTTGCTTCAGGCACACCGCCATACCAGGGCATGCCTTCCACATTCATATTGGCAACCACCCTTCCGTCATCGACAAAAGGAGCTTTCTTTTTTCTTTTCTTCATGCAAACCTCTACTCCGTTTTGGAGGCTTTTATTTTTTCGTTCATTTCCGGCGTATTATATAAATGACACGCCGTAAAATGTCCTTCTTCTACTTCCCTGTACGCAGGCGCCGCATATTTGCACATTTCCATACATTCCCTGCAGCGGGTATGGAATTTGCAGCCGGAAGGAGGGTTCGCCGGAGACGGGATGCTTCCTTCCAGAATAATACGTTCCATTTTGTAATCCGGGTCCGGAACGGGAATAGCCGAAAACAACGCTTTTGTGTATGGATGGAGCGGATGGGCATACAGCTTATCCGTCGCCGCATATTCTACCAGATTGCCCAGATACATAACGCCCACCGTATCGGAAATATGCTCTACCACCGATAAGTCATGGGAAATAAACAGATACGTTAAGTTAAATTCCTTCTGCAGTTTCTTTAAAAGATTAATAATCTGCGCCTGAATGGACACATCCAATGCGGAAACCGGCTCGTCACAGACAATAAAGTCAGGATTCAACGCAAGCGCCCTTGCAATACAGATCCTCTGTCTCTGCCCGCCGGAAAATTCATGAGGGTAACGGTCTTTATGGTATTCCTGCAGACCGCAGGCTTTCATAATCCTGGTAATATAACCGTCAAACTCCTCTTTCGGCACAATCCCGTGTTCCCTTACGCCTTCGCCGATAATCTCCCCTACCGGAAGTCTTGGAGACAGACTGGAAAACGGGTCCTGGAAAATAATCTGAATATTGGGGCGGATTTTCCGAAGTTCTTCTTTACTCAGAGAAAAGATTTCCTGTCCGTTAAAATAAACTTCTCCGTCCGTTTTTTCCTGAAGCCTTAAAAGAGTTCTTCCCGTCGTGGACTTGCCGCAGCCTGACTCACCTACCAGTCCCATGGTACTGCCGCGTTTAATTGAAAAGGAAACGCCGTCCACTGCTTTTACAAAAGTCTTGCCTTTTCCGATTATACTTTTTTTGACGGGAAAATATTTTTTTAAATCCTTAACCACCAGCAGTTCCTGGCTGTTATCTATTTGACTCATCTTACAGTTCCTCCACATTCACAGGATGAGGATATCCTAAAACCTGGCCTTCCTCATAATACCGATAGCAGGACACGACATGCGTATCGCTGATCTTGATCTCAGGAGGATACTGCCCATATCCTTCCGCGCGGCTTTTACCCTCTTTGTGATCGTAACACCTCTCCACACAGGACTCGCACCGGTCTCTGAAATAACAGTAATCCGGCATATTGACAGGATTCGGGACGCTTCCCGGAATGTTATACAGCGCTTCCACTTTCTTGCCTACCACCGGTTTGGACTTCATCAGACCGATCGTATAGGGATGGCAGGGATTACTGAAGATTTCCTTCGCCGTTCCCTTCTCAATCACACGTCCCGCATACATAACGACAACATAATCAGCCATATTCGCTACAACACCCAGGTCATGGGTTATCAGCATAATCGAACTGTTAATTTTATCCTTTAACTCCTTTAACAGATCCAGAATCTGCGCCTGAATCGTAACATCCAGCGCCGTAGTCGGTTCGTCCGCTATAATCAGCTCCGGACTGCAGGCCAGTGCAATGGCAATCATGATACGCTGGCGCATACCGCCGGACAGTTCGTGGGGATACATGCTGTAAACCCCTTCCTTGTTAGCGATTCCCACCAATTCCAGCATTTGCAGAGTTCTTGCCTTGATATCCTCTTTACTCATATCCGGGTTGTGAAGAGAAATCACCTCATCCACCTGATCTCCGATCCGGAACACGGGATTTAAACTGGTCATAGGTTCCTGGAAAATCATAGACATCCGCTTACCGCGGATTTTCTGCATCATCTCTGTCGGTGTTTTAACAATATTATAAGCGTCATAAGCGCCCTGATCACCCACGTTAAAGCGTATTTCCCCGCCTACGGTCTGCCCCTGGGGCCTTTGCAGAAGCTGCATCAGAGACAGCGACGTTACAGACTTGCCGCAGCCTGATTCCCCTACGATTCCCACCGTAGAACACTTGGGAACGTCAAAGGAAATACCGTCCACCGCCTTGACGGTTCCGATATCCGTAAAGAAATAAGAGCATACGTTATCAAATTCAACAATATTATTTTTATCCCGCATATTGGTACGGTATACCGAAGGATCAACTTTGGAATCGGCCCGCTGTTTTTCCAGTTTTTTAGTAAGCTTCCGGTTAAATTTGGAAATTTTCTTGGACTCTTTTCCTGAAATATAGGAAGAATCCTTCTTTGATGTTTTTTTTACATTTTCATTCTCTGCCATCATTATCCTCCTAACGCTTCATCTTCGGATCAAATGCGTCTCTTAAACCATCGCCCACAAAATTGAATGCAATAACGGTCAGACAAATCAGCAGGCCAACCGGAACCCATATATATGTGTAGCGAATCATATTTTCAGAAGAACCGGTTACGGAGTTAATCATGGTTCCCCAGGTAGCAAGCGGATGCTTTACGCCAAGTCCCAGGAAAGAAAGCGTGGATTCCGTAATAATGATACTTCCCAACGCCGATGAAGCCGTAACAATCAACTGCGGCATAACATTGGGCACCAGGTGTTTAAAAATACGCCTGCTTGTCTTCAAACCAATGGATTCGGCAGCCACCATAAATTCCTGCTCCCGCAAAGAAAGAATCTGTCCGCGCACCATTCTTGCCACACCGGCCCACCCGAGAACGCCGAGAATTACCATCATCCACACAAGGCGGGTATAGGGAGTCATTTTCTGCGCGTCAAATAAGGCGCCGGTGATAATCAGAATCGGCATGGAAGGGATACAGTAAAAAATATCCACCATACGCATAATGACATTATCGACCCAGCCTCCGAAGAAACCTGCAATACCGCCCATAATTACACCCAGTATCGTTTCAATAAACACTACCACAAAACATACCAATAACGACACTCTTCCGCCGTACATCATACGCGCCAGAACATCCATTCCGTCGCCGTCCGTGCCGATCCAGTGCTCTTTGGAAACGGATCCGTAAATATCAATCAAATAATTAACCTGTTCACAGTTAATTACAAAAGAACCGTTTTTGTTCTCAATCTGCATCTCCGTCTGTTCTTTTATAAGATTACCGTTTTCATCGTATTCGTATTCGCCATTCTCATTTAACTGCGGAATTTCCCACTCAAAAGAAGATTTTACAACGCCGTTAGAAACCATCTCGTCAACTACTTCCCTGACCTTTTCCTTATAGGCAAATTCCATGGTATCTTCTCCGCTGTAGGCACGCACTACCAGATTGGAAAAAGCGGCAAACGGCTCTTCGCTGCGGGCCGTATCATAAATGACAATCTCATCCTCTTCTGCCTGCAGCGTATAAGAGCTTTCTCCAACCTTAAAGGCCTGATCACCCACGGCAGCCCTGATGGCTTCTACACGGAATTCATCCGTAATAGCGGAAGAATTCTGATACGCGTCGAATACATAAGTAGTCAGATATGCTACCTGCTTCTGTTCACCGGCTTCAAAAACCCTGCTGCTTCCGTCTTCCGTGGAAATAATATATTCCTTTCCTCCAAAAGAAAAAGCTTCCTGATCCATGTTTTCCATAAGCGCCGTTTCAAAATCTGCGCCCATCTCCTGCCCCTGCGCATACACAACCGACCCGGCTTCCCGTTCTATCGTATAATTGCCTTTTTTACCCGCCGTCAGCCGGTAATTGGCATCCTGATACGAAAACTCCGTTTTCTCAGAATCGATAGCCTGATCCAGAGCATCCTTAAATCCGTCGTCCGCCGTTTCGCTTCCGCTGTAATCTAACTGCCCGAAAATACTGTTGTATGCGGCAAACGCACTGTACCCGCCGACACTGCAGATTTCAACTGCGGCATCCTGGCCCAGCGAATAGATATTATCTTTTTCTTTACGCAGCACATATCCGATTCCGTTTTTATCGGCAACGGAAAATTCGGAAATGCCTTCCTCTTCCATCTGACTAATATAACTGTTCAGACGGTTCTTTACGGAATTATCTATCTGTACGTCTTCCAGCATAAGCGTAGTATACTCGTTTCTAACGGTAGCCTGCGCATAATTGACCATTACCTTGTCATATTTATAAAAAATCTCTGTCTGACTGTATGGGTAAAGAAGCGGACACAGAAATGAGAAGACGAACATAAAAATCAGTATTACGCTTCCTACAATTGCCAGCTTATTCCTGATGAAACGATTAAACACCAGTCTGCCGGGACTTAATACCTTGACACGCTGCGTATCGTCCAGCGCCATTTCGCTTTCCTCACCCTGTTTGTCCTGCATCAGTTTTTCTTCTGCCTGCTCCTGTTGTTTCAGCACTTCGTTAAAATTCTTTTTATCCATTTCACGCGGCCTCCTAATTCACTCGTACACGGGGGTCAACCACGGCATACAGTATATCCGCAACCAGGTTTCCCAGTAAAGTCAAAATTGACGCAAACGCCAGGTAAAACATGGTGAAAGGAATATCTCCGTTAACCATGGAATGATATGACGCATAACCGATACCGCGGATCGCAAATAAAGTTTCCGTAATCAGCGCTCCGGCAAACAGTCCCGGCAGGGAACTTCCCAAAACCGTAACCAGAGGAATCAGCGTATTACGGAACGCATGCCGGCCGATTACCTTTCCTTCAGGCAGTCCTTTGGCCCTGGCCGTACGGATATAATCCGCATTCAGCACCTCCAACATATTGGTTCTGGTATAACGCATCAGACTTCCCATACTAACCAAAACCAGCGTAATAACCGGAAGCACCATATGGTTCGCCAGATCCATTAATTTTCCAAAGTCACTTAAAGCCGCATAATTACGTCCCTGCATACCGCTTAACTCAAACCAGCCCAAATGGACGGAAAAAATCAGCTTTAAAAGCGTAGCCACGAAAAATGTGGGCATGGATATGCCGATCAGCGATATTACCGTAACCGTATAATCCGTAACACTATATTGTTTTCTTGCAGCCGCCACACCCAGCGGTATTGCAATGATAATTTCCAAAATAAACGCAATAAGGCCCAGTACAAAACTGTACCAGACTGTAGAATTAAACTCTTCCGTAACCGGAACCGTCCAGTTCCAGCTGTCTCCAAAATTACCTCTGATAGAATTCCCCACCCAGGTAATATACCCCGGTATTATGCCCTTGTCCATTCCATATTGGGCATTCAGTTCATCAATCCACTGCTGGGCGCTTTTCGTGCTGCCCGGCTTAGTTGCAAGTTCTCTTGCCGTCCTTTCCACGTAACTGGTAGGAAGGGAACATTCCAATACATAGATGATAAATGTTGCAAAAATTAATATGATAACGCTGATTCCCAGTCGCTTCAGGATAAATTTTAACATGTCTACACCGCCTGTTTTTACTCTATGCCCGGCTCATCCTTCCGGACACCGGCTATCTTCATTCTTTCCGTATTACCTTTTATTTTTTATACCATTTTTACAGCGGGGGCCTGCATCAAGATACAGACCCCGCCGCAAAATAAACATTGTCTTAAGTCTCAGGACTCTTAGTTCATCTCAATATTTTGAATTTCTGCAAGCCAGCCATAGTAAGGAGTCATATCAGCCGGTATGGAATCAATATTGATTCTCTCCGTACTGAATACATTGGCATCCTGTCTCTGGTAAGCAGGAACCTCTACGCCCCAGTCAAGAATAATATCCATGGCCTGCTTATAAGTTGCCTTCCGATAAGACTGGTCAGCGCTCTCTCTTGCTTCCATGATCAGACTGTCAAGCTCCTCATCCTGAATTCCGTAGTGATTGGAATTGGTGCCGCCTGCTCCGACAATATTTGTTGAATGATAGGTCTGATACATATCCGGATCTGCCGTTGCCTGCCATGCAGCCGCCCACATTTCACCGGTACCGCCTTCAAGCTTGTTCCAAAGCTCATTAGCATCGGACGGGTCATTGATTTCAAGTGTAATACCGATCGGTGCAAGAGCCTCTTTAACAGCCGTTAAAACGCCGAAAATAGGGTGATCGCCGACACCGTCTGCAGGAATAATGAATTCATAAGCCATATCAGCGCCTTCCGGAGCCGCCGTAAACTGTCCCGCTGCGTCATCCCAGGTAAATCCGGCTTTCTTAAAGAAACCGATAGCTGCCTGAAGCGCTGCGTCATATTTTTCTTCTTCGCTCATCTCCGCCGTGTAGATCGGATTGCCGTCCACATCCGTAGAGTATGCAACCTGATACCCCTCGTCTGCAGGCTGAGGAGCCGCCCATGAAGTATTGGACATAGGATACTGAATAATCGTAGCCATCTCTCCATAGTAGGAATTAACTACCGTATCACGGTATACGGCCAGAAGCGTAGCAAAAGCCTTTCTTAACGCTTTGGATTCTTCGCTTGCCTTATCGGAACCTACCTTGATGGTATCCGCACAAAGACCCATATATCCGTAACCGCGGAAGTCAATTAATTCCGTTGTCAGCACATCGCCGACCGTTTCGTTGTTTGAGTTGTATTCCTTGATAGATTTCAAAACGCTTACGCTGATTGCAGGATCGGAAATATCAAAAGTACCGCTGACAATACCGGTCAGTTTATCCGTTGCCGGAGTCTCTTTAAACAATACGGTCTTAGTCTTGGGCGCTCCTTTGAAGTAAGATTCGTTTGCCGTAAAGGTAACGACACCATTCTGGTAGCTGTCAAATTTGTAAGGACCTGCTCCCATGGGAGTGGTGGTTTTGGATCTTACAAGACTCAAATCACCTTTATTAAAGCCAAAGGAATCGTTGTCATAGTCATATAAATCAGCGGAACCATAGTAGTGCATCGGAGCAACGGGAATACCTGCCACCTGATAAATGGAAACCGCATCAAATTTGCTCATGGTAATTCTCATGGAATAATCGCCGGTCTTCTCAACGCCTTCAATACGGTTAGCGCTTTCGCCGGTGCTAACACCCTTCTGATACGTTGCAGCCGCATCGCCAAGCTCTGCGTAAGCAAGTTCAAACAGATCGGAACCTGCGCTTTCCGTTCCGCTCAGGTTAACATAATCTTCTTCATAAGCCGCTTTAAGCTCCGTCCAGTAATCTGCTACCGTAACGGAAGCCGTGTCATATTCCGTACCGGTTCCCGAACCGGTAACTTTGCTGCCGTCTTCATTGGCCTCGCCGAATCCCCAGCCAACCATACCAAGTGCAACCTCGCTGCCGCCTACGGAATCCAGATTATCTCCCAGTGCATTCACACAGTAATCTACGATTTCCTGTGCAAACACTTCACCGGCTTTATCAATAGCCTCCCAGAAAGCAGTCTGCTCTTCTTCGGTCCAATTGGTAAAATCGGTATTGTCGCGGCCTGCCGCAACAAGCATATTCGCTACGGAATCCATACCGCTTCTGTATTCTTCCATACCTACGATAGGCTGTGCGTAAAGAGATGACGAGCCGTCATAAGTAGGATCACATAATACGTAAATGGAGAAAATCGCATCGTCAATGGTTAGGGGCGTACCGTCGCTGAAGGTTACGTCGTCACGGATCGTAACATCATAATAAACGCTTCCGTCGTCATTCTGTGTTACCACACAGTCGCCCAAACCGTAATAGGTGTAATCCGTACCGTTATAATTAACGGTCTCACCCTCGATACCATTCATCACAACCGCACCGCCGCGGTCCGTAGTCAGAAGATACGCCGTCGCCATTTCCGCTACGTTAATGTCATAAGACGTCTTACCGAAAAAGGTACTGAATTTGCTGGAAAAATAATCCATACCTACAACCAATGTTTTTCCGTCGTCTCCGGCAGTCTCGCCGTCGTCTTCCGTCTCAGGCGTAACGTCGTCCGTCGTGCTTTCCGTGGTAGACTCTTCTACGGTATTTTTATCGCCGCAGGCTGCCAGGGAACCGACAACCATAATCGCTGCCAGAGCCAGAGCCAGTTTCTTTACGAAACTATTTTTCATAAACTTATCCTCCTTTAAGTTATAGTAACTTGTATTTATATCAAGCAGTTATCTGCCTAATACCGAAATTATCCCTGAATTCCCCGCTTCTCCCACTCTTGTGCCACCGGATTGACCGTTTCCGTGACCAGCAGTTTCCCGCTGCTCTTAAAACCATACAGACAAAGATACGTAAGAAGAATATCCGCTGCCGCAAACAACAGATTATTCCCAACGGAAATTTTTCGTAAAAAAATACTTACAATAACACCGATTCCTGTAAGAAGCCCGCAGACCACCCCTGCGGCGGAAGAATTTTTCAATCTTGTACAAATTTTGTCTTTATTCTCCCGGTTCATTAATCCGCGCGTTACCGCCAGTTTAAATGACGCTCCGGTCAAAAAAGCCAATACCGGAATAAAACAGGCATAAGGTAACATCACATACAAAATTCTCGACACATTACTGTAAAAGGACAGGCTTAAAAGAAATAGCAGCCAGCCGGCTCCCGCCAGACATCCGTACAGGATTCGCAATCTCTTCAGACATTCCGCCGTAAGATCCCATTCATACAAAGGACCCGTATAAACCATTTTTCTTTTAACTTTTCCGGAAGGCATCGTCTGGGTATCCATCCGGTAATCTTTTACATATTTTGTTGAGAGCACGTTTTTACCCCATAATCCTAAAAATGGGGTGGATAAAATTACCCACTCCATTGTGTAACAAACCATCCTATTCCGTAAATGAAGCTTCATTTAACCCTAGGTGCAATGATACGTAAAAATGCGGAAATTGTCAAGTATACTTCTGGAATTTACTGTGATAAATTTGTAAAGAATTCTGAAATAATATTACACAATTAAATGTTTTCTTAAGAATTTCTGAATATTTAATTAGAAGCAATTTGACATATTGGTTCATTTTGAATAAATATTCTTTTAAATTTTTTTAAGAATTTTCCACTCTTTTGTATTCTATCCAGATGCCCTTGTCAAGAGAGGGTATTTGTAAAACGTAAAGTCCGGTAAACAGCCTGGCAGCATCTATCCGGCCTTTCGTTTCACAAATACCTGCCATATTTTTATATCTTATTGAAAGGTTCTTTATATTCCGCCGCGGTTTTTAACTCTTCTTCAATACGCAGCAGGCGGTTATATTTTGCAACACGGTCTGTTCTGCAGGGAGCGCCTGTCTTGATCTGTCCGGTATTTAAAGCCACGGCAATATCTGCGATCATAGTGTCCTCCGTCTCGCCGGAACGATGGGATATCACGGCCTTATATCCGTTTTTATGCGCCATTTCCACCGCCTCAAAGGCTTCTGTCATGGTGCCGATCTGATTCACTTTTACCAGAATGGCGTTGCCCACCTTTAATTTAATGCCCGCGTCCAGTCGCTTTACATTCGTAACAAACAGATCGTCTCCGACCAGCTGGATCTGTTCTCCCAGCCGTCCGGTCATCATTTTCCAGCCGTCCCAGTCATCCTCTGCAAGGCCGTCTTCTATGGAAATGATGGGAAACTGCGCAATCAGTTCTTCGTAATAGGAAATCATCTCGGAAGTGTCACGGACCACCTCCTGCCCGGACAGTCTGCTTTCACCCGGAAAATGATACATGCCTGTTTTCTCATTATATAATTCGCTCGACGCCACATCCAGAGCAATCTTGATATCCTGTCCCGGAATATATTTGCTTGTTTCAATTGCTTCCACGATAAGGGAAAGGACTTCTTTGGCATCTTTTAAATCCGGCGCAAAACCGCCCTCGTCTCCCACACCCGTAGATAACCCGCGGTCGTTTAATATTTTCTTCAGGTTATGGTAAATTTCAGCGCAGACGCGCAGTCCGTCCGCAAATGTTTCAGCCTGCACAGGCATTATCATGAATTCCTGGAAATCCACGGTATTGGCCGCGTGCTTTCCGCCGTTTAAGATATTCATCATGGGAACCGGAAGAAGCTTTGTGTTAATTCCTCCCAGATAACGGTAAAGGGGCAGATTCAGCATAGCTGCACAGGCTCTTGCTGCCGCCATGGAAACTCCCAATGTAGCGTTGGCGCCAAGATTTCCTTTATTCTCAGTGCCGTCCGTTTCAATCAGCAGCCTGTCAATCAGAACCTGCTCCAGCGCATTTTTTCCCAGAAGGACATCTCTGAGCTTCGTATTAATATTTTTAACGGCGTTTTTAACTCCCAATCCAAAATACCTTGTTTCTCCGTCGCGAAGCTCCACCGCCTCAAATCTTCCGGTACTGGCTCCGGAAGGAACCGCTGCCCTCCCTGTGGAAAGTCTTCCGCTTACCCCGTCGCGGACCGTCACTTCTGCCTCCACGGTAGGATTTCCTCTGGAATCCAGAATTTCTCTTCCGCAAACTTCTACAATTTCAAAATAATTCTGCATGTTTTTCCCTTTCTTTTTGATTACTGTGTTTTTTACAGTATCTCCTTATCAGAGAAAAACATGCAGATTACTGAAAATTGTAAAAGATACATATTCGGATGTTTATTACATATACTTTTTTGCAGGAAAGTACGCATATGCAGGAGGAAAAACGTTGAAACGATTAAAATGTTATACCCTGATCGGAATTATTTTTGTTATTATAACAGGATCGCTTGCCCATTTTGTATACGAATGGACCGGCAATCATCTTATAATCGGTCTCTTTACGCCGATCAACGAATCCGTGCGGGAACATATGAAACTAATCTTTTTCCCCATGCTGTTATATGGGCTTG
The DNA here is from genome assembly GCA_910587935.1 of uncultured Lachnospiraceae bacterium. Lineage (GTDB taxonomy): Bacteria > Bacillota > Clostridia > Lachnospirales > Lachnospiraceae > MGBC143606. The sequence goes on from CAJUNP010000019.1 coordinate 21,598, forward strand.
TCATGAACCGGAATCTGAAAAAGGAATTTCCCTGCATCACTTCTTCCTTATCTTTCGGAATCCTGCTGGGGACTTTTCTGGTTCCCGTTTTCTTCTACGCCTATACCTTCCTTACTGGCCGCGATGTTTTTGCGCTGGATCTTGCCGACTTTGTCCTGAGTATTGTAATCGCATTTGCAGCCGTTTATAAGCTTACTTTATCCTGCAGACTGCAGCCGTTCCGATATATTCTGTACGGTCTGGTCTGCCTGACCGGAGCCGTTTTTATTTGGCTTTCCTACTTTTTAATCAGCAAAGATTTCCCGGTCATCTCTTCCGGCTGTTCCTTACCCATAATCTGAATCAGCGTCGGAACGATGTCCGCCAGACATCCGTCCTCTCTTAAGGTGTACGCCGGATCATAATTTACAAGAATAAAGGGCACCTGATTCGTAGTATGCGCCGTAAACGGGGCGCCTGTCTCATAGTCCACAAGCTGCTCCGCATTACCGTGATCCGCGCAGATAAAGAGAACGCCGTCCACATCCTTTACAGCCTCAACAGCTTTGCCCACACATTCATCCACGGCTTCCACGGCCTGAATCGCAGCCGCTTCCACGCCGGTATGACCCACCATATCCGGGTTGGCAAAGTTAATAATCACTACGTCATATTTTCCGGATCTTATGGCTTCCGTCAGCTTATCGCATACCTCATAAGCGCTCATCTCCGGCTTCAGGTCGTATGTGGCTACCTTGGGTGAATTGACCAGAATCCGGTCCTCCCCCTGATTAGGCTCCTCCACGCCGCCGTTAAAGAAAAACGTTACGTGGGCGTATTTTTCGGTCTCGGCAATTCTTGCCTGGGTCATTTGGTTTGCCGCCAGCCATTCCCCAAATGTATTCGTCACGGCAATCTTATGGAAAGCCACGTCTTTATTGGGAATGGTAGGATCATAATCGGAGAAGCATACATACGTAAGCTGCAGTCTTTTCTCACGTTCAAAGCCCTTGAAATCATCATCGCAGAAAGCCCGGGTAATCTCTCTTGCACGGTCGGGACGGAAGTTGAAAAATACAACCGAATCTCCGTCCTTTATCGTTGCCACAGGCGCTCCGTTTTCGGTAACGACCGTGGGCTTTACAAACTCGTCCGTCTCCTCCCTGTCATAGGAAGCCTGGATTCCGGCAGGCCCGCTTTCCGCGGTAAGACCTTCGCCCTTAGTCAGAGCGTCATATGCAAGCTTCACACGGTCATAGTTGTTATCTCTGTCCATGGCATAGTAACGTCCCATAACGGAAGCGATTTTTCCTGTGCCAAGCTCCACCATCTTAGCTTCCAGTTCCTGCGCGTACCCTTTTCCGCTTGCGGGAGGCGTGTCGCGGCCGTCCAAAAAGCAATGGACATAAACCTTTTCAAGTCCGTTTTTCCTGGCCAGCTCCAAAAGCCCGTACAAATGCGTGTTATGGCTGTGTACGCCTCCGTCGGAAAGAAGTCCGAACATATGAAAAGCGCTGTCGTTTTTCTTACAGTTCTCCACCGCTTTTAATAAAGCAGGGTTCTCAAAAAAGGTTCCGTCCTGAATTTCTTTGGTAATTCTGGTCAGCTCCTGGTATACGATTCTTCCTGCGCCCATATTCAGGTGTCCCACCTCGGAGTTACCCATCTGTCCGTCCGGCAGTCCCACCGCCATGCCGCTTGCATTGCCCTTTACAAAGGGATATTCCTTCATCAGAGAATCCATCACGGGTGTTTTTGCTTCTGCAACGGCGTTCCCTTCCGTTTTTTCATTCAATCCGTAACCGTCTAAAATCATCAATACGGCTGTCTTTTTGCTCATATCCGCACCTCTTTCTGTTTATATTGTTCCGATATCCGGACAATTCCTTTTCTCAGTTCGAAATTATACACGTTTTGTATCTTTCCCGCAATAGCAAATTCTAATAGAAGTTTCCCCGTTTTTCGTGATTTTTTCCACAAAAGAGTTGTTTTTTAGAGGAAAAAAGCATAAAATGAAATTCACTTTAATTTACTGATCTAAAGGGGAACGATATGATTACCTTATTATCCGGATTTTTTATCAAAAACAAAGAAAATGTGCAGGACCCGGCGGTACGGCAGGCTTACGGCATTTTGTGCGGCGCTCTGGGAATCGCTTTGAATCTGCTCCTGTTTGCAGGTAAATTTATTGCAGGGCTTTTAAGCGGTTCCATTGCCATCACCGCAGACGCCTTTAACAACCTTTCCGACGCGGGTTCTTCCGTGATTACGCTGATCGGTTTCCGTATGGCGGGACAGAAACCGGATCCCGGCCATCCTTTCGGGCACGGGAGAATCGAATATCTCTCCGGACTTTTTGTCTCCATTGCCATCCTTCTGATGGCGGCGGAACTGATCAAAACTTCCTTTGACAAGATTCTGCACCCGGAGGCAATTTCATGCAGTCTCCTGGTTGTGGCAATTCTTCTTATTTCGATTCTTGTAAAGCTTTATATGGCTTTTTATAATCATTCCGTAAGCAAAAAAATCGGCAGCGCCGCTATGAGCGCCACGGCGACCGACAGTTTAAGCGATACGCTGTCCACTTCCGTCGTGCTGGCCGCCACCCTCTGTTCTCATTTCACCAGCCTTCGGATAGACGGGTACTGCGGGATTCTGGTCGGGTTTTTCATTTTCTTCGCGGGGATTAAAGCCGCAAAAGATACGATCAGTCCGCTTTTGGGACAGCCGCCCGAACCGGAATTTGTTAAAAAAATTGAAACCATTGTAATGAGCCATGAATCCGTCCTCGGCATACACGATCTGATCGTTCACGATTACGGCCCCGGCCGGCTGATGATTTCCCTGCACGCGGAGGTTCCCGCCGACGGGGATATCCTCACCCTCCATGACTTAATCGATAATATCGAACATGAGCTGCACCGCAGGCTGCAATGCGAAGCGGTTATCCATATGGATCCCATATGCACCAATGACGCCGAAACTCTCACCATGAAAGAATGTGTAAAAAAAATACTGCGGAATATAGATTCCCGGCTTTCTCTCCACGACTTCCGCATTGTAGCCGGCCCCACTCATACAAACCTGATTTTTGATATTGTAGTTCCCTACAAATTTGAATACAGCGACGCGCAGATTGTCGAACGCATCCGAAAAGAAGTCGGGGATATTGACGGCCGCTACTACGCGGTTATTGATGTGGATCATAATTACAGCGCCTGAGCGGCGCTCCATGGAGAAAATCCTCTGCTCCTGCATGAGCAGTCGCATTTTGCTTCGCAAAACAAGGAGGATTATTATGACTGACTTACATCTTCATTTAGACGGTTCCCTGTCTCCTGAATTTATATTAAAGCAGGCGCAAAAAGACGGCGTTCTTCTTCCCGCCGATACGCTTCCTTCCCTGGAACCTTATCTCACAGTGGGCGGTTCCTGCGGCAGTCTCAATGAATATCTGGAAAAATTTGACCTTCCTTTATCCGTATTGCAGACGGAGGATGCCCTGGAACAGGGCGTCTATGATCTGATGGCCAATCTGGCAAAGGAGGGCCTTCATTCCGCCGAAATACGTTTTGCCCCCCAGCTTCATCTTTCCCGCGGTCTTTCTCAGGAGGATGTCGTACAGGCGGCCATTTCCGGTTTAAAAAGCGCCTGCCGGGATTTTGCCGTGGACGGAAGTCTCATTTTGTGTTGTATGCGTATGGCGGACAATCATATAGCGAACGAAACCACTCTTGCCGTGGCTGCGCGCCACCTTTCTTCCGGTGTTGCCGGCCTTGACCTTGCCGGCGCCGAGGGTCTGTTTCCTACCCGCAGCTTCGAAAGCCTGTTCCGTAAGGCTTCCCTAAAAGACATCCCTTTTACGATTCATGCGGGGGAGGCGGCCGGCCCCGAAAGCATCCGGGATGCGCTGCGCTTCGGCGCCGTGCGCATTGGCCACGGTATCCGCTGCATGGAAGACCCTTCCCTCCTGGATGAGCTTGTAAAAAGGCAAATACCTCTGGAAGTATGCCCCACCAGCAACGCACAGACAAAAGCCTGCGACAGTCTTGAAAAACATCCGGTTTTAAAATTGCTGGATTACGGAATCCGCGTTACCGTCAACACGGACAACCGCACCGTATCAAACACAAATCTGAAAAAAGAATTTGAGCTTCTTCGTTCCTGTCTCCACATGACGGACGCGCAGGAAACGTCTCTTATAGAAAACGCACGACGTTCGCTTTTTAAAAATTTGTAAATATTGAAATTTTTCAAAAAAAAATTAAAAAAATGCATTGACATTCGCTTTCTAAAGTCGTAATGTATAAAACAGCACTTACAAAATTTGAGAAAGGAGGTAATACTATGTTACAGCAGTTAACGACAACAGGACATTTTAACAGAACAGGTTATTTACACAGAATTACCTCAGGACTTTTCATCTGTTAGCGGCACGACGTATTTTAAGCACCGCATATCCGAATGAAATTTTTAAGCCATGGTAGTTTCTGCCATGGCTTTTTTGACGCATTTTTATCAATATTTATGCCGGTTCCCAATTCACGGGCTGCCTGCAGAGGGAGGATTTTCATGAAAAAAGTAACTTCTTACATATGGGATTATAAATGGCTTTATCTTGCCGCCATCCTGTGTCTGATTATCAGCGTCGGCCTTGATATGCTGGCGCCCCAGTTAACGAAGCAAATTATCGATGATGTAATCGTAGCCGGAAACACGTCCAAATTAATATGGCTGCTTCTGGGAATCCTGGGGATCGGCGCGGGGCGCTGTATTTTTTCATACATAAAGGAATTTACGAGCGATTATCTCGGCTCCACCATCGGCGCCAAAATGCGGCTGGCGCTCTTTAACCATATTCAGAAACTCAGTACGGAATTTTTCGACCGAACCAATACCGGAGAACTTATGGCCAGAGTCAAGGAAGACATCGACCGTGTATGGGACGGCCTGGGTTTTATCGGTATGCTGATTTTTGAAATTGTATTCCACACCGGCATAATCCTCTTCTGTATGTTCCGACTAAACGCAACGCTGGCGGTTCTTCCCGCGGTCTGCATGGTTTTCTGCGGCGGTCTCGCCCTTTTTATGGAACACAAGCTGGGAAAAGTATACGAGGAAATCAGTGAGGAAAACGCCGTACTGAATACGGTTGCGGAAGAAAATCTGGCGGGTGTGCGCACCGTTAAGGCTTTTGCAAGGGAAAAATTTGAAATCCGCAAGTTTTTATCCCATAACAAGCGTTATTATGAACTGAACATGAAGCAGTCAAAGCTGTTTGTAAAATACGATCCCATTTTTACCTTTATCAGCCGCCTGCTTCCCATTGTTACTCTGTTAATCGGCGGCGGAATGGTCATGCGGGGAGAATTCTCCTTAGGCTCCCTGGGCGCCTTCGTGGAATACTCCAACAATATCGTATGGCCTATGGAAATGCTCGGCTGGGTAACAAACAGCTTCTCTTCCGCCGTGGCTTCCAACAAAAAAATCAGAAAAATATATCAGGAAAAGCCGGCGGTACTGGAAAAGGAAACTCCGGTTATCCTTCCGAAAATAACGGGAAAGATTACCTTCGATCATGTATCTTTTGAAAAAACCGACCGGATTAAGGGAGAAAACGGACAGGAAATTATGAAGCCGGTGGAAATTCTGCGTGATATCTCCTTTACCGTAAATCCCGGAAAAACAATCGGAATTATGGGCGCTACGGGCGCGGGAAAATCGTCCCTGATTTATCTGCTGCAAAGGCTTTACGACTGTACGGACGGCGCGATCCTGTTAGACGACACCGATATACGCGATTTAACATTAAAGCAGCTTCGCGGAAATATTTCCACCGTTATGCAGGACGTATTTCTCTTTTCCGATACGATCAGTGAAAATGTAAAGCTTGGCAAAAAAGAACTTGTCAACCATTCCGTAATCCGGCAGGCGTCCGCCGATGCGCAGGCCAGCGGGTTTATCGAAAAAATGGAGAACCAGTACGAAACCGTAATCGGCGAACGGGGCGTCGGCCTTTCCGGCGGCCAGAAGCAGCGAATCAGCATTGCCCGCGCGCTCGCCAAAAAGAACCCTGTTCTGGTATTGGATGATTCCACGTCCGCACTGGATATGGAAACGGAGCATCTGATCCAGCAGACTTTGAAAACGTTCCACGATACTACAAAAATTATTATTGCCCACCGGATCAGTTCCGTACGCAGCGCAGACGAAATTCTTGTCCTGAACGAGGGACGCATTGCGGAGCGCGGAACCCACGAAACCCTGCTTGCCGGCAAAGGTCTTTACTATGAGACCTATATGGCGCAGTACGGAGATTATTTAGAAAAAAGGGAGGCGTAAATCATGCCTGTAAATGCAATAAAAGACGACGAACAGACAATAGAAGCCGGCAAACTGCAGACACTTTTAAGGCTGTTTAAATATCTGCTGTCTTACCTGAAGGAAATAGCGGGAGTCCTGTTAATTATGGCATACTGTGTGGGGGTCAGCCTGCTGAATCCTCTGATTGTGGAGTCGGCCATCGACGACTATATAAATGCCGGAGATTTTCCCGGCCTGGCAAAATTATTAGTATTTGCCATTATCATCAATACGGTCATGGTTCTTATGATCAAACTCAGAATGTACATTATGGCTAAGGTCTGCAACAATGTTTTAGTCACGATCCGCCAGGAACTATACACCCATATCCAGACGCTGGATTTTCATTTTTTTGATTCCAGACCTACCGGCAAAATCCTTGCCCGGATTATCGGAGACATTAACTCCTTAAAGGATGTTCTCGGCAACTGCGTTACAACGCTGATTCCTGACTTTATCATGATCTGTGCGGTTGTGGCGATTATGTTTATCAAAAATCCCATTCTGGCTCTGGCTTCTTTATGCAGCCTGCCGATTATGATTATAGGAATGTGGTTTATCCAGATCTATTCCCATAAACGGTGGCAGGTTTACCGGAAAAAATCTTCTAATCTGAACGCTTTCGTTCATGAATCGGTTTCCGGTATGCGGATTATAAAAAGCTTTACTGCGGAGAAAGAAACGGAAGAAGTATTCGACGGACTTGTAAAAGAAGTACGCTCTTCCTTTCTGGATGCGGTCCGCCTGAACGACGCTTTCGGCCCTGTCATTGATATCTGCTGGGGAATCGGCTGCGCCGCGCTTTATTATGTAGGAATTGTAATTCTCGGCACTAAGCAGGCGCCTGTCGGTACGCTTATGGCCTTCGGCACTTATATCTCGATGTTCTGGCGTCCTATTATGAATTTAAGTAATTTTTATAACCAGATTATTACAAACATTGCCGGCGCCGAGCGGATTTTCGAAATCCTGGACACCCCGTCCGCCATCCGGGACGAAAACGATGTATCCGTTCTTCCTCCCATACAGGGAGAAGTGACATTTGAAGACGTAACCTTCTCCTATGACGACGACGTAAAAGTTCTGGATCACGTCAGCTTTCATATAACGCCCGGCGAAACCATCGCTCTGGTGGGGCCCACCGGAGCCGGCAAGACAACTATTGTCAATCTGATCAGCCGTTTTTACGATGTCGGCAGCGGCAGGGTACTGATCGACGGCAGCGATGTCCGGGACGTTACGCTTGAAAGTCTGCGCGGCCAGATGGGAATTATGACACAGGATAATTTCCTGTTCTCCGGCACCATTAAGGAAAACATACGTTACGGCAAACTGGACGCATCGGACGAAGAAATCATTTCCGCCGCCAAAGCCGTAAACGCCCATGATTTTATTATGAAACTGGAAAAGGGTTACGACACGGAACTGTCCGAACGCGGCGGCAGGCTGTCTATCGGACAGAAGCAGCTTCTTGCTTTTGCCCGCACCATGGTTTCCATGCCGAAAATTTTGATACTGGACGAGGCGACTTCCAGTATCGATACAAAAACAGAACTTTTAGTGCAGGAAGGAATTGAACAGCTTTTAAAAGGCCGGACTTCTTTCGTGATTGCACACCGCTTATCCACCATCAAAAAAGCGGACCGTATCTTTGTAGTTGACGACGGACACATTATAGAAGAGGGAACCTCCGACCAGCTTTTAAAACAAAAGGGAGCTTATTATAATCTTTATATGTCTCAGTTTGCAATTTAAATATTTACGTAAAAAGACCTGCACACACCGCTTTCGCGGCGTATACAGGTCTTTCCTTTTACTCCACAATTATTTCCAGCGTTCCCGCATCTTCTTTCTGGTAATACTCTTTAATCAATGCGGCGTTAGCCTTACTGTCTCCATAAAGAGAATGGGTTTCTTCCTCCTGGAATCCGGTCAGGCTTCCCGTCACAGACAAAAATTTACCGGTTTCATCATCAAACAGAAGAAACAAGGTGGTATTTTCTTTTGTATTGTAATAGCTGATCTGCCACACGATAAAGGTCTGCCCGGGTTCCGTTTTATTGATGTACATCATGGTTTCCACCCGCACTTCATAGTCTCCGCTGACATATACGGAATCCAAATCCACATCCACCTCGTCTACCGTTTCAACGTCCGCATATCCGATCCCGTCCTGCGATTCATCGTGACTCTGCTGTTCCAGAAAAATTCCACATTCCTGAATAGGGGTAAAAATATCCATCTCAATCAAACGTTTCATCAAAGGGGAAACATCCTGATAATACTTGGCTATTTTCTGCAGCTCTCCTGCGGCAATGGAGCAGATCTGGTTTGCCGTATAGTTATTTTCTCCCCGTTCCAGATAAATACTGGTAACCGTATTATCGTAACTGTTGGCAACGTCAATCTTCTGATCCATGTCCATGCCGCTTTTACTTCCCGTCATAATACTGCTGTTATAAGTAGTCAGATTGGCAGACATAATTTCTTCCTGCTGCACTTCCCTTGCCAGCTCTATTTCCTGTACGCGGGTAACAAAAACCGGCATAAAAAAACAGGCAATAATCAGCTCCAGAACGGCAAGCCAGAGAATTGCCGACTGCAATTTATTCATAAGCCGCTCCTCCTCCCAAAGTCAGAAGAACCCGGGTTCCCCCTTCATCTTGAGCCTCAAATTCCATGATTCCGTGATGAATCTCCATAATCTGCTTACATAAAGCCAGCCCCAGTCCTGCTCCGCCCTGCTCTCTGGCCCGGGACTTGTCTACCATATAGAAAGCTTCCGTAATTTTATTAAGCTCTCCTTTGGGAATTCCTTTTCCATTATCGGAAACGCAGATGCGGTATTGCTCTTTCTCCACGCTTCCCCGGATTGTAACATTCCCTGCTGCCGTATCCGCTAATGCCTTTCTTGCATTGTCTGCAAGATTAAACACAACCGACTTTAAAAGGTCCATATCCGCCGTAAGAAAACCTTCTTCCGCTTCCACACAGAATGTTACGTTTTCCCTTTCCATTAAGGGTTTCAAAGCGCCTTCCACCTCCTGAAAAAAATAAGAAGCGTCTATCTTTTTCAAAGTAATTTCTTTCTGCTTTGTCACCATCAGTTCCAGCAGCTTGAAAGACATACCTTCCAGCCGCTTCCCTTCCGTAAAAATATAATTGGCGGAAGAAAATATCGTATCCTGGTCCAGTTTTCTGGACCGAAGCATATCCGCATACCCGATAATGGAAGTCAGGGGCGTCTTCAACTCATGCGCAAAATTGCCTACGAAGTCTTCCTGCCTCCTGACAGCATCGTTTAATTCTTCAATATTCTTTTCCAGATGCCCCGCCATATCATCGATATCGGCGGCCAGCTCACCGACCTCATCCGTACTTTCTATCCCAGCCCGGACGGTCAGATCACCTTCCGAAATTTTCTTGGCTACCTTAGATAAACCGGTTAACGGTTTCGTCAAATGATATGCCGTCATGTAACTGAACACAGCCGTAAAAAGCATTACCACAATCATAATCCGGTAAACGATCAGAATCTGCTCTTCCCGGCTCACAAAAACATCCGTAATATCCCGTATAATATTCAGGTATACATCCCCCGCATCCGTAATCATATAAGACCGGGTCATTAAAAAATAACGATTCTGATCCGAATACAGAAAACAACCGCCCTGGGGCGTTCCCACTTCGGTCTGATAAACGGGTATCTTTTCCCGGCGCATGGAATTACTCTGGTAAATATCATGCCCATATTCGTTGCTAAGCCAGAAATAAAAGCTTTCCCTTGTGCTGGTATCATCCAGATCCTTTGCCACCTGTCTCCAGATTTCTTCAGATATATTCTGCGTCAGATGAGACAGCACCATAATAAACGTATCCTGTAAAATATCATGCTCTTCTTTTGCCATCTCCACTTCTTTGTCATATGTAATCCGGAATGTGGACGTAACCATTAAACTGCCGCTGATACTGTATGCTAACGCCACCATAGTCATCATACATAAAAACAGCTTCCACCTAAACTTCATCCGTATCCTCCAGCCGATAGCCCACTTTATAGACCGGAACAATTCTTTTTTCCCATCCCAGTTTCTTGCGCATACGCTGCACGTGTAGATCTACCGTGCGGCTGTCCCCCGTATACTCTCCTTCCCATACCTTCTCAAATATTTTTTCCCTGAATAGCGCGATATTCTTATTCTGCAAAAACAACACCAGGATATCGTACTCCTTCATAGTCAGATTTACAGGCTTTCCGTTCTGGTATACGACGTGCGCTTCCAGATCCACCACTACGTCGGCGAAGCTCAGCCTGCTTTCATTTTTATTAAATCGGCGCAGAACCGTCTCAACCCTTGCAAGCAGTTCCACAATTTCAAAAGGCTTGGTCAGATAATCCTCGGCCCCCAGCTTCAATCCTTTTACACGGTCTTTAACGTCCGCCTTAGCCGTCACAAAAATAACCGGCGTATCGTATTCTTTCAGGTACTCCAAAATCTCGTAACCGTCCGCTCCCGGCAGCATAATATCAAGAAGCACCAGATCATACCGGTTTTTTTCAATCAAATCGGCCGCTTTCAAACCGTCATGCACTTTCTCACACTGATATCCCGCATTAGTCAAATTCAGATATATCAAATCGGCAATTGGCTTTTCATCTTCTACAATCAGTATTTTAATCATCCTAATCTCCATGCATATCGCATGCCTTGCCTGCGATTCTGCTTAAATAAAAAATTTACTCGTTTTTTTGCATGCATTTATTATAGCATACTTCCAAAATTGTGGATACAAGGAGTTTTCACAAGTTCTCATGAATTCTCGTGAATTTTTGAGAAATCTATCCCATAGACCTGAATCACTTCCAGAAGAGAGCTTTCCGCAATATCCTGCGGAGTAACAAAAAAACCTCCGTCACTGTCAAGATCAAAACCGAATTCCTTATATACTTTCCAGATCAAATGCGAACAGTCCGTATTGCGAATCTTCTCACCCAGTCCGAAGTGTTCAAGCAAATCCGCGGAAAATCCATAGGGAACCCCCTCCATGGTATCGTATGCATACCGTGCGATTTTCTTCCTCACTTCCAAGGGCTGCCCTTTCAGACGCAAAACCAGAAAGGACGGGTAATAACGCCATTTCCTGACATTCTGCAGGCAGGCGTCCTCACCTATCATCACCGCCTCAAGCGTCGTTCCCTCTTCCGCGTTTATCACAATTGCCGCATGTCCGTTTCTCCAGCCAAAAGTATGACAGCAAAAAGAAAGCAGAATATCCCCTTCCTCCAGGCCGATAAAATCCGGCAGACAGTCTCCTTCATTCTGTTCTTCCCAGGATACGATCCCGCTCTTGCCGCATGTAATCCGCGGAGCAGAAAAAAAGGCTTCCTGGGCGTATAGTAATATATCTTTACTCCGTTCTGAAGGAATTGTTTCAATGGCGCGGCGGCTTAAGCCGGTTTGAGAAAACAGAATTCTGTATTCATCTTCCTCCAGTGCAGCTTTTTCAGCTAACGAGGCGATATCAATCCGCTGATACGGCGAAGCAAAATAAACGTATGGCTCCGTCTGTCTCTTCCATCCTGCCAGCAGACAGAGGGTTAAGATACAAACGAAGCCAAATATCAAAATCTTCTTAAACAATACAGACAGCCCCTTTTAACATTCGCTACTTCTATTATTACCGGGACTCATTCTCTTATTCCGGTACAAAAGTATTCCTGCCAAAATCAGCAGTGAAGCTGTACTGACCGCAATTCCCGCTTTCAATCCTTCCGGGAAATACCGTAAAGTAATCACATGTTCTCCCTCTTCCAGCCACACGCTTATGAATGCGTCCGCATACCATTCAACTTCCGTTTCCTTTCCGTCAACGGTAAGCTTCCATCCCGGTTCATACGGAATGGAAAAGAACAGTCTTCCGGCTTTATCCGCACGGATATGGCCGTCTATTTTGTCAGAAGAAAACGCATCGACCACGAAGGGTTGTTCCCGCAGCCGGTTTATGACTTGCGTAAGCCTGCCCGTATCCAAGCGGCAGGCCGCCAGATTCAAGGTTTCCGTTTCCTCACAGGTAATCCTTACCAAGCTTCCTTTTTCCACAAAGCCAACGGGAAGAACGTAACCGTTTCCCATTTTTTTATATTCGGTTTCCTCTCCATTTACGGAAACAGTCATATTTTTTGTCTTTTTGCTCCGAGAATAGACGTAGTAATAACCGGACTGCTCCGTAATAATACGGGCTCCGCCATCCTCCTGTTTTACCTGTGCGTTAACAAACAGATTTTCCCCGCCGGCAAGTCCCCGTGCCATCTCGTTTTGCACTTGGAACGGCTGATCCGCTTTTCTGCTTTTATCACGGCCTATAATCTGAAATTCCTCCGGAAGCATATAGCCAAGAGGAAGCGATTCCCTGCACTCATACAGGTAAATACCGTCCTGATCTGCGACCTGTTCATACAATCCGCCCTGATCTGCCACCGGATCTTCCGAAAACATATATCTCACATTCAACAAAGCGGAAGTAAAGGGCGTGGCTCCGTCAAAACAGTAGAATACCTTACTGTATCCCATTCCCCATTCCTCATACAAATCACCGATATAGGAATTAACCGTGGAAGAAAACACGGATGCCATCGGATATCCTGCAAGCGTACCGTCATTTTTTGTGGTGCGCTTCCATTTTTCAAAACGGTAAAAATCCGGATTGCTCTCTTTCGTGCGCTCCGTCAGCGTCCGGTATGCCGCCAGATCCTCCAGATAATCTGTCCTGTCGGTTACGGTTACGCTGGTAACCGCCATATTAATTCCACTTTCACCGATAACAAGCACGGCAGCCAGAATCATCAGCCTTCTTTTAATCTTCGCATCCTGCCCGTAGCGTCGGTATAAGTAAAACATCCCCGCATAAAAAAACAGAAACAGACCCGTAAGATAGTAAGTATCCAGTGCAAAATCATTCGCATATCCCAAAAGCTTCTCGCACAGCAGCAAAAACGCAACTGCCCCCGCCAGACTGCCGCCTAACGCTTTCGGCGATATTCCGTCGAGATTTTTCCATGCTTCATAACAAACAGTCAGCACCAGAAAAATATAAAGAAACGACTGCCTTGCCGGAAGCGAATCCGGGTAATTAAATCCATGCCAGATAAACACCAGCATATTAATGGAAAATCCCGCAAGAAAAAATACCATAAGTCCGATTTTGGCAATTTTTTCACGAATAGAAATTTTCTTATTCATGATATAAAGCGGAACCAGTAATAATACGGCCGTTCCGCAGTATATATTCGGCCAGTGGTCAAGCTTCTGTTCCGTGGCCACATTTATAAAATGTCTCGCAAGGATGTCCCACAGAGGAAAATAAGCGGAAATTTTTTTCGGGAACGCAAATTGTCCGAACTCCGAAAAATGCAGCGCACAATACGTTGGCACCAGCAGTACGCCCGCCAGACCGCCTGCCAGCAGAGAACAGCCGCCGAAGGAAAACACCCTTTTTACAAGCCGGGGATTTTCCACACATAAAACCAGAAAATAGAGCACGGCAAAAATGCAGATCATAATCGAAAGATAATAATCCGACAAAATTGACATTCCCAATGTCAGAATATACAATAAACACTTCTTCTCATAGAAAAGCCTTTCCAGTCCCAGAATAATGAGCGGAGCCAGTATAATATTATCCAGCCACATAATATTCCAGTTATATGCCGCAATAAATCCGGAAAGAGCGTAAAAACAGGAAAAAAACACCATGCACTTGTTTTCTTCCTTAAAATGATACCGCAGCCACAGATAAAAAGAAGTTCCGCAAAAACCGATTTTGATCACGATCAGGTACGTCATAAATTCCATTAAATGGCTTTCCGGAAACAAGACCACCAGCCAGTTGGCCGGACTCGCCAGATAATAGGAAAACAGCGCCAGAAAATTAGAACCAAGCCCCACATTCCATGAGTAAAACAAACTCTCCCCATTTTTCAGTTTATGCAGAAATTCTGAAAAAAACGGCATGTACTGGTGATACATATCCATATGCAGAAAACTGTTGTCCCCAAAGGGATAAATTCCCCGGCATAGTATAATCGTCATCATTACCGCAAAAGGTATCAAAAACGATAAAAACACCCCGCTGCCTAAAACTTTTCCCATCTTTTTGACGAGTTTTTTTCCTGCTGCCATTTCGTTATCCCTCCAGTTCAAGCTCCACTAACCTACACGGTACCCGGTTATGGTAACCGTCGCCAGCAGCTTTTTCATTTCATCGCAGATATCGATACGGTAACAGTTCGTGGCTTTTCCTTCCTTTACACAAAACGCCTCCGCTATCAGCAGCTCCCCTTTTGCAGGAGCCAGATACGTAACGGTGGAATTTAAGGAAACCACTTCCGGTTTTTTCCAGTTCGTGGCAACCGCAAAGGTAAAATCCGCCAACGTAAAATATACGCCTCCCATAACCGCGCCCACGGCGTTTCGATGGCGTTCGTCCAGCCGGATGCTGCATTTGGCGTAATGTTCTCCGATTTCCTCAATATACGCGCCGCTGTCCGTAGCATAACGGTCCTTCGCAAACAGCGCTCTTACTTCCTCAATTGTTTTCAATTCCATATTGTTTCACTCCATTCTGTCCGTTTATTATATATATACCCACAAATCAGAGCTTTTCAACACAATTTTTCCGTCTTCCAAAGACATTTTTACCTTGTGTCCTGTAACTTCCTCCCGGCCTGCCAACGCTTAATTTGTGAATAACATTGAAATTATAACATAAAAACATATGCCTCTCAATATAAGTTCCCTGTAAAACAGTCTTTTCCGACAGCCTTCCCTATACAAAAAACGCTTGATTCCCGCAGTAAAAACCGGTTTCAAGCGTTCTTTCCACATTCATTTTTGTTAAAATACAATTAATTTTCATTCATCTTCGCAAGTTTTGCCGCCTGGTCCGCCGCGATACAGGCGTCAATAATCTCCTGGATATCTCCGTTCATAACCTTATCCAGCTTATACAATGTCAGATTGATCCTGTGATCCGTTACGCGTCCCTGAGGGAAATTGTAAGTCCGTATCTTCTCGGAACGGTCTCCCGTTCCTACCTGGCTTCTGCGAAGCTCCGCTTCCGCATCGTGGGCTTTCTGCTGTTCAATATCGTATAACTTTGCCCGAAGCAGTGCAAACGCCTTGGCCTTATTCTGCAGCTGTGATTTCTCAGTCTGGCTGTATACCACGATTCCCGTAGGATAGTGGGTCAGGCGGACCGCCGAATCGGTGGTGTTGACACACTGGCCGCCGTTCCCGGAGGCACGCATGACATCGATACGGATATCTTTTTCGTCAATCACAACATCTACTTCTTCGGCTTCCGGCATTACGGCAACGGTAATAGTTGAAGTATGAATTCTTCCGCCGGATTCCGTTTCCGGGACACGCTGTACTCGGTGTACGCCGCTTTCATACTTTAACCGGGAATAGGCCCCCTGCCCGCTTACCATAAAGGTAACCTCTTTCATTCCGCCAATTCCGATTTCATCGACGCTTGCCGTCTCAACCTTCCACCGCTGGCTCTCCGCATAATGCACATACATACGGTAGATTTCGGCCGCAAACAGCGCTGACTCGTCGCCGCCGGCGCCGGCGCGGATTTCTACGATTACATTCTTATCATCATTGGGATCTTTGGGAAGCAGCAGGATTTTCAGTTCTTCTTCCAGTTCTCCGATCCGCTTTCTGCTGTCGCTTAATGTGTCTTTAAGCATCTCCCGCATTTCTTCATCCGATTCTTCCTCCAGCATTGCCAGAGAATCCTCCACGTCCTGCTTACACTTTTTGTATTCCTGATAGGCTTCTACAATAGGAGCCAGATCGCTCTGTTCTTTCATCAGGCTGCGAAAACGCTCCTGATTATTCGCAACGGTGGGTTCATGCAGTTCCCCCATAATCTCTTCAAAACGAATCAGTAAATCGTCCAGTCTGTCAAACATCTTATTCCCTCACTTCATATCTTCCATAAACAACCCGGTCAAGCCCGGAAAAATCTTTCACGATCCGAACATCCGCATAACCGGCTTCTTCCATCATTCCCTTTACGGCCACTCCCTGGTCATAACCAATCTCAAAAAACAAACGGCCGCCGCCGCATAAATGCTCTTTACCCTGTTTTATAATACGGCGGTAAAAAAGCAGTCCGTCCTCCGCACCGTCTAAAGCCAGAATCGGTTCATTTCCCCGCACCTCCTCCGCCAGTTCGGGAATCACCGCCGACCTGATATAAGGGGGGTTGGATACCAGAATGTCAAAACGGCCTTCTACCCGTTCAAACAAATCGCTTTCCACAAACCGCGCCACGGTATCGTCCTTCTTACCGGCAAGAATCCGCGCCGCATTCTCCCTCGCAACGCAAAGAGCATCGCCGGAAATGTCCGCGCCCGTTCCCTGGCAGTCGTTGGAATAATGCAGCAAACTGATCAGTATGCATCCGGAACCGGTGCACATATCCAGAATCCTGCTTCCGTCATGCAGATCACGCAGCACTTCTTCCACCAGAATTTCGGTATCCTGCCTGGGAATCAAAACCTTTTCGTTAACCGTAAATTCCAGTCCCATAAATTCCTGTACGCCGGTAATATACTGTAACGGCATGTGTGAAGCCCGTTTTTCTATAAAAGTAAGATATGTCTTCTCTTTCTCCGGCTCCACTTCTCTGTCCCCATGAACCAGCAGATCGTTCCGGTTTGTCCGGCATACGGATTCCAGCAAAAGCCGCGCGTCCAAAGCCGCCTCGCCGATATCCGCCTGTTCCAGTATTTTTTTCCCTGCCCGGTATAATTCACCGTAGTTCACCGGACGGCTCATCTCTGTGCCGGAGACTCTTCCTCACCCTGTCCCCTGTGCAGATTCCTTCCGGCTTCAAAATCTTCCTCGCTGAAATCTTTTCCAAAGTTCTCTCTCAGATACGCTTTCCAGTCAAAAACCGCTTCCACGGAAGCAATGGCAACCTCGATCATGGAATCGTCCGGTTCCTTGGTCGTCAGGCGCTGAAGCAACATTCCGGGCGCGGAAATAATCCGGATCAGCAGATTGTCGAATCTGCCCGCCAGCCGTATTACCTCATAGGAAATACCTGCAATAACGGGAATCAGCAAAATCCTGATCACAATTCTCTGAACGGGACTTTCCACACGAATAAAGAAAAAGAGAATAATACTGATAAACAATACAAGGAACATAAAGCTTGTCCCGCAGCGTTTATGCAGCCGGGAACTGTTTCTTACATTCCTTACCGTAAGCCTGTGCCCTCTTTCCAGACAGTTAATGCACTTATGCTCCGCGCCGTGATACCGGTACAGACGCTTAATGTCCTTCATGGCGCTGATTCCTGCCACATACAGTACAAATATCAGAATTCGCAGCGCGCCTTCCAGAATTGCCATCAGGGAAGCGTTGCGCACATATTCCCGGAAAAGAGAAGTAATAAAATAAGGCAGTACTATAAACAGGGCCACCGCAATAATAATGGCTAAAAACGTCGTAAATCCCATTAAAATCTTTTCGCCTTTGCCTTTACTAACCGTATTCAGAGTCTTATCCATCCCCGTTTCATCCGTCTCTTCATCTTCATAAAAGTGTGCCGAATAATTTAAACATTTCGTACCGAGCACCATAGAATCAATAAAATTGAAAATCCCCCGGATAAACGGAAGCTCTTTTATCTTATTTCCGTGCCAGACTCCTTCATAAGCCTCCACTTCCACCTCAATGTCACCGTCGGGTTTTCTGACCGCCACAGCGTACTTTTCCCTGTTTTTCATCATTACGCCTTCTAAAACGGCCTGGCCGCCAATCCCCGAATAGCAGCCTCTTCTTTTTCTGCGCATAAATAACCTCCTGCATATATATAAGAAAGGTTGAGATATAATAACCTCAACCTTTTTTGCAAACCTATAAACGTGCCGTAATTACTTGGATTCAACGCCGTACTTTCTGTTGAACTTATCAATACGTCCGTCAGCTCTTGCAGTCTTCTGCTGTCCCGTGTAGAACGAATGGCACTTAGAGCAAACTTCCACGTGAATCTCCGGCTTGGTAGAACCGGTTACAAATGTGTTGCCACAGTTGCAGGTTACAGTTGCCTGATGATACTCAGGATGGATTCCTTCTTTCATGTCTTCACCTCTCTATATCATAACTTCTGTCTTGTTCTCATCCACTACTGCCTGTAATCACAAACAGCTTATTAATTGTAACATGGCTTTTCCATAGTTGCAAGTATTTTTTAAATAAATTTCATTTTCTTAACCATGGAAACAAATTCCTGATTATTTCTGGTGCGGGAGAACATATCGATTACTTTGTCAACCGCCTCTTCCGCTTTCATGCCGTTCATGGCTTTTCGGATAATATTGATTGCCTCCAGTTCATCCGGCGCAAGAAGCAGGTCTTCTCTTCTGGTTCCTGACTTGGGAATATCGATAGCAGGGAAAACGCGTTTTTCGGAAAGCTTTCTGTCCAGCACCAGCTCCATATTACCGGTTCCCTTAAATTCTTCGTAAACCACATCGTCCATCTTGCTCCCCGTATCAACCAGCGCCGTTGCGAGAATGGTAAGACTTCCGCCTTCCCTCATTTTCCTCGCCGCTCCGAAAAAACGTTTCGGCATATGCAGCGCCGCGGGATCAAGACCGCCTGATAAGGTTCGTCCGCTGGGAGGCACAACCTGGTTATAAGCTCTGGTAAGACGTGTAATACTGTCCAGCAAAATCACTACGTCGTTCTTATGCTCAACAAGTCTCTTCCCTCTTTCGATCACCATCTCCGATACACGTTTGTGATGTTCCGGCAGTTCGTCAAAGGTAGAATAAATCACCTCGACATTGGGGCCCTCGATCGCTTCCTTAATGTCCGTAACCTCCTCAGGCCTTTCATCTATTAATAAGATAATCAGATGGCTTTCGGGACAATTCCGCTTAACGGACTTGGCAACATCTTTTAACAGCGTTGTCTTACCCGCCTTGGGAGGAGACACGATCATACCTCTCTGCCCTTTGCCCACCGGACTGATTAGATCCATAATTCTCATAGATATGCTGGCGCCGGGCCGCTCCAGGCGCAGACGCTCATCGGGGAAGATCGGCGTCAGATCTTCAAAATTTTTCCTCTGTGTAGCGATCTCAGGCCTGTATCCGTTAATGGTTTTAACGAACAAGAGCGCGCTGAACTTCTCGCTTTGCGTCTTAATACGTGTGTTGCCGCGCAGAATATCACCGGTTTTCAATCCGAACCGGCGGATCTGGCTGGGAGCTACATATACGTCGTTCTCACCCGGCAGGTAATTGGCACACCGTATAAAGCCGTATCCGTCAGGCATTACCTCCAGAATTCCGTGGGCCTCTACGCCGCTGTCCAGATCACCGGGATATTTCTCTTCTTCTTTTACCGCGCTTTCCTTTTCTTCTTCCTTCGCAGGCTCCCGGCCGGCGGAAGGAGTCTTTTGCGCCGGCGTCGTAACGGATTTTGCCGGCTCGCTTCCCTTGGCTTTATCCTTCTCATCCTCCAGAAGCATAGCCTCGATTACTTCCGCTTTCTTCATCGTCGACGTTCCTTTGATTCCTCTCGTCTTTGCAATAGCCTTCAAATCTGTCAAAGCGAGGGATTCATACTTTCCTCTCATATAATCCTCCATTCCTGTTCTGCCTGCAAATTGGGGTGCAGACGCAAACCCGCCATATGAAAATCTTTACTATTCCACAATGCTCCCTGCTCCTGCACTGCGTATTTTTATAATATTTTTTATTTTAAAATTTATCATGGGGTTTTAAAAAGATATGTATCAGATGACTTATAACTATATCTCTGAAAAAGCATTATACAATAAAATTTTCAAAATAGGAAGTCTATATTGAAAATTTTATTGTAATATTCGGCTTTTCTTTGTAATTTTTGTCTTATTTTAAAAAGCGCCGGCAATATTTTCGCCTTCCTGTCCCTTCAGGCTGAAATCAAGAATAACCGGATCATGATCCGAATAAAGATATCCGGTTTTAACATGCGTATACTCTTCGCAGACTACATTATCGGATAGGATGAATCCGTCCAGCGTAACCGTATAAGTGACGCCTTCCGCATATTCCATATCCGCATTCCGGGCGCTGTTCCACATCTGTTCTCTCTCTTCCTGCGAAAAGGAATCCAGGCAGAATGAAAAACCCTCGGGCAGCTCTTCCCTTGGAAAAGGATACGCCCAGGATTCTCTTTCGCTGCCGTCGTCCGTAAGCGCCTTCAGATCATGATTAAAATCGCCGCCGCAAATCACATAATTGCCCTGCGCGTATTCTCCCGCCATATCCTCGCAAAGCATCCGGATCTGCCCTTCTCTGATTGTATCGCTGTTCCCGTAGGCCGACATATGAATCGCATACAGGCACAAATACTTTCCATTCTCCACCGGAATCCTGGATACGCTGTAGCATCTGTCGAGATCAAAAAATTTACTGAAAGATGTGGAAATCGGAAAGCTTCTGCGCACGGCGCTTTCAATAGGAAACGCCGAATACAGCGTGATGCCGGCTCTGCTTTTTCCGTGAGGTTCCAGAATCGGATAAAACAAAAAGGCGGAATCATAATTCTGTGCGTAATCGGAATAAAAATCCCCGAATTTTTCATCCAGAATCTCTTTCTGGTCCATGTGATAGCTTCTGGTAGAATCCCGATCCACTTCTTCAAACATGGCAAAATCAGGCTTAAGGCCGGCCGCCAGATCCGCCGCTCCCGTCACGGTGCGTATCACGCTTTCTCTGCTTTCGCCGACCGATGACTTTCCTCCGTCCATAAAAAAACTGAACTCCGGCGTATAAGCGCCAAATCCGATATTATAAGTAAGAACCCGGTACGTAACGCCCGTCTTTACCGTATCCTGCGTTCCGCTTCCCGTTACCGGCTCTTCAATCTCCAGTTCCAGCATATCCGGCAGCCTTTTATAAGAAACATAAACATATCCCACATAAACCAGTACGGCGCACACCATAATTAAGGCTGCCGCCGCCAGTCCAATTCCGATCTTCTTTATAATTTTTTTCATTTTTATACCCATGCCTTTACCTCCGCAGTCCCGCCCTTGCTTTTTATTTTACCACGTTTCCCCTGATCTGAACAACACCCAAAACATTTCTTGCAGTCCTCCTCCAAATATTATATGATAATTATGATGCGTGAATATAATTCCCGTGAATTCAGTACTTTAATACACCCAATATGGAGGCTCACTATGACAATCAACGAACAAGCTCTGCAACTTCACAAACAATGGAACGGAAAACTGGAAACCGTCTCCAAATCCCCTGTCAAATCCAGGGAGGCGCTCTCTCTCGCATATACGCCCGGAGTCGCGGAACCCTGCAAAGTCATTGCGCAAGACCCGGAAGCCGCCTATACATACACCATGAAAGCCAATACGGTAGCCGTAATTTCCGACGGAAGCGCCGTACTGGGCCTTGGCAATATCGGCCCTTACGCCGCCATGCCCGTCATGGAGGGAAAAGCGGTATTGTTTAAAGAATTCGGCGGCGTCAACGCCGTTCCCATATGTCTCGACACGCAGGATACGGAAGAAATCATTAAGGCCGTTACCTGGCTGGCTCCCGGTTTCGGCGGTATCAACCTGGAAGACATCAGCGCTCCCCGCTGTTTTGAAATCGAAGAACGCCTGAAAGAAATTCTTCCCATCCCCGTATTCCATGACGACCAGCACGGAACCGCAATCGTCGTTCTTGCCGGAATTATTAACGCGCTGAAGGTTACGGGAAAGGAAAAAGAATCCTGCAAGGTAGTCGTAAACGGCGCCGGCAGCGCCGGAGTCGCCATCACAAAACTGCTTTTGACTTATGGTTTCAAAAATGTTATTTTATGCGATAAAGTCGGCATTGTTTCCAAAAATACCAAAGGTTTAAACTGGATGCAGGAGAAAATGGCGCAGATCACCAACCCGGACCAGGAAACCGGCTCCCTTGCGGACGCTTTAAAAAATGCGGATATATTCGTAGGAGTCTCCGCTCCCAATATTGTAACCGCTGAGATGGTATCCTCTATGAACCGGGACGCAATTTTGTTTGCCATGGCCAATCCGGTTCCCGAAATCATGCCGGATACAGCCAAGGCCGCCGGCGCGAAAGTAGTCGGGACGGGACGCTCCGACTTCCCCAATCAGGTTAACAACGTAGTGGCCTTTCCTGGAATTTTTAAAGGCGCCCTGGAGGGACGCGCTTCCCAGATTACGGAAGAGATGAAACTGGCCGCGGCCAAAGCCATTGCCGGACTTGTTCCCGATTCCGAATTAAATGAAGACAATATTATGCCGGAAGCCTTCGATCCCAAGGTTGCCGAAGTCGTTTCCGAAGCCGTAAAAGCGCTTATACCAAAAGCATGAAATCCGCTCCCGATTTTACCGTCTGGCACGGGAAACCATATTATTCTCTCGATGCCTGGTGCAAAAACACTTACGGCGAAAAGCTGTATAAAATTGCCCTGAATGCAGGCTTCTCCTGCCCGAACCGGGACGGTACCCTGGGAACCGGCGGCTGCATTTTCTGCAGTCAGGGAGGCAGCGGCGAATTCGCCGTAAGCTTTGGCGATTCCGATCCTGCCGCGCAGCTTAAAAAAGGAATCCGGCTCCTGCACGCAAAAAAGACCGGAAACAGGGTAATTGCCTATTTTCAGGCATATACCAATACATACGGTCCGACAGACCGTCTGCGGACCGTTTATGAAGCGGCTCTGAAAGAACCCTTTGTCTGCGGAATTTCCATTGCCACCAGACCGGATTGCGTGGGAGACGAGGTCTGCATGCTTCTGGCTGCATTAAAAAAAGAATATCCCGATAAATTTATCTGGATCGAACTGGGACTTCAGACTATTCATGAAAAAACCGCCCTGTTTATAAGAAGGGGTTATGAACTGCCCTGTTTTGAAGACGCCTGCCGAAGACTGCGGGCAATTGACATTCCCGTGATTGTTCACATCATTCTCGGACTGCCGGGAGAGGAAACAAAAGAAATTCTTGCGACTATTTCGTACTTAAACCAAATTTCTCCCTTCGGCGTTAAACTGCAGCTAATGCATGTTCTTGCCGGAACCGGCCTTGCGGTAATTTATGAAAAGGAACCTTTTCACATTTATTCGCCGGAAGAGTATCTGGAAGTGCTGATTGCCTGTATAGAACATTTATCTCCCCGGATCACCATACACAGAGTAACCGGAGACGGACCGGGAAAACTGCTGCTTGCTCCGGATTGGAGCCGGAATAAACGCTTCGTCTTAAACAGTCTGCACCGACAAATGAAAGAAAGACAAACCTACCAAGGGAGGAGCTTCCATGATTCAGGATCCGCTGACACTGTATAAACTGATTGTATTATATATGCTTAACCGCGTCACATTCCCTATAACCCGTTCACAGATCAGTGATTTTATTCTGGAAAAAGAATATACCAATTTTCTAACGCTGCAACAGGTTTTTTCAGAATTAATCGACGCCCGGCTGATCGACGCGCAGTCTGTCCGGAACCGGACTCACCTGATGATTACGGCCGACGGACGGGAAACGCTTCAATTTTTTGCAAACAGGATTAATTATGGAATCAAAGAAGATATCGATGCTTTCTTAAAAGAAAAATCCGTGGCAATGCGCAATGAAGTCTCTATTCTCGCGGACTATTCTTACCGATCCGCCAGCGGGGAATATGAAGCAAAACTGACCGCCATGGATAAGGGCATAACTCTGGTGTCTATCACCCTGTCCGTTCCCACGGAAGATACGGCGGCGGCCATATGCGACAACTGGCAGAAAAAAAATCAGGAAGTTTACCGGAAACTGATCGAGCAGCTATTCTGATTCCGCCTCCGCCCTGATTTTCTTCATGTGCTCACGGATTTTTACTTCATAGCCGTTGCCGGAGGGCTTATAGAACTCTTTACCATTCAGTTCATAGGGAAGGTACTGCTGCTTTACATAGTTATTTTTATAATCATGCGCATATTTGTATCCGATTCCATGCCCCAGTTTGGAGCTTCCTTTATAGTGGGCGTCCTGTAAATGCACCGGAATGGGCCGGCTTCCCGTTTTCCGAACTTCCTGCATTGCATCGAAAACCGCCTGTGAAGCGGCGTTGCTCTTGGGCGCGCACGCAATGTAGGTGACGGCCTGCGCCAGTATAATCTGCGCTTCCGGCATCCCCACTCTCTCCACCGCCAGAGAAGCATTGGCGGCAACGACTAACGCCATGGGATCCGCATTTCCCACATCCTCTGCGGCACAGATCATAATTCTTCTGGCGATAAAGGTAACGCTCTCCCCTGCAGATAACATTCTTGCCAGATAATAAACCGCCGCATCCGGATCGGAGCCGCGCATACTTTTAATAAAAGCGGAAACGGTATCATAATGGTTGTCACCATTCTTGTCATACTGCATAACTCTTTTCTGGATACACTCCTGCGCTACTTCCAGCGTTATATGAATCACTCCGTCTTCACTTCGCGGCGTAGTCATAATTCCAAGCTCAACCGCATTCAGTGCATGTCTCGCGTCCCCGCCTGAAAGCTCGGCTAAAAAGGAGAGCGCGTCTTCTTCAATCTTCCCACCGTAAGCTCCCATTCCTTTTTCTTCGTCGTATACCGCTTTTTTCAGAAGTGTTCTAATATCTTCCACCGAAAGAGGCTTCAGTTCAAAAACAATGGAGCGCGAAATCAAAGCTCCATTTACCTCAAAATACGGATTTTCCGTAGTGGCGCCGATCAGAATAACGGTCCCGTCCTCCACAAACGGAAGCAGATAATCCTGCTGCCCTTTATTAAAGCGGTGGATTTCGTCCACAAATAATATGGTTTTCCTGCCATACATTCCCTGCAGCTCTTTCGCCTTGCCAATAACCTCTTCCATATCTTTCTTGCCCGCCACGGTAGCGTTAATCTGCGTAAACTCCGCGCTGGTCGTATTTGCAATCACCTTTGCCAGCGTCGTCTTTCCCGTTCCCGGAGGTCCGTAAAAAATTACGGAGCTGATTTTATCCGCCTTAATCGCACGGTAAAGCATTTTGTCCTTCCCGATAATATGCTGCTGTCCCACCACCTCATCCAGAGTTGCCGGGCGCATTCTTGCCGCAAGAGGCGTTTCTTTTTTCATATTTGCACTGCGCATATATTCAAATAAATCCATATTATACGTGCCTTTCTATCCAGGTTATAATGCACGGCCTTTTCCTGCCGTAAACAGTTGATAATATGCTTCCCTCCGGCCTTCTGCCAAAGCCTTGCAGATCTCCTGCGCGACTTTTTTATCGCTGAGTCTTGCCGTCAGTAAAGGGGAAAATCTCCGGCCTCCCATTTCAACGGCAGAAGCCACGGCTTCATCGAAGTTTTTTTCAATTCCCGTATAAAGCCTATCCGCTTCCGTCACATTATCCAGCCAGTCCGCAAGCCCGATCACATCCACCATCTGACGGTACGGGCAGGCGAGTCTTATGTATTCGTCCGGATATCCGCCGGAACCGTCATACCAGCGGTGGTGTCCCTGCGCCATGGGAGCGAAATCACGGGTAGATTCCCGGGTCTTCAGACAGGCTTCTCCAACCATCGTATGCATATGCGCCATTTCATACTCTTCCTCAAACCATTGTCTGCCGGTTCTGGAATACAGATTCATGAAATTGATTTTGCCGACATCATGCAGTATACCGCACTCCCTTGCATATTCTAAAACGGCTTTCTTCTTTTCCTCCCTGTCCCTGATCCTGCGAATATGTTCCATATCGTCAAAAAAGGCCGGCTCCTCCTCCAACAGAATCCTGCAAAGAACCTGGGCTGCATTGCCCACCGCATGCGAATGAACAAAAACCTCCGGTGCAAAACGCATCTGCATTCTCTGCAAAAACTTTTTATAGGAAATACTGTTTTCCATCTCTACAAACGTGTAAGACAGCTGTCTTAAGTATAGAAAAAGCGACTCGTTTTCATTGGCGTCGGGAAAACGGTCAACATAATACGATATCCGCTGATAAAGCGTATCAATGTACTCTTTCCGCTCCGGTATTTTCTCCGGGAATTCCTGCAGATACTGACAGTAAAAAGCCGGTATGGATATAATGCCATACATACTCTCCCCTGAAAAATCCGAAAGATCGGCCGCATCCATCAGCTTTTCCATATTGGTAAGCAGTTCGTCCAACGTATTTAACCCACAGTAATATTCCATTGCGTAATAGTGAAACGCAGACCGGATGGGTTTTGGTTCCCCGTTTTTTTCCGCTTCCTGAAGACGTTTTTGGTAAACGATATAAACCGACTCCATAAGAGCCGTTATATCCTGCGGCGTCATTGTATTTTCCCTGTCATAAGAAATGCTGGACGCCATCAGCTGATGTGTCATGTATATATACCGCTCCCATGGAAGCTGCGGCGTTTTTTCCTGATATTCTTTATCCTGCATAATCTGCAGGGTCTGTTTTAACAAACGGATTTTGTCACTGACAGAACGGAATTTACCCAAAGCCATGTTAGCCCGGCTGCGAAAAATATATCCTCTTGTCTGTGCATCCTCCAAAGCGTCATAGTACTTCAGATAAGCGGCAGCCTCCGTAAAACACAAGCGCATCTGGAACACATACTTTTCACTCTTTGCGGAGTCCAGTCCGATCAGCTTATTACAGATACTGTTACGCCCGATCCCCATCCAGTATAATTCCCGGATAATACCGGCCTGGTCCCTCTGGCTTCTGGCCAGACTCAGCAAAGCCTGATGAATCTGACAAAACAATCCCACATCCAGTTCCTGTGTTCCGCTTAATAAATTGCCTGCAAACTCCTGCAGTTCCCGGAGCTCTTCCTCTCCGGCTTCAAACAGTCGGTCCAGAAGCGGAAACACCCCCTCCCGAAGCAGTTCCATATTCCGCTTTACCTTCTGCTCCGCCTGCAGTCTGTTTTGAAGCAGTCCTTTAACATATTCCTCAAAGTCCTGTCCCGCAGGTTTTTTCCTGGCTGTCAGCATCACGATATCTTTTAAATTCGCAATATATTCTTCCTGATATGGACGCATACTCCCCACCTCTTCGGTTATTTCATCCGGCTGCTTATAATTTCCTGCAGCCGTTTCGGATCGATCGGTTTGGAACAATGTTCATTCATCCCCGCTTCTCTGGAAAGCCGTATATCCTCCACAAAGGCATTGGCCGTCATAGCGACAATCCAGACGTTTCCGGCATCTTTCCTGGGCAGACTGCGAATCTTTCTTGTAGCGTCATACCCGTTCATTACAGGCATTTGAATATCCATTAAAATCACATTAAAATAATCCGGTGAAGAAGCCTCAAATATCTCTACCGCACGGGCGCCGTTTTCGGCTGTTTCCACCTGTACGCCTATCATCGTTAACAGCTCCACGGCAATTTCCTGGTTCAATTCATTATCCTCCACCAGTAAAACATGACATCCGCTGTAATCTACATCCTCATTTGTATACGTTTCTTCATCCTCGGATGCTTTTTCCAGCAAATCCGATAATGTCCCCAAAAGTCTGCTGGGAAACAGCGGACACGGCACAAAACCATTAATGCCTGCCCGAACCGCACGGTACTCGATCTCCGCCCAATCTTCCTCCGAGACCAGCAAAATGGGGAAATCCGGCCCTGCCAGCTGACGCACATGAGCTGCCAGTTCCAGCGCAGGCATATCTCCCAGTTCCTGTCCCAACAGCAACGCACAGGGCATGTGCATTTCAAAACGTGCTTCCGTAAGCCAGGTTACCGCCTGCAGTCCGCTGTCCATATGCACCGGTTCCAATCCTTCTTTTGCAAGATAATCGGCTATCTTTAAAGCTATGTCCTGTCTGCTTTCCACTACCAGAACGCTTTGCCCGGAAGGCAGCTTTGTGCGTTTTTCACCCTGCCCTGCCATAAGAGGTATTTCCACGTCAAAACGGCTTCCGGCGCCTTCTTCACTTTCTACCCGTATCTGTCCGCCCATACGGTCCACCAGATTTTTTACGATAGCCATTCCAAGACCGGTGCCCTCGATTTTGCTGATGGTGGTATTACTGACTCTTTCAAAGGGCACAAAAATGCGCTCCAAAAATTCCCGGCTCATACCGATACCGTTATCTTTGCAGGAAAATAACAGCCAGAACCGCCTCCCACCGTCACGATCGTCCATTTCTTCTGTTTTCTGACAGAAGTTTACGTCTATCTGCCCGCCATCCATGGTATATTTCACCGCATTCCCGATTATGTTCACCAGAATCTGCCTGAGCCGGAGCGGATCTCCGATCAGGTTTTCCTGATAAATCTGTCCTATATGAATGGACAGCCTGTGCTTTTTCTGAAGCGCCTGGGGACGCATAATAACCGCGATATCATGAACCATATCCGCCAATGAAAATTCTTCTTCGTTAAACGTCATACGCCCGCTGTCAATCCGGGACATATCTAATACGTCGTTTACCAGACTCATAAGGTGTTCGGAAGCCGTCCGTATCTTAAGGAGACAGTCCTGCACCCTGGCCTTTTCATCAATATGCGACAACCCGATGGACGTCATTCCTATAATGGCGTTCATCGGCGTACGGATATCATGAGACATATTTGATAAAAAATTGCTTTTTGCCTGATTTGCCGCTTCCGCCGCCTTTAATGCTTCTTCCAGCGCCGTATTCATCCGCTCCAGCTCCGCCTGGCGCGGGTCTGTATCATGGAGCTCTTTTCCGTTCTCTTTTTCCACTTTCATAATCCCACCCTGTTTATACCTGACAACTATAAACAATATAACACTAATTGACAGCTCAATCAATCTTATCATAAAAAAAGACACCCTTTCGGCTGCCTTAATTGTTTTATTCAAATATAATCCCTGTTATTTGTAATCGTCTATTAATTTCATAATCGTTTCCATAACCTTTGTGGCCAGTTCCCGGTCCTTTTGCCTGTATTCCCGGAAACTTGTACTGGCCGCTTCCACTGCCTCCGCATTTTGCTCATAATTATCAATCAGCACACTGTCTGCCGTAATGTTCAGGGCATTACAAATTTTCAGTAACGTAAGCAAACCGACCGGTTTCTTGCCCCGCTCTATATTACTGAGATGAGACGCGCTGATATCAACGCTTTCCGCCAGAACCCTCTGCGTCATATGTTTTTTCTTCCGCGCCTTCTGTATCCGTTTTCCTATTGCCACATAATCGATTTCCATGTATACTTCTCCCAACGTGATAATTTTATCATTACCGGAAGAGCATATAAATAATCTGTGAGAAAATTATTTTCCTACAGATTATTTTTTGAGAATTTTTGTAATAAAATTTACACAATTCTGGCTATTTTGAATTTAATTCCACATCATACAACAATATTTTTACATGAAACCAATGGCCGCTGCTGTCAATTGTTATTTCACCTTTGTATTTTTTAACAATTCCCTCAATTATTTTTAAACCGATGCCATGTTCTTTTTTATTCTTCTTAACGGTTCCGTATCCTGTTTCATCAATAATTCTTTCTCCATTATAAGGATTTGACACTACAAGCAAAAGATTCCTGTAATCCGCTCTTATTTTTACTATAATTGTTTTTTCCTCATCAATTACTTCCTGCGCCGCTTCTATCGCATTATCCAATAAATTACCTGTCAGACTGTATAAATCTTCCTCATTAAACTGCATATTATAGGGAACCTTTAGATCAGTCTTGATGGTTATCTTACTTTTCTCTGCCGTCATCGCTTTGTAATTAATAAGATTATCAATGCAGACGTTGCCGGTATGCGCCACCAGGTAATCTTTTTTCAATATATCCAGACTTTCCTCATAGTAGCTTTTAAGTTTTTCGTAATTGCCCTGCTGTAAATAATTCTGTTCCAAAAGATATCTTTGTTTTAAGTCATGCTTAAAGCTTCTGATCTCAAGCCAATATCTTCCTATTTCTTCATTCATCCTGGCATAGTGTTCAGACTGTCTTTTCAAATATTCTTTCTGTGCCGCCGCAACTGCATTTTCCTGTGTTCTATCATACAAATAGAACGTAAATATATTTACAATAATAATCAGACAGGCTGCTAAAAGCCTGATCCACTCTCCGTATCTGCCTTCCGTGTTAATAACCGCGGCAGCTATAAACACACTGCTCACCGGAACAAACAAAGCTTCTCCCCAATCGGTAAGACTGACCTTTGCGTCCCGATATTCTTTCCAGATCAATAAAGTCACTTTTATAATTGCAAACCAGATTAACCGGGACACAATTGCGCACAATAGCCGTTCATGATCTGTTCCAAAACCAGTGTCGGCGTCTGCAGCAACTAAGTCTGCCGTCAGATAAACAACAAATTCCGTTCCCATTCCCAAAAAGTACATAAAAACAGTTATCATAATTTTTCTTTTCAGACTTCCTTCATACAGCAGTAACAAGACTACCGAAAACAAAACACAGAAAATAACAGCATTTGCAAAAACAGAAGGAATCAATATGTAAGTTAAAAAATCAGACAACATGAAAAAAGACATCCATACAGCCGCCTCAAACACATTTGTTTTATTTTTGCGTAAAAATAATTTTTCACAAACGGTTTTCTGAATCAAGACTGTAAAAATGTCAAGAATTAATAAAACTGCTTTCATCGTTTATTCCTCTCTTTTGTAAGATAAAATCATGTATATAATGTACAGACACAATGATTTTATCATTATAAATAGTGAATTTGAATAATCTGTTTGAAAACAGTTTTCTTATAGTTACTGATTATTAAATTTTTCTAAATCATTTTTTATAAACCATGCGCCGTATCCGAACCCGCACCAAATTACAGCCCCCAATATCGCATATGCCGCTTTTTCACTTATAAAAAGACAGGATACGCCAAGCAACATTGCTGCGCTTACGGTAATCCGCGTTTTTTTTCTGTTATATTGTTTCTCCGTCTCACCCAAAGGCTTATTATCATCCTCCAACGGAGCAAACAGAAAAACAAAAAAACCGGCCGGCGCCGCCATAATCAAAGTCAGAAGACTTTGAAAAGGAAAAGTAAATTTGATCCATAACAGAGTCAATACTAATGTTGCGCAGGACAGAAAATGGCAGGTAACCCAATTCCCCGCATGATAGCCTCCCGCTGAAGAACGAAGCGGGATCAGCGTACCTAAAAATAAGATGCAAAACAATGGCAGTCCCATCACAATTCCTATCAGCAGACTGATCATAAGGTTGGCGCCCAATATGAATATACTGTTTAATACATACAGGTACACTTCTTCATGTTCTTTTTCTATACTGCCATTTTCTTCCAATGCGCTGACAATTTTATAGAGAAATTTATTCATGCCCTTTTAAGTTTGAAAATGCCTTTAAATTCTCAGGTTCTTTCGGCTGATGATACACAAAATAACAGCACTGGCTGGAAATCTCTCCCGCTGCTTTATTTAATGCCGCTGCTGCCGCATTACATACATTTTTTTTAACTGCATCTTTTAAATTTTTCATAATTATCCTCCCGTTATTTTTTGTTATTTTACCATAATCTGACAGACCCAAACCATAAATGTAATATTTGAACAGATATCATGTAACTTTTGACACATTCTTTTAAAAAATGTAAATAATTGTCCTTGCCGGTAAACAATTTTAGCGGTACAGCTCCTATAATTGGAAACCATACCGCTAATGCAGCTTTTATATTATTCATTTTCCATCTGGGCGAGATGATATTTCCGTACCTCTTTTTTATATTTCCTGCTGATCGGAAATCCCTTATTAATATCAGTTATTACCTTAATTGCCGTATACGTTTCGATAAACTGTGTATTTACAATGGCTGATTTCCGAACCCGGAGAAATTTTATGTCTGCTTCCTTAAGGGCTGCTTCAACCTCGCCCATTTTGCCGTAGTAAAAATAATCCTTGCACAAACTGCCTTTTCCGGTTGTGTTAATATGAATAATTCTTCTGTCGCTCTGAAAATAACGAATCTCCGACAACGGTATTTTATAACTCACTCGGTTGAATTTAAATGAAAAATTTTCCCGATGATCATACCGAACATTTATAATATATTTTAGCTTATCACGCACTTTGGTTTCGTCTACGGGCTTATTCAGAAAAGCCACACACCACACTTCAATCATTTCCTTACAATACTGGTCGTGATTGGATATAAACATGATGATTGCCTCGTTATCAAACTTTCTGACTGCCCGGGCCGTTTCGATTCCATTCATACCGTTCATTGCCACATCCAGAATCAGGATATCCATATTTCCGGTCGCCTCAATTTCACACAGCAGATCCTCGCCGCTTTGAAATGCAAATATTTCTACATTTTTCACCAAATCGGCCATAATTTTTTCCACCATCTGTCTTATGGTTTCCAATTCGGAAACAACATCTTCACAAATAGCAATTCTTATCATTTCTATTACCTGTATACCTTTATGAATATTATTATAACGTTTACTATAATAATATATCATTTAAGTAAATGAAATACAATACCAACATTGCTAATCTTATGGATGGAATTTTAATTTATAATCATGCCTTCCATGTAGCATTAATCAAACAATATTTCATCCACCGTTACAAACGTATATCCCTCTTCCAGAAGTTCATCTACCACTTTAAGCGCTGCGGTCACCGACGTATCATAATAGTCATGCATTAAAATAATATCGTTTTCTTTCGCTTTACTAACTACCTTGGAAGCGATCCCCGTTACGCTTTTTGAGCACCAGTCAAGAGGATCGACGGTCCAGAGCACCGGAAACATATTCAGTTCCTCTTCGAAGCTTTTATCCCAGCTCCCATAAGGCGGACGTACATATAAAACCTCTTCTCCCGTTATCCCGCTGATTACTTCATTGGTTTTAATAAGTTCTTTCCGGAACTCTTCTCTGTTTCCGGAGCGCAGCTGCATATGGCTGTATGTGTGATTCCCTATCAGGTGGCCTTCATTTTCCATACGCTCTATGACCTCCGGGTGAAGCTCGGCATGTTCCCCGGTAACAAAAAAGGTTGCCTTAACCCCGCGTTCCTTCAACCCGTCCAACAACTGCTCCGTAAAGCAGGGATGAGGCCCGTCATCAAAAGTCAAAGCAATCTTCTTAATCTGCTCTTTTTGCGTCTCCTGGCGCTGACCTGCCGCCGCGCTTCCGGACAACAGCCGGATTTCCGAATGTTGTCCGGAAACAAATAATCCTGTCAGCACAAGATCTGCCGTCAATAGCAACAACAAAATACTTTTCCTGTTCATAAACATCCGATGTCCTTCTGTTCTTACTATTCAATATATGCCTGATTCCGCAGCAAATATCCGTCAATCACTTCATAATCTGTTGTAAATAATCTAATACTTGCTGCTCGTCTTCCTCCTGCTTCTTGTATTGACATTTCTCAGTCCCCGTGCTATACTGCAAATAACCAATTAACCAAAAGGTTAAAATCTTGGAAGGGGGTGTTCTCTTTGTTAGAAGTTTCCGGCCTGTCTTTTCATTATCAACCTCATATACCTGTGCTGACCGATCTTACTTTTTCCGTATTAGATGGAGAAATCGTTGGCCTGTCAGGGAAAAACGGAGTTGGGAAAACTACAACCTTAAAGCTGATTTTGGGGTTACTACCGCTTGAAAAAGGCTCTATCTGCCTTGGTAACTACTCGCTGTATCTACATCCCATGCAATACAAGAAACAAATTAACTATGTTTCTGACAGCCACGATATATACGACAATCTTACGGGAAAAGAATATTTGAATTTTATAGCGGATATGTACGAAGTACCTTCTGAAACAAGAGCTAAAATTTATACTCCGCTGATCGAAGCGTTTCAGGTTGGAAAATATCTGAATAGCCCTATTAAAAAATTATCTCATGGGACAAAGCAAAAAATTGCTATTATAGCATCCCTGGTTAATGATCCTCTGCTTTGGGTGTTAGATGAGCCAATGACGGGACTGGATGTAGAAGCTGTTCAGGTCTTAAAGGAATTGATTAAATCCAGAGCGGCCTACGGAAAATCTGTTCTATTTTCATCTCATATATTGGAAATTTGTGAGAATTTGTGTGATAAAATTGTCATCATGCAAGCTGGAATGATTAAAAAAACAATTGAGCTTCGAGATAACCCTTCCTATATTTCTTTGGAGGATATTTATTTGGAGGTGGTTAATGATGTACCGATGGACAAAGATTTTTCAATTAAGCAAAACAATATGTAAGATCAATTTCAGCTTTTTGAATTTTCGGTATAAGTTAAAAGAACGCCCCGATACCTACTTAATTGCGCTGACTTGCTTTGTTTTAAGTATTATAGGCGTGTTCTATTACTACTATTTTCAAATGCTTGGGCAGCTTTATGACGGACTTTCCGAGCTGGGGTTGGGAGCTTTGTTTTGCAGGCTTGCACTGTTTGCAGTGGCGATGATACTCTCGATAGTGAGCGCCTTCCTACTGATAAATATTTTTTGCTTTTCAAAGGATATAGAACATTTGCTGCTATTTCCAATGAGGCCATGCGACATTTTTACAAGTAAGTACATTACAGTAATCTTGTTTTGCTA
>CAJUNP010000020.1:0-47147 GCA_910587935.1 uncultured Lachnospiraceae bacterium
GTATTCATCACTCCACCATAGACAATGAGAAACTGTTGGAATATGCGGCTCTTGCTGAGAGCGCTTCTTCCCACCCAATCAGCAAGAGCTTACAGCGGGCATATGGGAAAGAAATTGACAGGACTCGTGTGGCAGATATACAGGAAATCAGCGGAAATGGCGTGACTGCAAAAGTAGATGGTATGAAGGTTGCAGCCGGGAACGACAAACTGATGAAACACTTGAACATTCCTTACCAGGACTGTCACCAGACTGGAACGATTATCCACATGGCAATTAATGGGAAATATGCAGGACATATCGTAATCTCCGATATTATAAAACCTCATTCTAAGGCGGCAATTGCGGAATTAAAGAAAGCCGGGGTAGATAAGACCGTCATGTTGACCGGGGATGCAAAGAAAGTGGCAAATCAGGTTGCCGCATCACTTGGAATTGATGAGGTTTACAGTGAGCTTCTTCCGGCTGACAAGGTAGAAAAGGTAGAAGAACTTCTGCGGGTGAAGTTAGGCAAAGCAAAGCTGGCATTTGTTGGCGACGGTATCAATGATGCCCCTGTGCTTTCCAGAGCGGACATAGGTATTGCTATGGGCGCAATGGGTTCAGATGCGGCAATCGAAGCGGCTGACATTGTTCTGATGGATGACGATCCGATCAAGATAGCAAAGGCAATCAAGATTTCAAGGAAATGTCTGCGGATTGTTTATCAGAATATTTCGATGGCGCTTGTTGTGAAATTTGCCTGCCTTGCATTGGGAGCTGTGGGAATTGCAAATATGTATCTGGCAATCTTTGCGGATGTGGGTGTAATGATTCTTGCGGTACTGAATGCAATCCGCTGTCTGTTTGTGAAAAAACTGTAAGGAGGGGTTCCTTTGATGAATATCAGGACAGTTATTTTTACAAAGAATTGAAGGGGAGCGATTTGTATATATTAACGGAAATTTTTTAGCTGCTTTTCATGTGTTGGTGATTTGGCAGAGCAGCTTGGAATTACACAGTCTGCGGTGTCCCACCAGCTACACCTTTTAAAGTCAAATAAGCTGGTGAGGAGGCGCAGGGATGGAAAAATGATCTTTTATACTTTAGTGGATGAACAGGCGCACTTCGGCATCACTTACTCGTATGGGACTTACACCAAAAACGGAGGTTACGCTTCAAAAAATTCTTGACAACTGCATCGAGGTTCGATATAATATACATCGAGGCTCGATATATTGAAGCGAAATAGTGAGGATGCCTATGAATAGTAAAATAAAAAGAATTTATGTACCTATGACAGAAAGCGGCTTTTACATTTTATTCTGTCTCCAACAACCTCAGCATGGCTACGGAATTAGTCAGCAGGTCAGGCAAATGACAGGTGGAGAGTTAATCATTAGTGCAGGAACAATGTACGGAACGCTTTCTAAAATGGAAAAAGATGGCTTAATTGCTTTTGAGAGAGAGGAAGAAAAAAGAAAACTTTATCGAATTACCGAACTCGGAAAAGAAATCTTACATCTTGAGATTAAACGTATAGAGCGATTGTATAAGAATAGCAAAGGAGAGGAAATAAATGAATAACAAAAAAACTGTAATACGCTTTTTTACCATTGTAGATTATGAAGAGGAAGAAATTTGGTTGCATAATCAGCATATGAATGGCTGGAGACTGGTAAAAATGATTCCCCCTTGTTTCTTTATTTTCGAAAAGTGTACGCCAGCGGAAGTAGCATACCGACTGGATTATAAAAACAATTCGGAAACCAGTAACTATTTCCAGATTTTTAGAGATTACGGTTGGGAATATATTGGTCGTTGTGTTGGATGGCTGTATTTTCGTAAACCGTCAACAGAGATGGATTCCGAGCGTGATGGCGAAATATTTTCCGATAATGAATCAAGAATAGATATGATCGACCATGTGGTAAAAACTCGTTTTCTTCCAATTTTAATAATCTTTCTATGCTGCGTTCTTCCGAATTTTATAAGAAGCATAGAAACCAATGACCCATTTACAACCGTGTTCACCGTGTTCTTTGCAATCATGACCCTGCTATATATTTATCTGATTGTTTATTGTGGTTTGAAATTGCGAAAGTTAAGGAAAAAATATAGAAATGATTAAATACATGTATATAATTGGGGTATCAAAATAAAACTGGTGAAATTATTAAAGTTACTCTGAAAACATAAGATATGAAGTCTCCTACAAGATTTTTCGTCTCACAGGAGACTTTCTTATATTCTGATATATGTAAGACCGCAAGGCAGGTTGCCCTGCTCCTGCAACTGTCTGAGCCTGTTTCTGACGCTTTCCTTTTCGGGCGGTTTTGGCGGTCTTCTTTTTTTCTTGACCCGTCGTTCCCACTCGGCAAGGCTGCGGTTATATTGTTCAACAACGGCTTCGGCTTCTCGGTAGGTTATGTGCAGAACGGCAAGCAAGAACTGCTTAAAATGTAATCTATCACAACGGGATTCATCACTGACCTCTTTCTTTCAAAAGTAAAGCACATCTTTTAGACGCAAGCAATCAGCACTTCATGTCCGTTCCGACTATCCGGACCGTCAAGGGACGAGTA
This sequence comes from uncultured Lachnospiraceae bacterium, assembly GCA_910587935.1. Taxonomy (GTDB): domain Bacteria; phylum Bacillota; class Clostridia; order Lachnospirales; family Lachnospiraceae; genus MGBC143606. Next base: position 2,565 of record CAJUNP010000020.1, read on the forward strand.
GTATTTTTTTGCAAAAGCTTAAGCATGTGGAATTTTTCCGGGCAGTGGCCAGGGGACTTTCCTGATGAAGGCGAAAGCGCCCCTGCTGTAAAATGATCTTGCTTATCCAGTAATGGGGATTTCAATCTGCACAATATAGTCCTCAATCCGGTCAATGACATTTTCATTAATGCCCATTTCATAGGAAAATCCATGGAGATTCAATTTATGTTCTTTTGCATAATTAAGAATTTTCTGGTACCGCTTTGGGATACCGTCCCATTTCCCTTTATGGAAAGCCCGCAGATATTTTCCGCTGGGCATGATATGCAGGCCGACCTGATAGGGAAGGAAAGGAATTTCAATGAAAAGTTTGGAATAATTTTCAAAGCTGCCATTTAGCAGGCTGTTAACGGAGATCATAGAGCCATAGGAAGCTTTATGGAGACGTCCAAGCTGGTATTTTTCGGTTTCAGCGGTAATCAGTTCCACTTCCTGTTCAAAGGAGGTATTCCGGTCTACATCCACGGTGACCAGGCAATGCTCCTCTTTTTCAACGATACTGATTTCTGATAAGTCCATAGTCAGCAGGGTGTCCATATTCTGGTGATGCGTACATAAAGTTGTCCGGACTGCCTGCAGGTGGGTAATCTGCATGTCAAGGGCTTTGATCTTTTCTTCCAGAAGGCATTTTAAACTGGCAGCGGATCGGTTTTTTATGAAGCCCTGTATTTCATTGATGGACACATCCAGTTCCCGCAGCAGCAGGATGGTTTCGAGGACAGGGCTTTGGTGGTAATTATAGCAACGGTATCCGTTTTCGGGGTTGATGACAGCCGGTTTGAACAGCCCGATCTCATCATACCACATCAGAGTCTTTTTGTTGATGCCGTGCATGGATGCAAATTGGCCGATTGTGAGAAGCTTGTCTTTCTTATTCATGGTCACCTCATAGAATAATTTAAAATCGTATTGACCGTACAGTTACTGCATGGTCTATGATATCATATACAGGAAACAAATACAAGGAAAACGGAGGAAAAATTTATGGAAAGCTCAAATGTATATGAAAAGCCTGTTACACTGAAAAACATCCTGAAATTTGCCGTGCCAACGATTGCAATGACGGTATTCATGTCTTTTTACACGATGGTTGACGGGCTGTTTGTGTCGAACCTGATTGGAACGAATGCGCTTTCTGCCATCAATCTGACGGCGCCCATTATCCAGCTTGTTACGGCAATCTCCACCATGCTTGCTACCGGGGGTAGTGCGGTCATCATGAAAAAAATGGGAGAACAAAAGTGCGAGGAAGCAAAGGAGGATTTCACTTTTCTGATTTTGGTGAATGTCATTGTAGGGATTGTCATGTGTACAGCTGGGTATCTGGCAATGGATCATATTTTTGCCGGCATGAACCTTTCCGCAGATGTAGAAGGGTATTGTGTGGAATATTTAAGCCGGTATCTGTTATTTACTGTCCCGATCCTCCTGATGAATAATTTCACGCTTTATATGATTGCGAGTGAAAAGGCTAACCTTTCCCTGGTCTGTTCTGTAACAGGCGGTGTCTTGAATATGGCGCTTGACTATGTGTTTATTGCCGGATTCGACATGGGGATCAGCGGGGCAGCGATTGCGACAGGGCTTGGATATTCCGTGACGGCGGTTGTAGGATTGTTTGTTTTCAGCCGGAAAAAGAGCTTTCTGCATTTCAAAAAACCTGTGTTTCGGTTTAAAGTTCTTACAAATGCGGCTGCAAACGGATGTTCAGAGATGGCGACCGCACTCGTTACCGGGATCATTACAATGATGTTTAACTGGACGATGCTGCATTATGTGGGTGAGGATGGGATTGCTGCGGTCACCATTATCATGTATGTGCTGATGTTTGCAAGCTCCCTTTATACAGGATATTCTTATGGCGTGGCTCCGATGCTCAGTTATTATTATGGGGAACAGAATCATGAAAAGCTAAAGAACCTGGTTGCAGTCAGCATAAGAGTGATTGCAGGGATTTCCCTTGTGACGGTTGCGGCTTCCTTCCTTCTGACAAGGCCGCTGGTGTCCGTTTTTGCCCGCCCGGACAATCCGGTGTATGATCTGGCAGTAACTGGAAATAGGATATGTACCATAGCGCTTCTGTTTATTGGTTTTAATATTTTTGCCAGTGGGATGTTTACCGCATTATCTAATGGAATAGTCTCGGCTATTTTGGCATTTTCAAGGTCATTTGTATTTATGCTGATCACGATGATCGTGCTTCCACTTATTTTAGGTGTGAATGGAATCTGGCTGGCAACTCCTGCAGCGGAATTGATGGCGCTTGCATTGTCCGTTTTTGTGTTCTTAAAATATAGGAAGAGGTACGGTTATTAAGAGGACGCTATGGGTGAGCAGGACGTGCTGAAAATGCAGCAGAGAAAGCATTTGCCAGTGTTTTTCCCGCTTGCATACTGTCGTGTTGGTATACAGAAAAATGATAAAAACGGAAGGACTTCTTGGTAAATTTTATTGACTTTCGATTCCATATCACCTATACTATTATGCAAGCAGGGGGACTACAGTGTAGTTGAGAAGGCAGAACCTGCCCCTTTTTGTTTTTAACTGAATAAGATTGATATGTGTTTGCGAGGGAACTGAACAAGTTGAAAAAGGTAAGACCTGACCTCTTGACCTGTCGGCTAATACCGGCGTAGGGAAGCAATTTCTTACGCCGTACTGCTTCTGAAAGAGCTTCTGATGATTTGGAAGCTCTATTTTTTTATCACGAAGAGGAAAAGAAAATGTCATTTATGGAAGGTATTTTGAAACAGAATATATCTGTCTGGGACAAGTGTATCGCTACTATGTTTGTGCAGGACATGAAACACGGAAAGCTCCCTGCTGAAGATTTTAAGGAATACATGGTACAGGATAGTATCTATCTGAAAAATTATGCCCGTGTGTATGGAAAGGCAATATACCATGCGGAGACATTGAGGGAAATCCAGCTTTATTATTCGATCCTGAACTTTGTTACGGATTATTCCGGAAACTTGCAGAGGAACCGGAAAGCCGGAGATCAGGATATTGGGATTTCATTCAGGATTATGCCGATGACCGGTATGCTTTCCACACCGTTTGATGGGAAAGAAATCTGTCATTTTGACACTGTCCGGATCAATACGAAAAATACGCATGGGACAGGCTGCACATTTTCCTCTGCTGTTGCCTCACAGCTTGCCAGAGGCGTAAACTTACGGGAGGCGGTTCAAAAAGCAAAGGATTATGTGACTATGGCAATTGAGCATTCTCTTGACATTGGGAGAGGCAGTCGAGCAGGCAATCATCGGCGGCTGTACTTTGGTACAGCTCCGGGAAAAAATATTTCGTCATTGGATTTTTATGCTCTGGCACAGGAAATAAAAAAGGTTACTGACAGTTATGGCATCCCGCTTATCATAAATGACCGTATTGACATTGCTATGGCAGTGGGAGCAGATGGGGTGCATATCGGGCAGAAGGTTATTCCTGCGAATATTGCCCGGAAGGTTATTGGCCAAGATATGCTGCTCGGTGTTTCTGCGGTAATTGCCGAGTCGGATATAAAAAAATAAGCTTCCGTATTAAGGGCACTGTTTTTGGGAAAGGAATAGGATGCGTTGCGACAACCACGAAAGAGGATACTCCCATCAGGATGTATAAATCAGGCTCATTCGTGGAAAAATAAGCATTATTTTTTCATGGAGATAAGCATATGCATAATTCCTTTTATGGCTGGTATCTAAAATGCCAGTCTGATACACAGACTTTAGCGGTAATACCTGCCGTCCACAACGACGGGAACAGCCGTACCTGTTCTATTCAGGTTATTACGGATCATAATGCATGGACGGTTACGTTTACTGCCGATTCTTTTCGACGGACGGGGAGGAACATTATCATTGGAGAGAACCGGTTCGGTGAAAGAGGTATTCATCTTGCAATACACACGCCGGAACTAACCATTAGGGGAAATTTGCATTTTGGCCCTCTTTACCCATTAAAATATGATATTATGGGACCGTTTGCGTTCGTGCCGTTTATGGAATGCCGCCACAGCGTGCGGAGTATGCGTCATTCGGTTACGGGAAATGTGTGGATTAATCGGGAAAAATATTCTTTTCGGAATGCAAGGGGATATTGGGAAGGGGACCGGGGCAGGTCATTTCCGAAAGAGTATATATGGACGCAGTGCTGCTTTAAAGGAGGCGCCTTAATGCTGTCAGTGGCGGATATCCCCATGATGGGCGCTCACTTTACGGGTATTATAGGAGTTGTATTATGGCAGGGGAAAGAGTACAGAATAGCAACTTATCTGGGAGCCGGAGTTGTTCAGATTCAAAACAAAACAGTCCAAGTTAAACAGGGTGGTCTGGAACTGGAGGCGCGGCTGCTGGAAGCGTCTGAACGGCCTCTCAAGGCTCCGGCGAAAGGGAACATGGTAAGGACAATTCACGAAAGTGCCTCCTGTCGGGCGTATTACCGATTTTGCAAAAAGGGCCGTACCGTATTTGCCTTTGAAACGGACAGGGCGTCTTTTGAGTTTGAATATTTTTCCTGATTGCGTGAAGGGTTAATGTTTCAATCCCTTAATGATTGCTTTAATGTTCTGGAGCTGGCTGGCATCTAAAGCGTTTAAATCCCTTATGATTTCCTTATATTCCGGGTAGTTAATATTATTATCGAAAAATTCCGACGGAGTGACGCCAAGGTATTCACAAATATAGAAAAATACCTGCATGGAAGGAAAACCGTTCCTGTTTTCCAAACCGTTAATGTATCCGGAACTCTGGCCAATTGTTAGACTCATATCTCGCGCTGAGACACCTTTTTCAGTTCTTAATTTTGTCAGCCGTTCATAAAACAGATCTTCAAACATAAGTCATTCACCGCCTTTTATGTATGATTGTATCGTACACAATATTAAAATGTATTTGATTTGACAATATGTTTTAAGAAGAATATCCGATTGTATCAGATTGAAAAAAGGTAATAAATGATCTGCCAAGATATGGAGGATAGAAATTCAGATTTGAAGCGACCGATACATGTCTTGTCACTGGTGGATGATGTTGTTATAATTGATTCATGAACGTCTGATAGTACATGGAACATATGATGTGGAGCAGAGGAATTGCAAATGGATAAAAAGACAGCGGACCGAACGGCAGAGCGCAGTATGTTGATAACGATTCTTGCCCTTGCCTGGCCGACTATGTTAGAGCAGCTTATGCAGACGGCTGTCCAATACATTGATACGGCAATGGTGGGAACTCTGGGAACGCAGGCAACTGCGGCAGTAGGTTCCACCGGAACCGTTAACTGGCTTATCGGAAGTACGATATCTGCGGTGGGCGTAGGATTTCTATCATACATAGCAAAAGCATATGGAGCAAATGATCAGGCCGCCGCAAAACGTGCAGTTGCACAGGCGGTCCTGCTTACGTGCATTTTGGGTGTTTTTTTCACGGTTCTGACGGTTTCTTTAAGCGGTATGATACCTGTCTGGATGCAGGTAGAGACGGGGATACGGAAAATGGCGTCCGCGTATTTTATGATCTTATACCTGCCCATGCTGCCAAGAACGGCGAGCATCATTTTCGGTACGGTACTTCGGGCGGCGGGGGATACGAAATCCCCGATGAAGATTGGCCTGCTGGTGAATCTGGTCAATGTGGCCTTCAATTTCCTTTTGATTTATCCGTCACGTCAAATAACGGTATTTTCGCTGCATTTTAACATATGGGGAGCGGGACTGGGAGTGGTTGGAGCGGCAGCTGCCAGCGCCGTTGCCTTCACGATAGGCGGAGTCTGTATTACCTGTGTGCTTTGGAGGCATAAGATGATTTCCCCGCGGGGGCAGAAATTTACTCCGGATATGCAGATCTTAAAGCCGTGTATGCAGGTAGCGTTTCCGAATATGTTGCAGCGTTTTGGGACTTCCCTTGGATATGTGGCGTTTGCCGCAATGATTAATTCGCTTGGAGAAGTATCAACGGCGGCTCATACCATTGCCAATACGGTAGAGTCAGCCTTTTATATTCCGGGGTACGGGATGCAGACGGCGGCGGCTACACTTGCAGGCAATGCCTGCGGCGCCAGGGATGGAAAACGTATGAAACGCCTTGCGTCCGTTTTTATTCCGTTGGAATTAGTATTGATGGCAGGCTCCGGCGCATGCCTTTTTTTGGCAGCGCCGGCATTGATGCGGCTTTTTTCCATTCAGGAAGGGGTTATTTCGCTGGGGACGGCCGTTTTGCGTATGGTGGCGGTTTCGGAACCGTTTTATGGATTTTCCATTATCATTGAAGGATTTATGCTTGGTATGGGAAAAACCAGAGCGCCTTTTGCATTTAATATCATCGGTATGTGGATTGTCCGAATTGCCGGCACGTATATCTGCACACAGCTTCTTGGTCTGGGACTGGTTGCCGCGTGGGCCTGCATGATCGCCCATAACCTGCTGTTGTTTGGACTGTTTTTGATCTGTTATGTACGGGGGATATGGTACCCTCTCTTGACAAGGGCATACACGCCCCAAACATAAGATTTTGCCGATTTGCGGCGTTATCCTCAATCAGCGTACGTCCAGTACGCTTCAATCGTCTGCCTTGCAAATCGGCAAAATCTTATGTTTGGGGTCGGAGAGTCGAAAAGAGATAAATTTTGCGTCCTGCAAGGCACTTGAATGAGGCGTACTGGACGTACGCCGATTGAAAGTAACGCCGCAGGACACAAAATTTACTCTTTATCGACCGTGTATGTCCTTGTCAAGAGAGGGTATCCGGAAGCATAAAAACAATAACTCTATTTGCGCAGTGAAAAACTACTCACAAGCTGCTGCAGCCTTGCCGCCTGATCTGACAGTTCCCTGCTGGAAACCGCACTTTCTTCAGCTGTCGAGGTATTGGCCTGCACGACGCTGGAAATCTGGCTGAGCGCTTCCGATACCTGGCTGATGGCTCCTGTCTGGCGGTCTATTGCTTCCGATACGACATTCATCTGTTCCGTGATTTGGGTGGATTTGGCAACGACATTTGTCACGGACTCCGTTACCTTTGCCACTACTTCATTTCCTCCGTTTGCCGCTTCGGTCGAACTCCTGATCAGTTCCATCGTCGCTTTTGTCGCTTCGTCAGATTTAGCCGCAAGTTCGCGTATTTCTGATGCAACAATCGCAAAGCCTATGCCGGATGTGCCTGCGCGTGCCGCTTCTACGGAAGCGTTCAGCGCAAGGATGTTCGTCTGCTGGGCAATGGATTCAATCGTATCGATAATATGACTGATCTCATTGGTAGATGACATAATCAGGTTCATCGCCTGATTCAGGCTTTCAATATATTGACCGCTTTTTTGCAGCTCCGCTCCGGCATAATCGACCATTTCTTTTGTATTGGTGACAAATCCGTCTGTATTTTCAGCGTCATGCTCCATATCCGACATGGTTACGGAAAGCTGTTCTACCGCGCTGGATTGTTCTACCGCACCCTGAGACAGCGTGGAACTGCTGGAGGCCATCTGTCCCGCATGGGCGGAAACATGCATGGCCGCTTCTACGATACCGCGCAGGGTATTGTTGAGTTTTTCATTAATGATCCGGAGATAATTCTGTAAATCACTGAAATCGCCCGGATAATCTGCATTGACAGCATCTTTCGTCAGATCGCCGTTTGCGATTGCGCTGAGTACGGTTCCGACTTCGTTTACGATGGCCCGGAAATGTTCAATCAGGCTTGCAATTGATTCTGCCAGTATATGTACCTCATCCTTGCTCTTTACTACCGGCGCAGGACTTTTCAAATCACCCTCCGCAAGTGCGCGCAGTCGGTCGGCGCACCGCACAATCGGTTTCGCGATCGATAGACTGAGTATTACGGCAATCAGCATAACAACAATACAAAGTGCGACGGAAAGGGCAATCTGCCTGTTATTCCTGACATAAGCATCGTGCATGAATTCGTCCTCGTCCAATGTCACGGCTACGCTCCAGCCGTCCGTTCCCGAAATAGGAGTATATCCCTGAATATTGCGGGAATCGTCTTCCGCATAAGTATAGAAAGCGATACCGCTTTCGCCGGCCAGCATTTTCCTTTCTACGGCGGCTAACGTCTGTAAATCCTCATTGCCCGGATTCATGGCCGCTTCATTTATGATATTCTCCTGCTCTAATACCGCTTCTTTATCTCCGCAGGCAATGGTCACGCCATTTTTATCCAGTATGTAGGATTCCCCTTCCTCGCCGATCTGGATTTCTTCAACAATAGACTGCAAAATATAAGTATCACACTGGAAATAGAGTACGCCGTGTATCGTGTCCCCCTCTTTAATCGGGGCGGAAACGATTAAGAACATATCGTCCTCTGTCACATAGGGAGATGACATATAGTTCATTCCGTTCATTGCCTCCTGAAAAAAAGGTTCTTCGGAAATATTCACGTCATGGACCGCATCATAACCTTTCTCATCCGTCATACCGCCAAAACGCATATAGTAAGCGTCAACTTTGGTCTGGATGAATTCCTGTTTCTGCTCCGGTGAGGTTTTGGGGTCATAAAGCGTAGGATTTGACGCTATCTCTGAAATCGTAAGCGTATAAGTCGATATCATGTTCTGGGCTGTGGACGCGGCCAGTTCGGTTGTTTCCGCCAAGGTTTTCTCAATTGCGGATATTGTAGAACTGCGGGTAGTTCTTACACTTTGCAGACTGTTAATAATAGAAACACCCAATGTCGCTGCCATAACCATAAGCATTATCTTTGTTTGAATTCTTTTCATCTTACATTCATGTCCTTTCCACGATTGATTAAACACATGATACCATAAAGGCGCAAATATTTCTATTACAAACTTCGAGGAATCTCGCGAGGTATATGTCCATTGGCCTGACACCGCCTGGAATGAGGTGTTCTGTATTGAAGCGTTTGTGATAGCAGGGAAGCCCCTTTTGATTACATTGCCGCTTACTATACTGTTTGTGCAGTTTGCCGTAACAGCAAGCTTATTATATTGGCGGAAAACGGCTTTTGCAGTGTGATTTGAATGAAACGTTGCAAAACGATGCATTGGTTTAGCGGATAAAGATTTGGAATAGGTGAATTATTTCATCCTGCGTAATTCGTTCCGGTATTGAATGGGGGTTTTCCCCGTGGCTTTTTTAAACGCCTGGGAAAAATATGACTGCGAAGAAAAACCCAGGATCCCCGAAACCTGTGCAATCGAATGGGAAGTGGATTCCAGCAGGGATTTACCCTCCTGAATCCGCTTTTCAAGAAGATAGTTAATGGGGGAAATTCCCATATGTTTGGTAAAGGCATGAGCCATATAATACTTATTCATATGCGTAATAGCAGCCAGTGTATCTAACGTTATATTTTCGGAATAGTTTGCATCGATATAATTTTTGATCTGGGTACATTCTCTGTTTAAGGTCGAATTGCCGCTCGGAATAATAGACAGATGATTATTTCTCAGCATACAGGTTAAAAGCACTTCCAGCAAATTCTGACAGACTGCTTCATAATTCTCTTCTTTATGGGAGATTTCCTCCAGCATAATATTTAAATAGGCATAAATATTAGAATGTTGCATATTATATTTATGAACGGCTCCGGAAGCGGTGTGGATCGTAATGCCTTCCTGCGTGGTAGTTATATTTTCAAAAGAAAAAGAAAGTCCTTCTATACCCAGCACAATATATTCCAGAGGCTTGGTCTTGAGTGACTTTTCGGTGTGCTGCACATGGGGATTGATGATAACCATATCGTTTCTGCCTACCGGAAATTCCGTGTCTTCCGCAAGAAAGGAACCGTTTCCGCTGACAACATAAAATAATTCACTGAAAGGATGCGAGTGGAGAATGCTCTGCCAGTCTCCCTCATATTTTGCGGTGGTTACATATAAAAGTCTGGAACGTTCAAAAGAAGATAACTTATCGCCTTCAATCCGGTGTCTTGTATTTCCCATTTTTATCTCCATGCCTTTGGTTTAATTTATCATATACTGAATATATCAAAATTTATATATTTTGTCTATGACATATTTTGCATCAAATATATAAAAATTGAGGATGACAGAATATACAAAACAATAAAGATATTTTGGCAAAAATATAGTAGCAAAAAAATGCAGGACATATTATTTTGCTGGATTGAATAGAAATAATAGAAAACATGATAAATCAATGTGCAATATATACAATTGAAAACAGGGAATTATATATTTGTATTTGGAACGACAAAAAGCAATATATATAAAAATGCAAGCAATAATAAGATTGATATTAAAATACAGTTTTAATATACTTAGCTTACATTGAGGAGTTAATTTATTGCAGCAAAGGTTAGAATTCATTTAAGGAGGAAATTAATTATGAAAATGAAAAAAGTTATTTCGGTTCTAACTGCAGTAACCATGGCGGTAACCCTGTTTGCCGGCTGCGGCGATTCCAATAAGCCGTCCGAGTCCCAGGTTGATAATCCGGTGGAATCTTCGGGAGAAGAATCGCAGCCTGAGGAATCAGAGCCTGAAGGAACCGAAGAGGTGAAAGAACAGGTATTGAAGGTAGCGGCTTTTGAAGGCGGTTACGGTGCGGATATGTGGTCTGAGGTAGTGGCGGCTTTTGAGGCTTCCCATCCGGGCGTTACGGTTGAGCTTACGGTTGATAAAAAGCTGGAAGACGTAATCAGCCCCAGCATGAAAGCAGGGGATTATCCGGACGTTGTACATTTGGCGACCGGACGTGAAGCGGCTCTGACGGAAACTCTTACCAAGGAAAACGCGCTTCTTCCTTTAACGGATGTTCTCGAAATGACGGTGCCTGGAGAAGATGTAAAAGTAAAAGATAAAGTGATTCCCGGTTTCCTTGATACATTGGCAACCAATCCTTACGGCGACGGCGTAACCTACTATGCGCCTATGTTCTATAGTCCCTGCGGTTTGTTCTACAATGCGGGTCTGTTTAAAGAAAAGAATTGGACGGTTCCCACTACATGGGAAGAAATGTGGGCGTTAGGTGATCAGGCGGCAGCAGAAGGAATCGCATTATTTACTTATCCCACAACCGGATATTTCGATGCATTTACTTATGCAACGTTATCTTCCGCAGGCGGTTCGGACTTCTTTAACAGCTGTATGACTTACGAAGACGGCATTTGGGAGAGCGAGAACGCAACGAAAGTATTTGAACTGATTGCAAAATTAGGAGAATATACGGAAGCAACCACGGTTGCAAACGCTAACAATGATAACTTTACCAAAAACCAGCAGCTGATTCTTGACAATAAAGCGATCTTCTGTCCGAACGGTACATGGCTGCCCGGTGAAATGGCTGATGCTCCCAGAGCCGACGGTTTTGAATGGGGATTCATGGCAATCCCGGCAGTGAATGAAGGCGGAACAGGCTGTTCCTTCTGCTGGTTCGAGCAGATGTGGATTCCTGCGGCAGCACAGAATCAGGAAATGGCAAAAGAATTTGTAGCTTACATGTACTCTGATGAAGCGGCACAGATTTTTGCAAAATCTGCAGCAATTCAGCCGATTACAGGCGTCAGCGATTATCTGGAAGGCGACAACAAGATGTTCTACAGCATTTATGATAACGGCGCAAGCGCAGTAATGGGCGGTTTCGCAGCTACGGCTCCGGTAGAAGGCGTGAATATGCTGGATACTCTGTGCGGTACGGTTAACAGTATCGTAAGCGGAGATAAGACGGTAGCCGACTGGCAGGCAGCTGTAGAAGAAGTAAGCGATAAATTAAGAGCGGCAATGGAATAAGAATTTAAGGGGTGCTCCAGAGGTTTCCGCCTTTGGAGCGCTTTTTTTAACAGGAAACGGAGGTGCGTATATGAAAAAGGGCAGAGCAAGAAACGTTTTTATCTGGGTATGTGTAGCGCCGGCGGTAATACTATTTACAATTTTTATGCTGCTTCCTACTTTTAACGTATTCAAAATGTCGCTGTATAAATGGGGCGGATATTCCAATACGAAGGAATTTGTGGGACTAAACAATTTTAAGATATTAATGGAGGATATGAATTTTTTCCGTTCCTTCCAAAATACCATTCTTTTAATTGTATGCGTAACCGTTGTGACGATGGCGCTTTCCCTTATTTTTGCGGCGATTCTTTCCAGAGAAAAAATAAAAGGGCAGAATTTTTACAGAATCATATTTTACATACCCAATATTTTGTCGGTAGTCGTAATTTCAGCAATCTTTTCGGCAATCTACGATCCGAATAACGGACTTTTAAACAGCATAATCGGTATTTTCAGAGGGAATGAAGAAACGCCGATTCTCTGGCTGGGAGATCAGAAGCTGGTTATTTACAGCCTGGTGATCGCTATGATCTGGCAGGCAATCGGGTACTATATGGTTATGTATATGGCCAGTATGGCCAGTGTGCCGGAAAGTCTTTATGAATCGGCTAATCTGGAAGGAGCGGGAAGAATCCAGCAGTTCTTTTCCATTACGCTTCCTCTCATCTGGACAAATGTCAGAACGACTCTGACCTTTTTCGTAATCAGCTCCATTAATTTGAGCTTTCTGTTTGTGAAGGCGCTTACAAGCGGCGGACCGGACGGAGCGACGGAAGTATTCTTAAGCTATATGTATAAGCAGGCGTACACCAATTCCTCTTATGGATACGGTATGGCAATCGGCGTCGTTGTATTTTTATTTTCCTTTGGTTTGTCGGCAGTCGTTAACTTTGCAACCAAAAGAGAACCTTTGGAATTTTAGGGGGGAGAGCGCATGAAAAGAAGAAAAGAAATGAGCTTTGACAAGCTATATAAGCTTTTTATCTATGTAGCCCTGATCACGCTGGCTGTCAGCATTATCGTACCGGTGGCGTGGGTTTTTCTGGCGTCCATTAAGGAAAATTCCGAATTTTACGGCAATCCGTGGACAATGCCGAAAGGAATCTATTTTCAAAACTTTATCGACGCTTTCCAAAAGGCAAAGATGGGCGAGTATTTCCTGAATTCCGTGCTGGTAACGGCGCTTGCCCTTGCAATTTTGCTGGTGGTTGCGCTGCCTGCGGCTTATGTGCTTGCAAGGTACCGCTTCAGGGGAAGCAAGCTGATTAACGTTATGTTTATGGGCGGTCTGTTTATTAATGTGAATTACATTGTGGTTCCTATTTTCCTTATGTTTGTAGATGCCGATAAATTTTTGAAGGGGCTGGGAGGAAACGGATTTTTCCTGAACAATCTGATTGTTGTAGCGCTGGTGTATGCATCTACGGCGCTGCCCTTTACGATTTATCTGCTGTCGGGATTTTTTGTTACCATACCAAAAGATTATGAGGAAGCGGCTTATGTGGACGGAAGCGGTTATTTCAGAACCATGGTCAGGATTATGATGCCCATGGCGACCCCCAGTATTATCACGGTCATTCTGTTTAACTTTTTGTCCTTCTGGAATGAGTACATTATCTCCATGACCCTGCTTACGAAGGATGCCAAAACGCTGCCGGTAGGTCTGATGCAGCTGATGCAGGCGCAAAAGGCGGCGGCCAATTACGGGCAGCTTTATGCGGGTCTTGTAATCGTTATGCTTCCTACGCTGATTTTGTATATTATGGTTCAGAAGAGACTGACGCAGGGGATGAGCCTTGGCGGATTAAAGGGATAAAGGAGGAGACGCTATGAAATGGATAATCAGACTCATTTATTTGCTTGTTTTTGCCGGAAGTATGGCGTTGATCGTAGTGGGACAGCGCAATATCGGACCAGTCGGACTTTTGCTGATGATTGCGGGTCTGGCGGGGATATTAATTCTTCTTTATCTGTACAATAAAAAATTTCAATAGCCAGACCAGGAGGTGACAGGATCATGAATCGGGAAAGTACAGGCAGGCTTACGCTGCCTACGGATGCGGATATGGTGGAAGAAACCATACGTTTGAAAGAACTGCTTAAAGCGGACGCCCTGCGGGACTGTGACGGAACCGTCATGCCGGAGGAGCTGTTAAGCCAGAATGCCAAGATATATGCCACTTATTATACAACCAGAAAAGATAACGAATGGGCTATGCGGAATCCGGAGGAAATCCAGCAGGAATATTTAATCAGCGACCGTGTTACCGCGAGAGGAGACAGACTTCGTATCAGGCTTATGAAAGGTTTTCATACGGAGCAGCTTAAGGTAAATACCATTGATTCCCCGAAACGGTGGTGGGAAGTAATCGACAGAACCACAGGAGAGGTGGTTCCGGCGGAGCGCTGGGAGTATGCGGAAGCGTCGGGTGAGGTGATTATTGAATCCGTTCCGTACCATCAGTATACGGTCAGTTTTCTCGCTTTTCTGATCTGGGATCCGGTACATATGTATAATTTTATTACAAATGACTGGAAGGACGCCCCCCATCAGCTTACCTACGATGTGAGGCAGCCCAAAACCCAGGTCTATGTGAAAGAAAAGCTAAAACGCTGGTGCGAGGAAAATCCGCATGTGGATGTGGTGCGTTTTACCACATTTTTCCATCAGTTTACCCTTACTTTTGATGATCAGAAGCGGGAAAAGTTTGTGGAGTGGTTCGGATACAGCGCCAGTGTCAGTCCTTATATTCTGGAGCAGTTTGAAAAATGGGCGGGTTATAAGTTCCGGCCGGAGTTTATTGTGGATCAGGGATACCACAACTCCATTTTCCGGGTGCCGTCCAGGGAATTCAGGGATTTTATAGAGTTTCAGCAGATTGAAGTCTGTAAGCTGGCAAAAGAGCTGGTAGATATTGTGCATAGCTATGGCAAAGAGGCCATGATGTTTTTGGGAGACCACTGGATCGGAACGGAGCCTTTCGGTAAATATTTTAAAGAGATTGGCCTGGACGCCGTAGTAGGATCGGTAGGAGACGGCGTAACCATGCGGATGATATCGGACATACAGGGAGTAAATTATACGGAGGGCCGTCTGCTTCCTTATTTTTTCCCGGATGTATTTACCGAGGGAGGCGATCCCATCGGAGAAGCGCAGGATAACTGGATGAAGGCAAGAAGAGCAATTCTGCGGTCGCCTTTGGACAGAATCGGATACGGCGGTTATCTGAAGCTGGCAAGCGAATGGCCGGGATTTATAGAACAGATCGGCAGGGTGGTAGACGAGTTCCGCCAGATCCATGATAATATGCAGGGAACAAAAGCTTATACGGCGCCCTTTAAGGTGGGTATCCTGAATTGCTGGGGGAATCTTCGCAGGTGGATGGCCAATCAGGTTCATCATGCTTTGTGGTATCGGGAAATTTACTCTTATGTGGGTGTGCTCGAATGTTTAAGCGGTATGCCGGTGGAAGTGGAATTTATTACTTTTGAAGAGGTAATAAACGGAATTGATCCGGATATTAAGGTCATTATCAATGCGGGGGACGCTTATACCGCATGGAGCGGCGCCGAAAACTGGAAGGATGAACGGGTGGTGTGTGCGATCCGCCGGTTCGTGGATCAGGGAGGCGGATTTATCGGTGTGGGAGAGCCCAGCGCCTGTCAGTATCAGGGCCGTTATTTCCAGTTAAGCGACGTGCTCGGCGTTGACAGGGAGCTTGGATTTTCCATGAGCACGGATAAGTATAATGAAATGGACAACCGTCATTTCATTTTGGAGGATATCGAGGGAGAAATCGATTTCGGAGAAGGCAAAAGCCGTATTTACGCCCAGGGAGAAAATTATCAGATTCTGAATATGGACGGAAAATACAGCCGTCTTGTTGTCAACGAGTACGGTAGGGGAAGAAGCGTTTATTTTACGGGACTGCCTTATTCTCCGCAGAACTGCCGGATTCTGCTGCGCGCGGTTTACTACGCGGCTCATCAGGAAGAAGAGCTGAAAAAATATTATGTTACCCATGTGGATACGGAGCTTGCCGTATTTGAGAAAACCGGTAAAATTGCGGTTATCAATAATTCAAAGGAACAAAGAAAGACGGAGCTTTACGTACACGGCAAATTACTGTGTCAGCTGACCATGGCTCCCATGGAGATGCAGTGGATCGATTATAAGGAGGACATGTAAGTATGGAAAATACGGATCGTGTCAGGATAGAAGAAATAATTGCCCGGTTTGATATAGAAGGCAGGCCGGCGGAAGTCCGTCCTTACGGAAACGGTCATATAAACGATACGTTTCTGCTTACTTACGCAATGCCGGAGGGCGGTCAAAAAAAGTATATCCTGCAGAGAATTAATCACAGTATTTTTAAAAAGCCTTATGAACTGATGGAAAATATTGTGAATGTGACGGGGTATCTGCGGGAGATGATTCTTGCCTATGGAGGAGATCCCGACAGGGAAACCCTGAACGTTGTAAAAACCCGCAGCCAGGATAGCTGTTACAGGGACGATAACGGCTGCTATTGGAGAATTTTTCTGTTTATAGAACGGACTGTGTGCCTGGAAAAAGTGGAAAGTGAAAAGGATTTCTATGACAGTGCGGTGGCTTTCGGTAATTTTCAGAGACTGCTTGCTGAGTATCCGGCAAAAAAGCTTTACGAAACCATCCCTGATTTTCATAATACGCCTTCCCGCTTCCGGGATTTTGAAAAAGCTGTCCGGGAAGATAAGATGGGAAGAGCGGCGCTGGCACAAGAGGAAATTGCGTTTGCTTTGGCAAGGCAAAAGGATACGGCCGTGTTGACAGATCTTCTTAAGGAAGGTAAACTGCCCTTAAGAGTGACCCACAACGATACAAAGCTGAATAATATCCTGTTTGACGAAGCATCCGGAAAAGCCCTGTGTATTATTGATCTGGATACCGTAATGCCGGGACTTACCCATTATGATTTTGGAGATTCTATCCGTTTCGGCGCCAGTACCGGAGAAGAAGACGAAAAAGACCTGAGTAAAGTGGAACTGGATTTATCCCTGTATGAAGCGTTTACCAGGGGATATCTGGAAGGCTGCGGCGGCAGTCTTACACAAATGGAGATCGAGACGCTTCCCATGGGCGCAAAGCTGATGACGTATGAGTGCGGAATCCGGTTTTTGGCGGATTTCCTGGAAGGAGACGTTTATTATAAGGTTCACCGGGAAGGCCACAATCTGGACCGTGCAAGAACACAGTTTAAGCTGGTGGCGGATATGGAAGCGAAATGGGAGGATATGCGGGCCATTGTGGAGAAATATAAAAACGGCTGACAGGCTGCCGTCCGCCGGACAGAGCATTTGGAGGAAATGACAATGATTTATACCGTAACGTTTAATCCGTCCCTGGATTATGTGGTTCAGCTTCCCGCGTTTAAAGACGGCGGGGTAAACCGTGTCTCGTCGGAGAGGATTTTTGCGGGAGGGAAAGGAAATAACGCAGCGGTCATTCTCTCGCGTCTGGGAGTGCCATGCAGGGCCCTTGGTTTTAAAGCCGGTTTTACGGGAGAGGCCATGGAACAGATGCTTCGCGGTCACGGCTGTGATACGGATTTTATATCTCTGAAGGAAGGCATGACGCGGATTAACGTTAAGGTAAAAGCAGAAGGAGAGTTTGAAATAAACGGACAGGGGCCGTCCGTTTCGGAAGAAGATATTCAAAGGCTTTATGAGAAAACGGACGTTTTGGAGAGCGGAGATATTCTGGTGCTTTCCGGAAGTATTCCGGCTTCCCTGCCGGATGATATGTACGAGCGGATTATGAAGCGGCTTTTCGGAAAAGGCGTCCGGATTTGTGTGGATGCCGTGGGGGATTTATTGCTAAAGACCTTACAGTACCGTCCTTTTTTAGTCAAACCCAACAGGCAGGAACTGGGAGAACTGTTCGGTCTGGTTTTAGAATCGGAGGAGCAGATGATCAGGTATGCACAAAGACTGCAGGAAATGGGAGCCTGCAACGTGCTTGTATCCATGGCGGGAGACGGAGCGATTCTTGCCGACGAAACCGGAGGGGTGCACAGGATGGCGCCGCCGGAGGGAACCGTCGTGAATTCGGTGGGAGCGGGGGATTCCATGGTGGCAGGTTTTCTGGCGGGATATGTGAGAAGCGGAAGCTATGAAGAAGCGTTAACGCTTGGAACGGCGGCCGGAAGCGCCACGGCTTTTACTTCCTGGCTGGCCGGACGGGAAGAGATTGAAGAAATGCGGGAGCGGTTAAAACGACGTGAGGAATCTGTTTGACAAATGCGGTTGATCCGTGTACAATACATACATAAAAGACAAAGGCGTCTTTGAGCGGCAGACTCAGAGACGCCTTTTTTATGTGCGTCCGGCAGGGTCCCTATGATGCGCGGTCAAAGAAGCCGGGTTAAAGGAGCAGACGATCATGAAAAAATATGTCTTTGTAACGGGAGGCGTTGTTTCCGGACTGGGAAAAGGAATTACGGCCGCTTCTCTGGGAAGATTGCTGAAAGCCAGAGGACTGAAGGTGGCGGCGCAAAAACTGGATCCCTATATTAATGTCGATCCCGGCACGATGAGTCCATACCAGCACGGAGAGGTCTATGTGACGGAGGACGGCACGGAAACCGACTTGGATCTGGGACATTATGAACGGTTTATCGATGAAGACTTGAACAAGTATTCTAATCTGACCACGGGAAAGGTTTACTGGAATGTGTTAAATAAGGAGCGGCAGGGAGAATACCTGGGTTCCACGGTTCAGGTGATTCCGCATATAACAAATGAAATTAAAGAATTTGTCTACCGTGTGGGGAAAAAGACCGATGCGGATGTAATAATCACGGAAATCGGGGGCACCATCGGCGATATTGAGTCCCAGCCCTTTATAGAAGCCGTGCGCCAGATTTCCTTAGAGGCAGGCCGGGAAAACAGTCTGTTTATTCATGTGACGCTGGTTCCTTTTTTGCGTGGGTCGGACGAGCATAAGTCCAAGCCTACGCAACATTCCGTAAAAGAACTGCAGGGGATGGGGATAAATCCGGACCTGATTGTTCTGCGCTGTGACGAACCTTTAGAGGAAGCTGTTTTTAAGAAAATTTCTCTGTTCTGTAATGTAAAACCGGACTGCGTTATAGAGAATATTACGCTGCCCAATCTTTACGAAGCGCCCCTGATGCTGGAACGGTCTCATTTTTCTTCGGTGGTCTGCAGGGAACTTGGTATTCATGCGCCGGAGCCGGATCTTGGAGCCTGGACGCAGATGGTGGAACAAAGCAAAACCTGTTCGGGGGAGGTGCATATTGGACTGGTGGGGAAGTATGTAGGGCTTCATGACGCCTAT
This sequence comes from uncultured Lachnospiraceae bacterium, assembly GCA_910587935.1. Classification (GTDB taxonomy): domain Bacteria; phylum Bacillota; class Clostridia; order Lachnospirales; family Lachnospiraceae; genus MGBC143606. The sequence continues at coordinate 21,721 of CAJUNP010000020.1, forward strand.
CTATCCGTGGCGGAAGCCTTGCGTCATGCCGGATTTTATCACCGGACAGAAGTGCGGATTCATTGGATTGATTCGGAGAACATTACGGTGGAAAGCGATCGGGAGCTGTTAGCGGAGCTTGACGGAATACTGATTCCCGGAGGATTCGGAAGCAGGGGAATCGAGGGAATGATTCTGGCGGCCCGGTTTGCAAGGGAAAACAAAATCCCCTGTTTTGGAATCTGCCTTGGCATGCAGGTGATGGTAATTGAATTTGCAAGAAATGCAGCGGGGATTAAAGACGCCGGTTCCGGTGAATTTGACGGGCAGTGTGCGCACAAGGTCATTGATTTTATGCCCGGACAGAACACGGATATTGATAAAGGCGGAACGCTGCGGCTGGGCGCTTATCCCTGCATCATTGCGAGAGGAACTACGATGGAACGCTGTTATGAGAGCCGCTTTGTCAGTGAGCGGCACAGACACCGGTATGAATTGAATAATGAATACCGGGAAAAGCTGCAGGAAAAAGGACTTGTTTTGAGCGGAACTTCTCCGGATAAACGGCTGGTGGAGGCGGTGGAGCTGACGGATCGCCCGTTTTATGTAGGGGTACAGTATCATCCTGAGTTTAAAAGCCGACCTACCTACGCCCACCCTCTTTTTAAAGGGTTTGTAGAAGCCGCGCTTGTCTGTGCTAAGGACCGGAGTATGGGGGATGGGGGGAAGCAGGTATGAGTGTGCACGAAGAATGTGGTGTGTTTGGAATTATAAGTCCCGGGACAGCAGATGTTTCAGGTTTTGTCTATTATGGTCTGTATGCCTTACAGCACCGGGGACAGGAAAGCTGCGGAATTGTCATAAACGACGACGGGGTGTTTTCTTCCTATAAGGATCTTGGGCTGGTAAATGAGGTGTTTTCAGCGGACGCTCTGGCCCGTCTGCCGAAAGGCAATATGGCCGTGGGACATGTCCGGTACGGAACTACGGGCGGAACAAACCGCAATAACTGTCAGCCTATAGAAGTAAACCACCAGAAAGGGAAAATGGCTATTGCCCATAACGGAAACCTCAGCAACGCGGCGGTTCTGCGCAATAAGCTGGAGCTGGACGGAGCCATTTTTCATACGACCAGCGATACGGAAACCATCGCTTACATAGTAACAAGAGAACGGCTTAAAACACCTTCTATTGAAGACGCTTTAAGTGCGGCGATGTATTCTCTGGACGGAGCTTATTCCCTTGTGCTGATGTCCTCGCAGAAATTGCTTTGCGCCAGGGATCCCTATGGATTCCGGCCCCTGTGTTACGGAAAAACAGAGGACGGTATGTATGTGGCGGCCTCGGAGAGCTGTGCGCTGAAAGCTGTCGGAGCGGAATTTGTGCGCGACCTGGAACCGGGAGAAATTCTGGTATTCGGGCCGGAGGGCATTACCTCCCGCAGGGAGCACTGCGGTAAAAAGGAGAAGAAGCTCTGTGTCTTTGAATATATATATTTTGCAAGACCGGATTCGGTTATCGACGGGGTGTCCGTACACGGGGCGAGAATACGCGCCGGAGAGATTCTTGCAAGGGAGCATCCGGCGGATGCGGATCTCGTTGTGGGTGTGCCGGATTCGGGACTGGACGCGGCTCTTGGTTTCAGCAGGGCGTCAGGAATTCCTTACGGCATCGGACTGATTAAAAACAAATATATCGGAAGAACCTTTATATCTCCCGGGCAGAATACAAGACTTGATCAGGTCCGTATTAAGCTCAGCGCCGTAGAAGAAAGCGTTCGGGGGAAGAGAGTGGTTTTGATTGATGATTCCATTGTCAGAGGAACCACAAGCGAACGGATTGTCCGGCTTCTTAAGGAAGCCGGAGCCAGTCAGATTCATATGCGGATATCCGCACCGCCTTTTTTGTATCCCTGTTATTACGGAACGGATATTGATTCCCGTGAACACCTGATTGCCTGTAAGTATGATACGGAGGAGACGGCAAAGCAAATCGGCGCCGATTCTTTAGGTTATTTACCCGTATCGAGACTGTGCGGGCTCGCACAGGGATACGCCTATTGCAGCGCCTGCTTTGACGGAAATTATCCCACGCCTGTTCCGGCGGATACGCGGAAAGACCGGTTTGAACAGAAATTGTCAGACCGTAAAAGAAATAGGGCCTGACAATTATAAGGTGATTTTTATCTGCGGGTGGAAGCCGCCATTCTGTGATAGGTGTGCCGGACGCCCCGGACGGCAATCGAATAGGCCTGTATATTTTCCGGTAAGGCCATGCCGGTGTAACCGGTGTCGCCCAGATGATGAATATCCGTGCCGGTCATTTTGCACATTAAGGCTATCTGGCGGATCGTCTGGATATCGCTTCCTTCCTGGGAGGTGCCGATTGCCGTAATGGCCAGGGCGCCCAGACTGTGTGCGCAGACAACAAGCTCCCTGACGGATTCCATGGTGATTCCGGGGACGGTTCCGGGAGCCGGAAACAGCAGAATGTCGGCTCCGGCTTTTCGGAAGCGTTTTACGTCTTCTTTGGTGATAATCTGTTCCGCGGATTCTTTCAGCACACCGGCGGCATGCATTTTTCCGGCGGCCAGTATAAGTTTGTCCCCCAGATTTTCCCGGTATAATTTCAGGGTTTCTTCAATGGCTTCGTTGGCAACGCCCATTCCGGGATTGCCGGTAAGCAGAATCATATCCACGCCCATGCTGCAGGCGAGCCGGGCGTTTTCCAGGGTGGCGCGCCGCCCCTCCGACATTTTCCATAAAGGATCGGTTTCCCCTTCGGCGCCTGCATTTACAGGTTCCAGGTTAATCCCTATTGGGCGTCCGGTCAGCTGTTTAAGGCGGCGTATGGTATCCTCCGGTTTTCCGTCAGGAAGACCCTGAATTACCGGATTTTTGACGTCAAACATATTAAGCAGCAGTATATCGGCTCCCATTGCCGATACAAATTCGGCGTTCGTGACGTCTCCCAGCATGGGGCGCACCGTACCGATCGTTTCGCAGGCAATAACGCGTCCTTCGCTTTTTCTTATTGATTCCAGAAGATCTTCCTTGGTAAAGCTTTCAAAATCGGAAGCAAAGCAGTCTAAGATTCTTTTGGCCATGAGATACCTTCTTTCTTTTTTGATTATTTTATTATTTTATTATTTTGTTCCGGATAAGTTTATTTTATCACATTGAATGGAGCATTGACAAAATAAAGATGTTGTGATAAAGTACCATCAATAACATAAGAAAAGCAGTGACGGAAAAAGTAGTTTAGTTAGAAACATCCAGAGAGAACAGCGCTTGGTGGAAGCTGTTTATGTGGAAATTAGACGAAAACCATTCCAGAGCCGTAATGCTGAAATGAGTAAGCGTTACCGTATGCCTGCGTTAAAGGATAGGATTTGATGGAATCTGAAGTGAAAAGTTAAGGTGGAACCGTGCTAAATGCACCCTTAGGACTATATGATTATGGTCTTATGGGTGCTTTTCTTATGTTGTTGCCAAATAGTTAAGCGGAAAAGAGAAAGGAGCAACAATTATGAAGGTTCTACGAAAAAATGGAGAAATTGCAGAAGTAAACTTTGAAGAGCAGGAGGGCAAAAAAGCATTTTGGCATACCAGTGCACATGTGCTGGCACAGGCTGTGAAACGTTTATATCCGGAAACGAAGTGTGCCATTGGTCCGGCGATCAAAAATGGGTTTTATTATGATTTTCAGTTTGAATTTTCATTTTCGGAAGAGCATTTAAAGGCAGTCGAGGCAGAAATGCGAAAGATTGTAAAGGAGTCTCTCTCCCTGCAAGTCTGTGAGAAATCAAAAGAAGAAGCCCTCAGCATTATGGAGAAGGCAGGTGAAAAGTATAAAATTGAGCTTATTCAGGAACTGAAATGTGCAGAGCATATCAGCTTCTATAAGCAGGGAGAATATGAGGAATTTTGTGCAGGACCGCATATTTCCAATGTGTGTCAGATTAAAGCAGTCAAGCTGTTGTCAGTGGCCGGGGCCTATTGGAGAGGAAGCGAAAAAAATCAAATGCTAACGAGAATCTATGGCATATCTTTTCCAAAAGCGGCACAATTGGAAGAATATCTCCATATGGTTGAAGAAGCCAAAGCAAGAGACCACAGAAAACTTGGAAAGGAACTTGGAATATTTACAATTTTTGACGAGGGACCAGGATTACCGGTCTTCCTGCCCAAGGGAATGATATTGAAAAACCTGCTGATTGATTATTGGAGGAAAATCCATCGCAGAGAAGGATATGTTGAAATTTCTACGCCTGTTATGTTGGAAAGAAGTCTTTGGGAGACCTCCGGTCATTGGGATTTTTATAGAGATTCCATGTATTCTCTGAAAGTTGAAAATGATGATTATGCAATCAAACCAATGAGTTGTCCGGGTGGAATGTTAGTGTATAAACTGGAACCGAGATCCTATAAGGAGCTTCCTATGCGAATGGGGGAATTGGGGCTTGTGCATCGTAATGAAAAGTCCGGAACATTACATGGTCTCATGAGAGTACGTTCATTTACGCAGGATGACGCTCACATTCTTATGAGAGAAGATCAGGTAATGGATGAGATACAGGGGGTTATGCGTCTTATTGATGAAGTTTACCGGAAGTTTGGTTTTTCCTATGAAATTGAATTGTCAACGAGACCGGAACATTCCATCGGAAGTGATGAGGATTGGCAGCTTGCTACGGAAGCTTTGGAAAAAGCAGTGCAGGGAATGGGTAAGTCCTATGCAGTAAATGAAGGAGACGGCGCCTTCTATGGACCGAAACTTGATTTTCATCTGAAAGATTCCATAGGCAGAACGTGGCAATGCGGAACCATCCAGCTTGATTTCCAGCTTCCGCAAAGATTCGATATTGATTATATTGGGGCAGACGGAGAGAAGCATCGCCCGATTATGCTGCATAGAGTTGTATTTGGCTCGATAGAACGTTTTATTGGTATTTTACTGGAACACTATGCGGGAAAATTTCCGGCGTGGATAGCGCCCGTACAGGTTAAGGTTCTTCCGGTTTCAGATAAATATAATGATTATGCAAGGAAAACCATGGGTGCTTTGGAAGAAAATGATATCCGGGCAGAAGTGGATGTCAGAAGTGAAAAACTTGGATATAAGATCCGTGAAGCACGCATGGATAAGGTTCCCTATATGATTATCGTAGGCGAAAATGAGAAAAACAATATGTCTGTGTCCGTAAGACAAAGAGATGCAGAAATTGATAAACAGGACATGGGAGAAATGAGTCTTGAACAAGCGGTTCATTTGATAAAGAGAGGCGAGATGGAATGAAAGCAACAGTGGTTTTGATTGCGTTTGGACCGTGCCCGGCGGAACATGGCAACGACTATATTTTTCATATGACGTTTGCCATTGGCGGCGCTGACTATGAATCATAACATGAAGTGTGAAGAAAAATCACCGTTTATGGAATAATTTTTTTATGGAAAAGGGGCTGTACACTAAGCGACAGCCCCTATTTTTAACTTATAAACTGTTTTGCAGCATATAGTGCAGATCCTGTAATAAATCGGGATCTTTTCCGCCGGTAAGCTCTATTGCTTCCTGCATTTTTTCAAGTCCTTCTTTTTTGCGTCCCATTTGATAAAGTGCCAGAGCGTAACCGTCGAGTGCATAGGAATCTTCTGCGTTCTGCTGTAGAGCCTTCTCATTGGCGTCCAGACAGAGCTGATAATTGCCGCACATGAATTCGCAGTAGCCTTTTTCCTTCATAGCCTCTGTGTTCTCAGGGTCTAACTGAAGCACCCGTTCCAGGGCGAGGGCAGCTTCCTGATGATCTCCCCGCCGCATTAATGCATCTGCCAGCCGGAACAGGGATTTATCGTTTTTACAAAGGCTGTATTTTTCCTTCATTTCTTTTAAGGCAAGATTGTAAGAACAGTATTGGTTTTCCGAATAGATGCTGCCGTTCATGGTCAGACGGGTATTGGGACAGCCTCACAGGAACTTGTTTTCGTCTTCCCATATTTCCCGCAGGGAGCGTTCCCTTATATTGCCTTCGATATAATCTTTGGATCGGATGGAAGTGCATCCTAAAATATCTCCGTTCTGCAGTATTCCGAAACCGCGGATACCTGCATTGCAGCCATCCCATGGGGCAACCATGCCGCTTTGGTAAGAGAGTCGTTTGATCTCCAGTTCCTTTTTGGTATAGTAACCGATACAGTCGGCGGGATAAATGGCAATCCGGCCTTCTTTTGCAGTATCATAACAAAAATCAATTACATCTTTGATCTGCTTTGGTTCCAGTATCCAGTCAGGGCGTTCTTTCAGGCTGCCCATGGGAAGGCCGAGCTGTACCTGCCAGCTTTGAACGCCCATACCAATCAGCATTTCCTTTAAATCTTGCAATATGCCAATATTTTGTTTTGTAATTGTTGTCACGGCGCCTGTGTATATGCCAAGCTCCTTCATGATAAGGAAAGCGCGCCTTGCGTTGGCAAATGCGCTCGCACGCCTGATTTTATCGTGAATTTCAGGGGTGCCGTCAATGCTGATTGCGACGGTGGAAATGCCGCTGTCCTTTAGTTTCTCTGCTGTTTCGCGTTCAAGCAGCCAGCCGTTTGTGATGATATTTACGGTTACGCCCAGCGAGGAGAGCCGTTTTACCAGCAAAGGGATATCTTTTCTGGTCAGCGGCTCGCCTCCTGAAAGAGTAATCCATTTCAGGCCTAACTCCGCGATTTGGCCGCAGAGGTTCAATGCTTCTTCGGTGGTCAGCTCGTCGGAGAGAGGTTCCATGCAGGAGGAGCCGCAGTGCCCGCAGCGCATATTGCATCCCATGGTTACTTCCCAGACGCAGGTAATCGGTTGGTATTTCATGTTCTACCTCCTTAGCAGCACGGATAACCATATTTTGCGATAAAGGGCTCATCCTGCTTACAGAAGTATCCGTATTTCATATTGGCGTCCTGAACGCCGCAGGGATATCCGTATTTCATACGGGGAAATGCGGGCGGTTCCACTCCGTACATGAGGACGGGAGCGCCTCCGTTAAGGAAATTCTGATTATAGACCATACCATAAGGCATCTGTGCCTGTGCTGCTTCCCGGGAAAACTGCACTCCGTAAGGGATAACGGCGTTTGCGGCATTTGCAGATTCTTTCTGACGAAGATTTTCATTGAAGGTAACGTATTCGTCGGAATTGTGGGGGATGATGGTCAGAGAGATTTTCTCCTCTTTCGCAATTTCATCCGGCTGGAAGGTACATGCCAGCACAAAAGTAAGTTCTGCTTCCACAGCTTTGGCGGACGAAACGCCAAAATAGAATCTCTGTATAACAGGCGATATTCCGGGGGAAGTGTGAACAATTTCGATATTCTCCAGTATGATACCCTCAGGCAGGCTGGCCAGGCACCAGCCGTATGCTGTTGAACCCAGCATGGACTGCAGCTCAACTGTAAAAACTTTTCCTTCTAAAACTACCATTTCATGTTGCATTTTTAATACCTCCTTTTGGGATGTAGCGGCGGATATATTGCGCCGGTACAAGATTGTTATAATACATTTTTATTATAACAGAGAGTACATTACGAAAAAGCATGGTGGCATCAAGAGGCTTTTTTCTGGCAACAAGATTAGGTGACTATTATAGTATATATTTTAAGATTTGCATTTTTTGACAAAAATAATTATAATAGAAGCAAATACTCGCTTTTTTTTGCCTGATCCAAGTATAAATTATAAAAAACGGGAGATTAAGTAATGGTGCGGTCTGACCGGACTGTTACGAGAACGAAATGAAAATTGCAATAATAGATGACATGGAAAGCGACAGCATGATTATTGCCAGGTATCTGCGCAGATATTTTCAGGAAAATTCCTGCCCGGAGCCTGTGGTAATCGACCGGTTTGAAAACGGGGAGCAGTTTGTCAGATCCTTTGAAGAGGGCGTTTATGAACTGATTTTGATAGATTATTTCATGAAAGCGATGAACGGACTGGAAACGGCCCGGTGTATCCGGCAGTCGGATCCCTTTGTTTCTATCATTTTCATTACGGCAAGCAGAGACTTTGCCATTGACTGCTATAAGGTGCGGGCCTCTGACTATATTGTGAAGCCGCCTGACTATGCCCAGATAAGGGAGGCCATGTCGCTCATTAATCTGAGCAGGCTCCGGGATGGACAGTGCATCAGGGTATCGTGCGGGCGGGAACAGATGAAGATATTTTTGAAGGATATCATTTATTGCGATGCTTCAGGCCATTATGTACAGATTCACGCCAAAGGGTGTAAAATTCTGCGCACCAGAGTTTCTTTTTCCAAATTTATTCAGGAACTGGAGCCGCACCCCCAGTTTTTGCTTTGTTATAAAGGATGCCTTGTCAATATGGATCAGATGACAGGAATAGAAGAGCTGGATTTTGTGACCAGTGAGGGGGAGCGCATCCCCATACGGCAGAAGGAGTATAAAAGGCTTGTAAAAACTTATTACGACTATATTTTTACAAAGGTAAGGAACAGCAGATGATGGAACCACTGTACATGCTTAGGATTTTTATATATGTATTTCTGGATCTGATTCCTTGTCTTGTGCTTGTGCTGGCGCCTCACCGGGAACATTTCAGGTTTTCGGTCTATAAAACTTACGGTTTTATTCCCATACTTTTTACGATGGTTTATATAAGCAGGATACTGACTGCGGAAGGGGCGGATATTGCAAAGCTGTTTACGGTTTTATGGATGGGTTTGTATCTTGTACTGTTATTGGCCTGTATAAAAGCGCCTGTCTGTATCCTGCTTTTTACGCTGTTGACCGTTTTAAATTACGGAAGCTTCAAGGCGGTTATGGTTAACTGGATTGTGTCCCGGCTGCCGGTTCATTTTGCAGGCAGGTATTCTCTTTTTTCCAGTCTGGTACTGCTTTTTGTTTATGCAGTCACTTATCCTTTCATGTATGACATGATGGAGCGGAAGGTAAGGCCGCTGGCGGAGCAGACCAGGGAGAACAGATACTGGCATTTTTTGTGGCTGGTGCCTGCCACCTTCTGCCTTTCCTACTATTTTAATCTGTACAGGAACGGGGGAACGGTGGCCTTTTCGTCCGTGGGCAGCAATGTGCTTTTTGCGCTGATTCTTAATTTTGGAGCATTGTTTGTTTCGTTTCTTATTCTGCAGCTTTTGAAGGAATGTAATGATAAACTGCTTTTGGAGCAGGAGAACCATTACCTTGCCATGCAGTCCGTACAGTATGAAAGTTTACAATGCCGGATCGAGGAAGCCAGACAGGCCCGGCATGATCTGCGGCAGCATCTGTCTGTTATACAGACTTTTCTGCAAAAAGAGGATTATGAAAGTCTTTCGGCGTATATTCATGAATACAGCCTGACGCTCCCCTTGGACGCGTCCATTACCTATTGCGGAGATTATGCCCTGAATGCCCTGATTGTATATTATGAAAGCATGGCGAAAGAGCGGCGCATCCGTTTTTCGGCTGACGTTGATTATCCGTCAGATTCCGGTATTCTTTCTTCTGACGGGGTCATACTCTTTGGAAACCTTCTGGAAAACGCCATGGAAGCCTGCAGCAGGGAAGGAGAAGGGGAGTCTTTCATCACCCTTCGGGTACGCCGGGTGCATCGGATGATTGTAGTCACAATGGATAATACCTGTACCGTGGCACAGCCGTATTATTACTGCGATTCTCATAGCGGCAGAGAGGGAATGGCGTCGGCAAAGGGAAGGCGTGCAGGTATTGGTACGGTATCCATTCGGAAAATAGCTGAAAAATATCACGGCACGGTAAAAATGAAACAGGAAAACGGAGTTTTTTACAGTTCGGTGCTGCTGAATCCATAATAAGGAGGAGGAATCATTATGAATCATACTATTAAAAAAGGGGACATGATTTTATTTTTTGCCGGGGATACATGGCTGAGTAAGTCAATTTCTTATCTGACAGGCAGTGAAGTGACGCACGCCGCCATGGTGTATTCCGGGGATTCAATTATCGAAATACTATCCGACGGTGTGCAGGTGAATAAGATTGCTGTCCGGGATGATGAAAGCAAAGGGAAAAAGGCTTATGTCATGCGCCACAGGCCGGAACTTGATTATGGGCCTTTGAAAAGGTCTGCGGATGCTTACCTGAATGCCGGTATAAGTTATGATTTTCCGGGACTTTATCTGCTGGGGGCGCTGCTTATATATAACAGGTTCGTGCCCGTGCCCGGATTTGTGAAATGCACGGAACTGATTCTGGAGCTGGCAGTCCGGCAGCTTGATCATTTTATACAAAAGCAAATCCGGCATAACCCCGGAAAGGCCATGGTTTGTTCGCAGTTTATCTACCAGCTGTTTTACGACTGCGGCGGGGAGTACCGGATACCTATTGTGGACGGCTGCTTTTCCGTTAAGAATAAGGAAGACGGATGCAGTCAGAAAAAAATATGTCTGGCAGAACTGCTAAAGGAGTCTGCCGTTGATACGGCGGATGAAAACCTGTCCGTAGAAAAAGCGGAGGAGCAGGCTCCCCTGTCTGGTGCGGTAACAGAGGATATCATAGAAAATGCCGCCAGAGAGTTGTATTTGTCTCTGACAGATACCGGATGGGAGGAAGAGAACGGGAGCTTGCTTTCCGGACCGGAAAATCTGGACAAAGTCTGTTTCCTTGCAGGGCAGTTTCAGGACAGGGTAAAGCGGTTACGGAAGAAATTGAGGGCAGACTTTCCCCTGGACGCCATGTTTGTGACAGTGGCGGACCTGGCCGGCCACGCCCCCAGTCTTGAGCGGGTTGATACCGTTTATATAGAAAGATTATAAAAGAGGATCATTATGGAATGTGGTCAGGTTTCGGGCGCTTAAATGTTGCACCTTGAAACCTTGGATAAATAAGGATATAATATATGAAAAAGCGCATACGGGGGTAAGAGTATTTTTATGAAAAAAGCAGGCCTGACAGTGTTAATACTATCCGTTATTTTATTAAGCGGGTGTGTAAAAACGCAGAAGAACCAGAACCATGACGGAAACGGCAGGGAAGTTTCCGGACAGGAAGAAGCGCCTTTGACGGTTGTTTTTGAAGGGCATGATATGGAAGGCAATGTGGTTTCATCGGATGTCTTTTCGGACTCGAAGCTGACCATGGTCAATGTCTGGGCAACCTATTGTAATCCATGTCTGCGTGAGATGCCGGAGCTTGGGGAACTGGCCGGTGAATATGACCGGGAGGACTTTCAGATTATCGGAATAATCAGCGATGTGCAGGAAGGAGCAAGTCAGAAATCGGTTGACTTAGCAGCGGAATTAATTGAAACGACGGGGGCGGACTATACGCATCTGTTTTTGAACGAATCCCTGTACTTTGGACTTCTTGAGGATGTTACAGCCGTTCCTACAACCTTTTTTATTGATGAAAACGGAGAAATATTGGATATCGTGGTGGGAGCGATGAAGAAGACCGAATGGGAGGAAAAGATCGATGCGCTTTTGGAAGAGCAATAAGTGGATTTGGGGGATGCTTGCAGGCATTTTATTTCTTGCCGCCGGGGCTGGTGGAGATCATTTTACCTTAATTTGGAAAAAAGCGGTGATGATCTGTATGGAGTGTATCGGTATCGGATAAATACGCAAAAAAGTTATAATTAAGGAAAGATATGGGGACGTGACGATGAAAAAACTGCGGCTGGCCGTACAGCTTATTTTTACCATTCTTACCAACGGATATATGTATGGTTTTTTGCAGGGAAAAATATACCGGGGCAATTTGAAATACGCCTGTGTGCCGGGACTTAACTGTTACTCCTGTCCGGGAGCCATTGCATCCTGTCCGATCGGTGCGTTACAGGCGCTTTTAAACAGGGACGGATATCATATTCCCTTTGGAGCGCTCGGCTTTCTGTTCCTGTTTGGGAGTTTGCTGGGACGCCTGGTCTGCGGCTGGCTTTGTCCTTTTGGACTGGTGCAGGATCTTTTGCATAAGATACCTGTTTTCCGCAAAAGAAAGAGACTGCCGTTCCACCATGTCCTCAAATATGGAAAATATGTTGTTTTGGCCGGGTTAGTTTGTATCGGGTCTTTATTTTTGTTTGGAGGTTTTGTAAAGGTTCCGGCATTTTGCAAGTTTTTGTGTCCTTCCGGCACCTTGTTTGGAGCGCTCCCGCTTTTGACGGCAAATGAATCTCTCCGCAGTCAGGCAGGGAGCCTGTTTTTCTGGAAGATCGGAATACTGCTGTTTATCCTTATACTGTCCGTAAAAGTTTACCGCCCGTTTTGCCAGTATCTGTGTCCCCTGGGAGCCATTTACGGTTGGTTTAACCGTTTCAGTCTTGTACAGATTGAATGGGCCGGGGAACGGTGCGTTTCCTGCAAAGCCTGTGAAAAGGCATGTCCGGTATCGCTTTCCGTCCGGGAAATATCGCGGTCTCCGGAATGTATCCGTTGCGGCAGGTGTGTGCAGGCGTGCCCTGAAAAGTGCCTGCATTTTTCGAAAAAACGATAAAGGTGCAACAAAAGTAGGCGTAAAGTTTATGACGTTTTGATATTGACACACAGACTTAAAAGTAATAAGGTTAACTATAGATTTGATGAAAAATGGAAAAGAAAAGGAGAACCAAAGATGTTAAAAAAAGTATCAAAAATGAAATTGAAAAAAAGATTGGATTTCGGCTTTTTTATTGTAATATCCCTGATGGTTGTTTCTGGAATTTTCAGTATAGCAGGACTGGCCTCCATGTATACCATGCTGCAGCAGGTGGCTGACGGCACGCGCGGCAAGGACGGTATTTTAGGCGCTCAGATCAGTGCTGTTGCAAGCATTGCGTTAATTCTGATTTTCATTTTAGCGGCGGTGATTCTGGCAGTCAGGGTAGGTAAGGCGATTGTCACGTCGATTGTGAATCCTCTTACAGAGGTAGAAAAGGTTGCCAATGAACTTGCCGAAGGTAATCTTCACAGTAATCTGGAGTACCATTCCGACGATGAAATAGGTAATCTGGCTCATAACTTACGGAAGTCTATCCGGATATTAGGTTCCTATGTAGACGGTATCGGCAAGGTTATGGATGAATTTTCAAAAGGTAATTTTGCCGTTCAGGCAGAAGGCCAGTGGAGAGGCGATTTTGTGGGAATCAGAGATTCCTTTGCGGATTTCCAGAAGAGTATGGCGGAAACCATTACAGGAATTCAGGATGTCGCCGAACAGTTAAAGCGCGGTTCCGACCAGGTTGCGGCAAGTTCCCTTGATCTGGCGCAGGGCGCAACGGAACAGGCAGGCGTGACGCAGGAGCTGTCCGCAACGATTGAAAGCATGTCCGAAAAGGTACAGGGAAATGCACAGGACGCTACGGTAATCAGCAAAGAAGTGGAAAGCGTAGGCTCCGAAATTATAAACAGTAACGGTAAGATGCAGGAGATGGTGGAATCCATGAGTGAAATCAACCGCTCCTCCGTGGAAATCAGCAATATTATTGCAACGATTAACGATATTGCGTCTCAGACCAATTTACTGGCGCTTAATGCGTCTATTGAGGCGGCAAGAGCCGGTGAAGCAGGAAAAGGATTTGCGGTTGTTGCGGATCAGGTATCTTTGCTTGCGGCACAGAGCGCTAAGGCGGCACAGGAATCTACGGCGCTGATTGAATCCTCCGTCAGGGCGGTTGAAAAAGGAATGGTAATCGCGGATGAAACCGCAAAACAGCTGGAGCATGCGATGGAAGGTTCCAGAACGATTACGGATAAAGTCAACGGCGTAGCGCTGGCGCTGGATGAACAGGCGGACGCTATGGAGCAGATCAATCAGGGCGTAGCACAGATTAACGACGTGGTGCAGACCAATTCGGCGACCTCCGAGGAATGTGCGGCGGCCAGCCAGGAGATGAATAATCAGGCGGAGACGCTGGAAGGGCTGATTAATAAATTTAAGATTGCAGAATAAGTTTTGTACATAGCAGGCAAAAAAGAAAGAGACAGGCCGTTATTTAACTGGTCTGGAGGTACGGCGGAATGAGTAAGAAAAAAGGATCGGGACTGATCGGAGAGTTCAAAAAATTCATTATGCGGGGAAATGTGATGGATATGGCGGTGGGCGTGATCGTCGGCGGCGCTTTTACTGCGATTGTTACATCCCTGAATCAGGATATATTAACGCCGCTTTTAGGCATTTTCGGCGGAACGGATTTTTCCAATCTGACGGTTACCTTGGGAAGCCATGAAGGAGCGCCGGTTTTGGCTTATGGGAATTTTATTACGGCAGTCATTAACTTTCTGATTACGGCTTTTGTAATTTTTATACTGATTAAGGTAATGAATGTAATCAGCGATAAGCTTTCCCATAAACCGGAGGAGCCAGCAGCTCCCACGACAAAAGTATGTCCGTACTGCAGAAGTACGATTGCCATGGAAGCCGTGCGCTGTCCTCATTGTACTTCACAGTTGGACGAGTCGAAATAATAGTTAATAGTTTAATGTTGACAGAATAAATAAGAGATAATATAATGATCATATGAACAATTATTCATATGATCATTATTTTTTGTGAAGACCTACAAGAAAGGAGGCGGACATGAGACCTGGTGAAAATATAGAACCTGCTGAATCATGCGATTATATCCATGTTCATGACGAAATTGTGAAAGAAGTCAACGAGCATATGCCGGATGAAGACACACTTTATGATTTAGCGGATTTTTTCAAAATTTTTGCAGATTCTACACGAATTAAAATTTTATATGTGCTGATGTGTTCACAGATGTGCGTATGTGATCTGGCACAGATTCTGAAAATGACCCAGTCGGCCGTTTCACATCAGCTTCGGACATTAAAGCAGATGGATCTGGTCCGCAGCAGGAGGGACGGGAAAATCGTATTTTATTCTCTTGCAGACGGACATATTAAGACGATATTAAGTCAGGGACTGGAGCATTTGGAAGAATAAAAAAGCGGTTAGAAAATAAGACATGTATAATATGAAGAAAGGAAGAAGAAAATAATGAAAAAAATATTTATTTTAGAAGATCTGGACTGCGCTCACTGCGCACAGAAAATTGAGGATGCGGTATCGAAGCTGGAAGGTGTGGAGAAGTGTACGGTAACCTTTCTGACCCAAAAGCTGGTTTTGGAAGCGGCGGACGATAAGATGGACGGTTTGGCAAAGGAAGTGAAGAAAATCGTTAAAAAGATAGAGCCCGACGTAACGGTAGTACAAAAGTAGAGGTATTGCTATGTCAAAAAAATTAAAGAAAAGTCTGGCGCGGATACTGGCCGGCGTTTTTTTATACGCTGCTGCAATTTTGTGTGAAAAGCTGTTTCCGGGTATTTCCGAAAATTTAATTCTGATCCTGTTTTTGTCCGCTTATTTTGTGATTGGCGGGAACGTGGTAAAAACGGCGGTTTCCAATATCGGCCACGGACAGGTTTTTGATGAAAATTTTCTGATGACGATCGCCACGGTGGGCGCTTTTTTGGTAAGCGAGTATGACGAAGCCGTAGCGGTTATGCTTTTTTACCAGATCGGAGAATGGTTTCAGTCTTACGCGGTGAATCGTTCCAGAAAGTCCATTTCCGATTTGATGAATATACGTCCGGATGTCGCCACGGTTCTTCGGGACGGAAAAGAAGCGGAAGTGGAACCGGATGAGGTTGCGGTGGGAGAGTGGATTCTGATCAGGCCGGGGGATCGGGTTCCTCTTGACGGAATTGTAAGAGATGGAGAGACCAGCCTGGATACCATGGCGCTGACCGGTGAAAGTATTCCCCGGGATGTGGTCTGCGGAGATGAGATTATCAGCGGCTGTGTGAATTTGTCCGGTGTGGTAAAGGTGGAAGTGACCAGGGAGTATGGCGAGTCCACCGTATCTAAAATTTTGAATCTGGTAGAAAATGCGACGGATAAAAAAGCCGGGACGGAGAATTTCATTTCCAAATTTGCAAGGTATTATACGCCGGTAGTGGTTTTCTCGGCGCTGGCGTTGGCGCTTATTCCTTCTCTGATTACGGGCAGTTGGAACGTCTGGATTTACAGGGCGCTTTCCTTTCTGGTTATATCCTGTCCCTGCGCTTTGGTAATCAGTATTCCTTTAAGCTTTTTCGGAGGACTTGGAGGAGCCGGTAAATGCGGCATTTTAATTAAAGGAAGCAATTACCTGGAAGCGCTGGCAGAGGCAAAAACCGTAGTTATGGATAAAACGGGAACGCTGACAAAAGGCGTGTTCCGGGTGGTTGAGATCGTTCCGGATGAGAATCCCGAAAGGGAAGAAGCGAAAGCGGAGCTTTTGAAAGCGGCGGCTTATGCGGAAAGCTATTCCGTTCATCCGATTTCCCTGTCTATACAGAAAGCATACGGGCAGGAGATTAACAAAGAGCTGGTGGGGCAGGTGGAAGAGCTCGCCGGTTACGGCGTAAGCGCTGTCTGCGAAGGAAAAGAAATACTGGCGGGCAATTACCGCTTTATGGAAAAGCGCGCCGTTGCATGTAAAAAAGTAGAAAGACCGGGCACGGCGGTTTACGTGGCGCGGGAGGGAAGATATCTTGGATATCTTGTAATTGCGGATGAGATCAAGGAAGACGCACCGAAGGCGGTAAAAGAATTATATAAGCATGGAATTGAAAAGATTGTAATGCTTACCGGCGACAGAAAAGAAGCCGCGGACTGGGTGGCAGATGAATTGGGAATTAAAGAGACGGCCTCCGAATTACTGCCGGGCGACAAAGTAGACCGGGTGGAAGCGCTTCTTAAGGAAACGGTGGGAAAAGGAAAGCTGATTTTTGTGGGCGACGGGATTAATGACGCGCCGGTGCTTGCCCGTGCGGATATAGGGGTTGCTATGGGCGGGTTAGGCTCTGATGCGGCGATCGAGGCGGCGGATATTGTGATCATGACGGATGAGCCATCCAAAATTGCTCTGGCCATGCGGATTTCAGGGAAAACTCTGCGGATTGTACGGCAGAATATTGTTTTTGCCATCGGAATCAAAATTTTGGTATTGCTGCTGACGGCTTTTGGCGTTACCAGCATGTGGGCGGCAGTTTTTGCGGATGTGGGCGTAGCCTTTCTTGCAATATTAAATGCTATGAGAGCGATGCGGATTAAATGAGCAGGGAGGTAAAAACATGGAACAGTATACGGTAACCGGAATGAGCTGTGCGGCGTGCAGCGCCCGTGTGGAAAAAGCGGTAGGAAAAGTAGAGGGAGTTACCTCCTGCACCGTGAGCCTTTTAACCAATTCCATGGGCGTGGAAGGAACCGCCTCAGAAGAAGCGGTAATTGCGGCGGTCGTAAGCGCCGGATACGGCGCGTCGAAAAAACGCGGAGCGGAAACGGAAAACGGTAATCGAGAAAAAGAAGAAGCTTTTCTGGAAGATAAAGAGACGCCGGTTTTGAAAAGAAGATTGTCGGCATCCCTTGTTTTTTTGCTTGTCCTGATGTATTTTTCCATGGGGCATATGATGTGGGACTGGCCGGTCCCTTCCTTTTTTGAACAAAATCTCATTGCCCAGGGATTGTTGCAGCTGCTTCTGACCGTTGCGGTAATGGTAATAAACCAGAAGTTTTTTATCAATGGATTTAAGAGTCTGTGGCGCCGGTCTCCGAATATGGATACCCTTGTGGCTCTTGGAGCGACGGCGGCGTTTGGGTACAGTACGTATGCTTTATTTGCCATGACGGATGCGCAGGTAAAAGACGATATGGCGGGCGTCATGAACTATATGCATGAATTTTATTTTGAATCGGCGGCTATGATTCTGGCGCTGATTACAGTGGGCAAAATGCTGGAGGCTCGTTCTAAGGGAAGAACTACGGACGCCCTAAAAGGACTGATGCGGCTGGCACCCAAAACAGCCACGGTTCTGCGCGGCGGTAAAGAAGAAACGGTGCCGGTCGGTCAGGTAAAACAGGGCGATATATTTGTAGTTCGTCCCGGTGAAAATATTCCGGTGGACGGCATCGTACGGAAAGGAAGCAGCGCCGTTAACGAGTCGGCTTTGACCGGAGAAAGTATTCCGGCGGATAAGGAGGAAGGAGATTGTGTCTCAGCCGCAACCCTGAATCAGTCCGGGTTTCTTACCTGTGAAGCGACACGGGTGGGAGAAGATACGACGCTTTCCCAGATTATACGGATGGTCAGCGATGCGGCGGCGACAAAGGCGCCCATTGCAAAGGTGGCGGATCAGGTGTCCGGCGTATTTGTGCCGGCTGTTATCGGAATTGCCGCCGTTACCGTTTTAATCTGGCTTCTGGCGGGAGAAGGCATTGGTTTCGCTCTGGCAAGAGGAATCTCCGTTCTTGTTATCAGCTGTCCCTGTGCTCTGGGTCTGGCCACGCCTGTGGCCATTATGGTGGGTAACGGGATGGGCGCCAAAAACGGTATTTTATTTAAAACGGCGGTGTCTCTGGAGAAAGCCGGAAAAGTAGAGATTGTAGCGCTGGATAAGACGGGTACGATTACGCTTGGAGAACCGGAGGTGACGGATCTGGTTCCGGCGGACGGTATAACCGGAGAGGAATTGCTCAGACTGGCATACGCCCTGGAGAGAAAGAGCGAGCATCCCCTTGCAGGCGCCGTCTGCAAAAAGGCGGAGGAAGAAAAACTGACGGAAGAAGAGGTCGGTGATTTTAAAATTTTTCCCGGAAACGGTTTGCGCGCGGTATGGAAAGGACAACGCCTGTTGGGAGGAAACGACCGTTTCATAGAAACGGAAACGGAAATTCCGGAATCCATGAAAAGTACGGCAGGCAGATTGGCGGAAGAAGGGAAGACCCCCCTGTTTTTTTGCAGAGACGGAAAACTGGCGGGGATTATTGCGGTTGCGGATGTGATGAAAGAGGAAAGCCCCAAAGCCATTCGTGAACTGCAGAATATGGGTATCCGTGTGGTAATGCTGACGGGCGATAACGAGAGAACGGCCAAAGCGATCGGAAAGCTGGCCGGCGTGGACGAAGTGATTGCAGGCGTACTGCCGGACGGAAAGGAAAGCGTAATCCGCACTCTGCAGCAGAAGGGGAAAACGGCTATGGCAGGAGACGGGATCAACGACGCTCCCGCGCTGACAAGAGCCGATATCGGAATTGCCATCGGAGCCGGGACAGATGTGGCGATTGACGCGGCCGACGTGGTCCTGATGAACAGCAAGCTTACAGATGTGCCGGCGGCAATCCGGCTTAGCCGCGCCACCCTTAAGAATATTCATCAGAATCTCTTTTGGGCGTTTTTCTATAATACCGTGGGAATACCGCTGGCGGCCGGATTGTTTATTCCGTTTCTGGGCTGGCAGCTAAGTCCCATGTTCGGGGCCGCCGCAATGAGCTTATCCAGTTTCTGCGTGGTTACCAACGCGTTAAGGCTGAACTGGTTTCAGGTGCATGACGCCGGGAAAGATAAAAAGAGACATAAAAAAGAAAAAAAGGAGCGTAATACTATGAAAAAGACTTTAGAAATCAAAGGAATGATGTGCGGACACTGCGAGGCAAGCGTAAAAAAAGCGTTGGAGGCGCTTCCTGCGGTAGAGCAGGCGGAAGTCAGCCATGAGAAAGGAACGGCCGTGGTAACTTTAAAGGGTGAAATTCCGGACGAAGAACTGAAAAAAGCGGTAGAAGAAAAAGATTATGAGGTGGTATCTGTCAGCTGATGCGGATTAGAAAAGAATCCCCAGATGTTCTAACAGAATTTTGCAGCCCATGACAATCAGAATGACGCCGCCTGCCAGTTCGGCGCGGGATTTGTAACGGGTTCCGAAGATATTGCCGATTTTGGCTCCAGCAGCGGAGCATACCAATGTGGTAATACCGATGAAAGCAACGGCAGAAAGAATTGAAACCTGAAGAAACGCAAAGGTTACGCCTACTGCCAGAGCGTCGATGCTGGTAGCCACGGCAAGCAGAAACATATCCTTAACGGCCAGTGAGTCATCCTCTTTTTCCTCTTTTTTGGAAAAAGACTCACGGATCATATTTATACCGATGAGAGATAGAAGCAGGAAAGCGATCCAATGGTCGACGGCCATAATGCGGGATTGGAGACGGGCGCCCAAAAGGTATCCGATCAACGGCATCAACGCCTGAAAACCTCCGAACCACAACCCGATTACCAGTATATTTTTTAATGTCAGTTTTTTGATGGCGAGCCCTTTGCATACGGATACGGCAAAAGCGTCCATGGAAAGACCGATGGCAATGGTAAAAAGGCTGATAAAATGCATTAGAGTTCTCCTTAAATGATATGGAATTGGATTATCATATAATATATGCAGAAAAAAGTCAATAACCCTCGGAAAAAGTTTTAGCAGAAGTTTTCCGGGGGTTTTTGGAATAGTAATCCGGTTTTAAGCAGAAAATAAAAGTAAAGCAAAAAATGAAACGGGAAGTATCAGGAGGTATGAAAGTGCAGGAATTTGATTTTGTGATTCGGGATGAAATAGGGATCCACGCACGTCCGGCCGGGCTTTTAGCGAGGGAGGCCAGTGCCATGAGCAGCGTCGTTACGGTAGAGTGCAACGGAAAGAAAGCCGAAGCCAAGAAACTGTTTGATGTTCTGGAGCTCGGTGTAAAATGCGGCGACAGCGTAAAGGTGACGACGGAGGGAGAAGAAGAAAAAAGCGATGCAAAGAAACTTCGGCGGTTTTTCGAAGAAACTTTTTAAGGTCAAATAGAAAAATACCAAAATGCATCTTTTCTTTTTTATAAAAAGTGATATAATGAGCGAGTGTGAGATCATTGCTCATCATATTATTATAAGAGAAGCGTTTTGGAGGCGATTATTATGGAAGCTGCTTATTCCGTATTTTTGGATCTGGCATTGATTATTATTTCTGCCAAGCTGTTCGGTCTGCTTGCAAGAAAGTGTAAGATGCCGCAGGTTGTCGGTGAGATTCTGGCGGGACTGATTATTGGTCCCTGCATTTTGAACTGGGTTCAATTGACGGATTATATCGGCAAAACAGCAGAAATTGGAGTCGTTCTTTTAATGTTCGGTACGGGACTGGGAACGAATCTGAACGATTTAAAAAAGGCAGGTCCCAAAGCTTTGGTGATTGCCTGTGTCGGCGTTTTTGTTCCCTTAGTGGCGGGAACCGTTCTGTACGGCGCCTGTTACGGGTTTGGAGCGGTAGGTTCGCCGGAATTTTTTAAAGCCGTATTTATCGGTACGATTATGACGGCGACCAGCGTATCAATTACGGTTGCGACATTGCAGGAGCTTGGCAAAATCAGTTCCTTTGTAGGGACAACGATTGTAAGCGCCGCAATTATTGACGATGTAATTGGTATTTTAGTGCTGACCTGCGTAATCAGTGCGGGAACCGCAAGCGGCGGAATCGGAATGGTTTTTCTTAAGACGGCGTTGTTTATCGTTTTCTCCGGTATTATAGCGTTTGCGGGATACAAGGCAATGAAATGGCTGGATAACCGGTATCCCCATACGCAGAGGGTTCCGATCATCAGTCTGGCGTTTTGTTTTATTATGGCATACGTAGCGGAAGCGTGGTTTGGCGTTGCGGATATTACGGGCGCATATATTGCAGGAGTTATCTTATGCAGCATCCAGGATGCGAGATATGTCAGCAGGAAAATAGACATCAGCAGTTATATGCTGTTTGGCCCCGTATTTTTTGCGAGTGTGGGACTGAAGACGGATATCAGCGGACTGACGCCTGCGATTTTACTGTTCAGTATCGGGTTCGTACTGGTGGCTTTGCTGTCAAAGATTTTGGGATGCGGCGCTATTTCCCGGCTGGTTGGTTTTAAAGGGAAGGATTGTTTTCGGATTGGTATCGGAATGATGACCCGCGGAGAGGTAGCGTTGATCGTGACGCAAAAAGGTCTTGATGTGGGGCTGATCGATTCTACTTATTTTGCCGCTGTAATTTTGCTGATTCTGATATCCTCCATTCTGACGCCTGTGTGTCTGAAGCTTCTGTTTCGGGAATAGGTACATAAACCGGCCGGTTTCTAAGGGAACCGGCTGTTTATATTTTTTAAGGATTGTTTTAATTGTTTTTTTATAAACGAATTCTTGACTTTCAGGAATTATATGTTATATTAACAATAGAACAGATAAAACAAAGTGCCTGGGGAGAGGAGGGCTTTTTATGAATATTTCAAAGTTTACGCAAAAATCAATGGAATCGGTAGAACGGTGCGAAAAACTTGCTTACGAATACGGGAATCAGGAGATTGAACAGGAGCATTTACTGTATGCTCTGCTAACGATCGAAGACAGTCTGATTTTAAAGTTAATTGAGAAGATGGAGATTAACGCCGAATATTTTCTGGACCGTGCGAAGAAGGCACTGCAAAAGCGGGTGAAGGTGCAGGGAGGCCAGATTTATGTGGGCCGGGATCTGAACCGGGTGCTTACCGGAGCAGAGGATGAAGCGAAGGCTATGGGCGACGAATACGTTTCCGTAGAACATCTTTTTCTTACCATGATTAAAAAGCCGAATAAAGAGATCAAAGCTGTTTTTCAGGAATACGGCATAACGGTGGAGCGGTTTCTACAGGCGTTGTCTACGGTCAGAGGGAACCAGAGAGTCACCAGCGACAATCCGGAGGCTACGTACGACACCCTGGAGAAATACGGCCAGGACCTTGTGGAGAAAGCAAAGCAGCAGAAGCTGGACCCGGTAATCGGGCGGGACGGCGAGATTCGGAATGTGATCCGGATTCTTTCCCGCAAGACGAAAAACAATCCGGTGCTGATCGGCGAACCCGGTGTCGGCAAGACAGCGGTAGTAGAGGGGCTGGCGCAGAGAATCGTGCGGGGAGACGTACCACAGGGGTTAAAGGAGAAAAAAGTTTTTGCGCTGGATATGGGCGCCCTGGTAGCGGGAGCCAAATACCGGGGTGAGTTTGAGGAACGTTTGAAAGCGGTTTTGGAGGATGTGAAAAACAGCGACGGGCAGATCATTCTGTTTATCGATGAACTGCACACTATCGTGGGAGCCGGGAAGACAGACGGCGCGCTGGATGCCGGCAATATGCTAAAGCCTATGCTGGCAAGAGGGGAATTACACTGTATCGGTGCTACGACCCTGGATGAGTACCGGAAATATATTGAGAAAGATCCGGCGCTTGAGAGGCGGTTCCAGCCGGTTATGGTAGAGGAACCCACGGTAGAGGATACAATTTCCATATTAAGAGGCCTGAAAGAACGTTATGAAGTGTATCACGGCGTTAAAATTATGGATAACGCTCTGGTCAGCGCAGCCGTTTTATCAAACCGTTATATTTCGGACAGGTTTCTTCCCGATAAAGCGATCGATCTGGTGGACGAGGCGTGCGCGCTGATCAAAACGGAACTGGATTCTCTGCCTGCCGAACTGGATGAATTGCAGCGGCGCGTCATGCAGATGGAAATTGAAGAGGCGGCGCTGAAGAAAGAAGAAGACAATCTGAGTAAAGAACGATTGCTGAATCTGCAGAAGGAGCTCGCCGAACTGAAGGGAGAGTTTCAAAACCGTAAGGCGCAGTGGGATAATGAAAAAGCGTCTGTAGAAAAGCTGTCTAAGCTGCGGGAAGAGATTGAGGCCATGAACAGCCGGATTCAGATTGCGCAGCGGGAAGGCGATTATGAATTGGCGGCGGAACTCAGCTACGGAAAGCTGCCCGCCTTAAAAAGCCGCCTTGCGGCAGAGGAAGAAACTATGAAAAAATCCGAACTGTCGCTGATTCATGAGAGTGTGTCGGAAGAAGAGATAGCAAAGATTATTTCGCGGTGGACGGGAATTCCGGTTGCAAAGCTGAATGAAAGCGAAAGAAATAAAACCCTGCATCTGGATGAAGAGCTTCATAAGAGGGTAGTCGGGCAGGATGAAGGCGTTACCAAGGTGACGGAGGCCATCATTCGTTCCAAAGCAGGAATCAAAGATCCGACCAAGCCCATCGGTTCCTTCCTGTTTCTGGGGCCTACCGGCGTGGGCAAAACGGAACTGGCCAAATCACTGGCGGCGGCGCTGTTTGACGATGAGAACAATATGGTCCGTATCGACATGAGCGAGTATATGGAGAAGTATTCCGTATCCCGGCTGATCGGGGCGCCTCCCGGATATGTGGGCTATGAGGAAGGCGGCCAGCTGACGGAGGCGGTGAGAAGGAAGCCGTATTCGGTTGTTCTTTTTGACGAGATTGAGAAAGCCCATGCGGATGTCTTTAACGTATTGCTGCAGGTGCTGGACGACGGGCGTATTACCGATTCGCAGGGCCGTACGGTAGATTTCAAAAACACGATTTTGATCATGACCTCCAATATCGGCGCCATGACTCTGCTGGAAGGAATTAAGGAAGACGGATTAATTAAAGAAGAAACACAAAAGCAGGTAATGAACGAACTGCGCGGGCATTTCCGGCCTGAGTTCTTAAACCGTCTGGATGAAATCATTTTATTTAAACCGTTGAGTAAAGACAATATTGGTGGTATTATTCAATTAATCATAGATGATCTGAACCGCAGGTTAATGGACAGAGAGCTTCGAATCGAGCTTACGGACGCGGCCAAACGTTTTATTGTGGAGCAGGCGTATGATCCGGTGTACGGCGCGAGACCGTTGAAACGGTATATCCAAAAGCATGTGGAAACCTTGTCCGCCAAGCTGATTCTGGCGGATCAGCTGGAAGGTAAGGATACGATTCTGATTGATCTGATGGACAATGAACTTGTGGCGGTGAAGAAAGGAAGTGCGGTATGATACCAAAGGACCCGGTAATGCGGTTAAGCTTTGTGAATTTGAAGCTCAGGGATTATTATAAAAGTCCGGAGGCGTTATGTGAGGATTTGGAGCTTGACTTACAGGAACTGACGGATTCCCTGGCGGCAATCGGTTATCATTACGATAAGGAGAAGAATCAGTTTGTCTAATCAGATTTCGATAACGGTACAACTGAAAGGGCGCAATGAGGTAATCCGGTTTGTATATCAGACCGGACTGCCTTTTTTTGCATGTCTGGCTGAAGTCCTTACCGACGCAGGAGCAGCTTTTTCACTTTGCGGAGGGAAAGGAATCTGCGGAAAGTGCAGAATTTTATTTAAAAATGGAGCGCCCATGCCGCAGCAGGCCGAGCGGCGGTTTTTAACGGCAACAGAGCTGCGGCAGGGAGTACGCCTTGCCTGTATGACAAAGCCGGTCAGGGACTGTCATATAGAAGTATTGTTTGCACAGGATACAAGGGTTATAACCGGTTTTTGCGCGGAAGGAAAAGAAACATGCGCGGAGAATGGAAAGAACGGAGGCGCAAAAGGAGAAGTTTTTCTGACTGCGGATATAGGAACGACTACAATTGCCATGGCTTTGGCTGACAGCATGACAGACAGGCTTACGGATACTTATACTTGTATGAATCCCCAGGCGGCGTACGGCGCGGATGTGATTGCGCGTATCGCGGCCGCTGAAAAAGAGGGAATGGAAAAGCTGCAGAAAGTTCTGGGAGAAGCCTTGCGAAAAGGCGCGAAGACCTTGGGGCATACGGAAAAAATTTATGTGGCGGCCAATAC
>CAJUNP010000020.1:47157-50778 GCA_910587935.1 uncultured Lachnospiraceae bacterium
TACGGTTATGTCTCATTTTCTGGCGGGAAGCGACGTTTCGGGTCTTGGAAAAGCGCCTTTTAAACCGGTGTTTACGGGAAGAAGGGAATTGCAGCTTTGCGGCGCGGAAATCGTGATTCTTCCGGGGATTTCCGCTTTTGTCGGCGGGGATATTACGGCGGGACTCTTAAGCTGCGGTTTATTGCCGGTAAAAGGAGAAAACAGGGGCGTTTTGTTTTTAGATCTGGGAACAAACGGAGAGATGGCGCTGTGCACGGAAGAGCGGATTTATTGCGCGGCCGCGGCAGCAGGCCCCGCTTTTGAGGGAAAAAGCGGAGAAAACAGAGGCAGTCATATGGTACGGATTCTTGCCGGTCTGCTCCGGGAAGGAAAAATGGATGCAACGGGACTCTTGTTAACAGACGGCGTACCAATAACGCAGAAAGAGATCCGGGATCTCCAGATGGCCAAGGCGGCTGTCAGGACGGGGATAGAGGTTTTGCTTAAAAAAGCGGGGCTTAATGCCTGTGACGTGAGGAAAATCTATCTGGCAGGCGGTTTCGGATATTATGTGGAAGCATCCGACGCGGCGCAAATCGGTCTGATTCCGGAAGAATTCAAAGACCGGGTTATATCGGTAGGCAACGCGTCTTTGCAGGGAGCGGCCGTTTACGCCGGGCTGGAAAAGGAAAGACAGGGCTTCGCGGAGGAGTTGGAAAGGGATCTGCGGACAAAATGTGTTTCGGTTAATCTGGCGGAGGAAGATTATTTTTTGGAGAATTATATTGACCAAATGAATTTCTGACTTGTCCGTTTCAGATTAATCGATTGCGTTTACGCCCATTTCAGACAGCTTCTTAAGATTCTCAATTGTTGGATTTCCGGGGAATTTCTTATCTGATTATCGTTATAATTCTTTTTCTTTTTACTGCCATCAATGACACTGAAATTATAGCATATGCCTGACTGCTTCACAAAGCAGGCAGCGACTCGGCGAACCGAATCGCTGCCCTTTTGTTAGTTATTCAATGTGTGCAAAAGTTGTACCCAAGCCAATATCAAATCCAAGAGCGTGATACATTTTTTCATCACACGGCGCACAGCATACCGTTAAGCTCGATATGCCGTTACCTTTGCACCATGCCTGTGCAGCTTCTGCCAATTTCCGAGCAACGCCTTTGCCACGGAAAGCCGGTTCGATGTAAAAATCTTCATATATACCCGTATCAGTGCAAGAGAAAGTAGAATAGCATTTTGCAACACTACACATACCGACAGCACGGTATCCACGCTTTGCAACAAAGAAAGTAATCTTACCTTCCCTGATCGCTTGCTGTAGCTGTTTTTGTTTTTTCTCTGTGAGTGCTTCTTCTCCGATGTCTTTTTTGAAGCCGTTTTCCAATTTCAAAAGCTGCCAGTCAGTTGGCTCAGCCAGAAGTTCCACGGTGAAAGGTATTTCATCTTCGGGGGGCAGGAGCATCAACGGCTCGCCCCATTCGTTAACACCGTTCTCAATGAAACCTACACCTTTCCAAAAGCGGAGACGGCGGTCGTTACTGCCATAATTCAATTCGGCATAGAGTGCGCCGTTCCCCTTTGCCCAACGCAACAGAACTTTGGCACATTCTTTGCCTGTGCCGTTTCCACGGTATTCCGGATACACGCAGTATTCCATGACAAAGCATTTACTATCCTCGGAAGTGTAAATCACAGGCAAGACAAAGCCAATGTCTTGTCCATTCCGATGAAAGAACAGATAGTAGCACTGATCTGGCGTTCTGTCATGGATCTTCTGCATCGTGGTACGGTACTCATCACTGAGAAAGTAGTCTCGTTCCTCTGCGTTCGGGTCGGGAAAGATATCCCGTTTGTAATAGATGTGAAGCTGCTCCCAAAAGAGTGCAACATCGTTTTCCGTAACTGCTTCACGGATGATAATTTGGTTATCCATTTTGTTTCCTCCAAAAATTTATTCGGAGGGTTAGGAAGCGTGAACCCTCCATACACGACTCATTTTCATAAAAACCACCCTTTCTGTTTCGTATTTGTATTCAAAACACTTGTTAAAGTGTTAATACATCAATTTCCTCGCGTTTCAATCTAAAGGTCAGTCCATCAAATTTCTGTCCGCCAACTTTTCGTGTACCTACGTTGCGGTTACATTCCACGAAGCCGAGCTTTTCGGCACAGCGGAGCATACGGACATTGCCCGACCAAGTTTGTGTGTAAAGCTCGTCCACGGCGTGCTCAAAGTAATAGTTTATAAAGGCACGGAGCGCGCTTGTGCCGATACCGTTACCCCATACGTCGGGATCGCAAATATCAATGCCAATCGCACGGTGAACGGTCTGACCGTCTTTGATCTCGCCAATCCATTCGATCTCAAACTTCCAACGGCGAATATCGCCGGGTAAGTCTTTCACAGACTCGTGGTGAACCAACGAACATAATCCTCAATGTCAGACTCGATCATATCCCGAAGGAGGATGTTTTCGTATTTAATCTGCATGGTATGTCCCTCCAATCAAAGGCATAGTCAATCACGGCTTTACAAGATTCGTATGCATATCCCTGCCGCTAAAAACTGCGGTTGTATATCCATCGATTTCGTGCAGATCAGCGGCATCATTTATAATCAAATTTATGCTCACCAACTGCAATCGTCTGTGTCAGCAATGAATAAATACACACAATTATAATCCAAATACCAATTCCCAGCAGAAATACAAGATTGTTGTTTGGCACAAACAAAGCAAGCAAACACTGGATAAGCCCAAAAGGAATTGCCGTGTACCCAGCAAATCTATGCGTTTTTTGCCAGCATAGTTTATCTTTTAGAATCCAAGGCAATTTAAACCCAATCCGGCTGCGATAAGGCATTTGCGGTAAAAAATTTCCGACTAATACCATTAAGCCCCCTACGATAAGCACAATGCCTTTCCTGTAATTCATTTGCAAACCGCAATACTTAGCGATCGTGACAAAATAGAAAAGAAAAATTCCAAGTCCAATGAGGTTAATTACAGTTAGAGTAATATCATTTCTCACTTCATTGTCGTTTTTGGAGACTTTGTGAGGAAAAAAGGCTGCAATAGCTAACGCAAGCAAAATAGCAAAACAAATCCCAATAAAAACCCAACGGGGAGGGCTTTGCATAAACAAAGGTATTTCGCTGGGAAGGTATTTAAAGCATAAGGCTGTCCCTATAATGAATATAAGCAAGAATATCATATTCAGACTTCTATATAGTTTCATTCTCGTTTCCCTCTTTTCCTGTGGATTTATATGTATCAAAAAACTCCAAAAATGCGCCTAAGGTTGTTTGCAATACAGAAGCATTAAGGGAATAAGTAACCGACATCCCTGTCCGTTCGCTTGTCACTAACCTTGCTTCTTTCAAAATATCAAGGTGTTTTGATATGGCAGGCTTTGAAATCGTAAAATTTTCAGAAATTTCTTTCGCCGTCATATCACCATTTGCGAGCAGCTTTAGAATCTGTCGTCTGGTATCATCAGATAGAGCTTTGAATACAGTAGTCATCTAAACAATTCTCCTTTCCACATAATACTGTATTCATTTTTTCTTATGTGTAAATTGATGGTAAATCAAATACGGAACAGGGGTAAGCAGCAGGACAAAAT
>CAJUNP010000021.1 GCA_910587935.1 uncultured Lachnospiraceae bacterium
CCCACGTATCCAGCTTGGAAGGCTGGTGTTCTACCATTGAACTACACCCGCATGGGTTTTGTACTGACTTGGATATATTACCATAAAATATTTTTATATGCAAGTATTTTATGAAAGATTAAAAAAATTAAAAAAATTATAGTAATAGGAGGTATCATGAGCGACAGTCACAAAAAAGACCGGAGAGGGGCCAGCGGCATTGAGGATATGAAAGTGATCCCCGACTACAATTCAAAATTGAATATGTTAGATCCTGATTCCCGGATGAGCAAAGTGATCGGTGTAATTCTGATTATCGGCATTATCCTTTATTTTTTTGACGTTGTTATAATCGGCGCCGCACTGGTGATTCTTGCTTTTATTTTGTATGGTGTTTTAATGATTTCCGTAAAGAAAAAGAATAAAACGGAGCAGGAAAAAGAAAACAAACAGGAGGGAAAGCAGTAATGCAAAAACAGACATTAAACGGTTTATGGAAAATGCAGGAGACGGACGGCGGCCGGAGTTATCCCGTTACGGTGCCCGGAACCGTACTTTCCTGTCTGCTTGCGGAAAAAGCAATTGAAGACCCCTACTACCGCAAAAATGAATATGCCACCAGGGATCTTTTCTGGAAGGATTATGAGTTCTGCCGGGATTTTGAGGTTACTAAGGAGCTGTTAGGCGAGGAAATCGTGGAACTGGTATGCCACAGCCTGGATACCTTTGCGGAGGTTTATATCAATGAAAAACTTGCCGCCAAAACCGATAACATGCACAGGACCTACCATATATCCGTAAAAGAATATTTGGTGGAAGGCAGCAATGCCATTAAGATTATTTTCCGCTCGGCGCTGCAATATGCAAAAGACTATAAGTCGCCGGAAAATAAAGCCGTACATTATGTATCTCCGGTTACAACAGAGAATAATGAAATGATCAGAAAGGCTCATTCCATGTTCGGATGGGATTGGGGCGCACAGCTTGTAGATGCCGGAATCCAAAGGGATATAGAGCTGATTGCATACAGCAAAGCCAGGCTTTATGACGTGCGCATTACGCAGCATCATGAAGCGGGTAAGGTTCTGGTCCGCGTCCATACCGAAATTGCCGCGCTTTCCGGCTCTGCGCAGATAGAGGCGGTGCTGACGGCGCCTGACGGTGGCGCCGCAAGAAAACAGGCGGTTCCCTGCTGGCAGGAAGAGAACCGGCAAGGTCAGACAATTTTTACCGGAGAAACGAAAGAAATTAAAATGACAAGACTGTCGGACGGAAAAATTGTTCCCGTGCATGAGGCGGATCTTGAATTTGAAGTGGACAACCCCAAACTCTGGTGGCCCAACGGTTACGGAGAGCATCCCCTTTATCAGCTGGAAGTGATTCTGAAAAAAGGGGACGGAAAAGAAGAAAAGAGATCTTACCGTATCGGACTTAGAACCCTGACTGTCAGTCAGGAAAAAGACCAATGGGGTTCCGAGTTTGCGTTTTGCGTCAATGGCATTAAGATTTTTGCAATGGGAGCCAACTATATCCCGGAGGATTGCGTATATCCGAGAATTACCGGCGAAAAGCTGGAGCGCCTTGTAAAGGACAGCGTACGCGCGAATTATAATTGCCTGCGCCACTGGGGCGGCGGCTATTACCCTTCGGATACCTTTTATGATCTGTGCGACGAATACGGCCTGATCGTATGGCAGGATCTGATGTTTGCCTGCAATACATATGAATTCCATGAAGAGTTTGAGAAGAGCGTTGTGGAAGAAGTGAAGGATAATGTGAGAAGACTCCGCCATCATGCATGTCTCGGCTTATGGTGCGGCAATAACGAGCTGGAAACGGCATGGGTAAACTGGACCGATTTTGACGGCTGCAGTATATACATGCAGGAAGATTATATCCGTCAGTTTGAGCATGTGCTTCCAAAGCTTATGAAAGAGCTGGATGATCAGACCTTTTACTGGCATTCTTCCCCTTCTTCCGGAGGCTGCTTTGACGATCCCAATGCGGAAGACCGGGGCGACGTGCATTACTGGGAAGTCTGGCACGGACAGAAGCCCTTTACGGATTATCGGAATTATTACTTCCGTTTCTGCTCCGAATTTGGCTTCCAGTCTTTTCCATGTCCTAAGACCGTTTATACTTACACGGAACCGGAGGATCGGAATATCTTTTCGGACGTAATGGAAAGCCACCAGAAAAACAGCTCTGCCAACGGAAAAATCCTGTATTACCTGTCGGAGAACTTCCGGTATCCGAAGGACTTCGAAAGCCTGATCTATGTGTCTCAGGTATTGCAGGCAATTGCCATGAAATACGGAGTGGAGCACTGGCGGCGCAACAGGGGAAGATGTATGGGCGCCCTGTACTGGCAGCTTAACGACGAATGGCCGGTAGCGTCCTGGTCCAGCATCGATTATTACGGACGCTGGAAAGCGCTTCACTATTTTGCCGTTAATTTCTTTAAGCCGCTTGCGGGAAGCCTCGAAAAAGAAGGAAACCTGGTGAAAGTTTATCTGGAAAACGAAACGCTGCAGACTGCGGAGTGTACGGTGGAGCTCTGTCTGAAGACAATGGATCTGGAAGCGCTTGACTGCCGCAGGATTCAGGTGAAGACGGACGCGCTTAGCGCAAAAGAAGTTTTGGCGGCGGATTATACGGAACTGCTTACGGCGTATGATCCACAGGAAGTAGTCTGCGTGGCGGATTTTATCTTTGCGGACGGAAGCAGACAGAGAGAAACCGAAATTTTTGTACCGTATAAACATTTACGCTTAAAAAATGCCGCTATTAAAACAGAAATACGGGAAGAAGAAAACCATTATGAAATTTCTTTGAGCTGCGACGTATTTGCTAATTATGTGGCTCTGGAACTGGAAGGCGCGGACGGAATTTTCTCCGATAATTACGTGGCCCTTACCGGGGGGGAACCCGTTATCATTACTCTGGATAAAGCGGACATTACAAACGGAACCATACAAAATGCAAAAGAGCTGCAGGACGCTCTGCGAATCTGTTCGATCCGGGACAGCTACGTATAAAATAAAGGTCTGTAAAATCTTACGGACGCAGTTGGTTTTTGTAATAAAATACGGCTAACTGCGTCCGGTCTCTAAGACCCAGCTTTTCTAAGACGGCGCTGATATAATTACGTATCGTGCCTTCACCCAAAAACAGTTTTTCCGCTATTTCCCGATTGCTGAGTCCCTCGGCAACCAGCTCTATGATAGTCTGTTCCTTTTGCGTAATATGGTAACGCTGATAATCAAATTCTTCCTTCGATTGAAGCAGAACCGGGATTTTATGAACAATTTCCCCGCCAAATACGCTCTGGCCGCCGAAAACCGCTTTTAATGCCGGTACGATTCCCTCAAAATCCTGCTTTAACAGATAGCCCTTAGCGCCCATGTTTAAAGCTTTTATGATATATTCATCGTCGGAAAAGGTCGTTAAAAATAATATTTTTGCGTTTCCGTCGAAAGCAAGGATTGCTTCAGCGGCATCCAGACCGCTCATCTCATTCATCCTGATATCCATTAAGAGAATATCGGGTTTTGCTTCGCGGTACAGACGGAGTGCATCTTCGCCGCTGTATCCCATGTCTGTAACGTCAATATCCTCGTCCGCTTCCAGAATTGTCTTTAAGGACAAAACCACCAGTCTGTCATCGTCAATAATTAATACCCGCATGCAAGCCTCCTTATTAATTCCGCGGAATGGAAAAAGAAATCCGAAATCCGCGTTCGGTAGAGATTTGGAAAACGCCGTTTAAGGCTTCTACCCGGTCACGCATATTACAAAGGCCGATTCCGCCGTAATCCCTTAAATCGGCCGAGGGAGAGGGAAGCCGGGCGCCGTTATCTTCCACGGCGAACTGATAAAAGCCGGGGTGTTCCCGAAAAATCAAAAGCACGCGGTCGGCGTTTGAATGTTTTAAGATATTGGAAACCGCTTCCTTTACCGTAGAGATAATGCAATATTTTATATTGCTGGGAACGGCGGAAGACATGTCGAAATCAATCGTTACCGCATACCGGTCCCGGAGAGGGCATACCGCTTCGGTGACGGCCTGCTTTAAATCAATCGAATCATCATACAGATCGTGCACGCTTTCCCGGATATTGGTCATGGCGGAATTTAAGGTTTCATTTACCTGCTTAAGCTCCCCATGCAAAGGGTCTTCCCTGTGCACGGTGCTTAAAGCGCCGATTTGAAGAATACAGCGGGACAACATATGTCCCACATGATCGTGAATTTCTCTTGCAATCCGGTTTCGCTCTTTTAAAGTAGCCAGATAAATTTCGTAGTCCTGCTTTTCCATCAAATCTTTGTTTTTTTGCTTTAATGCCAGATTCCGTTCCATACTGCTGTCGCGCAGACGGATATACTCCTGTTTCAGAAAGGCCAGCTTATCCGTGCGGACCGACAGGTACCAGGAAAGCAGGAGAACCGCCGGATACAAAAGAACCCAGGGAAAAGCGGGCAGGAGCAGACTGCCGGAGACCATATGGTAAAGGAAAGGAAGAAGAAGTAAAGCGCCTTCATAAAAACGTTTCCTGAAACAGTCATATAAAAGGACAGGCAAAAAATAAAGCAGTTCCGGCAGAAAAAAGCAAAATAAAGCAGATACGGCGGTAAGATTCCGCTTGCCGCTTCTTTTATCCAGGCAGATGCTCAAGGCGGCGGCAGAGGCGGCAAGAAGAAAAGCAGTCACCGTACGCGCCGGATTGGCGGCAAAAAATAAGAAGAATATACACAATAATAATAAAATTCCTTTATCAGCCGCCTGATTCATCGTTGCTTCCTCCCGCCTGTCATAGTATAACCATATCATGTCCGTGCACGGCTGAAAACCATAATTAAAAAAAAGTGACAATTGTCAGATTTTTTAGTGATGCGTTACACTACCATTTTTTCAGCGGAATTTTTATACTGATAGCAAAGCTACAGGGAGGATTGCTATGAGTCAACCAATTGTAAAAATTGAAAATGTTGTAAAAAGATATCGGGAGCTGGTGGCTCTGGATCATTTTAATCTGCAGATTGAAGAGGGAGAAATTTTTGGGCTCCTGGGACCTAACGGTTCCGGAAAAACTACTACGATCAATTGTATACTATCTCTTCTTACCTATGATAAGGGAAGTATTCAGGTGTTTGGGAAAGAAATGCGGCCGGATTCCTATGAAAGCAAACGCCAGATCGGAGTGATTATGCAGAATGTGGCCGTGTTCGACGAATTGACGGTCTATGAAAATATAGACTATTTCTGCGGTCTGTATATCCGTGATAAGAAAACGCGGAGACAATACGTGGAGGAGGCCGTTGAATTCGTGGGGCTGCAGGATTTTTCCAGGTTTTACCCCAAAAAGTTATCAGGCGGTTTACTTAGGCGGTTAAATATAGCCTGCGGCATCGCGCACAAACCGCGACTGATTATTATGGATGAACCCACGGTTGCGGTAGATCCGCAAAGCCGGAATAAAATACTGGAAGGAATTGAGGATCTTAACAAACAGGGAGCAACCATCATTTATACCACTCACTATATGGAAGAAGCGGAGCAGATTTGCAGCCGTATTGCAATTATGGATAAAGGCAGAAACCTTGCGCTTGGAACAAAGGAAGAACTGAAGCAGATGATTAAAAAAAGCGAAGGCATTTCCATTGAAATCCTGAATCTGGAAGAACGCCATATAGCGGAGCTGAGGGCCTTGAAGCATGTCTATGAAGTCCGTTATGCCAATCATCATCTTGAGGTGTTATGCAGCGGCGGCGCGCATAATTTGTCGCGGGTTCTGGAATATCTGCAGAAAGAAGAGCTGCCCTTCGGAAGAGTTTATTCGGAGCTGCCTACTTTGAATGATGTTTTTCTGGAAATTACCGGAAAAGAATTGCGGGATTAGGGGAGGAAGCTTATGTTTTTACATTGTTTTGGTTATGGAATAAAAAACCTGCTTCGCAGCCGTGACTATCTGTTTTGGAGCCTGGGATTTTCGATAATACTTGCGACCCTCTTTCATGTGGCCTTTGGCGACTTGTCAAAAGGAGAAGGATTTATACCGATTCCTACGGCAGTTGTGTTAGAGGAATCCTGTCCGCAGCCGCTTAAGGATGTGCTGGATACGCTGGGTGAACCGGGGGATGGACAGTTGCTGGAAATTCAGTATGCCTCACAGGAAGAGGCGGAGTCGCTGCTTAAGGGGAAAAAGGTAAGCGGAATTTTATTTGTGGGAGAAAATGTCTCTCTGTCCGTATCGGGGGATATGACCTATGACAAACTGAATCAAAGCATCCTGCAGTCTCTGGCGGAGAGTCTTCATGGCAGTTATGAGGCCGTTTCGGAAGCGGCTGCCCGCAGTCCGGAAAAACTGCCGCAAATTCTGGCCGCTTTACAGAAGGATGCTGCGCATAACCAGGAAATTAATTATGCGGGAAGAAATCTGGACGAAGGTCTGACGTATTTTTTTAATTTAATTGCCATGACATGTCTGACCGGCAGCACGGCAGGAGCGGTTACGGCTGCCGCCAGTCAGGCAAATCTTTCGGAGCTGGGAAAACGGAAAAGCGTTACGCCGGGAAAAAAACAGGTTCGTATTCTGGCGGAAGTGGCGGCGACAATTTTAATGCAGTTTTTTGCGGTAAGTATCAGTGTCGTTTATATGTGGGCAGTACTTGGGGTGGACTTGGGAAGCTCTGCAGGTTACGTTCTTCTGACCGTTCTGGCGGGCAGTATGGCCGGAGTCAGCGGTGGTTTTTTTGCAGGCTGTATCGGTAAGAGCAGTATACATGTAAAAATAGGGGTGTTAATGGCCATAACAATGCTTTGCAGTTTTTTCAGCGGTCTTATGGTAGGCGGCATGAAGCTTTTAGTGCAGCGGTATGCACCCTGGTTTAACCGGATCAATCCGGCCGCATTGATTTCTGACAGTCTGTATTCTCTGGCGGTGTACGAATCGCATACCAGATTTTTTCAGTGCATCGGAGGTTTATTTATTATATCCGCATTGTTTATCCTGGCGGGCGCCGCAATGGTAAGGAGGCAGCGTTATGCAAGTCTTTAAGGCATTTTACTTAATTTTAAAAAAACATATGAAACCTCTGTTCATTTATACCGGAGCTTATGCATTTATGCTTTTGCTGATTACCCAAACGGCAGAGGACAACATGAACAGCTATTTTGAAAGCACATCTCTGGATATCAGCGTTATTGACAGGGACCGGTCGCAAGCGGCCGAAGCGCTGACGGAATATCTGGACAGCCGGCATAATCTGATTGAAATAGAGGATACGAAAAAAGACATTCAGGATCATATTTATTATCGCTATGTTAAATATATCCTGATTATTCCGGAAGGCTTTGAAAATAATCTGATGCAGGGAAAGACGGAAGATTTGCTGCAGCACGTGCAGATTCCCGGAAGCAGCCAGGGCAGATTCTTAAATAATCAGATTGAAAATTATATAAAACAAGTGCAGATCTATCTGGCCGGCGGGCAGGATATTGCGGCGGCAATGGAAGCGGTACAGAAAACTCTTGCGGACCCGTTAGTGGAAACGCTTTATTTTGGAGACAAAAAAGAAAGCCGGAACGACACGGTGTTTTACTTTTTCCAGTATCTTCCCTACATTTATATTTTGCTTCTGGTCTGCGGACTGGCGCCCATTTTGTTTGCGCTGAATAAAAAAGAAATTCAGGAAAGAACCTTGTGTTCATCCATGAATTTAATGCAGAAAAATGTTCAGATTTTGTTGGGAAGCGTGTGCTATAGTATCCTGATATATATTGTGTTCGCAGCGCTTGGATTCCTGATTATCGGTAAAGACATGATTCGGGCAGAAACCGTTTATTTACTGCTTAACAGTGCGGTTTTTCTAATATTTGCGGCCGCTATGACAATATTCTTATGTACCCTGAGTCCCGTTAATGATTCCGTTCTTAATTTTATTGCCAATACGGTCGGATTGGGCATGAGCTTTCTGTGCGGTGTGTTTGTTCCCCAGTCGCTTCTGTCCAAGCCGGTTCTGGCTGCTGCAAAATTTTTGCCTGCATACTGGTATATTAAAAACAATAATATGCTGGCAGGCTTTTCAGAGGAACCCTTCAGCAGGGAAAGCTTTTTCACCGCCGTCGGAATTCAGGCATTGTTTGCGGCCGCTATGTTTACCGGCGTGCTGGCGGTCTCAAAGCTTAAAAGGCAGAGACGGTAAACATAACGGCATTCCGCTGTGGAGCGGCAGTAATTTGTCTCCCATAACAGACTTCATAACGACGTACGCGGCTTCGCCCGTACAGTGTCCGGTATAAAAAACGGTGGGCATGGCGTTTAATTCTTCGGCGGTTTTCCTGATTACGGATACCTCTTCTTCCGTATAAGCGTTTTTCTTCATCATATGAAAACCGCTGATGACAATCTGGGGAAGTCCGCCGTAAAGCGTCCGGTATCGATCCAGAATATTCAGGATTCCGTTGTGGGCGCATCCGGAAAGAAGAATCCGGTTCCGGTCCTGTGTGATGACAAGATACTGTTCATGGTCAAAGGAATCCTGCACGTCCCTGCCCGCAGTTCTTTTTGTCAGGGCAAGGTTGCTGTGTGCAAAAAAACGTCTTCCCGTTACATGGGAAAAAACCGACAGTTCTTCGTCGATCTTTTCATCCTGCTCCACCAGATGCACCTGAGGAAGCTCCGGAATACGTTTGTCAATGCCGATATACCGTTGGCCGTGATAATAATCGCAGGCAGCGGTTTTTTTCATATAGATTCGGGCGTGGGGATTTATCTCGGAAAATGCCATAATACCGCCTGCGTGGTCATAATGTCCATGGCTTAAAATCAAGGTATCCACTTTTGTCAGGTCAACATCCAATTCCCGTGCGTTTTGTAAAAAGGCATCGGAAGCGCCCGTATCCAGTAAAATTTTATGCTTTATGGTCTCGATGTAAATGCTTAATCCGTGCTCGCAGGCGCAGGCGGGATTACCGCAGGTGTTTTCAATTAAGGTCAGAATTTTCAATGTGCTGCTCCTTTGCAGGCAGGTTGGTCAGGTTGTATTCCCTGTATAATTGCCATCTCGTATTTTCGTCTGAAAGAAGCCTTAACTCCTGCTGCCTTCCGTCCCGCTGCAGGTATTCCACCAGTAAGGCAAGCCGGTTTTCGCCCTGTGTTTGCCCTTCCTCTCCTGCAATCTTTTTTTCACTCTCAATGTGGGCCTGCTCGTCACTTCCACAGCATGATCAATGGCCTCTCTGATCGACATTTTACGGCCTGTATTCTCTCTTACTTTTCCAATGAAAATGGAATATTCCTATAACTTCCTGCATTTCCTCATAACATCAAAATTAACATTATTTCGTTCGTTTGCCATAGGATGCCTCCATTATAAAACTTTTTAATAAATTCTGCAATACCAAATTTTGACTGGTAATCCTGGTATTTGTATAATATGAGAGATTCTGTTACATAAGATATGAAAATCTCATAAATTATTTAAGAAAGCTGTTCGCTTTTCAAAATAGCTTCGCTTTATCGTAATAACATTTATTTATCAAGATTCACTTGCAGTAATAGCAAGGAATTTCAAATTAAGAACCAAATTAAGAACCAAAAGTTATTGGATATTGACATAAATATACATATGAATTAAAATAAATGTAATGAAAATATAATTTATAATTATGATATATAGACAAGATGTTTTCGAACGGTAATTTTTTCTTGTTTATCGGTATAGCGCGCGTATACCGCAAATGGGAACAAAGCTGAGTTTAAAAAGAGAGTTTTCGGGAGGTGACATAATTGTAATACTTAAAATTTTAAACAGTATATTTCAATGTGTTAATGTTTTTATCTTAAAAATTCGCATCCATTCTATTGGGAGTAAATTAATTATATAATAGTAATGGGAAATTTGTTGGATTTAATAGGAGGATAATATCCATGAGGTTAAAAAGGAAATTGTTTATCGCCGTATCGATTATGCTGACATGGGTATTATCTGCCTGTGGGTTCGGAGAAAAGGCGAAGGAGTTGACAGAGGAAGAGGCAAAAGAAGCGGCAGTTCATGAACTGCAGAAAATTCTTCCTGCGGAAAAACAACCCGTGGGGATTAGTTTGTACTACCAGAATAATCAGGATGCAATTGATTTTGACGAAGGAACGCCGCGGGAAGGGTTAATTCAATACCGGGCGCTTTGGAGGGCTGACTTTTCCTTTGACGGTGGGGATGATTATCAGATCTGGATTAATGCCGTGGACGGAACTGCTTCTAATATATTCAGATATCCGGAAGACTGGTTTGACACAGCGAGAGAGTATAAAGATTATACAGTAGAAGGTCAGGCGGATTATACGGAGGAAGATTTTTTAAAAACCGCCGAAGGATACTGCGAAAGAGCGGGATATCAGGTTCAGGAGTCTTACAGCCTGTTTCAGGTAAAAGACAATTTGATATTATATAACCCTGGCCCCACAATGCTGGAGGGAAGAGTAAAATGGCCGGTTGAATATTATGAGATCACGGTTGTTTTTGAAGGCGGGGGCGGCGCCACAATAGGTCTTTCAGTGAAGGATATGTCTCTTTTAAGCGCACGGTTTGTACCCGCGGCCTGAAACGACTGCGGGTATATTTTTTTAAAACCGGCGGCAAACCGTTTAAGAACGTTTCTACTCCCAGAGCCAGTACCATTCCATAGAATCATAATCGGAAGATTCTTCTTCCATGGAAAGAAGAGGATAAAATTCTAAAACCTCATAACAAATGCCGCGATAGGATACGCATTCACCGCCCTGCTGTTTGATGGCAAAAATCGGACTTTGATTATTTTCAAAAAGAATACGGTCCGTAACGGTAAAAGCAAATGCAAAAAAGATGAGCGCCAAAAGGACAATAAGCAATGTTTTCCGTTTTTTCATAGGTAATCTCCTTTCCGCCCGAACAGCGGGCGTACAAGTCACCCAATAAAACTATAAAAATGCGGGATATTCATATCGCAGGGCCGGTTTATGCCGTGAGAACCGAGAAAGCCCCATACCCTGTGACAGCCGTGATCCGGGGCAAAAACAAGGGCCGTGCGGTGGGCGCTCCAATGGGCTTGAATGGCAGCATGCATTTCCTGAAAGGTGGCAATGTTTTCACGAAGCGCCCGAAATGCCCGCTTTCCTTCCGGAGAATGGCGGTGCATATGATAGTCGTAATCTCCGTTATACAACACGATGCAGTCATACCGGTCCTGGGCGGTCAGCTCCAGGGCCTTTTGATTGCAGGCTTCCTTTTTCGGATAAATATAATAATCCATGTCCCTTTCCAGAAAAATCCGGGAAATACTGTCGCCCTCGGTGGAAACAATCGCAGTCTTTTTCCCGGCCTTAGCCAGAACATCAAAAATAGTCGCAACCTGTAAAACCGGTTTTTCATATTTCAGGATGCCGTGCTGTGCGGGCTGCAGTCCGCTGTACATGGAGCCAAAGCACACCGGCGTCACAGGGGGAACGACCGAAAGCATGGGAAGCCTCAAATCGGTACATTTCTCCATTTCCGTAAAATATCCGGCATATTTTTCATAAATCCACATGGCTACGGCGTCCGGATTATACAAAAATATCCGGTCGCAGGGCGCCTGCCCGGGGAGGGGAGAAAAACGCTCCGCCGCTTTGCATAAAACCTCTTCGATCGGTGCGTCCGCTTTCGGCAGCGGGGAAACCCCAAGCAGGTATAAGATCGTGGATGCCGTGCGCGTAATGCATATTTTATGAAAATCAGAGGAAACATCCGTGGAATTCGTATATTTCATAAACAGTCCTTTCTGGATTCTTCAGTCAGGAAACATGCAGCATGGAACCGATGGTGGAGAGCAGGGAGCCTGCGATAACCAGAATCTGAAAAGGAAGCGTACCCAGCTTTCCGCAGATCGGGCTTTCCTTTGCATGTTTTCGGGATCTGTTGTAGGCGATAATGATGCCGATGCCGGTCAGTACCTGCACCACGCCTGCAAGCCTTGTGAAGCCTACGAAGCTCTGGACGCCGATTAAAGCAATGAGCAGGCAGGGAAAGGAAGCCGTGAACCAGCTGATTTTAAGGCCCCATCCGGTCTGCTCCCGAATAATGTCGCGCAAGTTTAAGGTGTTGGCCCAGAAAGAAGTAGACAGCGCCAGCAGGGAAAAGAGATAACCAATAATGCTGACCCAGCCGCCCAAATGCAGGGATAAATCCACCAGCGCGCCGTTTTCCGAAATATTCTTTCCGGCGCCCAGAAGAGTCATGAAAGTAATGAGCAGAATCAGGACAACATTGATACCGGTGCCTGCGGCGATGGATGCGCGTACTTTTTTCCGGTCACCGTTCAGTCCTTTTACAACCTGCGGAACAGACATAACTGCAGAAAGGGAAAAGGCAATCATGCCGTAGAGCGCGAAAACATTGTTGAAAGAAATAAAAGCGGCGGGCAGCGGACTCATTTCGGATAAAAGCGTCGCAGCAAAGAGAATACCGATTACGCCCACCATGGAACAGACGGCAATCTTTTCACAGATTCCCACAAGCTTCATGCCGACGTAAACAACGGCGGCAGCCAGAACATAATAGAGAAGCATCCCGGCAAAGGAAGGAAGTCCGAACCAGGAGAAAAAAACGGCGGCAGCCCCGGAAATAAAACCGCTGACATTCACAATCACGGAAAATCCAAGAAAGCCAAATGCAATCCAGGTGGCCAATTTTTTCAGCTTTCCGGTAAAGAGTTCCTTTTCAAAGCATTTGATAAACTGAGCGCCGTCATTGTTATAGGACAGCTCCGCGATCATAAAATGCAGAATCAGGTTTATAACATATGCGGCCGCAACAATCCACAGAAAATCATACCATCTGTTGCGGGACGCCAGAAACGGGACGGCCAGGACGCCGGAGCCCACGCCGTGCCCCACGATAATACTGGTCGCTTCCAGGAAAGTAAAACGGGATTCGCTATTCATTTCTTTCATAAGGTTTCCTTTCTGATGGGGTGGTGTGCATTTCCTGTATAGTTGTATTGTAATATAAAATAGTGCGCTTGTCATGGGAAAATGGGAAAGATTCTTTTGACAAGTACCCACTCCGGTGATATAGTGAAGAAGGTAAAAATGTTTTAATTGTAGATTGGAGGATCCCATGTAATTCTGTATTCTGACAAACTGACCCGGCAGATAGAAAGGCATCGGCAGGCAAAGCGCCGGAGGCCTGTTTTGTGTATCTGCCATTTCAGGGAAGAAAGCAGACACAGCATGGGACTTTTTGGGAAACGTTGCTTTTATCAGCGCTTCCTTAGAATAATTCCGGTAGAAAATCCGCAGAGTGATTTTCTGCCGGGCGTTTGCTGTGGAGATGTTTCTTCACGGCATTTTTTGTTTAGGAAAGGAATGATAATTTATGGAACAAATATATAAATATCCAAGAACCCGTCATCTGGAAGGCTCTAAGGAGCAGGCGGGGGACGAGGATTTAAAATGTGTTAATTTTGACGAATTGCGGGGAAAATATCTGGTTTTGGAAGAAAAGGTGGACGGGGCAAATTGCGGTATAAGCTTTGGAGCGGACGGGAAAATGTATCTGCAGAGCAGAGGGCATTTTTTAAACGGCGGATACGGCGAGAAACAGTTTGACTTATTCAAGCTTTGGGCGGGCTGCTTTGAGGACAGATTACGCGGGCTGCTGAAAGACCGTTATATTCTGTACGGAGAGTGGCTGTATGCCAAGCATACGGTTTTTTACGACAGGCTGCCTCATTATTTCATGGAATTCGATATTTTCGATAAACAGGAAGAAAAATTTTTTTCCACCAAAAAGCGCAGGGAGTTTCTTGCGCCGGCGCCTTTTATACGGTCGGTGCGCGTACTTGCCGAAGGATACTACGAAGATGCCTGCCGGATTGCGGAATGGATCGGGCCGAGCCTGTTTATATCAAAGGATCCGGCCGGGAGCCTTTTGGCGCAGTGTAAGAAGAGCGGAGTGGATCCGGAGGCTGCCCTCAGACAGACGGATCTGACGGGAGTTATGGAAGGTATTTATATCAAAGTGGAGGACGGGGATTATGTGACAGACCGCCTGAAGTACGTAAGAGGCTCCTTCCTTAATGCTATTCTGGATTCGGAAACCCATTGGATGAACCGCCCGATTGTCCCAAATTGCCTGGCAGAGGGCGCGGACCTTTTCAGTATGGGAGAGTGATAATAATGAACGGAAAAATTTTGAGGGAAATCCGCGGCAGCGGATTTTCCCTGACGGCGCTTACAGGGTTCTGCCCTGAATTGAACGCATTGCGGGAGGTTCCCCAGAATCCGGAGTACCATGCGGAAGGCGATGTATACAGGCATACGGAAATGGTATGTGAAAAGCTTACGGAGCTTTCCGAATGGCAGGAATTGAATCCGGATGAACAGGAACTCCTGTTTTTGGCGGCTGCCTTTCATGATATCGGGAAACCGGTTTGTACCAAGCTTGAGGACGGAAACTGGATTTCACCCAGGCATACGATTGTCGGAGAAAAGGAATTCAGAAGGATTGTATATCAGGACGCCGGACGGTTTGGCCTTGCCTTTTCCCAGAGAGAAACCGTGGCAAAGCTAATCCGGTATCACGGACTGCCCATATGGTTTTGGACGAAAAAGAGGCCGGAGAGAGATTTAATGAAAGCGGCGGAGAGTATCCCGCTGCGGCTTTTGTATCTGCTTGCAAAAGCAGATGCAAAAGGGCGGCTTGGAAATCCCGCGGAGGAGTTTTCGGAGCAGGTGGAGTTGTTTGGAGATTATACAAA
The DNA here is from genome assembly GCA_910587935.1 of uncultured Lachnospiraceae bacterium. GTDB lineage: Bacteria > Bacillota > Clostridia > Lachnospirales > Lachnospiraceae > MGBC143606. Next base: position 14,756 of record CAJUNP010000021.1, read on the forward strand.
GGAACTGGGAATCTGGGACTGCCCGCAGTTGTTTGCAAACCCTTATGCCAGATTTCAATATTTTCAGAAGGAGGATATGTGGCAGGGAGCGGATTTATATGACGACACGGAGTTTGACGTCATTTTGCTGTCGGGGCTTCCGTTAGCCGGAAAAGACAGCTGGATTGAAAAAAACGGCGGAGATACGCCCGTAATTTCCTTGGATGATATCCGGGAGGAACTGAAGCTTTCACCGGCAAAAAGTTCTGATAAGGCGGTTCATACCGCCCTGGAGCGGGCAAAGATATTGTTGCGCAGGAAAGAGCCGTTTATCTGGAACGCCACGAATATTATCGGAGAAACCAGACAGAAGCTGGTGAGACTGTTCGCCGGGTATGGTGCAAGAGTGCATATTTTATATCTGGAAGTACCTTACCAGGAACTGCTTGCAAGAAACAGGAAAAGAGCGCGTTATATTCCGGAGCAGGTGTTAGAAAGAATGATAAGGAAGCTTGAGCTTCCCGAATCATGGGAGGCGTATGAGGTAAGATATCTTACTGCAAAGTAACAGCCCGGAGGGCGGCGTGTGCCGGTACTGCGAATCTAAAAGATAATAAATGAAAAAAGGGTATGCCGGACTGCTCCGGCATACCCTGAAATTACTCGAAACTTATATTTAATTGTAATTATCAATACATTTCTGGAACATATCTTTGCTTACGCCGCAAAGAGGACAGCACCAGTCGTCGGGAAGATCACTGAATTTTGTTCCGGGAGCAATGCCATGCTCAGGATCGCCCTTTTCGGGATCATATGTATAACCACAGGGGTTGCAAAAATATTTATCCATAACTAATTACCAAACCTTTCTATTAATTTACTATTGTAAACATAAGCTACAGAAAATTTTATGAGAAATATCTCTTCAAGAGTCCCTCAAACGCTTTTCCGTGACGAGCCTCATCCCTTGCCATCTCATGAACGGTGTCATGGATTGCGTCGAGATTTGCAGCCTTAGCGCGTTTTGCAAGGTCAAATTTGCCTGCTGTCGCACCGTTTTCTGCATCTACTCTCATCTCAAGGTTCTTTTTGGTGGAATCGGTAACAACTTCGCCTAATAATTCGGCAAATTTTGCAGCATGTTCTGCCTCTTCCCATGCGGCTTTTTCCCAATAAAGGCCGATCTCAGGATAGCCTTCTCTGTGAGCGACTCTGGCCATTGCAAGATACATACCTACTTCGGAACATTCTCCTTCGAAGTTTGCTCTCAAATCAGCAAGAATGTCCTCGCTTACGCCCTGTGCTACGCCTACCACATGTTCTGCCGCCCAGGTTTTCTCAGCGGACTGAGCCGTAAACTTGGATGCGGGAGCCTTACATACCGGGCAAGCTTCCGGCGCCGCATCTCCTTCGTGAACATAACCGCAAACGCTACATACAAATTTCATAGTCTTATCTCCTTTTCTTTTTATGATCTTTATATAACTATGCCGGTTAGGACATAGAATTTTTACAATCCGGACAGATCCCGTAAAAATAAGCGATATATCCCTGAATACAGCCGTCAAAATTGCGGTTGGCAATATCCCGGATGCCGTCTATATTCTCCATATCCAGATCTATAACCGCGCCGCACCGGTTACAGATAAAATGATAATGAGGCGAGATATCCGCATCAAAGTGATCCACACCGTCACCCACCCGCAGTCTCCGGATTTCACCGATATCGGCTAAAAGCGTCAGATTGCGGTAAACCGTACCGAGACTGATATTGGGATACATCTGCCGTACATTCATGTATACAACATCGGCAGTAGGATGATCATGCCGTGTCATCAGAAAATCCTTGATGATTTCCCTCTGTCTGCTGTACTTGAGCGCCATTATGCACCTCTTTCAAAATTAGGAATCATTACTGTTTTTATCATTATACACAATATACAGATATTGTCAATAGATATAATTAAATTTTGAGACGCTTTTGAAAATCCAATTTTATTCCATTGCTCTTATCCTTCCGATTTCCTGATATGTTCTCTGATCTCACTTTCGTGCTCCTAGCAGTATGCGTAGCTGTTTCGCATAAATTCCGTGATACGCTGGCTCCTGTACATAGCATCCATCGTATCCAGAATCAGCCTGCCGTCCACCGTCATATCAAAGAAACAGGGATAGATACATCCCCCCTGTTCCCTGGGAAAATAAGGATTGATGGAACGCAGCCTCTCGTCTTTCATTACGGATTCGACGATCATCTCACTCAGTATCCATTTGAGCGAAGGGCGTTCGTATTCATCGTAGCTGTCCTTAAACAGTCTGTTCCACACATAGAACCAGACGAAATGTATGATTTCGTGGATTCCTCTGCCAATGGCGCCTCTTTCGCTGTTCAAATAGAAAGTATCATAGCACCGTTCTTTTAGAAACCTGGGTTCGACAGGATTCATACTTAAATTACACTGTATGTCGTTGAACAGTTTGGCACAGTCAATACCAAAAGCATCCGATAATGCTTCAGTAATCTGGTCCTTACACGCAGACCAATGGCGGGTATATAAGTCCACTCTGCCATTGATCCTGTGTTGTATCTGAATACAAAAATTTAATATAATTATAGTCCCGGGATATGAACTTTTCCACACTTTTTTGTAAACATGCCTGCGAAGTCCTTTTCGAAACGCCGCCGATCCGGTAAATTTATATTTTTTTAATAAGAATCTTCCGTTCTTTTTATTCCTTTATGCGGGAATCATGCTATAATCATTATTATTGAATACCATTGTAAGGTATTATCGTTTTATGAGGGAACATTAACATGAAGTTTAAAACAAGACTGTATATAACCTTTCTGACGATTGTACTTCTGCCGTTGTTTCTGACATTTCTTGCCTTTGTCAGCATCTGGTCTTATATGGCGGGCCGGGAGACGGATTTTGGAATTGAAGGCGACTACTTTGCTGCCTCCGAGCCTTTGGAGGCTTTGGGCAGGGCTACTGAAGAGACTTATCAGGAGCTGCTGGCCGAGGTCATAGGGAATACCGGCAGGATAGAAGATACAGGTTATCTCGAAGAAGTGAATAGAACCATTACGAGAAAAGCTTCCTACCTGCTTGTGCGCAAAGATGACGAAATTTTTTATACGGGCAACCAGACGGCTGCCGAGAAGATTTTTGACAGGCTGCCGCCCTTTGGAGCCATGGACCCACAAACCAAAGCGGGCGTTTATTTTAATGACCTGCAGAAATTTGCATGGCAGATCGATTTTACTTTTTCTGACGGAAGCCAGGGAAGCGTTTTTGTGATTACGCGGATTGCCAGCGTGATTTCCCACAGACTGTTAAAGGATATGTTTTTCGCAATTACCATTATCCTGATTTTTACCAGCATTATGCTGACACAGTGGATACAGAAAGGCGTATTTGATCCCATTAACCAGCTGAATACCGCGATGAAGAAGATTAAGGACGGTAATTTTGAATATATGCTTCAGACAGAGAATAAAGGCGAAATCGGGGAGCTTTACCACAATTATGAAGATATGCGCCTGCGTCTGAAGGAATCTACCGATGAAAAGCTTTTGCATGAAAAGCAGAACAAAGAATTAATAAGCAATATTTCCCATGATTTAAAGACACCGATTACCGCGATTAAGGGCTATGTGGAAGGCATTATGGACGGTGTGGCGGACACGCCCGAGAAGATGGATAAGTATATCAAAACCGTCTATAATAAAGCCAACGATATGGACAGGCTGATCAATGAACTGACCATATATTCCAAGATCGACAATAACCGTATTCCGTACAATTTCCACCGGATTAACGTGGCGGACTATTTCGGGGACTGCGTGGAAGAAGTGGGCCTGGATCTGGAATCCAAGAATATCCGTCTTAACTATTCCAATCTGGTCAGCCCGGATACGAAGGTCATCGCAGACCCGGAACAGATGAAACGGGTAGTTAACAATATTATCGGCAACAGCATTAAGTACCTTGAGAAAAAGGACGGCGTGATCGATATCCGTATTCTGGATGAAGTGGACTCCATCCGTGTGGAGATCGAAGACAACGGAAAAGGCATTGCACCCAAAGACCTTCCGCTGATTTTTGAACGCTTTTACAGAACCGACGCATCCAGGAATTCTTCCCAGGGCGGCAGCGGTATCGGACTTTCCATTGTAAAGAAAATTGTTGAAGATCACGGCGGATATATCTGGGCCACCAGTAAAGAAGGAGAAGGCACATGTATGCATTTTGTTCTCCGCAAGTACCACGAAACGGAACCCGGCGGCGCGCAGGAAGCATAGGTAATCATACAGGAGGCAGTTATGAGCAGAATTTTAATTATTGAAGATGAAGAGGCAATAGCAGATCTTGAAAAAGATTACCTGGAGTTAAGCGACTTTCAGGTAGACATTGAAAATACGGGAGATGTCGGCCTAAAACGGGCGCTGACAGACGATTACGATTTGATTATTTTAGATCTGATGCTTCCGGGTATCGACGGGTTTGAGGTTTGTAAGAAGATCCGTGAAGAAAAAAATGTTCCGATTCTGATGGTTTCCGCCAAAAAGGATGATATTGATAAAATCAGGGGTCTTGGTCTTGGAGCCGACGATTACATGACCAAGCCTTTCAGCCCCAGCGAGCTTGTGGCCAGGGTAAAAGCGCATCTGGCGCGTTATAACCGTCTGGTAGGGACCAACGAGAAAAAGAACGATGTCGTAGAAATCCGGGGCATCAAAATAGACAAAACCGCACGCCGCGTTTATATAGATGGGGAAGAAAAGAATTTTACCACAAAGGAATTTGATTTGCTGACATTCTTAGCCGAGAATCCCAATCACGTGTTTACGAAAGAAGAGCTTTTCCGAGAAATCTGGGATATGGACTCCATAGGAGATATTGCAACCGTTACGGTGCATATCAAGAAAATCCGTGAGAAAATCGAATACGATACGGCCAATCCCCAGTATATTGAGACCATTTGGGGCGTCGGATACCGGTTTAAGGTGTGACGGAATGAGAACGGAAGTTATATACGAAGACCACGATCTGCTGGTTTGCCGTAAACCGGCCGGGCTGGCGGTTGAAAGTGCGGAAATCGGACAGATGGACATGGTAAGCGAGCTGAAGAATTATTTGAAGGCGTCTTACCTTGGCGTTGTTCACCGTCTGGATCAGCCGGTAGAAGGGCTGCTGGTTTTTGCAAAGAATAAAAGGACGGCTGCTGATTTAACGAAACAACTCCAAGATAACACGCTGAAAAAACAATATCTTGCCATGGTAAGCGGCAAACCGGGGCTTGATAAGGCAAGGCTTGTCAATTATTTGAAAAAAGATCAGAAAAGAGCGCGGATCGTGGCAGAGAAGGAACCGGGCGCAAAGGAAGCCGTACTGCATTATCAGGTTTTGAAAACGATGGAAGTGTCCGGCTGTCCCATATCTTTGGTGCGGGTCGAACTGGATACTGGGCGGTTTCATCAGATTCGGGCGCAGTTGTCTTATGCGGGCTGTCCGCTTTTGGGTGACCGGAAATACGGCGATCAAGCGTCGCAGGAAGCGTCTGAGGCGGCCGGCGCGGTATGGACCGCATTGTGCGCCTATGGGATCGCTTTAAAGCATCCCGTTACAGGAAAACCTTTGGAGTTTACAATACGGCCCGAGCCGGGAGCTTTCAATTTATTTGCAAACGATTTTTAACAAAAATGGATGATATTGACACAAGATTTTTCTGATATAAAACCACAAAACCACCATACTAGTTTTAGAATGATTTTTACGGCAAAGGGCGGTGGTTTATGTGATTGAAAAAATAAAAGAAAACAGATGGATGATACTGCTTCTTCTTACCGGAGCAGTATATTTTTTTCTGAAATATATTTCGCCTTTGATTGCGCCGGTTCTTGTAGCAGCGCTTATGGTGTTTGCATGCATTCCGTTTTTTGACCGGATTCGTAAGAAAATCCGTTTTCCCAGGATGCTTCTTATGAGCTTTTTTTTGTTTACCATAATCCTGTTTTTAGGAATTCTGCTTTGGTTTCTGGTCACGAAATGTACGGACTGCATTATGAACGTCATGCAGAATCTGGAAACCATAGAAAGTAAATTCTCCCTGTTTGTCAAAAACTGCTGCGACGGAATGGAAACCCGTTTCGGTATTAACGCGGACAGAATGGAGACGGCTATTATTGAAAGAGTCAATATTTTTATTCAGGATTTTCAGATGAATATTCTTCCCGGCGTTGTCAACGAGTCCTTATCTTATGCAAAATATGTAGTTTCGATCGGCGCCTTTCTCGCGGTTACGGCAATTTCCGTATTTTTGCTGGTAAAAGATTATGACCGGATTATGGGGAGCATCAAAAAGCGCGAAAACAGTCTGTGGATTCTTGAAATTGTGGAGCAGGTCATTTACTATATTGCCACTTTCGTAAAGGCCCAGCTGGTTATTTTGCTTTGCATCAGCCTGGTATGTGCGGCCGCGTTGACGCTTGCAGGCGTTGAAAATGGCGTTGTATACGGACTTCTTGCGGGATTTTTGGATATGCTTCCCTTTATAGGTACCGGTATTATTTTGATTCCTCTGGGTATCTGGCAGTTATTAAACGGATGGTATGTGCAGACGGTCGTCTGTTTTATACTTTATGGCGTATGTGTCATAATGCGGGAGTTTCTGGAACCGAAGCTGATCGGAAAAAAAGTGGGCATTTATCCGATTGCAATCCTTTTGTCCGTGTATGCCGGCGTAAAGCTTTTTGGCCTGGGGGGAATCCTGAAAGGTCCTTTGGGGCTCGTCATGATTTATCAGGGCTTGAACGGATGGGAAGAGCGGATCAGGCGGCAAAAGGAAACCTCACAATGAATGAAGATTATAATGAAAAAAAAGCGAATTCATGTTAAGATAATAGTAAATTTTTAGAAAAAGGAATAAACGGTATGCGTACAACAGAGAAAAAAACAATTGTAAAACGCACATTTTCACAGGTTATGTATAATGTGTCTTCATTTTACGTATTTCTATATTTGCTTTTGATGGCTGTCTTTTTCCCCTTTTTCCTGACATGGGGATATCGGAATGCAGGTACGGATAAAGCGATGCTTTTCCGGTTTTTGGGATTGGGACTTTTGATTTCTGTGCTGCCCTGCGCATGCGCATGGTGGATTTGTCAGATGAAAAAGTTGGGATGGGAAGGTTTTTTCCGGGAGGTTCCTGATTCCGACTGGCTGGTTGCGGCATATCTGATCATAACAACCGTATCCTATTTTTGCTCCCAGAATCAGGAAGAAGCTTTTTGGGGAGCCAAGGGATGGTACATAGGTTTTATGACACAGATTATTTACGTTGCTTCTTACTTTTTTATTTCCCGTTTTCTGCGGGGAGAGAAGTTATTGATTCCGTTATTTGCGGCAGGCTCCGGAGTATCGTTTCTCTTAGGACTCCTGAATCGTTTTTCAATATATCCCCTGACTCTGGAGGGAGCGACTCCCAGCTTTATTGCAACGTTGGGGAATATCAACTGGTATTGCGGATACTGGTCCGTTTTCTTTCCTCTGGCGGCAGGATTGTTTTACGGATTGCGGGGAAAAGGCCGGCTTCTTCGCCTGTGCGGCGGGGCATTTTTGTCTGTCTGCACGGCGGCCGGGGCAGTTCAGGGAAGCGACAGCGCCATGCTGGTGTTTGCGACGGTTGTGATCGTACTGTTTTGCATATCCTGCAAGGATTATAATGCCAGAAAAAGCTTCTACGAAACTCTTATAGTGATTGCGGGTTCCTGTCAGGTTTTGCGGGTGATACGGATTCTGTTTCCGTACGCTATGAATTATGACAGCGCCCCGGCGGAGTTATTAACAAAGGGAAACGCAACCCTGTATGTGTTGATTGCAGCCTTACTTTTATGGGGAGTTTTTTATCAGATAGAGAAAAAAAATATCAAAATACAAAAATTTATGGAAATGGAGCGGGTGACAGTCCTTGTTTCACTGTGTTTGGTTTTCGCAGTTTTTTTGATTTTATTAGTGCAAAATACGACAAAACCCGGAAGCATCGGACCGCTTTCGGATAAGGGAATCTTTACCTTTAATGAGCGGTGGGGAAGTTCCCGGGGCGTTACCTGGACTGCAGGATTAAGAGTGTTTGAAGATCAGACTTTCTGGAAAAAACTGATTGGATTGGGGCCTGACAGCTTTGCATACGGAGTATATAAAGAAGGAAGCACCGCAGTTCAAATGGTGACGGATGCGTTTGGAGGAAGCCGCCTGACCAATGCCCATAACGAGTGGATTACGGTTTTGGTCAATACGGGAATACTGGGACTGCTTTCCTGCATGGGATTTTTCTTTGCGAAAACGGTGCGGTTTATTAAGGACCGTCAAGTGTCGCCGCTTGTTCTGGCATGCGGTCTGGCTCTGGCCGGATACATGAGTCATAATTTATTCAGCTTTCAGCAGGTACTGAACGGTCCCTTTGTGTTTATTATGATGGGGATCGGAGAGGCGGTGCTGCGGCGGGAAAAGTAGATTTTGCTTGACAACCGATCCTATTATGCTCTACAATCAAACCATTCAAATAAACAGACACAGACTTAGAAGAGGACTAGTACAAGTCGGAGGCCGTCCCAGAGAGAGAGTTCATGGTGGGAGACTCTTACGGAACAGATTTGGAACCTGCCTTGGAGTCCCATATGAACTATGGCGCAGCGCCGGCGTTAACGGTATGAGAAGCAGATGCAGAATGCATAAACAGGGTGGTACCGCCGAGTCCTCGGTCCCTTATTGGGATCAGGGCTTATTTTTTTATTCAAAAAGGAGAAACAACATGTCTGAAAAAAAACTTGTGGAAGCCATTACCTCTATGGACGAAGATTTTGCCCAGTGGTATACGGACGTAGTGAAAAAAGCGGAATTGATCGATTACACCAGCGTGAAAGGCTGCATGGTATTAAAGCCTGCAGGCTATGCGATCTGGGAGAACATTCAGAAAAAACTCGACGCCATGTTTAAAGAAAACGGCGTGGAGAACGTATATCTGCCCATGTTTATTCCCGAAAGCCTGCTGCAGAAGGAAAAAGACCATGTGGAAGGTTTTGCGCCGGAGGTAGCCTGGGTTACCCACGGAGGGATGCAGCCCCTGCAGGAGCGCATGTGTGTGCGCCCTACTTCCGAAACACTGTTCTGTGATTTTTATAAAAACGATATCCAGTCCTACCGCGACCTGCCCAGAGTATACAACCAATGGTGCTCGGTAGTACGGTGGGAAAAAGAAACCCGTCCTTTTTTGCGGTCCAGAGAGTTCTTATGGCAGGAAGGGCATACCGCCCATGCCACGGCTGAGGATGCAAAGGAGAGGACCATTCAGATGCTGGGCGTATACGCCCGTTTCTGCGAAGAGTATCTGGCTATCCCCGTTATCAGGGGACAAAAGACAGATAAAGAAAAATTTGCCGGCGCGGAAGCTACCTATACCATAGAAGCCCTGATGCATGACGGTAAGGCGTTACAGTCCGGCACAAGTCATAACTTCGGCGACGGCTTTGCAAAAGCCTTCGGTATTCAGTTTGCGGATAAGGATAATACCCTGAAGTACGTACATCAGACTTCCTGGGGCATGAGCACCCGTCTGATCGGCGGCATTATAATGGTGCATGGGGATGATTCCGGTCTGGTTCTGCCTCCTGCAATCGCGCCTCTGCAGATCATGGTGATTCCGATCCAGCAGAAAAAAGAGGGAGTGCTTAATAAGGCCTGCGAGTTAAAAGACAGACTGATTCAAAAAGGCTTCAGCGTAAAGGTGGATGATTCCGATAAGAGTCCCGGCTGGAAATTTTCCGAACAGGAAATGCGGGGAATTCCGCTCCGTATTGAAGTGGGACCGAAGGATATTGAAGCCGGAAAATGCGTGGTCTGCCGCCGGGATACAAGGGAGAAAACAGAAGTTTCCTTTGCAGAGCTGGAAAGCAGAACCGGAGAGATTCTCGCGGCTATGCAGAAAGAGATGCTGGAACGGGCAAGAAAGCACCGGGACGCGCATACTTACATGGCCCAAAATATGGAAGAACTGGAACAGATCTTTGCTAAAAACGCCGGTTTTGTAAAAGCCATGTGGTGCGGCGAACAGGCATGCGAAGATATGATTAAAGAAAAATTAAGCGTAACCAGCCGCTGTATTCCCTTTGAACAGGAACAAATCAGCGATACCTGCCTATGCTGCGGAAAGCCTGCGAAAAAGATGGTCTACTGGGGCAAAGCTTATTAATAGAAAGGAATACCATGATTAATTTGAGCAGTCCGTCGAATACGGCAGAGATTTTAAAAAAATATAATTTCAATTTCCAGAAGAAGTATGGACAGAATTTTTTGATCGACGCTAATATTCTGGAAAAAATCATGGCGGCGGCGGATATCTCAAAAGAAGACTGTGTGCTGGAGATTGGACCGGGAATCGGTACGATGACGCAGTATCTGTCACAGCGGGCGGGAGAAGTCATTGCGGTAGAGATTGACAAAAACCTGATACCGATTCTTTCCGACACCCTGTCTGACTGTTCTAACGTTACGATTATCAACGAGGACGTATTAAAAGTAGATCTGAAAAAGCTTGCGGAAGAAAAAAACGGCGGTAATCCGGTTAAGATTGTTGCAAATCTTCCGTACTATATTACGACGCCTATTATTATGGGACTTTTTGAAAGCGGCGTTCCGTTAAAAAGCATTACGGTTATGGTACAGAAAGAAGTAGCGGAGCGGATGCAGGTGGGGCCCGGTACGAAAGATTATGGGGCGTTATCTCTGGCCGTGCAGTATTATGCACGGCCGGAGGTGATATGTGATGTGCCGCCCTCCTGCTTTATTCCCAGACCCGGCGTGGGGAGCGCGGTAATTTGCCTGGAACGCTACGAACAGCCGCCTGTTTTCGTGGAAAACGAAAAAAAGATGTTTTCCGTAATCCGGGCCGCTTTTAACCAGCGCCGTAAAACGCTGGTCAATGCTTTGGCTAACGCTTCTCTTGGAATAGCAAAAGAAGCCGTTTTAAATGCATTGGAAAAACAGAACTTATCTTTGACAATCCGGGGAGAAGCTTTATCCCTGAAGCAATTTGCACAGTTAACCAACGAACTGCCGTAGAATGAATCCCAAACCACAATATCTTGTACTTTTTTTCTTAAAATTCTCTATATTTTCTTGAAATCAGCTATACTCCTATGATAAACTTATGCATAGTAAAAAGTGGGGAATTTTGCTTTTTTACAGGAAAATACTAAAAACCGTTTCCTATCAGAAAAATTTTGAGGTGTATACTTTGGATAAATATGAATATCAGGTAAGATCAGAGGAGATACGCACGTTAATTGCGCGGGGAGAATATGCGGAAGCTGCCGAGATTGCAGATATGATCGACTGGCGCAGAGTAAAAAGCGTTATGATGCTTTGTACTATAAGTGATTTATATAAAATTAACAGGCGGTTTGATGAGAGTAAAGAACTTCTGCTTCTTGCTTATGACCGTCATCCCGGCGGAAGAACCATTGTTTATTCGTTATGCGAGCTGTCCATCAAAATGGGTGAAGTCGTCCAGGCGATTGAATACTACAAGGAATTTGTGCAGATCGCCCCAAAGGATACGGGACGTTACATTTTACAATATAAATTATATGTTGCGCAGGAAGTAAGCCTGGAAGAGCGCATAGAGGTTCTGGAGGAACTGAAAAAAAGAGATTACCGGGAAAAATGGGCATATGAACTGGCATATCTTTATCATCGGGTAGGACTTGCCACGCGCTGCGTAGAGGAATGTGACGATCTGATTCTCTGGTTTGGCGAGGGAAGATACGTTACAAAGGCCATGGAGCTTAAAATGCTTCACCAGCCTCTTGCAGAGGATCAGCAGGCTCGGTATGAAGGCCGGTATGAGGCGTATTTGCAGGAGCAGGAAGCCCAGCAGGAGTCTTTTGAGCAGGAGGATAATCATTTACAGGATGAACAGGATCCGATGGATCTTATGCATGCGCCTACAGTAGAAATCCCCGGGGATATTCTGGAAGATATTCAGGTAAAAACCATGGATGTCGGAGAATATAATACCATTAATCTGCAGAAGGAACTGGCCGACAGTATGAAAGATTTGTGGGAGGCCCCGCCTGAAGAACAGCCGGTTTCCGCGCAAGAGGAAGAATATTTCCCGGAGACGCCGGAAGAAGAGGGATATTCGGAAGAAGAGGGATATTCGGGAGAAGAGGGATATTCGGAAGAAGAGGAGTATTTGGAAGAAGAGGAATACCCGCAAGAAGCTGTTTTGGATATGGAAGAGGAACCTGTCTCCACGCCGGAAGAAGAAATAAGCAATACACAGAAAATAACACAATCGATTGTGGCTCCCCTTTTACAGGATACGAACGACATGACGGAAATAGCGGTGCAGTTGGAAGAAGAGCCGGTTTTGGAGGAAGAAAAGCAAAAAGAGGCCGAATCCGTGCCGCCGCCCGTAGATATGGAAGAACCGGACGAACCGGTTAAAGCCGACACGCCCACACCCATATTAAAACGCAAACAAAGCTATGAAAAGGTTTTGGGTATGGAATATGACGGGCAAATGAGCCTGATTATTCCCGATTTTGAAAAAGTAGAAAAACAGATTACCGGACAGCTTAAAATCGAAGACGTTCTTGCCGAGTGGGAGCGGATGAAGAAGGAAAATGAAAAACAGTGCGCGGAAGAAGTGCGCCAGCTTGTATTGCAGCATACGGGTAATATTCTTGTTGATTTTGACCAGGCCGTAAAAGAAGGGCTTTTGGAAAAACTGGAAGGCTCCGAGGTCGTGTCAGCCGATACCGTCGAAGAGACAATGGATGAATTAGAGCCGGAGGAGTCCCAGGAGGAACCGGAAGAGACCTCGCCGGAGGAGGCTGTCGAAGACGCAGAGGATACGGAGGAAGACGCTGCGGAAGAAGAATTCGTGGAGGAACCGGACACACCTGCATCTTCCGTGCGCGCTTTGACAAAGGAGGAAAAGGAACTGTACGCCGCCTTTATACAAAGCCGTAGGGCAAAAGAAGAACTGATTGCGGCAATCGACGCCATCAGTCTTGCCGCCTATACCGGCAATGTGATTATTACCGGCGAGGAAGGAATGGACACCTTAACGCTTGCCAAAAACATGATGAAGGAAGTGCAGATGACGGACAGCAATTTTTCCGGGAAAATTGCCAAAATCAGCGGCAACTCCATGAACCAGCGGGATATCGGTAAATTGATTGGAAAGCTTGCAAACGGCGCGTTGATCATTGAAAATGCCGGCAGGATGAACGCCGAAACCGGACAGAAGCTGCATAAAGCGTTACAGCAGGAAAATATAGGTATTATCGTTATTATGGAAGGTTCCAGAAAGACCATCGGAAAGCTGCTTGAGCAGGTTCCCGCTCTGAATGATTGCTTTAATGCACGCGTAAACATTGAAGCGCTTGATAATGATTCTCTGGTTGCCTTCGGTAAACGATATGCGAAGGAAAAAGAATATTCCATAGATGAAATGGGACTTTTGGCGTTACATACAAGGATATCCGATAATCAGACCAGTGATCACGCGGTAACGCTTTTGGAGGTTAAGGAAATGGTGGATGACGCAATAGGTCATGCGAACCGGAAGTCTCTGGGACATTTCTTTGACATTCTTTTTGCAAAGCGTTATGATGAAGAAGACATGATTATATTGAGAGAAAACGATTTTATTTAAGGGGGCAATTAAGGAATGGCAGTCAGTGCTAAAGAGGTTGAAAAGACAGAGAAAAAGCGGGAACAGGTATTTATTTCCGAAGCAGATCAATATGTTTTTGCACAGGGATCACACTATGATATTTATAAGAAACTGGGAGCGCATATTTCTGAGGAAGACGGTAAAGAAGGCGTGTTTTTCGGAGTCTGGGCGCCTAACGCAGGGCAGGTTCATGTGATCGGTTCTTTTAACGGATGGAACGAAGAAAGCCACCTGATGAACAAGCTGGGCTCCGGAGGGATCTGGGCTCTGTTTATTCCCGGCGTAAAAGAGGGAGATATGTACAAGTTCCTGATTACCACGCCCGATGGACGGAAATTATACAAGGCAGATCCTTTTGCTAACTATGCGGAATTTCGTCCGGGAACCGCGTCTATTGTGACGGATTTGTCAGGATATGGATGGACCGATAACGCATGGATGAAAAAACGAAGCGAAAAAGATATGAAAAAAGAGCCTATGGCCATTTATGAGTGCCACATAGGTTCCTGGATGAAGCATCCTGACGGAACGGAGCACGGCTATTATAATTACCGGGAATTTGCGGACAGGATCGTAGAATATTTAAAAGAAATGAAATATACCCATGTAGAGCTGATGGGGATTGCGGAATATCCCTTCGACGGTTCCTGGGGGTATCAGGTAACCGGCTATTATGCGCCTACTTCCAGACACGGATGTCCCAAAGATTTTATGTATCTGGTGAATAAACTGCACAAAAACGGCATAGGTGTCATTTTGGACTGGGTGCCGGCGCACTTTGCTACGGACGCTCACGGATTAGGCAATTTTGATGGAGGATGCATTTTTGAGCATCCCGATCCCAGAAGGGGAGAACATCCCGATTGGGGCACCAAGATTTTTAATTATGGAAGAACAGAAACCAAGAATTTCCTGATTGCCAATGCCATTTTCTGGATGCGGGAATTTCATGTGGACGGAATCCGCGTAGACGCGGTGGCGTCCATGCTTTATCTGGATTACGGAAAAAAGGACGGAGAATGGCTGCCGAATATTCACGGCGGGAATAAAAATCTTGAGGCCATTGAATTTTTCAAACATCTGAATTCCGTTCTGCACGGTATTGATCCGGGATTTTTAACGATTGCGGAAGAGTCTACGGCATGGCCTAAAGTGACCGGAGTGGTAGAGGATGACGGACTGGGATTTTCTTTTAAGTGGAATATGGGATGGATGCATGACTTCTGCGAATATATGAAGCTGGACCCTTACTTCCGGAAAGATAATCATTATTCAATGACGTTTGCCATGAGCTACAATGACTCGGAGAATTATATTCTTCCTCTGTCACACGATGAAGTGGTTCATCTGAAATGCTCCATGGTAAATAAAATGCCGGGATATACGGTTGATAAATATGCTAACCTGCGTGTGGGATATACATATATGTTCGGTCATTCCGGAAAGAAGCTTCTTTTTATGGGACAAGAGTTTGCCCAGGAAAGGGAGTGGAGCGAAGCCAGAGAACTGGACTGGTTTTTACTGGGAGAACCTCTGAATAAGGGTATGCATGATTACGTCAAAGAACTCTTGGGCATGTACCGCAAATATCCCAGCCTTTACCGGATAGACAACAGCTGGAACGGTTTTGAGTGGCTCAATGCGGACGATAAAGAGCGCAGCGTTTACAGCTTTTTCCGCAAAGACGAGACAGGTAAAAACAATCTGTTGTTCGTGCTGAATCTGACTCCCGTGGAATGGAAAGATTATAAAGTGGGAGTACCCAAAAAGAAAAAGTATAAACTGCTTTTAAACAGCGACGAAGCGCGCTTTGGCGGAGGCGGAAGAGAGATACCCGCAGAGCTTACGGCTGTAAAGGAAAAAGTGAATTACAGAGATTTTACGATTACTTTTGACCTGCCCCCTCTTACTGCCGCCGTATTTGTTTTTTAAATTAACTCTTAAGAATTGAATAAAACCTGTCGAAATAAAAGGTGAATGTAAAAAGGCATTCACCTTTTTTAATGAAGCGCGTGATATGCAGGAGTATAAATATGAGAATAACGTTTGAAAATAATACGCCGCAGAATACGGAAAAGGTCAAGGCCGCATATAGTCACACCCGGACACAGGAATGTGGAAAGGCGGGTGCGTTTACAGCAGACATTTCTGGCACAGTTATGGATAACAATGCTTACGGCGTTCAGGGAAGAACCGCAGAAGAAGTTATGCAGGAAGCGCAGCTTACCGATGTAGCTACGCAGAGAAACTATATGGCAGTTATGTCTAATTCTATGTCTGACGAGGATTTTGCAAAGATGATGAAAGAAGGCGCTAATCCCAATGACATGGATATTGAGACGGTAGTGACCATTATTGACCGCATTAAGGCGGAATTGGCAAAGTCCGGCGTACATATTACCGGCTATACGGATGATCTGGATTCGGAGACCATGGCTCAGATTGTGGGGAGCGAAGTCCTTGCAAGGCAGCTGCAGGATGCTTTCAGACAGAATGACATACCTGTCACAGAAGAAAATCTTGCTGCGGCGGCGGAAGCGCTGCAGGAGGCGTCAGGACTTACCGAACTTACCGACGGCGAAATGAAATATCTGGTAAACAACGGTATGGAACCGACCATTGAGAATTTATATACGGCAAAGCATGCGGGGGCTGTGGATGCAGACCGCCAGGGCCACGGATATTTTCAGGAAAATAACGGTTATTATGCCAGAAAGGCAGATTCCGTTGACTTCGATAAGCTGCTTCCCCAGGTAGAAAAAATTCTGTCGGACGCAGGTCTTTCGGTAACGGAAGACACCATCGAACAGGCGAAATGGATGGTGGAAAAGGGAATTCCCCTGACTGCCGAAAATATGCTTTGCTATTCCGCCAACGACAGCGTAGTTTTTCCGGTTCAGGAAAAACATGCCGCAGAAGCGGTTGCCGGGGCTATGGCGGAAGGCAGGAGGCCGGAGCAGGCCAATCTGTCGGACGGCAAAAGCAAATATCAGAAGGCGGCGGAGCTGTCCGAAACAGTTGACAGATGGCTGCAGGACGACAGCCTTTCCCTTACTGCCAGACGGAAACTGGAAGAAGCAAGACTGCGCATGAGCGCGGAAGTGAACGTCCGGCTTATCGAGAGCGGCTTTTCCATCGACACTTCCGATATGGAAGCTTTGATCGAAGCGTTAAAGGAAGCGGAAGAAAAGCAGGCGCAGAAACTTTTCCCCGGTGAAGAGAAAGAAAAAGCTGTTTCGGATTACAGACTGTATCAGGACGCCGTTGCCAAAGCGGCGGTTCTTCCGGGACTTCCTGCGGCGGTAATCGGAAAGCTGCTGTTTGAAGAAAAGGCTCCCGTGGATGTGGACCATCTGGTTGATGAAGGAACGAAGCTCCAGGAGGATTACCGGAAAGCAGGACAGTCATATGAAGCGTTGATGACGGCTCCCAGAAAAGATATGGGCGACAGCATCAAAAAGGCTTTTGCCAACGTAGACGATATTTTAAGAGATTTGGGCTGGGAAGTTACGGCAGAAAATGAGCGGGCCGTACGGATTCTTTCTTACAACCAGATTCCCATTACGCCGGAGAACCTGGAACAGGTAAGAGCCGCCGACCGGAAAGTACAGAGAGTAATCGATAAAATGACGCCATCGTCAGTGTTGAAGATGATTCGGGACGGCGTGAATCCGTTGACAACCGATATGGCTGAATTAGAACAATATTTTAAGGATCAGTCTGACCAGCCGGAACAGGAGATGGAAACTTACAGCAAATTCCTGTACCGTTTGGAGAAAAATAAAGAAATTACACCGGAAGAACGGGATGCCTATATCGGTGTTTACCGGATGCTGCGCCAGTTTGAAAAGTCGGACGGGGCGGTTATAGGAAGCGTTTTGAAGGCACAGAGCGATTTAAGCTTCAAGCAGCTTTTGACAGCTGCAAGAACCGCAAAACGGTCGGGTATGAATCTTCTGATCGACGAAAGTTTCGGAGGCCTTACGGAGTTAAACCGGCAGGACGCCCTGATCGACGAGCAGATCGGACGAATCGATGAACTGGAGAATATACGCCGTTTAACGGATGTGGAAGATGAAGTGATCCGGACATTACAGAAATTTGACATTCCCGTTACCGTAAATAATCTGATGGCAGCGGCGGCGGTAACGGAAAGCGCCAATCCGCTTTTCAATTATATAAAAGAACAGATGAGAGCCGATTCCGGGAAAAAAGAAACGTCCGATTCCGATTCTTTCAAAGAAGATAAGGTTTTTGAAGGTATGACGGATACTTTGACGGAAGCGCTGACCGGGAAAGAAGAAATACAGGACGCGTACCGGCAGTTTGGAGACCGGATAACAGAGCTGCTGAAAGAAAATCTATACCGGCCGGGCCAGACTTCCCTGGACGTAAAAGCAATGAAATCCGCCAGCGTACAGATGTCGGTTGCCATGAAGATGGCAAGGGAGGAGACGTATGAGATTCCCGTGGAGCTTAATGGCGAGACAGCGTCCATACGGCTGACAATCCGCCATCAAAGCGAAGAAAACGGGCAGGCGTCCATTTCCATGGAGACGGAAGAGTACGGTAAAATTAATGCATTTTTACAGATAAAAGAATCGGAAATGACCGGTTATATTACGGCGGGCGAAGCGGCGGCAAAACGCCTTGACGGGACCGAAGAAACGATCCGGGAAGAATTGGCGGGATACGGACTGAAACTGCAGGATTTCAGAATTGTATCCGAAGAAAGCAGGCCAATAGCTGCAAAGA
This sequence comes from uncultured Lachnospiraceae bacterium, assembly GCA_910587935.1. GTDB lineage: Bacteria > Bacillota > Clostridia > Lachnospirales > Lachnospiraceae > MGBC143606. Next base: position 33,239 of record CAJUNP010000021.1, read on the forward strand.
CGGAAAGCGATGGGGTAAAAACACCGGCGCGTACCGTATATCAGGCGGCCAAGGTCGTTATAGCAGCAATCAGAGACGTATTGTAAACGACAGATTTTATATAAAAGAAAGGGAAAACGCTATGAGAATTAATTACAACGTATCGGCTATAATCTCGAATAACGCACTGCATAATAATGAGGATTTATTAACGAGGTCACTGGAACGGCTTTCTACCGGACTTAAGATTAATCACGGTAAGGATAATCCGGCGGGACTGGCTATGGGAAAACGTATGAATGCCCAGCTGGAAGGTCTGTCCGTGGCAAGTCAGAACGCGGCTAACGGCGTTTCGATCATTGAGACGGCAGACGGCGCCATGTCCGAGATGCATGCAATTCTGCAGCGTATGAATGAATTGGCCGTAAAGGCAAATACGGGAACCATGACGGATGAAGACAGAGAGATCCTGGATAAAGAGGTTCAGGCGTTAAAAGATGAATTAACCCGGATTAAGAATGATACGCATTTTAACGGCCAGCATCTTTTAAACGGAGAATTTGATCTGAAAGGCTATACTACGGAAGAAGAAGTTAAGGTAAGCGCTTATTCGGATGAGGTTGCCATTGCCGTTTACGACATTCAGTCTATAACCTTAACCAGAGATGCGGACGGCAATATAGACAGCGCGGTATTTACGGCGGCGGCCGGTTCGGAATTTCCCGCTGACGCAAAAGTCACGGATATAAAAGACAATTGTGTCACAATAAAAGGGGGAAATGGATTTGAACTGCAGTTGGATTTTTCAAGGGCTACTGCGAATACCTATTCGAATTTTTCTGTCGATTTAACCGGAATCGGAGATATGCGTCTTCAGATCGGCGCTAACGAAGGACAGATTCTGGAGCTGAGAATTCCGGAAGTATCCCTGAAGAACATGGGAATTGAAGATATTGATATGAAGACACAGGAAGGCGCAGGGGATGCTTTGGAGAGAATCAAGGGCGCTGTCACTTACATTTCGGATGTAAGAAGCCGCTTAGGCGCATACCAGAACCGTCTGGAATCTACGGTTAACAGTCTGGACATTACTTCCGAGAATATGACGGCATCCTACTCCCGTATTATGGATACGAACATGGCGGAGGAAATGACGGAATATACTAAGAACCAGGTATTAACCCAGGCCGGCACATCCATGCTTGCACAGGCTAACGAAAGGCCTTCCCAGATTCTTCAGCTTCTTCAGTAGGAGGTGGAATAATGACAAGAGAATTAAAACAACAGTATACCCTCCGTATTACGCAGGCAAATAAAACGGAACTGATTGTAATTCTTTATGACATGATACTCTCTTATATAGATGAGGCGGCGGAAGCATACGAAAAAGAAGACCGCGCCGCTTTCCGCGACGCGATCCGCAAAATCAGAAACTGCAATCAGGAATTAATTGCCTCGCTTCACATGGAGTATGAGCCGGCCATGAATCTGCTTTCCCTTTATCTTTATGTAAATCGGGAACTGGTTCATGCTGACGTAAGGTTTGACATACAATACCTGGATCATGTAACTCTGGTTATTTCCGGATTAAGGGAAGCTTATCAGGCTGTGGCAAAACAGGATCAAAGCGGCGCCGTGATGCGAAATACACAGGCTGTTTATGCCGGGCTGACATATGGTAAGGGAGAATTAACTGAAAACATGGCTGACCAGGGCGCGAATCGGGGATTTCTGGTGTGAGTTTTGCGAACCGTCCATATTATCTGCCGCCTTCTCCAACAGCGACAATTCCAGGAGATGGTCGTATCTTTTAGACAGGGAGTTAATTTCATAAATGTAACTGTCAATTAAATTTGGTTCTATGGCATTATCAAAACCTGCGTATGCGGATTCAAGCGCATACCGGGTTTTTTTAATAGCTTCGTCTAAAGTCGAAGTAGTAAAGTCCTCTTCAATAGGAAGGTCTTCTCGGATGTTGCGGCTAAAAAATGATTTCATACTCAGATCCTCTCAATGCTGTTTGATTTAAAATATGCACATACGGAGAAAAATCCACTCGTTTCCTCTTGTAGAAAGTATAGCCGCAATAACGCCAAAATATTCCTGTAATACCTGAAAATGTTTTTTCATACAATAGAGCAAAAGACAATTTAAGAGGTTGTATGCAAAATCGATTTATCAGTTTTATGATTATTCTTGCCGCTTTGCTTGCTGTTCTTTTAATCGGTGCGCTTCGCCGTAAAGCGGAACATCTTTTAACTTTTCTATTCCGTTTGGTAACCGGAACGGTAATGATTTATTTTATTAATTTAGCCGTTGCTTCCTATAACATGGAGATCGCAATCGGGATTAATCCGGTTACTGTTTTGACAAGCGGAATCCTTGGATTTCCTGGGGTCTTATTGCTTTATGGTATAAATATCGTTCATCTTTTGTAACTTTTAAACAAAATTCATTTTTTTGTAAAAAACCTCTGGACAAACACAGAATTAGTTCGTATAATTTGCCTTGTCGCTGAAAGCTCTGCTCTAAGAGCTTCAATCACAAATCTGAGATGCATATCAGTTTTTATCGCGGAGTTTCTTCGCCCAATGATCCAGGATTACGGAGAGCAGATTAAACAGTAAAGGAGGAATGTGTAGATAGGAGGTTTGTTAATTTTTTTGTTGACGGCCGGATATCAGGATTATCGATATGACAAAATAAGAAACCGGCTGATTGCCGCCGGTATTGCCGGAGGCTTATGGATCCGGTTCATGGGAGCCGGATTAAAAGGGATTTATGATTTTTTAGAAGGATTTCTGATTATTTTTCTTCTCCTGTATCCGCTGTTCAAAATTGGTGGGATCGGAGCCGGAGACGTGAAAATGTTTGCGGTTTGTACAGGTACTATAGGATTAGAAAAAGGTTTTCATTTTCTTTGCGCCGCATTTCTTGCGGCGGCAGTTCTTTCTCTGCTAAAGATGCTTTATGAGCATAATCTAATCGAGCGGTTTCGCAGTTTTTTCCGTTATGCAGGACAAGCAGTCAGCAGTACCGGGTGGACATTGTACGCACCTGACGACAAGGAATATAAAAAAAGGGGAATACACATGGCAGGGCCAGCCTGTTTGTCACTATTACTTTTGCTGGGAGGGGTTTATTGAATAAAAAAAGAATGGTCATCTTTGACCAGGACGAAACATATGCGGGAAGTTTAATGGAATACCTTGAGAGTATGCAAAATTTCCCTTATACAATTTCGGTTTTTTCAGAAAAGGGAGCATTGCTTGCATTTGCAGCACAGACGGCGGTTTCCCTGCTGCTGGTGTCGGAGACGGCCTATGCATTAATCCGAAATGAAATCAAAGCGGAACAGGTTATGATTCTTAACGAAAGCGGAACTCTGACTTGGAAGGAACTGCATAATATTAAAAAATATCAGTCCGCAAACCATATTGTAAAGGAAATCATGCACTACTATGCCGAAAAGGAAGAGATTGTATACGGACAGCTTACGGTGAAGGGAAATGCACGGATGATAGGTTTATATTCGCCGGTTCGGAGATGTTCCCAGACAACCCTGGGACTCACCCTGGGACAGATTCTTGCGGAAGAGAATAAAACCTTATATCTGAATTTTGAAAATTTTTCGGGGTTTCCGAATCTGATCGGATATGAACGCGGCAGGGACCTGTCGGATCTGTTGTATTTCCTGGAAAAGTCTCCGGAAAAGTTTCGGTTTTATTTTGAGACATGCGTCAGGAAAATGGAAAATCTGGATTATATTCCCCCTATCCATGCAATGCACCAGCTTTTGATGATTAGGGGGGAACAATGGCTGAGCTTGCTTCAAGCCATTACGAAAGAAACAGACTATGATGTCGTTATATTGGATTTGTCGGAGGGGATGCAGGGGTTGTTTGAAGTTTTGAGGATGTGCACCCATGTGTATACGCTTACGCAGGACGACCGTTATGCGAAAGCAAAGGTGGATCAGTATGAACAGCTTTTGCAATTGTGTGAATATGAAGATGTGCTGCAAAAGACAATAAAAAGAAAAATTCCATTTATTAAAGATGTTACCGAGCGCTTTCTCTACCGGCCCGGCGGGGAATTTTCCGAATATGTTAAAAAAATGTTGAAAGATGACGGACTGAATCATGGATTATATTCAAATTAGAGACGCGGTAAAACAAAAGTTGCCTGGCATTATAGATTATTCCAGAGAACTTACGGATGAAGAAGTGGAGGAGCAGATTGATGAGCTGCTTGGGAAAGAAGAGCGATTGCAGACGCTTCCTTTAAAGAAACGGCAGAAGCTTCACAAAGAAATTTTTCATGCCGTCCGGAAACTTGATTTTTTGCAGGAACTGGTGGATGATTCATCGGTGACCGAAATTATGATAAATGGAACGGATACTGTGTTTGTGGAACAAAACGGGAGTCTGCTGCAGCTGGAAGAAAAGTTTGAGGAGGAAAAGCTTGCGGATATAATTCAACAGATTGTAGCCGGCTGCAACCGGGTGGTTAATGAAGCATCGCCGGTAGTAGACGCAAGACTTTCCAACGGATCGCGCGTTAATATCGTGATGAAGCCCATTGCCTTAAACGGGCCGATTGTTACGATTCGGCGTTTTCCGGATAATCCGGTTCGGATGAAAGATCTGATTGATTTTGGCTCTATTACGCAGGAAGCGGCTGAATTTCTGAAAAAACTGGTGCAGGCGCGTTATAACATTTTTATTTCGGGGGGAACCGGTTCCGGTAAGACAACATTTTTAAATGTATTGTCTGATTTTATTCCCGGAGAGGAACGTGTCATTACCATAGAGGACAGTGCTGAGCTTAAAATTCAGAATATTCCCAATCTGGTAAGACTGGAGACACGCAACAGCAATGTGGAAGGCTGTATGCCGGTAACCATTCGGGACCTGATAAAAACGGCTCTGCGGATGCGGCCGGACCGCATCGTTGTGGGGGAGGTAAGAGGCGGTGAGGCTTTGGATATGCTGCAAGCAATGAATACGGGACATGACGGTTCTCTGAGCACAGGACATGCTAACGCCGCGGAGGATATGCTGGGCCGCCTGGAAACGATGGTGTTGATGGGAATGGATTTGCCGCTTGCAGCCGTAAAAAAACAGATTGCTTCCGGAATTGATATTCTGGTGCATTTAGGAAGACTTCGGGATAAAACGCGGAAGGTTTTACAGATTGTAGAAATTGCAGGATTTAATAACGGTGACATTTTAACCCGGATGCTTTATGAATTTGAAGAGAAGGGGGAAGACAAGGAGGGAAAAATCAGAGGAAAATTGGTGAAAAGAGGTGAGATAATGCATGAAGAAAAATTACGCGCAGCAGGAATTAGAATATGACGGCTATTGCTTTTCGAGAGGGGAAGCATTGCTTACATGTATGTACATAGTGTTCCTTGTCTGCTTCCTGGCAGTGTTGTTTTACCGAAGTATCTTTGCGGTTCTGTTTCTTTCCCCTGTAGGATACCGTATCTGGAAAAAAGAAAAGCATAAGAAGATACAAAAAAGAAAGAAGGAACTGGGACTACAGTTTAAGGATTGTATTCAGTCCGTTTCGGCTAATTTGAGAGCCGGTTATTCCGTAGAAAATGCATTTCGGGAGAGCTATTCAGAAATTTCCCTTTTATATGGTAAAGATTCTTATATGGCGACAGAGCTTACAAGGATGACACAGGGTCTGGCCAATAACATCAGCCTGGAATGTTTACTTCTTTCCCTGGGAGAAAGAAGCGGTGTGACAGACATCCGGGAATTTGGACAAATTTTTTCCATAGCGAAAAGAAACGGAGGCAGCATGACGGATATCCTAATGAGGACTTCAAAAGTTATAGGGAAAAAAATGGAGATAGATAAAGAAATTCAGGTACTGATCAGTGCAAAACAAATGGAACAGCGGATTATGAATATTGTTCCCTTCGTAATAATACTGTACATTTCCATTACTTCTCCGGGATTTTTTGATGTGCTGTATCACAATCTTATGGGAGTAACAGTTATGACAATATGTCTGGCGGTTTATTTTGCGGCTTATGAACTGTCATCCAAAATCGTTGATATCCGCGTGGATTGAAATTCATGCAGAAAGGAGACATTGTGAGGAGTTTGCTTTACATCTTAATATTCTTATCAGGTCTAATCTTATTCGTTCTTTCTAAAAGGGCAAAAAGACAGGGACGTATCGGCAGTACGCAAAACAAAAAGGAAAAAATAGCCGGTTTATTTGATCAAATGGCACACTATATTTATGAAGTTATATTTGTCCGGTTTCTGTCTGTTTGCGGTAAAAGTCTGTTTCTTCAATCTGTGCTGCAGGCTCCTCAGGTAAAACGGGATCTGTATGCGCTGTACCCGGGAAATACAAAAGAACTTGAAAAAACGTATTATATCCGGAAACTGAAACTGCTTATGGCAGTTCTCTATGTGGGAGATTTAGTGGTATTATGCGTTCATTTATCATCATTGGGAACCGGTTTGATCAGCCGGGAGGGGGTTATCCGAAAAAACGACTACGGAAAAGGGGAAAAGTATGTTAATGTCCGGGTTGGTACAGAGGGGGGAGAATTCAAACAGAATCTGTGTTTAGTTATTGATGAGAAAATATATACCAATGAAGAGCTGGAAATTTTTTTCGGAAGAATTATACCCCAGCTGGAACAAAAGATTCTTGGTGAAAACGAAAATACGCAAAATATAAAAAGCAATTTAATTCTGCCAACCGGGCTGCAGGGCTATCCTTTTAAACTGGAATGGGAAAGCAGCGACTATTTTTTAATGGATCATAAAGGTAGAATTATCGAATCGGAAATTGATGAAAAAGGCCAAAATCTGACTCTTACCTGCCGTTTTCTGTACCGGGACTGGGAGAAAGAGTATCCTATTCCTCTTCTCCTTTTTCCCGCTGAGAAAAGCCGGCAGGAAATCTGGGAAGAAGAGATTCTCTCGGTTATCCGGAAGTCGGAAGAAAAACAGAAATATGAGGAAATCTATGCTTTGCCGGAAAGTATGAACGGAGAGGGACTGGTCTGGGAGGAACACAGAGAAGATACAAGTATGTCTCTGCTGGCGTTTGTGTTACTGGGAGGATGTCTTATATACATACTGCAGGACCGGGAACTGCATCGACAAACAGAGGAACGCAGCCGGCAGATGCTGGCGGAATATCCGATTGTAATCAACCGCCTTACGCTGTATCTGGGAGCGGGCATGACAATAAAAAGCGCTTTTTACAAAATTGCAATGGATTACCGTGAAAAGAAAAAGGAACATGAAAAAAGTTATGTTTATGAAGAAATGCTTTTTGCCTGTTATGAAATGCAGAGCGGCGTTGTGGAGAGAAAAGCATATGAGCGGTTTGGCAGACGCCTGGGGCTTCAGCCATATACAAGACTGGTCGGATTTTTAAATCAAAGCCTGCAAAAAGGCAATGCAGCGCTTTTGAAGGATTTACAGAAAGAAGCGGAGGAAGCGCAGGAGGAACGAAGAAACCAGGCAAGGAAAAAGGGGGAAGAAGCAGGAACAAAACTGTTAATACCTATGATGCTGATGCTTGGAATCGTTATGGTTTTGGTGATGCTGCCGGCGTTCTTATCATTTTCGTTATAAATTATAAATTTTAAGATTAGATCAGGAGAGTAAAAAATATGAAAAGGGATGGAAATTTAAAAGGGTTTCGCGAATTTTTAATTGAAGAAGACGGGATGGGGACAGTAGAAATTATATTAATTATTGTGGTTTTAATCGGTCTGGTTATTATTTTTAAAACGCAGATCGGGGAAGTGGTTACAAAGATGTTCGGTAAAATTACAAATGAAGTGGATAAGTTTTAAAAAAGAAATGTCCGGATGCAATGCATATCTGACGGTATTTCTTGCGCTTTCCCTGACCATTATATTATCCCTGTGCCTGACTTTGATTGAAGGCGTAAGAAAAAACGGCGCACGTTTTATGAGTGAATATGCAATGGATGTAGGAATGAACAGTATTCTGGCGGAATACCACAGGGAATTACTGAAACAGTATGATGTTTTTTTTGTAGATACTTCATATGGTTCAAACCTGCCCTCCCTGGATAAAACTGCAGAACGTTTACGATTTTATATGGACGGTAATTTATCCTGCGAAGATTCCGCTCTGAATGTTGTTACGGATTTGTACGGACTGTATGTTCAGGATATTCTTATTGGAAGTCCGGCAGTAGCGACGGACGATAAAGGAAGTGTTTTCCGTAAACAGGCAATTGAATATATGTATGATAAATATGGTTTTTCTATTTTAAAAGATATAGAGGCTTGGGAGAAGGCGGTTGTTGAATATGAGCTTGACGGCAGAAATTTATCGTCTGAAAGAGAAAATGTGGAAGGTCAGATCAATGCAATTGACGGAAGTGAAATACAGGTGTCAGAGGAAGAGTGGATTGCTATAGAAGTTGATAATCCGGCGGATCAGGTTAATGTGCAGCGGAATAAAGAAATTCTTTTGCTTGCAATGCGGGATACGGATAACTTGTCAGACAGCTGTTTTGATAAGACAAAATCGGCTTCAGCCAGAAAACTGAACCAGGGACAGGGGATTAAAGAAAAGCAGAATTCCGGTGAGTTTTTGCAGGAGTTATTGCTATTCGATGAATATCTTCTGGAAAAATGCAGCTACTATGGACAGGAGTCGGAAAAATCACATATGAAATACCAGATTGAGTATATTCTTGCAGGAAAAGATAATGATTTGGATAACCTGAAAAGCATAGCAGCCAGGCTGATTATGATACGTGAAGCGGCTAATGCGGCATATCTGTTTTCTAATGAAGGAAAGCGTGCGCAGGCAGCTTTGCTGGCAGCAGGCGTCGCGGCGGTAGCGTTGGTTCCGGAACTGCAGACATTATTGGAGTATTCGATTCTGTTTGCCTGGGCCTTTGCGGAAAGCGTTTATGATGTCAGGTCATTATTTGACGGGGGAAAGATTCCGTTATTGAAAACCGACGACAGTTGGCATACAGGTATTGACTCATTATTTGATTCGTCCGAATCAAACATCGATAAAAACGAAACGGGATTATCTTATACGGATTATCTGAGAGTTTTTTTAAAGATGGAAAGGGCGGAGAAAAAAACCATGCGCCTGCTCGATATGGCGGAACTGGACATTCGGAAAACAGCGGGAAATGAAAACTTCAGAATTGACGGCTGTATCGATGGAATGACAATTGAGGCGGTCCTTCGGGCCGTCAGCGGATATTCCTTTATAATGCAAAGAGACTGCTGCTATGAATAGAAGGGAGGCGGGACACAGAGGGATGCCTTTTCTGGGAAAGAAAATAACTTGCGTAACTACTAAACAATTAAATCAGAACACTCTCCATTATATAAGAAATGTATCATCGTTTTACTCCCCTGTAAAACAGAATCAAAACCTTTATAATCACAGACATAAAAATTCACATCATTTCTCAGGGAAGGCGTCCCTGTGTGGCCCGCCGGATATACAGGCTGGTATGACTGTCGAGGCTTCTATCCTTATGCCCTTTTTTCTTATGCTGCTTCTTTCTCTCTTATCATTTATAGAAGTGATTCGTTTGCAAAACAGTATAACCATGGGTCTTCGGGAAGCGGGGACTCCGATGTCGGTATATGGATATGCCTGTAATTGTCTTCAGGAGAATGTAGAAACAGATTTAACGGGCATTGTGCCGAATGTGATTCTTACATTCGGATATGTGTCGGATAAGGTTAAAGCTTTTGCGGGAGAGAATTACCTGAAATATTCTTCTCTTTCGGGAGGAGCGGACACGATTCAATATATTACATCTTCCATCATGGAACAGGATGATCGGATAGATTTAAGGGCCGTATACTTTGCGGAATTAAATTTTAATGTGGCTTTTCTGCCAAAACTGGCGTTGACCAGCAGGTATTTTGGAAGAGCGTGGACCGGCTATCAGGTGGATGGAAAAGAGTCTGAAAGCGATCAGGAAATTTATGTCTATGTAACTCCTAACGGAACCGTTTACCATATGAGCCGGGAATGTACGCATTTAACGCTTTCCGTGAAACCCTGCCCGTGGGAAGAGATAGAGCAAAAGAGAAATGAAAATGGAGGACGGTATTATCCGTGTTCGTTATGCGGAAAAAAAGATATTACCAAGACCGTTTACATAACAACGGAAGGAGACCGTTATCATACTTCGCCTCAGTGCTCCGGTTTAAAAAGAACTATCAGGGTAATTCCCCTGTCACAGGCAGAAGGACGTACAAGATGCAAACGGTGTGGTGGAAAGGGATGAGCGCAATGGAATTCAATATACAAATTTTAATATACGGAATGCTTTTTCTGTTTTTAGGGTCTGCGGCCTACTATGATATCCGTTGGAAAAGTATACCTTGGACGATCTTGGGAACAGGCGTAATTTTTATGGTGATTTGCAGAATATTGCAAAGAAATGATGAGGGAATATCAATGTTACTGGCAGTTTTGCCGGGAATCGTGCTGCTTTTTATCGCATGGGCTACGGGAGAAACCATCGGTTTCGGAGATGGGATGAGCGTTCTTCTTTTAGGCGGAATGACGGGATTTCGAAACTGTATCTGGGTTTTATGTATAAGCTTGATGTTGCTTTCCGCCATTGCAGTTTTGCTGCTGGCATTAAAAAAAGCCGGAAGAAAAACAAAAATACCGTATTTACCGTTTTTATTTGTGGCAGAAGGAATATTTGTAATTTTTATAATTTAATAAAACAATTATAGTGGGGGGAGAAATCAAATGAGTCTGAAAAAAGAAAACGGTTATTTTTCACTGGAGGCGTGCATGGTTATGCCCCTTGTATTTTATCTGTTGCTTTTTGTCATCTATGCGGGATTTTATCAGTATGACCGATGCCTGCTGGAACAGGATATTTACCGCATGTTAATCCGCGCAGGACAGGTTCGGTCAGCCGATAACAGGGAGGTGATAAAAAAGATAAAAGAAGAAGATGACAGATGGTATTATGATAAATATGCGTTGTGCCAGATCGGAACAAAAAACATAGAAGTGGATTACGGAAAAATCCAAATTGCACAAAAAGCGGCCCTTAGGGTAAATATTCCGATTTTAACGGAATGGTCCGGAAAACCTGAATGGATTTTCGAAGCAAACGTTATTTGCGTAAGAAACAGACCGGTAGATACAATACGGAAATGCAGAAAAGTGGAAAAGTTTGCAAAAAAGGGGAAAAGAGATGACTGAATGGGAATATATACGATTAATGAATCATAATTATCTACAGATTTTAAGCCGTAAACAGCAGCCGGAGGAACATTATCAGTATCGCATGCTGACAGCCGGTCCGATTGAGGGATTACTGCCCTGCAAGTTCCGCCATATTAACGGTGCGGTATATTTACTGTATGATATATCGTCGAGGCAAAGTATTAGCAGCGTCTATGCAGATAAAAAAATGGAGCTGCCGGAAGTGTGCAATTTGTTTTTTGCGCTGAGGCAGACTATTAAAAATATGGAATCGTTTCTGCTCCCGGCTGTAAATTTAATTCTGCGGCCCGAATTTGTGTTTCAGGAACCGGATACTAAAGAAATGTATTTTATATGCTGTCCTGATTCGGGAGAGCCTGTCGGGAAATGTTTTGAACAACTGTATGCCTTTCTTTTGGAAGTTCTCGACTATGAGGATGAAGAATTAACGGGATATTTTTATGAATTATATGACAGGGGAGAAGACGGAGGGAATATTTATCAGGCGGAGGAAATTTATAAAAGCCTGGATGCGTTGCAAAATACGAGAAGAAGAAAAACGGAATTGCCGGAGATGCACGAACCGGAAGCCGATCCGATGAAAGAAAATAATTTGGGTTCATATTCAGAATTCGTACCGCAAAAAGACAGGATCCCTGATCAATGTAAAAAGGTTATATTGTTTTGTTTATTTTATGCAGCTATGACCGGGGGCGGCGTTTATTATATTTCGTTAAATTATATATTCAGTTTTTGGGAGAACACCTTGTTTTATACCGTTATTGCATTCGTGACGCTGTTTATGGCCGGCGGAATATTCTGTTGGTTTAAGAAAAAGGAAAGCGTGGAAATTCCGCCGGTAGAAGAAAAAGAAGATTCTGGCATATTGGAGGAAAACGCTGCTAAAGAACTTTACGGTAAAACTGTTTATTTTGAAAAGGCGGAAATTGAAAATAAATTATACGGAATAGGAAAGAAAAATAAGAGAATCATAGAGTTAACAAAGTTTCCGTATACAATCGGCAAAAAAGAAGACGCTGTAGATGAAGTCCTGCAGGATCATTCTGTAAGCAGAATTCATGCACGGTTTGTTAGCGAAGGAGGAAAGTTGTTTTTGGAAGATTTGAATTCAACAAACGGTACCTGCAAAAACGGACTGATGCTGGCGCCGCATGAAAGAGTTGAGGTGGAGTCTGAGGACGAAATATGGTTTGGAAAACAACAGTTTATCTTTCGGTGATATATAATTTTTCCTATTTCTTTTCGGTTCACATTGACAGCTTTTTATGAATTTGTTACGCTAAAGCAGGCAGATCATGCGACATGAAGAAAGGGAACGGATTCATGAACAACAAATTAAAATACTGGTGTAACCGTTTGAACGATATGCCCTGTGTAAGCGCGGTTTTAGTGATTGCCAATGTAATTGTTTTTCTCATATGTACATTTACAGGAGACCTGTTATATAATATAGGCAATACAGGAGCTGCCTATATACTGGGGGGAGAATACTACCGGATGTTTACGGCCATGTTTTTACACGTGGACAGCAGCCATCTTGTAGGAAATATGCTGATTTTGTTCGGTCTTGGTACTATGATTGAAAAAGAGGTTGGACATGTCAAATTCGGAATTTTCTATCTGGCAGCCGGTATATGCGGAGATGTGCTGTCCGTATATGGACAGCTTATATCCGGTGATTTTTTTACTTCCGTCGGAGCCAGCGGAGCTGTGTTTGGCCTGGACGGAATATTGGTAGCGCTTGTTTTGTTTTCGGGAAAAAATATTTCCGGAGTTACTTTGCCAAGGATCTTTCTGATGCTGGTATGCTCGTTATACAGTGGTTTTGTGTCTGCTGATTATATTGATAACGGAGCGCACATTGGGGGACTGATCGGAGGATTTTTATTGGGGACAGGTTTGTGCGCTGTTCGAAGATTAAGAAAGAAAAGACGAAGTTCCATGATGAGCAGGCGGGAAAGGTATGGGTATAGAAATGAACATTAATATTTATTATGGCGGAAGAGGTATGATTGATGACCCTACTCTTTATGTGGTTAATAAGATGCAGGAGGTGTTGGAAGAGCTTCATGTTCATGTAATGCGCTATAATCTATTTGAACAAAAGAACGATATACCGATGCTGCCGCAGACTCTTAAAAATGCGGACGGTATCATTCTTGCGTCTACAGTGGAATGGTATGGAATCGGCGGATATATGCATCAGTTTTTAGACGCCTGCTGGCATTATGGAGATAAGGAAAGAATCAGTAATATATACATGTGCCCTGTAGTTATGTCTACTACCTATGGGGAACGCCAGGGCCAATTGGATTTAACAACGGCATGGGAAATACTGGGAGGGTTACCCTGCAGCGGAATCTGCGGTTATATCGAAGATACGCTGACTCTTGAAATGAATGAAGGCTACAAGACGCTGATTGAAAAGAATACGGAAAATATTTATCGGACTATCAATCAAAAGATCCCCAGTCTTCCGGCAAGTAATCAAGTGGTAAAGCAGCGGGTGGCCGCACGTCAGTTAGAACTGACTCCGCAGGAGTCCGAGCAGCTTTCCCAATTTGTATCGGACGACATTTATGTGCAGCGTCAAAAAGAAGACATTCAGGAGCTGGCAAGTATTTTTCGGGATATGTTAGGGGAAAGTGAGAATTCGGGCGAAGAGTATATCAAAGATTTTCAACAGGCTTTCCGTGTGCAGCCGGCGGGTGTGAAAGCAACGTATGCCATACAGATTGAAGGGAAGAAAATGCCGTTGGTGATACGGGTGGACGGACCCGAAATGCAGTGTGAATATACATCGTGCGAACAGGCGGACGTAAAGATTCAGGTCAGTCCTGAAACGTTAAACGATATTATACATTCCCGCATGACCTTCCAGCGGGCGTTTATGACGGGCGGTATCGTGTCAAAAGGTGACTTTAAGGTGCTGCGGGCTTTAGATCAGATTTTTATATTTCCCGAAAAATAAAGAAAGTGAGATTGATTAATATGAAAAAAGAGGACTGTATATTCTGCAAAATAGCTCATGGAGACATTCCGTCCAGTACGATCTACGAGGATGATGATTTCAGGATTATTCTTGATTTGGGGCCGGCAACGAGAGGGCATGCTTTAATTTTGCCGAAATCCCACTATGCGGATTTATTTGAACTGCCGCAGGATATGGCAGGCAGGGTAATGATGCTTGCCCAAAAAACGGCTTCGGTGATGAGAGATAAACTGTCCTGTGACGGATTTAATTTAGTGCAGAATAACGGTGAAAGCGCAGGGCAGACTGTTTTTCATTTCCACATGCATCTGATTCCCCGTTATGAAAACGACGGCCAGAATATTTTATGGAAGCCGGGATCCGCATCGGGTGAAGAATTAGACATTGTCAGAAAGCAGATTACAGAATAAATAAATTGAGGTAACGGACAGGAAGGATAAGAGTGGTATGAGAACGGTTTTGGTAAATGAGGTCACTAAGCGGATTCGGGAGATGTGTATAGAGGCGAATCATTTTTTGGCGCCTGATATGGATCGGGCTATGAAAGACGCTGTGCAGTCAGAACGCTCGGATCTGGGCAAACGGATTTTATGTCAGCTGCAGGAAAATCTCAAGATTGCCAGGGAGGATATGATTCCGGTCTGTCAGGATACCGGTATGGCGGTGATATTTGCCGAGATCGGCCAGGAAGTGCATTTTGAGGGCGGCAATCTTGAAGACGCAATTCAGGAAGGCGTTCGTCAGGGTTATACGGACGGTTATTTGCGCAAATCTGTGGTGAAAGATCCTCTGATCCGGGAAAATACTAAAGACAATACGCCTGCCGTTATTTATTATGAAATTGTACCGGGGGACGAGGTAAAACTTACCGTTGCCCCAAAAGGTTTTGGGAGCGAGAATATGAGCCGGGTATTTATGCTGAAGCCGGCAGACGGAATCGAAGGAGTAAAAGACGCGGTACTGACGGCCGTAAAAGATGCAGGGCCTAACGCCTGCCCGCCTATGGTAGTAGGGGTAGGAATCGGAGGAACATTTGAAAAATGCGCTCTGCTCGCCAAAAAAGCGTTGACAAGACCTGTAAATATTCGTTCCCGGATCCCTTATGTGAAAGAACTGGAAGAAGAGTTGTATGAAAAGCTTAACAGGCTGGGGATCGGACCGGGTGGGCTCGGCGGCAGTACTACGGTACTGGCAGTAAATATTAATACATATCCGACACATATCGCAGGGCTTCCGGTAGCGGTAAATATCTGCTGTCATGTGAACAGACATGCGGAAAGAGTGATATAGATGATATGTATGGAGATTAATATGAATAAATATATAACGGCGCCTATTACAAAAGAAAACAGGGAAGCTTTACGTGCGGGAGATTATGTTTATCTGAGTGGGACAATTTATACCGCAAGGGATGCGGCGCATAAAAGGATGCAGGAAAGTCTGGAAAGAGGAGAAACTCTGCCTTTTGACGTGAATGATAATATAATATATTATATGGGACCGTCTCCGGCAAGGGAGGGCAGGCCGATCGGGTCGGCAGGGCCTACTACGGCAAGCCGTATGGACAAGTATACGCCCCGGTTATTGGATATGGGGCTGGCAGGAATGATTGGAAAAGGTAAAAGGTCGGATCAGGTGCTTCATAGTATTGCAGCCAATGGAGCCGTATATTTTGCGGCAGTAGGAGGAGCAGGCGCGCTGCTATCCAAATCCATTGTCTCTTCCGAGGTGGTTGCATATGAGGATTTGGGAACGGAGGCAATACGCAGACTGGAGGTCAAAGATTTTCCGGTTATTGTCGTGATTGATTCGGAAGGAAACAATTTGTATGAAACAGCGGTAAAACCAATCGCAGACTGAAAGCGGTAAAATTGCAGATAACTTTCAGGAGGACTTATTTATGCGGCGTATTGTCTTGATGGTAGCAAGGCTATTTTTAAAAGCTCCTTATTATTTATTACGCATTTTATGGTTTAGCAAGAGCAGTAAAAAAACATATGAAGAATCTTTTTTTTACATTAAGAAAGTTACAAAGGCAGCCAATAAGGCCGGACGTGTAAAGATTGAAAGCTATGGGCTTGAAAATATTCCGAAAGAGGAAGGGTTTATATTTTTCCCCAATCATCAGGGAATGTTTGATGTGCTGGTTTTTTTGGATTCATCGCCGGTTCCCTTTGCATTTGTCATGAAAAAGGAAGTACGTAATACGATCCTGCTGAAGCAGGTTGCGGACGCATTGGGTTCTCTTTCCATTGACCGGGAGGATATCCGGCAATCGATGACCGTAATTCAGACGATGGCGGAAGAAGTAAAAAAAGGAAAGAATTTTTTAATTTTTCCTGAAGGAACGAGAAGCAAAAAGGGAAACCGTTTAATTGATTTTAAGGGAGGAAGCTTTAAAAGTGCGGTAAAGGCCAGATGTCCCATTGTACCTTGCGCATTGATTGATTCTTTTAAACCCTTTGATGAAAAAACGATCAGGCCGGTTACGGTGAAGCTGTTTTATCTGCCGCCCCTGTATTATGAAGAATACAAAGGTTTGAAAACGGTAGAAATAGCGGAAACGGTAAAAAAGAGAATCGAAACTGCCATAACGGAATACGAAGATGAATTGCATAAAAAAGTAATTGACAAATAGAAGCCCCTTCGGTATAATTACATTTGCGTCATGGTTGACGTATAATTCCATAAAAGTATTATTATTTCATATTGGTAGCGGACACAGTTCAGATTTTGGAGAAATACTCAAGAGGCTGAAGAGGCGCCCCTGCTAAGGGTGTAGGTCGTTTACGCGGCGCGAGGGTTCAAATCCCTCTTTCTCCGTTTTAGTTACCGATAGTGTGGATCAGCAGTGTTTATGTAGCATTGCTGATTTTTCTTATCGCAGATGCTGTATAAAAACAGTTTATCCGGCATTTTAATTAAATTACTAAAATATAACATTTATTTAAAACTTGTTATTGACAAGCTTTGATATGAAATGCTATAATAAAAATCCACCGCGATAAATTAAAAAAAGTGGTAAAAAAAGTTAAAAAAGTTGTTGACAAGGAGAAGCATCCATGATATTCTAAGTGAGTTGCGGCTCCACAAAAGCAACAAAGCAGCACCTTGACAACTAAACAGTAATGCAACCCTGAAAATTCTA
>CAJUNP010000022.1:0-18588 GCA_910587935.1 uncultured Lachnospiraceae bacterium
TTTCATTATACTACAGTTGGCTCATTTGCACAATAAATTTAAGGACATACTACTACAACGGGAACTTCTTTTTTGCACTGTTGTATGATATATTCATAAAGCTGTTCGGCATGGACCGGATTCCCGGCACGGATAAACGACGGCCTGTTGCCTTTTTTGCAGTCCGCGTACAGGGTAAACTGAGATACTATCAATAAGGCGCCGTCCACGGATTTTAAATCCAGATTGGTTTTTCCGTCCTGATCCTCAAAAATCCGCATACCTATTAATTTGCGGATCATCTTGTCCGCAATCTGTAAAGTATCTTCGCCACATACGCCTGCCAGTACTAAAAGTCCCTTTTGAATTTCGCCGATTTTGTTTCCGTCTACGGTAACGCTGGCATTATTAACTCGCTGAATTACAAATCTCATATTGCTTCTGTCCTATCCACAAATGATAATAATTCTCAATTAACTTCGATCCTTTTCATTCGACGTTTTCTTTGTGTCATCGTCGCTGGTGCTCTGTTGTTGTTCCTGATCCTGATTTTGCCGGTAATGTTTTCGGAATAAATTTTCCAAATGAAGCCGGCGGCGTTCTTTTACCTCACTACTCTCCTCTTTTCTGGAAAACATCTTATTAAGACTGCCGTCCGGAGCTACATAGGCGACAAAATTAGAATCCGAATCAATAGAACCGACCGACAGGTAAAGGGAGGTTTCCGTGGGAAGCTTTCTTTTTTCCAACTGGTGATTAACCAGACGCCCTACAATGCTGTAAATAACCGCAAAGATGGGCACTCCTATAATCATGCCGAATACGCCGAATAAACCGCCGAAAAAGGTGATCGCAAAAATTACCCAGAATCCCGACAGGCCGGTTGAATCACCCAGAATTTTAGGCCCCAAAATATTCCCGTCAAACTGCTGTAAAATGAGGATGAAAATAATAAAATACACGCAATTCATGGGATTTGACAAATCTACGATTAATATGAATATTGCGCTCGGCACCGCTCCAAGGTAAGGACCGAAAAACGGGATTACATTGGTCACGCCGATAATGATGCTGACTAACGCCGCATAGGGCGTCCCGATTATGGTGGTACCTATAAAACAAAGAAGTCCGATAATAATTGAATCCACTACTTTTCCCGATATAAATCCCGTAAATGTCCGGTGCACAAATCGCACTTCACGTACAAATATATTGGCGGCCTTCAAATTCAAAACGGCATATACAATCTTTTTAGCCTGACCGGCTAAAACTTCTTTGTTAAATAATAAATAAATAGAAATGACAAATCCGATTATCAGATTCCATAACAACTTTAAGAAGCTGAGTACGCTCATGGAAAGTGTGCGGATTATTTCGCTTGTCTGCGGAAGAAGGGTATCGCTCAGCCAGGTCTCAAATTCCACCGAATATGTTTTGATTGTATCCTGAATAAAATTGGCGATATCTTTATTATCTTCAAATAAGCGATTCACCCATCGGGTCAAGTTCCCGACATACGTATCAAAATTATTGATAATATTCCGGATACTTGGTACAATCTGCGAAATCAACATGGCAAACATAGCATAGACAACGGCGACGAAAAGCAGCGCCGTTATTAAAATTGATACAGCGCGCAGCTTTATACGGTGTTTGTGCGTATCAATACCGCACTTTTTTGCAATGCGGATAATGATTTTCTTTTCAATATAATTAAGAGTAGGCGTCATAATATAGGCGATTACCAGACCATTAACGATCGGGATACAAATGCTGTAAAGATATCCCATGCCGCTCTTTATGTTAGAACCGTGAAAAATAAGATAATATAGGAAAATACCGCCGGCTACAACCAAAAATGCGGTGATTCCTCTTAGAATATATTTCTTTTCAAGTTTAAATTTCATTGCCAGATACCCTCGTAATTTCCTTTATTTCCTTTTTATTATACTACGATTAAATGAATAAAAACAGTAAAAAAGCAGGAATTAAGAAAATTATTAAAGTATCTATTGTTTTTCCCCGACATACATACGCAAAATTATAATAATATTTGTAGTGAAATTTTTTCTGAAAAAGATTATAATGTATAAAGAAAAAAATACAAATTATTTGCAGAGCTACAAGGAGCCGGCATGAAATTACAACAGTTATACAGCCATGTACGAAAGGCTGTCGATGATTACCATATGATAGACGACCATGATAAAATTGCGGTAGGCATATCCGGGGGCAAAGATTCTCTGACACTTCTTTACGCATTAAACGGCCTGAAGCGCTTTTATCCGCACCCTTTTGAGATTCATGCCGTAACCGTGGATCTGGGCTTTGACAACCTGAATCTTACGAAAATACAGGCTCTTTGCGAGGAATTAGACGTAGAATATTCCATCGTCAAAACTGATATTGCACAGATTATTTTTGAAGACCGCAAAGAAAAAAATCCCTGTTCTCTCTGTGCTAAAATGCGTAAGGGAGCCTTAAATGAAGCGATCAAAAAAGCCGGCTGCAATAAAGTCGCATACGCCCACCATAAAGACGACGTGGTAGTGACCATGCTGATGTCTTTGATTTATGAGGGACGTTTTCATACGTTCTCTCCCGTCACCTATCTGGACCGCATGGATCTTACAGTAATCCGTCCCCTTATCTATATGAACGAAGCGGATGTCATCGGTTTCGTTCATAAATACGAAATACCTGTAGTGAAAAGTCCCTGTCCCGCGGATGGCTATACGAAACGGCAGTATGCGGAAGAACTTTTAGCACAGCTTAACAAAGAAAATCCCGGCGTAAAAGAAAGAATGTTCTCCGCAATTCAAAACGGCAGTATGGAAGGATGGAAATACTTTGGCGACAACAAATTATCATGAAGAACAAAATAAACAAAATATCATAAAACTGCGTAATGTGCTGGCGGAGCTTCCGTCTTTTTGCAGACAGTTTTTTCTGGGAATCGAAGATTATACTTCTGCCAGAACAAGACTTGCCTATGCGTATGATATCCGTCTTTTTTTTGAATTTTTGCATGAAGAAAACAGCGTTTGCCGGAAAATGGAAATCACGGACTATCCCCTGGACCTTTTGAATCAGCTTACAAGGCTGGATATCGAAGAATACCTCCAGTACCTCTCCTACTATGAAAAAGACGGCAGGGAATACACAAATGATGAACGCGGAAAGTCAAGAAAGCTGGCGTCTCTTCGCAGTTTTTATAATTATTTTTTCGAAAATGAAATGATTGAAAAAAATCCTGCGTCCCTTGTGCCCATGCCCAAACTGCACGAAAAAAATATTATAAGACTGGAACCCAACGAGGTCGCCATTCTTCTTAACCAGGTGGAAAACGGTGATAAACTTACGGAAAAAGAACGAAGCTTTCATGAAAAGACAAAATTCCGGGATGTGGCTCTACTAACGCTTCTTTTAGGAACCGGTATCCGTGTTTCGGAATGTGTGGGACTGGATCTTAAAGATCTTGACTTTGAATCAAACGGAATTCGTATTAAACGAAAAGGCGGTTATGAATCAATCGTATATTTTGGAGATGAAGTTGAAACGGCGCTTTTAGATTATCTGGAGCAAAGACACCACATAATTCCCATGCAGGGGCATGAAAACGCGCTTTTTCTTTCTCTGCAGAACCGGCGGATGGCTGTACGCTCCGTTGAAAACCTTGTTAAAAAATATGCTTCACGGGTAACAACCTTAAAAAAAATCACGCCGCATAAACTAAGAAGCACATACGGCACATCCCTTTACAGAGAAACCGGCGATATATATCTTGTCGCCGATGTGTTAGGACATAAAGACGTAAATACCACCAGAAAACATTATGCGGCTCTGGAAGACGAACGCAGACGTTCCGCCGCCAATAAGGTACGGCTGCGTGATCCCTGATGCTTATATGCCTTTCAGGTCTTCGGAATAATAGGGAATAATCAGGTACTGGCCGGACTGAATGATATGGTTCTCCAGATGATTAATATGCATTACTTCATTCACATACTCAGAAAGATTCCGGTTATCTTCCGGCGCATACTCTTCTGCCAGCGAATACAGCGTATCGCCGTATTTAACAACAATACTGGTATAATATTTATAAGTAAGCTCCGCATTGTCTTTCTGGGCAAAGCTTTTGATTCCGTTCATGGTCAATGCCAGGCCGGATATTAAAAGGATGGATAAAACTGACAATATAATATTACGCTGAATGATTCGGATTCTTTTTTGGAATCGCCGTCTTTCTCCTCTTGTCATAAGTACCTCCCGTATTAAGATCAAATGTTTGCTTTTGCAAACAACTGTTCGGATTACTCTGATTATATCGAACATACATTCATGTGTCAATACTTTTGACGCAAAAAATCGAACAAATATTTGGAATATATGTTTGCTTTTCGATTATTACTATGCTATAATAACCTTATTAACAGGTTTCCAAGGAGGTTTTTTATGGGATATGGTAAGATTACTGCAAAACAGCAGGAGATACTTAACTACATAAAGGAAGAGATTTTGAATAAAGGTTATCCGCCTGCCGTGCGCGAGATCTGCGAAGCCGTGAATCTGAAGTCCACTTCTTCCGTCCATTCGCATTTAGAGACTTTGGAAAAGAACGGATATATCCGGAGAGATCCCACAAAACCCCGCGCGATTGAGATTTGTGACGACAGCTTCCAGATGGTTCGCACGGAAATGGTTAGCCTTCCGGTTGTCGGGACCGTTGCCGCCGGCCAGCCGATTCTTGCACAGGAAAATATTGAAAGTTATTTTCCGATCCCGGCCGAGTACGTTCCGAACGGTGAATCTTTCATTTTAAAGGTAAAGGGAGATTCCATGATAAACGCGGGAATTTACAACGGCGACCAAGTGTTTGTAAACCGTTGCAATTCCGCACGTAACGGCGATACGATAGTTGCTCTTGTGGATGATTCCGCTACCGTCAAAACCTTTTACAAAGAAAACGGACACATTCGTCTCCAGCCGGAAAATGATACGATGGAGCCGATTATTGTCGAGGATTGTCAGATACTTGGAAAAGTGTACGGCGTATTTCGAATTTTTTAAGTGTTTATAAAAAAGGTCTTGCAAAATAAACTGCAAGACCTTTCCTGTTTTTACATATTTAAGGCTTTTACCGCTCCCCGAACCGTACGCACATATAAGCTTTAATTTCTTCCACACACCGCTCAAACCCAAGCTTTGAACTATCCAGACACAAATCATAGTTCCTCGCATCCGTCCATTCTCTGCCCGTATGATATTTATAATAATCAGCGCGCCGTTTATCCGTTTTAATAATAAATTTTTCGATTTCTCTGGTTGTCATACTGTGCTTTTTGGAAGCCTGCTCGATACAGAAATCTCTTGGCGCATGTACAAAAACACTGAAAACATTCTCGTAATCCTTCAGAATATAGTCGGCACACCTCCCTATAATTACGCAGGATTCCTCTTCTGCCAGCTGTTTGATAATTTTAGCCTGGTAGTTAAAAAGATTATCATTGGATACAAAATCATCGCTTTCGGGCGGAATCAGTTCTCCGTTATATGCATTTCTTGCGGCTCTGAATAACAGAGTGCTTTTTACCTTTTCATCCGCTTTCACAAAAAGCGCTTCATTAATTCCGCTGTCGTCGGACGCCAGTTTCATCAGTTCTTTGTCATAATAATGAATTCCCAGATCTTTTGCAAGCATTTCTCCTACCGTTCTTCCGCCGCTTCCATACTGTCTTGCAATCGTAATTACACACTTATCCATAAGATCCTCCTGCCTTTCTACCTGTATGGCCTTATTCACCAAGATATGCTTTCTTAATCGAATCATCGTTTAACAATTCCTGCGCCTCGCCGGAAAGAACGATATTACCTGTTTCCAGAACATAAGCTCTGTCTGCGATCGACAAAGCCTTTTTGGCGTTTTGCTCAACCAGCAGAACGGTGGTTCCGCTCTTACTTACCTGTTCGATTATATCAAAGATTTCATTAACGAAAATGGGAGAAAGTCCCATAGACGGTTCGTCCATCAGGATAATTTTGGGATGGGACATTAAAGCGCGTCCCATGGCAAGCATCTGCTGTTCCCCGCCGCTTAAGGTTCCCGCCATCTGGTTCTGACGTTCCTCCAATCGTGGAAATCGGTCGTATACCGTGCGGAGCGTCTGCTCGATCTCATCTTTATTTTTTCTTGTGTAAGCGCCCATTCTAAGATTCTGCAGCACGCTTAACTGAGCAAAAACACGACGTCCCTCCGGCACGTGCGCCATCCCCATGGATACAATCTTATGGGCCGGAACCTTTGTAATATCCGTACCTTCAAAGAAAATGGAACCGGCCTTGGGAGCAAGCAATCCGGTTATCGTATGAAGAATCGTCGTTTTACCTGCGCCGTTGGCGCCGATCAATGCAATAACTTCTCCCTGATTTACCTCAAAGGATACGCCCTTTATTGCCTGTATCATTCCGTAATACACCTGTAAATCCTTTATCTCAAGCATTGCCATAAAAAATAACCATACCTTTCTATCAAAAATCGGCTTCTATTCGCCCAGATATGCCTTAATAACCTCAGGATCATTTAAAACTTCGGACGTTTTACCCTGCGCAAGAATTCTTCCGAAATTCAGGACCGTAAGTTCTTCGCAGATGCCCGATACCAGCTTCATATCATGCTCGATCAGAAGAATGGTCATATCAAACTGCTTTCTTACAAAACGGATGGTATCCATAAGCTCCTGTGTTTCATTCGGATTCATGCCGGCGGCCGGCTCATCCAATAGAAGAATTTTAGGCCTGGTTGCAAGCGCTCTTGCAATTTCCAGTTTTCTTTGTTTGCCGTAAGGAAGATTTGCGGCAAGATACTCCGCTTCCCCATCCAGGTCAAATACCTTTAAAAGCTCCATGGCCTCTTCCGTCATTTTCTTCTCTTCCCTGAAATATTTCGGAAGCCTTAAGATACCGGCGATGACGGAATAAGGATGATGATTATGAAGGCCGGCCTTTACGTTGTCAATAACGCTCAATTCTTTAAAAAGGCGGATATTCTGAAAGGTTCTTGCAATCCCCGCCTTATTAATCTCAATTGTTTTCTTACCGGTTATATCTTTGCCGTCTAAGGTTATAATACCTTCATTAGGTTTGTATACGCCCG
The DNA here is from genome assembly GCA_910587935.1 of uncultured Lachnospiraceae bacterium. Classification (GTDB taxonomy): domain Bacteria; phylum Bacillota; class Clostridia; order Lachnospirales; family Lachnospiraceae; genus MGBC143606. The sequence goes on from CAJUNP010000022.1 coordinate 7,133, forward strand.
TTAAAAGGTTAAATACCGTGGTCTTTCCGGCACCGTTCGGACCAATAAGACCGTACAGCCGTCCTTTTTCTATGGAAATTTGAAAATCATCCACCGCACGAAGGCCGCCGAATGAAATTGTTAAATTCTTCGCTTCCAGTAACGCCATCTCTATTCAGCCTCCTTCTTATTGTGATTCCTGTTCTTAAGCAGTCTCTTTAAAGAATACCGTTCCCGGAATTCAATACATTTAGGACTCCAGTTAAATAACATCATAACAATCAGGACAATCGCGTAAATCAACATCCGATAACTGTTCAGTCCCCGAAGCAGCTCGGGAAGCAGCGTCAGAATCACAGCGGAGATAACCGATCCCCTGATATTACCGATTCCGCCAAGCACCACGAACACCAAAATCATAATCGACATGTTATAACCGAAATTTTTGGGAAGCGCCGTTAAGGTAGAAAGATTATGGGCGTATAAAACACCGGCTACCCCGGCTAACGCCGCGGAAACAGAAAAAGCCATCAGCTTATATTTGGTGATATTAATGCCAATGGATTCCGCCGCAATGCGGTTATCTCTGATAGACATAATCGCTCTCCCGTCTCTGGAATGAATTATATTCAACACAATCCATAAGGTAATCAAAACCAGCGCTACGCCGATTATAAACGAGGAATCCTTGGGAGTTCCCGTAATTCCCTGCGCACCGTTGATTATCAGCACGCCGTCGCTCTCCATATGCAGTGAAAGCGCATCTTTCATGGAAAAATGAAACCCGTTCCCGTCTTTGCCAATGTAAAGAACATTTATTATATTTTTTATAATTTCGCCAAAAGCAAGCGTCACAATTGCAAGGTAATCCCCTTTCAGGCGAAGCACCGGAATCCCGATCAAAATTCCGAATAAACCTGCCGCCGCCGCTCCGATCAGAATCGCCAGGAAAAAACGCAGACCGGAATTTGGAATGGCTTCCTGAACGCATTTTGAAAAGAAAGCGCTGGCAAAAGCGCCTACGCACATAAATCCGGCGTGTCCGAGACTCAGTTCTCCGAGAATACCTACGGTAAGATTTAACGAGACCGCCAAAATAACATATACGCAGAGCGGAACTAAAAGTCCCTGCATTAAACTGGAACTTTTTCCGGTCCAGATCATTCCCTGCACTACAAAAAATGCGGCGATTACAAGCCCGTAAGTAATTAAATTATTAGTTAGATTTTTATTTAACTGCATCTTTTTTGAATTCATACGATTCCTTCCTGTCTTACAAATTTAAACGGTAAATACTAAAACCCTTAAACCTTTTCCTGAATGTTCCTGCCAAGAATACCGGTAGGCTTTACAAGCAGAACAATGATCAGAACTCCGAACACAATGGCATCGGCCATTTGAGAAGAAATATAAGCTCTGCTGAAAATCTCAATTACACCCAGCAATATACCGCCGATCATCGCGCCGGGAACGGAACCGATACCGCCGAATACCGCCGCCACAAAGGCTTTAATACCGGGCATGGCTCCCGTATAAGGCGTTAAAGAAGGATATGCGGAACATAAGAGAACGCCTGCAATCGCCGCCAGCGCGGAACCGATTGCAAAAGTCAGCGCAATCGTTCCGTTCACGTTAATTCCCATAAGCTGCGCTGCGCCTTTATCCTCGGAAACTGCAAGCATGGCCTGTCCCGCTTTGGTCTTATTAATAAAAAAGGTCAAACCTGCCATTATAATTATACAGGATAGGATTGTGACAATCGTTTCTCCCGTAATGTTAATTCTTCCGTCAGCCAGTTTCAGGCCGGAAAAATTAACAACCGAAGTAAAAGATTTGGTGTTCGCCCCGAAAATCAACAGAGCCATATTCTGTAAAAGATAGCTGACGCCGATCGCCGTAATAAGTACGGCAAGAGGAGACGCAGCTTTCCGCAGCGGCCTGTATGCAATCTTTTCAATTACAAGCCCTAATACCGTACAGATTATGACCGCTGCAAGAATTCCAAGCGCCGGAGGAAGTCCCAATGTTGTTACAATGGTAAAAACGGTAAAACCGCCTACCATAATAATATCCCCGTGTGCGAAATTCAACATTTTGGCAATTCCATAAACCATGGTATAACCAAGCGCTATAATCGCGTAAACGCTTCCAAGGCTTATGCCGTTAATCAAATAGGTAATAAAGCTCATAAAAATCCTCCATTCCCGCTTAACCCTTTAGGGTTAAACATTCGCTTCCACTATTTTTAAAGGCAGCAAAGAAGTTAACTTTGCCGCCTCTCAGATCGTTTATTATGGGCGAAGTCTGAACTTATGTATGGAAAATTTCAGACCATCCGCCTGGGTTTGAAGATCCTGTGCCGTCATAGCCGTCTCCTGCGCGGTCGACGCATTGGTCTGAACCACATCGGAAATCTGATGCATTCCCTCTGTCAACTGCCCTAAAGATTCCGCCTGCTGCGTCGCAGAATCGGCAATCCGCTCAATCAGTTCGGTGGACTTCTGGCCGCTGTCTATAACTGCGGCAAGCGCTTTTGTCGTATCCTCGGAAAGTGACGCGCCATACTTCACCTGCTTGATTGAGTTCTCAATCAGCTCCGTAATATTCTTGGCAGATTCAGCGCTCTTGTTTGCCAGACTTTGTACCTCGTCGGCAACTACGGAAAATCCTTTTCCGGCTTCTCCTGCCCGTGCAGCTTCTACCGAAGCGTTCAGAGCCAGAATATTCGTCTGGAAGGATATATCTTCAATAGTCTTGATAATACCGCCGATCTCACGGGAGGATTTTGTGATATCCTCAATGGCTACCGCCAGCGCTCCCATCTTTTCGTTACAGATTTTCAGATGCTTCATAGCCTCCATAGAAGAAAGCTGCGCGTCTCCCGCGTCGGAGGAAGTATTGCTTACCTGCCTGGAAATTTCCTGAATACTGGAAGATAACTCTTCCACTGCAGCCGCCTGCTGTACGGTACCGCTGGATAAGGACTGGGCGTTATAAGACATCCTGCCCGCCCCTTCGGATACCTGCTCCGAAGCCGTATTAATCTGGGAGAGGGCCGCGTTAAGAGAATCCAGTATCTCACGCATGGCATTCTGAATCGGAAGGAATTCTCCCCGGTAATCGTCGTCGATTGTCAGGTTCATATTACCCTGCGCCATCTGCGCCAGTTTATTATCGATATCATTTATGTATTTTTTAAGTTCTTTTTTTGTTTCATGTATGGACGCTACCAGCATGCCGATCTCGGAAGTATTCGGCTGCAAAGCAAATTTTGCGGACAGATTCCCTTTTGAAATCTCCACCATCTGATCGCGGATGGAAATAACCGGCCGCAGGATTCCGCGTCTCGTAAGCAGAATATTAAATAACTGTATCAATCCGACCACAATAAACGCGGCAATCATGGTTCCTTTAATACGTTCCGTCTCACTCGTAAGCTCTTCCACATTCGTTTTCGTCCGCGCATCCAGATCTGCAAGGAACTGCTCTTTAATTGCATTAATCTCCGTAATGGCCGTACTGTAATCGGTTCCGTAAACATAATCCAGCGCGTCTTCCTTCTTGCCGTTCTGCACCTGGTTCATAGCTTCTTCTTCAAGGGGAACCAGGCTGTTGGAAAGCTCAAACATTTTATCGATCATCCCCTGCTCTTCGGCAGTGATTCCAATCTCCTGGAGGGCCGCCACGCCAATATCCCTGTTTTTCAAATTGTTTACTTCGTTCCAGTAGTTATCATAATGTTCCTGGGCTCCGGTTGCAGCGAAAGCGCGTACCTCGTTTGTCAGGTAAGCCGAACCGTTCATAAAGCGATTAGCGTTATACGTCAGTTCAAACCGTTCATTATGGGCCTTGGAAAGCTGTAAATTGGCTTTACCGTATGAAAATAACGATATAATAAGAAAAATCAGGGAGAGAATTGAAACACCGTTCAAAATCAGGGTTAGAACCGACTGGCTCATCGCTTTTTTCATTTAAGATTCTCCTTCATGTATTCAATAATTCTGCAAAAGCTTGTATTTGCAGACAACAATTAATATTAGTATATAGAAAACAGGCGGAAATTTCAATGCTTTTCTCTAAATTTTTGTGAAATTTTGTGATATTTTCAAATGAAATTTTATACCGAAAAAAATAAACCACTGCAAAACAGTCCGGTATACGTCCGTTTTGCAGTGGCAGGATATCTGATAAAAAGAATGTTACATTGCTACATATGCGCCGTCCTTAATTACAACGGCCCTGGGCGCTTTATTCGGTTCGCCGTCTTCCGTCCAGGTAATTGCCTCTCCGGTAAGTCCGTTTACGGAAATCTCGGTCATAGCGCCTTTAATCGCTTCACACAGATCCGATACGGACATATCGGGCGTTGCGCCGCTCTTTTCAATGGCTGCCTTAACAATATAAACAGCGTCGTAAGCGTCTGCTGCAAACTGATTCGGGATATCGCCATGTTTTTCCTGATATTTGGTAACGAAAGAAACCGTCAGGTCATCGGTAGCATCCGCTGCAAAAGGTGTCAAAAGAATAACGTCCTCCGCAAGGGCCAAATCAAAGTTTTCCACCGCAAGAATACCGTCCAGACCGTCGCAGCCTACAAAAGTAGGTTCATAACCCATCTGATTAGCCTGGGTTAAGATCAGAGACGCTTCCGTATAATAAATGGGAAGGAATACAAGATCTGCGCCCGCATCCTTTGCTTTCTGAAGCTGTACGGAAAAGTCTGTCGCATTATCTGCCGTAAACGCTTCGGCCGACACGATTTCGAAATTCTGGTTGGCAGCTTCTTCCGTAAACTTGGTATAAATACCGGAAGAGTAAATAGAAGAACTGTCATATATAATAGCAACCTTGTTTCCGAGAGAATTCTCACCGATATATTTTGCCGCGCCGAAGCCCTGGTTCGGGTCAGAGAAACATACGCGGAAAGCGTTGGGATGCTCCACACACTCTACGGAAGATCCGGAAGGCGTTAACTGGAACATATTATCCGTATTCGTCTCGGCTGCAACCGCTACGCAGGGACCGGAGGTAACGGTGCCGACTAAAAGCTGCATACCCCAGTCTTTTAAGTTATTGTAAGCATTCACCGATTTCTCAGGGTCGGATTCGTCGTCCTGAAAATTCATTTCAAAGGTATAACCGTTTACACCGCCGGCTTCGTTAATCTCATCGATGGCAATCTGCATAGCATTCTGAACTGCCTGGCCGTATACCGCATTATTACCGGTAATAGGGCCTATCCCCCCGATTTTAAATACGCCTTCGCCGCCGGCTGTCTGATTATCCGCATTCTGCGTATCATCCTGGCTACCTGTATTCTGGCTTTCGCCGCTCTGGTTTTCTTTCGTGTTATTATCGCCGCCGCAGCCTGCCAGTAAAGACAGTGTCATACAGGAAGCGAGAACAACGCCGAAAATTTTGTTAAATTTTTTCATAATCATTCCTCCTGAATAATAATCAAAACATAAACTTTTATACAAAACACTTCATAAGTTTATGTTTTCTGTAAATAATACACTTTATGAAATTCTTTGTCAATCTTAATTTCAAAAAAACTCTTAAAATACTTATAAATATATATAAAAGTTTAAGAATTTCCATGAACTTACATTTTTGGTACGCATGGATTTATTGAAAGAAGGCATAATAAAAGATGGAAGGAGGACGCAAAGATGGGAAATAAAATAATAGATTGTATCGCTTTGACAATTGTAATCATCGGAGCCGTTAACTGGGGATTGATCGGCTTTTTCGGTTTTGACCTGGTTGCCTTCGTCTTTGGAAATATGTCCTGGATTTCTCGTATTATTTACGCAATCGTAGGTATACTGGGACTATATCTGATCAGCTTTTATATGCGCCTTTCAACAAGAAGCGCCGAATAAAAAGAGGAGCGTCGCTGCAGCGATGCTCCTTCTTTTTACGCAAATTCTTCCTTTTCAATCTTTTTTCCGTCTCTCCAGATCCGCTCCAAGTCATAAAACAAACGGTTTTCCCTGTCAAAAATGTGCACTATGATATCTCCGAAATCAAGAAGCACCCAGTTGGCGGTGTCATACCCTTCCACCTGTTTTACAGGACATCCGGCTTTTCCGAGAGTCTCCTCCGCCGAATCGGATAACGCCTGAATCTGGCTCCGGTTGGAGCCGTTGGCTATAATAAAATAATCTGCCAGGACAGAAACCTGTGAAATATCAATAATGCGTATATCTTCTGCCTTCTTTTCTTCAAGGGCTGCAATAACCAGCCCGGCCATTTCTTTTGATGTCATGATTTCTCCTTATCTTTTTTATAATAATCATACGTTTTTTGTGTCATGGGATCGGTATCGCCGCCGATGTTTTCAAGATAACGCAGCGTATCCTGCAAAATATTAAGAAGCGCCCCGTCAAGATCGACAAAAGCCAGCCTGCGGATCTGTGCCAGATTAGGCGCCTGTTTCCTGGACGGTTCAATGTAATCCGCCACAAAGATAATTTTTTCCAACAGGGACATGCCCGGACGTCCCGTAGTGTGGTTCAGTATCGCATTGATAATATCCGTATCATGAATATGATATTTATCCATGGCGATAAAGCTTCCTACTTTTGCGTGCAGCAGAAACGGATTGCGTTTCTCCACTTCCGTTATACTGATATGGTGTTTTTTACAGATCGAAATCCGTTTGTCATTATCCATACATTTGGCGCAGTCATGTAAAAGTCCCGCCGTTTCGGCTTTCTTAATATCCGCGTCATAGCGCATTGCAAGAGCTGTCGCCGTATAGGCAACCCCCAGCGTATGGGTAAAACGTTTTTCATCCTGGCATTTTTCCATAGCCTTTCTGATCTTCTTAATATCGGCAGTTTTTTCCATAAAATGACTCCTGTGTCACCGATTACTTCCGGTATAATTTATGTTGTTCAATATATTGTATCACCGCATCCGGAACCAGATACCGGACGGATTGACCGTTTTTTATGAATTTACGGATATCGGTAGAAGAAATATCCATATTTTTACACATAAGCCGTCCGATTTTAGCATGATATTTCTCCGAAAGCCGTTTTTCAGCCGCTTCCAGTTCTCTGTCCGTTTCATCCCGTACCGCGGTCAGAAGCGTGCAGGAAGCAAAGATTTCTTCAGGATTTTTCCAGCTTTCGATGGCCAAAAGGGAATCGGCTCCCAGAATAAAATAATATTCCGTATCCGGATTTTCTTTTTTCAAGGTTCGCAGAGTGTCGCAGGTATACGTATTGCCTCCGCGTTCGATCTCGATCCGCGATAAGGAAAAACGGGAATTGTTCCGGATTGCAAGGGACACCATTTCAGCCCGTATTTCTCCCGGCAATACCGGCGCTTCCCTCTTCATATAAGGACATCCGCTGGGTATAAACAAAATTGTATCAAGGCCGTACTGGCTTTTGGCGGTCTCCGCCAGAAGAAGATGTCCGATATGAATGGGATTAAATGTACCTCCCATAATACCAACCTTTTTCATGAATATCCCTCCTGCACGGCAAAGACTGTGTCCGTGACGCTGTGATAAGAAAAAGTTTACGGAAGTTCAATTTTTTTCTTATCTTTATTTTCTTTATAAAGAACAATTTTTTTTCCGATTACCTGCACTACCGTGGAATGTGTTCTTTCTGCAAGAACGGATGCAAGCTCTTTCGGATTGTCAAAACAGTTTTTTAAAACGGTGATTTTGACAAGTTCCCGATTGTTAAAAGCTTCCGCTACGGACTCTGTCACTTCCGGGGTAAGACTTCCCTTTCCGATTTGTAAAACCGGCTCTAAGACGCTTGCCAGACCTTTTAAATATGCTCGCTGTTTGCTGTTTAATTCCATTGTTTCCCCATCCTTCGTTATTTATAATAATCAAAAGAAAGCCCGTACATGCGCACCGTATCGCCTTCTTTAATGCCCATCGCCTCAAGCTCGTCCAAAATCCCCGTATCTTTAAGAAATTTCTGGAAAAAGACAAAGCCTTTCTCGCTTTCCAGATTGGTATATCCAAGCATTTTCTCTATGCGGGGGCCTTCCACCACATACTCCTGTTCCAGTTCGTCGTAAGAGACGGTATATGGCTCGTCGGCGTACATGATTTCTTCTTCCGGAAAATATTCCTGTTCAAACACCACCGGTTCTCTGGGAAGCTGTTCCAGCAGGTTGTTGACGTAATATAGAAGTTCCTTGATTCCCTGTCCGCTGACCGCGGATATGGGAAACACCTTGATTCCCTGCGGTTCAAATTCCTGTCTGATACGTTCAAGGGCATCGGAATCCTCCGGCAGCAAGTCCGCTTTATTGGCGGCAATAACCTGTGCTCTTGCGGAAAGCCGCTCCTGATAACTTTCTAATTCCTGGTTGATGGCATAAATATCTTCAACCGGATCACGTCCTTCCGTTCCGGCGGCGTCCACAACATGAATAACAACCCGGGTTCGTTCAATATGTCTTAAAAACTCATGTCCCAGTCCAATCCCCTCGGATGCTCCCTCAATCAGTCCCGGAATATCGGCGATTACAAATCCCTTTGCATCCGCAAGATCGACTACGCCCAGATTGGGACTTAAGGTTGTAAAATGATAATTGGCAATTTTGGGCCTTGCATTGGTTACTCTGGAAAGAAACGTGGATTTTCCCACATTGGGAAATCCAGCCAGCCCAACATCCGCAATTACTTTAAGCTCCAAAAGCAGTTCCAGTTCTCTGGCAGGCTGACCCGGCTGTGCATACTTCGGCGCCTGCATGGTACTGGTTGCATAATGCTGATTGCCGTTCCCTCCAAGGCCGCCCTTTAAAATCATAAATTCCCGCCGGTCTCCGGACATATCCGCAATAATTTTCCCGCTTTGCGCTTCCCTGATTACGGTTCCTTCGGGAACTTTAATACGGATATCCTGACCGTTTTTGCCCCGGCAGTTCTTTTTATTGCCGTTTTCCCCGTTTCCGGCGGCGTATTTACGTATATGTCTGAAATCCACAAGTGTATTCAGTCCCTCGTCCACTACAAAATAGACGCTTCCGCCGTCTCCGCCGTCTCCGCCGTCGGGACCTCCGTTGGGAACGTACTTCTCTCTCCGGAAAGAAACATGTCCGTCTCCGCCTTTTCCGCTTTTTACAAAAATCCTGGCTCTGTCCGCAAACATTTTTACCTCACATTCCGCTTCTGCAGCCGCAGCTTCGTGATAAAATTATACTACATAGTCTGTCTCAAAAAAAGAGGCTTCAAACATTTTGTTTGAAGCCTTCTGAAGATTCGTATTATTTTTCTACAGGATATACGGAAGCCTGCTTTTTATCTCTTCCTTTTCTTTCAAAACGAAGAACGCCGTCTGCCAGTGCAAACAGAGTATCGTCTCCGCCTCTTCCTACGTTAACACCGGGATGAATCTTGGTTCCACGCTGTCTGTAAAGAATATTTCCTGCCTTTACGAATTGTCCGTCAGCTCTTTTCGCGCCTAATCTCTTGGATTCGGAGTCTCTGCCGTTTTTGGTAGAACCGACACCCTTTTTATGAGCGAAAAATTGAAGGTTCATATTCAACATGGTTTTACACCTCCTCAAATTTGAGTTTACAAAAATCAGTTCCATACTCCCGGCTGATACTTTTCAGCCCGAGTATCATGGCTTCTATCAAAACCACTGCTTTCTCACAGGGTTTTCCTTTAAACCGACACCGGATCAGTCCTTTTTTTTCGTCGGAACTTACCTGTTGTTTCGTATCCGTAAGCGCATCGACTGCGTTAATCGTATTGATTACCAACACGGAAACCGCGGCGCAAACGACGTCCTTATCTGAATTCGCCGTCTGTGAATAACCTGCGTGCCCGCTGCAGATAAATCCCAGATATTCACCATGCTTTGTTTTTTGTATGATAACATTAGTCATTGTAACAGCCGTCCTGATACACCGGATTAAGCGTTGATTTTATCGATCTTAACCTGTGTATACGCTTGTCTGTGGCCGTTTTTCTTATGATAGCCGGTTTTTCTCTTGTATTTGTATACAATGACTTTCCTGCCTCTGCCCTGTCCCATAACCGTTGCGCTTACCGTTGCGTTAGCAACGTCTTCGCCAACTTTCAGAGCTTTATCGCTGATCGCGATAACCTTGTCAAAAGTAACAGTCTCACCAGCTTCAACCGCTAACTTCTCAATTTTGATAACGTCGCCCTCGCTGACTTTGTACTGCTTTCCACCAGTTGCAATAATTGCGTACATATAAGGCACCTCCTTATTTCATTACTCGCTAGTTACGGTGGTAATTTCTACGCTTAATCGGATCGCTCCGAGCCGCGGCGCTCCCCGGCAAACCTCACTATGCGGCATACTTACACATAATACCATTGGAGCCTGTATATGTCAAGCAGATTTTGTTTATTTGCTTCTTGCTTCAAAATCTTCTATATACTGGGTAATTAGCTTTACCGTTCCTTCCACGCCGAGCACGCTGCTGTTAATACACAGATCATAGCTGTCCGCACGCCCCCATTTCTTGGAAGAATAATAATTGTAATAACTTTGTCTCTGTTTATCCTTTTTGATAATCGTCTCCCTGGCTTTCTGTTCACTCAGGTTGTATTTATCCATGATTCTCTTAATTTTGGTTTCTTCATTACCATATATAAAAAGATGAATACAGTTTTTAAAATCGCTCAGGGCATAATCGGCACACCGTCCCACAATCACGCAGGGACCTTCTTCCGCTATTTTTTTAATGGTATCAAACTGTGCAAGAAACACCTTGTGGCTGATGGGCATATCGACAAAAGAAGAAGCGTTATAGCCAAATGAATATGTATCCATAACAAGATTGTACAAAAAGGAGTTGGTAGGCCTCTCATCGTGGTTTTTAATCATCTCTTCACAGAAGCCGCTCTCCTTTGCCGCTCTGGACAAAAGCTCCTTGTCGTAACATGTAATGCCAAAATATTCCGCAACTTTTTCCCCGATTTCACGTCCCGCTGAACCAAACTGACGTCCAAGTGTAATTACAGTATTCATATACATCCCCTGCCTTTCATGAATTTACAGATCAATTATATTTCTATTATACCTTTTTTGTAGGATTTGCACAACAAAATTATAGGATATCCTTCATCTTGTTTTTCATAAATGACTGCGCTTTCCATATTGCTTTGTCTCCTTAAGTTTGATGTTTCATCACAATCATGACAATTTCCTCAATAATTCCTCAAAGTATGCCGGCAGCGGCGCGTCCGTCTCTACATACCCGGAAGTTCTCGGGTGCACAAAACCAAGTATTTTCGCATGCAGAGTCTGCCCCTGCAAAGAAAAACGCTGCCGGTTATTGGAGTATACCTCATCCCCCAGCAAAGGATGTCCGATGCTTGCCATATGCACCCGGATCTGATGGGTTCTTCCCGTTTCCAGACGGCACTCGATATAGGTGTATCCCCGGAATCTCTGCAGTACTTTATAATGCGTCACGGCATCTTTTCCGTTTTTATCGTTTACCGCCATTTTTT
>CAJUNP010000022.1:18598-49636 GCA_910587935.1 uncultured Lachnospiraceae bacterium
CTGTGGGGTGTCTTCCCACGGGTTTATGTATTGTTCCCGTATCCTCCTTCAGTTCTCCCAGGACAATGGCGTGATATACCCGGTTAACGGTATGGGCCGCAAGCTGCGCGGCAATGCGCTCATGGGAAAAATCGTTCTTACAGACAATAACGGAACCGGTGGTATCCCGGTCAATGCGGTGTACGATACCGGGACGCATTACGCCGTTAATACCGGAAAGACTGTCTTTACAATGATACAAAAGAGCATTTACAAGAGTTCCGGTATAATGTCCCGCCGCAGGGTGTACAACCATTCCCTTCGGCTTATTTACCACTATGACGTCGTCGTCTTCATAAAGGATGGAAAGGGGAATATTTTCAGGCCGGATATCCGGTTCCACGCTGTCCGGAAGTTCAAACACAATCGTATCCTGCGCTTTTACTTTATAATTTGCTTTTACCGGGATTCCGTTTACAAAAACGCCGTTTTCCCGGATCAGTTTCTGGATAAAAGAGCGCGACAAAGAATCGATAAGCATGCTCAGACACTTATCGATCCGCTCTTCCTCCATATCCTCCGCAATCACAAAACTAAATCTGTCCAAAGCTTTACTCCCGTTTTTTTATTTCAATTCGCGGTAGCGTTCCTGTTTAAACGTTAAAAACTTAAAATCCTTTTCTTTATAATAGAATAACAGCAGACAAATCAATATCGCCACTGATACGGATATCAATATATCATCCGGATTAAAAACCGGAAAATCAATTCCCACAAAGTAGATAAAATCGATGACATATCCGAATCTTAACCGGTCTGTTACATTCCCCAAAGCGCCTGCAAGCATGCAGGCAAAAACCGGATGAAGAATCTGAAACCGCGGCTTGTCCGGCAGCCTGACGAGCAGATAGAGAATAAACAGTATAAAAATTCCCGCGGTAAATAAAATGAACGGCGTCTGGTTCTGCAAAAAGCCGAAAATGCCTCCCGTATTTTTTAGTAACGTCAGCTGTAAAACACCGTCTATAACAACAATGCTTCCCCCGTTTTCCAGAATCTGCGTAACATAATCTTTAAGCAGCTGATCCACTAACAGAACGAAAAAAATTCCAAGCGCGTCCCAGAACAACAATATTCTTTTTGGAATAAAAATTTTCTTACGGGATGGTTTCAAGTTACGCATGGGCGTCCTCTTCGCTGAAATGAATTTCCTCTATGGCGTCCAAAATCTCCTGATCCGTTACGTCAGTAGAAATAAAAGCCTTTCCGATTTTCTTTAACAAGATAAATTTAATTTTACCGTCCTCCGCTTTCTTATCGGATTTGGTCAGCTCAAGAATTTTGTGGGGCTCCACGCCGTCAATGGAAATCGGCAGATAAAAGGGAACGAACATATCCCGTATCTCATAATATTCCTCCATGGAAAGGAAATTTTTCTTCCAGGAGATGAAAGCCGCCGCCACGCATCCCAAAGCCACACATTCTCCGTGGTACAATTCGAAATTCTTATATTTTTCCAGGGCGTGCCCAATCGTATGGCCCAGATTCAGAAGAGCGCGTTCGCCTTTTTCGGAAGGATCCTTTTCAACAATCATCTGCTTGATCCGGCAGGTGCGCACCAGCATTTCCTCCAATATTTCCGGCTGCTTTTCACAGATTTCGTACATCATCTCAATCAGCCATTCATATAAAATGCCGTCGCGGATCAGAGCGGATTTCATGACTTCCGCAAAGCCGGAAAAAAACTGTCTGTTATCCAGCGTTTTTAATACGGAAAGATTCATATAGACAAGTATCGGCATTTTAAAAGCGCCTACCATATTCTTATAACCGTCAAAATCTACGCCCGTCTTGCCGCCGATGCTGCTGTCCGCCTGTGACAGAAGTGTAGTTGGAATCTGTACATAGTCGATTCCCCTAAGAAAAGTCGCGGCGGTATAGCCGGTAATATCCCCCGTTACGCCACCGCCCAAAGCGATCAGCATATCTTTTCTGTTAAACTGGCGTTCAATCAGAAATTGATAAATCTCCTTAACGGTGTCTAACGTCTTATTTGCTTCCCCTGAAGGAAAAACGAATATTTCACAGCGCCGGCAGACCGGTTCGAGAAGCTTTTTTACTTCCGTTCCGTAAAGCCCGGACACAACGGAATCCGTAACGATACACAGCTTTCTCTCCGAAATATGAAACGGCTCCAATTCCTCACAGAGTTTATCAAAGGATGCTTCATATACGATATCATAGCAGGGTTTCTTTTCATAATGAACGGTTAATCTTTGCGACATGCATGTCCTCTTTCCGCGCCATAAGCTTATTTTTTAATCAAAAGCTTCCCGCCGTCCGGCAGGAAGCTTTTATACACACAACGTTAAAATCCATTATTAATCGGCATATCGAAAGAACTGCCGCTTAAAATATCCTGAAAATCTCCGGATATATCCACGCTTGCCGGGGTAATAATAAATATGTAATGGGATATTTTCTGTAAATTGCCGCTGATTGCAAAACAGGAACCGGAGGTAAAATCAATAATCCTCTGCGCAATATCCACATCCAGTCCTTCGAGATTCAATACAACCGTCCGGTTGGCAAGAAGCGTTTCCGTAATCTCTCTTGCGTCTTCTACCGTACTGGGCTTAATCACACATACCTCCATACCGCTTCCGGTCATTCTCTTTTGCTGCCGGATGGGGGTTACCTTAGCTACCGGTTTCTGCGGTTTTTCTTCGATTAAATCGTCTGTAGATGTTTTGGAGCTTATTTTCTTCGGTTTATCTTCAATGACATCATCGTCGTCATAGTAATCGTCGTCATAATACTCGTCTTCTTCGTCATTTAACTTCATGTAGGTTAAAAACTTGTCCATTACTCCCATATAATCTCTCCTTAACTTCTTCCCCCGAAAATTCCGGTACCAACCCGTACGTAAGTGGCCCCCTCTTCAACCGCCACTTCATAATCCCCTGTCATTCCCATGGAAAGAACTTCTACCTTAACATTATCAATGTTTTGTTCCCTGATGTCAACAGCTAATTGACGCAGTTTTTCAAAATACTTCCGATTTTCCTCCGATTTTTCTACATAAGGCGCAATTGTCATAAGACCTTTGATATGAACCGCCGGAAGCTGTGCGATTTCCCGGATCAGCGATATTGTATCCTCCGGACGGGTTCCGAACTTGGTTTCTTCCTCCGCCACATTAACCTCTATCAGAATATCCGTCTCCAGGTTTCTTTTCACCGCTTCCTTGCTGATTTCCTGTGCAAGCCGTACCGAATCGACACTGTGAATTAATGCTACCTTATCCAAAATATATTTTACTTTATTGCGCTGCAGGTGACCGATCATGTGAAAACGGGTATCCGCCGGCATACGGTCATATTTTTCAAGAATTTCCTGTACTTTATTTTCGCCAAAATCACGGCATCCCTGCTCATAAGCCTCAAGCAGCATGGAAACAGGCTTTGTTTTGCTTACGGCAATTAATGTAACGTCCCCGGGATTGCGTCCCGCTTTTAAGGCGGCGTCCTCTATTTTTCTCGTCACTTCCTGTAAATTGTGCGCAATCTGATCATTCATATCAATCCTCCACATAAAATCGGGATGAATCAGTCATACATAAATTCATTCTCGTTTACGGTTTCCGCATCCAGAACAATATAATCATAAACGTTTAAACCATACGGGCTGTTTGATTTAACTATGGAATATTCTTCATTCTTATAAAGAATATCAATTCTTCTAAAATCCGCATACCCTTTATTAATGTTATATACCCCGATCAAGGTCGCCTTTTTGCTTACGACCTGGGTTTCGGCGCTGTCCGGCATCAACAGGATATCCCCGATTCTGAGTTCACTGGTATCCAGATAATATTCTTCTTCCGCTTCGTTATAAATGGTTGTTTCAATAAATTCCGAAGTTACGCTTCCGTCCTCCAGATAAGACTGGCGCAGTACTCCGAAGTTCCCTTTAACTCCGCCTTTTGTCACATAAGCTTTGGGAACCAGATAAAACTCTTTTTCCACGATGGAGGTATTGGGAATTTTAAGCCCCCTTTCATCATTTATAATCAATTCAATTTCCAGGAAACGATCGTTTACAAATGTAATCATGGAATTGTTAAAGCTCAGCTTCAGAAAACTATCTCCGTCCTGATTCGTAAACATTTTCATTTCCGCCCAGGATTCATATTGATTTTTTAAGAATTTTACTTTTATAAATCCTTTTTCCTCCTCCACAAGCTGAGCTCCTCTTTCCGCATCAAAAGGAATCACAACCGACCAGTCTTCGGAGGTACTCAGTTTATAAACGGCGCTCCCCTGTTCAATCAATTCGTTTCCTGATAACTGTTTTTTCTGGTAGTCTTTTTGTTCAAACATGGATTTTGTAACCGTATCTTCCGTCAGATCCTCGTACCCGTCCGTCCAATACGTTACGATTCCCGAAATACCGGAATAACAGTCTTTTATAATGGCGCTGTTTTCCGCCGCAAGAGAAGACACGGAACCGGTCAGAACCGAATTGGCAAGTTTTAAAACCGTATTTTTCAGGTTGTATTTAAAATCGTAGGTCTGTGAAAAAGCTGTCGGTGAAAAAGAATGTGTAAACTCCACCAAATCTGATTTCATTTCGGACAATGTAGCATCGTCCAGCGTATTCCCGCTCATAGCGGCCGATTCCACCAGATCGGACAGCTGTCCCGTCTCGTCTACGGTATAAACCAGGTCGCCAACGGCAACCCTCTCTCCCTCCCGGGGATAATAATACACGTATCCGGTCCGCTCGCCGGTAACGACCTCTTCTTTTCGCAAAACGATTCCTTTATATACGTTATTGGTTGACAAAGCCCCCTCTGCAACAACATAACCGCGGATTCTCTTCTCTGTAAATGATAAAAAAACGCAGACAATAATATATACAAATATAAAGCCGAAAATAACCATTCCCAGGTTGATATTCCGTGGTTTCCGGTATTTTTTTATCTTATTTGTATTTTTTGCATTACGTTCTGCCACAGATAAGCCTCCATACTTTTGAAACCTTAAAAAAAACCCCGGAAAGCATCCGAGGCTTTTTGGTTTATGTTAAAGGGAAACAATAACTTTGGACTTGCAAAACTCCGGCAGTTCCGCTTCGTCCTTGGAAATGCTGATTACGAAGTCCACTTTAAATTTCTCGCTTATTTCTTCCAGTTTATGTATTGCCGCACTGTAATCCTGTTCCTCCAGACATGCAATTCTTAAAAAGCTGTCAAGATACATTTGCTGTAAATCATGATCCTGGGAAATGATACCGCATATAAAACCTAAAAATTCGTCACTGTTCGTCACCATATAATCAGGAACATTGATTAATCTGACTTTGTTATTCAGTTCATACATATGCTTCGTACTTTTATCCAGATAAACGATGTTACCCGAAACATTCTTTATCTCATTATTTACTTTGTCCAATAAATGTTTTGTCTTACCCTTCCCTTTATTACCTACAATCAACTGAACCATTGGAAACCCTCCTGAAGTAAATTAAATGTACGACCCCAAAAGCATCGTTGCATCTGTTTCTATTATAAGTTATCTTGTTATAAAAAACAACCTCTAATTAATCGAATCTTTCTTTCTGATTATTGATCTCCCTCAGCAGACTGGTCATATCCAGATACAGATCGTCGCTGGTTGGATCTCTTAATATTACGGACACATAGGAATTTCCTGAGGTATCTTTAGTCAGAAGAATCAGACATGCGCCGGCGGCATTGGTTGTTCCTGTTTTTCCGCCAATCACCGTTATATTTTCCGGCGGATTAAAATCCCCGCGCAGGTATCGGTTCGTTGTTTTAACGGAAAGCTCCTTGCTTTTGCCGTCTTTATCCGTATAAACGGTCTCATATGCGCTCATATGCATAATCTGCGTTATACTCTCGTATTTTAGGGCTTCGTTAAAAATCAGATACAGATCGTATGCGGTCGTATAGTGATTATCCTGCGTCAGACCATGAGGATTCGCAAAATGCGTATTGGTAGCCCCCAGACGCACAGCCTCCGTATTCATCATTTCCAGAAAACCTTCTACGGAACCGCCGATATTTTCCGCAATTAACATGGCCACATCGTTGGCGGAATACATTAAAAGAATATGCAGCGCCTGATCCAAAGTCATGGAATCCCCTGCTTTTAATCCGCAAAGCTGCGCACCCGATTCGGTAATATTAACGTTGTTAGTCGCCGTAAGAACCTGATCCATGGAACCATATTTAACGGCGGCCAGAGCCGTCATAATTTTGGTAAGACTGGCCGGGTTCAGCCGCTCATGGGCATTTTTGGAATATAACACGCCGGAACTGCCCAAATCAAACAGGCATGCGGCCCCTGCGTTTTCAAGATTCAGGTCATTTGCGCTTACATCTGCCGACACAATGCACAAATTCTGCGCAAACGAAGAAGTCTCCAGATTCTCGGACGTTTTTGTAACCTGAAAACTGCTGACCTTGTAATCGGGATCATATGCGAAATCGTATTTTAAACCGCCGCATCCGCATAAAAATGCCGCAAACAGCCATGCGGACAGCACCGTCAAAAGCTTTCTATTTGTACATTTCACGCCACTCTAAGTCTCCTCTGTCTAAGGACTTGATTAACAGTTCCGCCGAGGCAAGATTGGTTGCCAGAGGAATATTGTGCATGTCGCACAAACGGACGACCGTGTTGACATCCGGCTCATGATTTTTTTGGGTCAGAGGGTCCCGCAGGAAAATAACAAGATCCATCTGGTTATGTTCGATCTGCGCTCCGATCTGCTGCTCTCCTCCCAGATGCCCTGCCAGAAACTTATGGATATTCAGATTGGTTACCTCTTCGATCAGGCGTCCCGTCGTACCTGTGGCGAACAATTCATTTTTGCTTAAAATTCCCCTGTACGCAATGCAAAAGTTCTGCATCAGCTTTTTCTTTGCGTCATGCGCAATCAATGCAATGTTCATAACAATACCCTCTCCAAATTTTATTTTTTACATTGTAACCTTACGTTTAACACAAGGCCGATCCCCATAAAAAGGCTGAGAAGAGAAGTAAGACCATAGCTTACAAACGGCAGCGGCAACCCTGTGTTCGGTAAAATAAAGGTTGCCACGCCGATGTTAATAAAACCCTGAAATGCAATAAGAGAACCGACTCCGCAGGCAATCAGGGTTCCCGCAAGATCTTTCGCTTTTCTTCCGACACTGACACATTCAAGAGCTATCAAAAATAACAGCACAATGACAAGACAGCTTCCCTTAAAGCCAAATTCCTCGCCGATAACGGCAAAAATAAAGTCCGTCTGGGGTTCCGAAATATAATTTCCGTTTTTGACGGAACTGATTTCGTTTGTCTTATACCCCTTGCCGTCCAGCTGTCCGGACGCGATTGCCGTAATGGAATTCAGCTGCTGGTAAGCGGTCGTCGAAGCATATTCCTGAGGATTGATAAAGGCCATGATCCGCTGCTGCTGATAATCCTTGATAATTTTCTGATCCGGCTGTAAAACCAGGGATATGAAAATTACCGCTGCGGGAAGTAATACTGCCAAAACGCCAAAAATAATTTTGTAGCTTAAGCCTCCCACGAAAATCAATACGCAGAACACTAGCAGTAAGGTTATACTGGTGGAAAGATCCGGCTGCTTATAGATCAACACCCAGGGAACGCCGATCAGCACAAGGCTTAACGTAATATATTTGAATGTATTCAATTGTTCCTTATGTTTCATAATAAACTGTGCAAAGAATAAAATCAATAGAATTTTCGCACTTTCCGACGGTTGAAAACGAAATCCGAAAAGATCCAGCCACCTGCTGGCGCCGTTTGCATTGTCCCCCATCCCCGTAAAAATAACAAGCGCCAACAGTACCAGATTACCGGCGTAAAAAAGCGGATACAGCTTTAAAAGAACCGTATAATCAAAAAAGGATATAACAATCATTAAAAAAACTCCGAAAATCATTCCCATCATCTGTCTGCTCTGCAGAGATTCCCTTGCGCTCCCTACGGCAATCACCCCGATGACCGACAGGGCGATTACCAATAGTATTAACTTAAAATCATAATCTCTGATTCTGTATTGTTTAAACATTCTGCCTCTCTTTTAATCCCCTTACCCTTTTCCTACTTATTCAGATCAAGAATCGGAATATTGGCATATAACGTGGGATTTTTCATATTTCTTCCTTTTGTGCCTGTTTTGCTTATTTGTATTTCCATGCTGTTCGCATCGATCTTCATATATTTTGATATAACTTTTGCAATATCATTCTTAATCATTTCCATCATTTCCGGGGAACAGTTGACTCTGTCCGAAATCAACAGAATCTTCAGACGGTCTTTTGCAACTTCCCTTGAACTTTTTCTTCGGAATATATTCGAAATTTTCATATCCGGCCTCCTCTATATTTTATGAAAAATCCCCGAAACCCTGGTCCAGAAAGAGATGCTTCTGGTAAAGTCATGAAACGCTACTTCTTTTCCCAGAATTCTCTCGCAGATATTATAATACGCTTTTCCGGCGGGCGTCGGATTTCCGACAAGAGGCTCTCCCTGATTGGTTGCAATTACGACGTTTTCGTCATCCGGAACGATTCCGATCAGCGGAATGGACAGAATATCGATTACATCCGAGGCGGACATCATATCGCCCCGTTTTACCATATCAGGCCGAAGCCGGTTAATTACCAAATCGATTTTTTTGAACTCCTGTGATTCCAGCAGGCCGATAATTCTGTCGGCATCCCTGATTGCGGATACTTCCGGCGTCGTCACCACAAGCGCCCGGTCCGCGCCTGCAATGGCATTCTGAAATCCCTGCTCGATTCCGGCCGGACAGTCGAGGATAATATAATCGAACTGATTTTTCAGATGGTCGATCAGCTTAATCATCTGTTCCGGCCTTACGGACGACTTGTCCCTGGTCTGCGCCGAAGGCATCAGATAAAGGCTTGGATGCCTTTTATCACGGATCAGCGCCTGCTTGACCCGGCAATTTCCCTCGACCACGTCTACCAGATTATAGACAATCCGGTTCTCCAGTCCCATAACAACGTCCAGGTTGCGCAGTCCGATATCCGTATCGATCAGAACAACCTTTTTGCCCATTTGGGCCAAACCTGTACCAACGTTTGCAGATGTGGTGGTTTTTCCCACACCGCCTTTTCCTGATGTGACGACAATTACTTCACACATACTTCCTCCGTTTCTACGGAAATCCCCATGAGGTTCCGTGTTTGAAATATTGCTGAACAATCTTATCGTCCACCGGAATTTGTTAAAACAAATCCAGCAATTCTTTTGTTAAAGGTTCAAGAACCACTCTTTCGTTTTTTACATAAGCAATTTTAGGCCGTACTTTTGGCTTTATGGACCACTTATTGCCTTTATCGCCGGGTTTATATTTGAAATCGCCGATTTTTACTTTCTCCGGCTCCATTTCAAGCGCCACTACATAATGATTCGGTTCTCCGTTTTCTCCCGCATAGGCCTTTCCATACAGGCCGCCGAGAATAATAATATTTTTGGAAGAAATAATCGTGGAACCGGGATACACGTCCCCTAACACTACAATGCTCGATTCGGTTTCCAGAACCTGATGATTTTTCAGAGTTCCTTTATAAAACTGCCCCTCGGATGCCGTATTTTCCAGCTGCATTTCCGTTTCTCTGACGGCGCGTGCAAAATTCCGGCCGGTTTCCTCGTCCTTTCCCATAAGGCAGATAATATTTACGTCGCAGTTTTCCTGAATCACGTTTAGAATCTGCCGTTCCTCTTCATCCGTAAGCTCCCGGCCGTTAATGGACAATGCCATTTTGGCGTTTCCGAAAAACTTCCCCGACTCGTGAAATTTATATCCGATTTCACGGAGCAGATCCTGAAAGGATACATCTTCTTCCAGAATCAGATTAATTCCGTTTTGATAACTCTTGATTACCACATGTTCTTTCATATGCTGACTCCCTCCGGCATTCCTTTACCATTCATTACTGATGATCCCGCTTTCCATCGTTGCCGCCGTACCGTTTATAATCTCTTCCGCATCTTCCAGATTGTAATAATACTTGAGTACTTCTCTGGTCGTCCTTGCCGCATAGTCCGAAGAATAACCGAAAGCAATACGGGTAGTAATGGCTATTTCCGGATTCTCATACGGCGCATAACATACGAACAGCGCATGGTTCGTCCGGCTTTTGCTTTCCTGTGCCGTACCGGTTTTACCCGCCACCTGAACGCCAAAATTGTTAAAATATCTTTTGGCCTCAACAACACGGCGCATACCCGTATGAATTGCATCCCAGTAAGATTCCGGCATATCGATCCGATTCCGGACTTCCGCCTGATAATCTTCCAGCAATGTCTTATTATGATCCGTCAGTTTATCCAAAAGCGTAAGGTTATAACAGGTTCCGCTGTTTGCCACGGTGGCCGTATAACGCGCCATGCTTACCGTTGTAAAGTTATTGGTTCCCTGTCCGATTGCGGAGAGGACCGGAAGCTCGTCCGATACATGGGGTTCCGCTTCGTCGATCTCTACTCCGGATTTTTCCGTCAGTCCGTATAAATCCGCATATTTTTTCAGCCGTTCCAATCCCACGTTACTGTTGAAAACGTCTCCTACCAACCCCAGTCTATAACCGACTTCATAAAAATAATGGTTACAGGAATTGCGGATTGCGTCGCTGACGCCCTGCATACCATGGGAACCGGGATAAATCCAGCACCGGGAATTATAGCTGGCTTTTTCAAAAACACCCGCGCATAAAACGGTTGTGCCCGTATTGATAACCCCTTCCTGCAGTCCCGCCGTGGCCACTACCATTTTATAGGCGGAACCCGGCGCCGTCTGCTGCTGGGTGGCATAATTGTACATAGGCCTTGATTTATCGCTCTGCAGACGCGCAAAATAACTGCTGTCCACCGTGTTGGACATACGGTTATTGTCATATCCCGGATAGGAAACAAGCGCAAGCACATTACCGTTATTTACATCCACAATTACAATGGACCCGGAAAAGGGATCGAGTGCAAGCTGTGCCGGTGTAATTTCAAGAAGTTCGATTCGTCTGCGCATAAAATCATAGGCAGTCATACTGCCGTCGTAAAGCTTTGCCTCATCGTCCGGATCGATATCGTAAATTCCCTGTTCACAAAGGATCTTACATACGTCCCGGCCGGAAATAACGTCGTTCAAAATCATGTATTTATATAACTTACGGTTAAATTCACCGGAATTATCCAACATCTTAATGATATACTCGTTTAAAGCTTTAAAAATTTCTTCCGAATCCGAATACTGGCCTGACAGATTCAGCTTCGTCACATCAATCCAGTTCATGGAAATCAGATAATCAAGGTACTCGCCGAGGCCGATCGTCTCTTCCGTTTTCCACGCCTGATACGTCGCGTCGGAAGTATCGATTTCGCTGTCTTTTATAACGCCCCGATCCGTAAGATATGTCACAACATTGCTTTCATATACCTGATATTCCGTCTTTAACTGGTTATAAGGGGTTCGGGTTTCCTGTATTTCCCTGGTCAGGGTATTGAAAACCTCCTGTTTGTAATCTTCGAATCTGGTCTGTACACTCTTTTCCGTTTCTCCCGCATTGGTATCGTCAAAATGTGAAGTTTCAATTATCCCATTGTCAAACAGAGCGTAATACACGTCATAAATCGGAATAATAATATCCCCGCCCATAGCGTTCTCTTTCGGTATATACTCTTTGACATTATGAATTTTATCCAACAGAATACCGGCTATATTCTGTTCCAGAATATTATAACAGGCAATCTGAAGGTCGTGGCGGATGGTCAGATAAACGTCATTGCCGGCAACCGGTTCCGTCCGGCTGCTTACCTCAATTACCTTTCCCATATTGTCTACAAAAACCTGTTCCGATCCCTTAACCCCCTGAAGGTCCTGTTCCATATAAGCTTCAATCCCGGTCTTCCCCACAATATCGTTCAAAGAATAACGATCCGTTGCAAGTCCGGTTTTTTCCCGGTAGTCCTGATTTAACGTTTCCAGCTCATCCGTGGAAATTTTTCCCGTATATCCGATAATCGGAGCAAAAAATTCACTGTCCACATATCTTCTTGCCGTATCCTCTTCGATCGAAACACCGTCGAGCTTGTCCAGATTTTCCATAATAACCGCTACGGTTTTTTCATTAATATCGGTGGCAATCGTCGTTCCCAGATACTTTTGAAAAGAAGTCAGTCCCATCAGATAACGAACCGTTACGATCTGCAGAATTTCTTTTTTGGTATAACCCATTCCCGGAACAAAAGACTTACTATCGTCAGGATCCGTATAAGTGCCGACACCGTAATAGTCCGGGGAGACTAAATCCTCTATCATCTCATCGGCTGTGGCCGACTCTTCCTCATAACTTAAATCCGTAACGTAAGCCTGTCCGTATACATCCGCTTTAAAACGCAAAAGCAGCGTATCGGATACCGTATATTCATAATTTCCGTCTTCATTCAGCACGATATTAAAATCGCTGGTGACATGATCCCCGTTTTGTTCGATCATTTTAATCAGACGATAAATGGTATCGTTTAAATCCGTATTTCTTTTTCGCTTGGTGCCCTCAAATACATCTTCTATTTTGACCGAATACGCAAGTTCACTGTATGCAAGCAATACGCCGTCCGTGTCATATATATTGCCTCTGGTAGAAGAAATTTCCCGGTTCTTTTCCGTCTTCAGAAGAAATTCGTTCAGATAATGCTCTCCCTCCACAATCTGAAGCGTGAAAATACGTAAAATCAGAACCGACGCAAGTCCGATAAAGGCAATGACCAAAACAAAAGTACGCGATGTTATAAAATTGATAAAGTTTTCTTTTAAACGTTCAAACAAACTTTCTGGCACTCCTTTTTTCCCCTGCTTCCAGCCATTTGTTTATGACTAAAATAACGGGATACAAAATCATGGTTACGACTGCCGTATATATGATTTCCGGCAGAATAACCTCCATAAAATAGTAAGAAAACTGCAGCCTTCCCCTCATTAAGAACATTAAAACATAACAGATCAACCCGTAAAAAAAATCGCTTGCTATAATCAGGGCTGCCGGAAGTTTAATATCATCCGGATAAAAGACCCTGGAAAATTTTCCGTTCATATAACCTATGTACATCAGAATCAGCGCGTAAAACCCAAGCACCTCGCCAAAAAATATATCCGACAGTATACCGCATATAAAACCGATTCCAAGTCCCGTTTTTTCTCCCCGCATAAATCCGAAGGAGGAAGTCAGAATAATCAGAAGATTCGGTACGATTCCTCCGAAATCAAGAGCGCGGAAAAAGGTACACTGCAGCAGAAAACAAATCCATATTAAAGCAGTGGCAATTATGCCTCTTTTCATGTTAATTTATACCCATGCCTTTCTGTTTTACGTATCGGGAATCGTCTGCTTTAATTCCAGAATAACCAAAACCTCGGACAAATGTTCAAAATCCACCGCCGGCGTTATAAATCCGGATTTGGTCAGATTATTGGCGTCCATATCAATCTGATCGATGTAACCGATCAGAATATCCGGCAGAAACAGAGAACTGATATCTGACGTTACCACCTTGTCGCCCACGGCTACGTTACTTTCGCTGTCAACCAGCTGCCCGAAACGGATCACGCCCCGCTCCATGGCCTGCAGGTCTCCGGAAACCATCAAAAGATCTCCCGTGGCCAGAACCGTCCCGCTGACATTGGAATTATCGGCAATTACCGATTTAACCTTTGACCAGTTCGGTCCTACGGACTCAACGATTCCCACCAGGCCGCCGTCCGCAAGCACGTTCATATTCTCTGCAATCCCGTCGTTGCTTCCTTTATCCAGAATGAAAGAATAATACCAGTTTCCGCTGTCCCTGCTGATAATGCGGGCGCCTGTTTTTTCATATTCTTCATATTGGCTGTCAATCTTGTAAAGGTTTCTTAAATTATTCAGTTCATACTGACTCTGCTGCAGACGGGTATTCTCTATGGTCAGTTCGTTAACCTGTTCCTTCAGCTTTTTGTTCTCACTGAGAAGATCTCTTATCTGCGCCAGTTCTTCGGAACGGTTTCCCAGCCATTTTCCGACGGAACTGATGCCCTTCTGAAAAGGAACGATTACATAGCCGGCCACGGCGTTTACCGGTTTATCGAGGACGTCCGTACTGAAAGTCAGAATCATTAATCCGGCGCACAGGATCGTTAAAATAAAAAGGAGATATTTACTCGGCAGAGTAAACTTCTCTCCTTTTCTCTTGATTATTGGGCTCATTTACTCATTCCTTCAATTGCGTACGCTACCGATTTGTAGTTATCCTCTTTTATGATTTTGGCAAGTCCCAAAGCCACACTGGTAACGGGATTCTCCGCCATATTTACATGCAGACCCGTTCCCTTTTGAATACGCTGTGCCAGATAACTTACCTGAGACGCCCCTCCTGTCAGATAAATGCCGTGGCGGTAAATATCTGCGGCAAGCTCCGGTGGCGTACGCTCTAAAATCACTTTTATGTTGTCAATAATCGTATGGAAATGCTCGGCAAGAGCTTCGTCCACAAGGCTTACGGGGATTTCTCTTTCCACGGGAAGGCCCGTTACGATATCCCGGCCGTAAACCACGGCGTTGCTGCTGCTTTCCTTCAATTCGCTTAAGGATATCTTCACACTTTCCGCCGTCTTACCGCCGATAATCAGGCTGAATTCTTTCCGGATCGCAGTGCGGATGGCGTCGTCAAACTTAAGCCCTCCCACCTTAATCAGCTTGCTTAATACAATTCCGCCCAAAGATAAAATAGAAAGCTCCGTAGTATCATAGCCTACGTTAACAACTAAAACTCCCTGTGCGTTTTTTACGTCGATATCCATTCCCAGCCCGTCGGCAACGGCTTTCTCCACAACCATAATCTTTTTGGCTTTCACGCCCGCATCACGGATCAGATCATAAAACGCCCTCTTTTCCACCTCCGTCACATCGGTAGGAACGGCGATATAGAAATCCGAAGGCTTCAGGCCGCCTTTGGAGAGATCTCCGACAAAATATTTGACCAAAAGCTCCATATTCTTGATATCCGCGATCACACCGTTGCTGAGCGGATAGGAAATGTGGATATTGGCGGGCGCCTTCTCATACATCTCATAAGCGGAATTCCCGTATGCAAACAGGGTATTCTTATTCTCGATGGCTATCATGTTCTTTTCCACCAGAATACCGTCTTCGCTTTTGCTGTAGATTTTAATGTTGCAGGTACCCAAATCGATACCAAATACGTTGTTTGCCAAAGTAATGACTCCTTTCTATAGTAAACCCGATTCTAAAAAGCTGTAGTATCTGTTATCTCCGATAATGATATGATCCAGCATATTCACATCCAGCAGCTTAGCGCCTTGTCCCAGCAGTTTTGTAATCTCCGTATCATAATCGCTGGGAACCGGATCCCCGCTCGGATGATTGTGAAGCACCACAAAACCTACCGCCTCGGCTTTTAAAACTTCAATAAAAACATCGCGTGTGGAAACAAGGGAAGCATTGGCGGTGCCCGTGGAAAGAAGCACTTCCTTTAAAAGCCGGCCTCTGGAATCAAGCAGCGCTAACAGCACCTTTTCCTTTTTTTCATGTCTCAGCTGTTCCATATAGTAGGCCGCTACGGTCATGGGGTTATTAAAAAGCAGTCCGCTTCTTGCACATTCCTTTGCCATACGCCTGGAAAGCTCCGCGATGCACCGGATCTTAACATCCTTTACTTTCCCGATTCCCTTTATTTTTGTCAAATCCTCCGAACGGATATGGTTAAGCCCGGAAAGTCCCCCGGAAGCGGTAAGAATCCGCCTTCCCAGTTCCAGCGCGCTGATATCCTTCGTGCCCGTCCTCAGTATAATGGCAAGAAGCTCAGCCTCCGTCAGACTTTCCGCTCCGAAACGTTCAAATTTCTCATAAGGCATTTCGGGAACTTCTTTTTTATCGCTCTGTTTGTTTATTGTCGCCATACGCCGTCTCCTTTATCCTCTCCGGCGTACAAAAATGTATACGAATACCCCTATAAAAAATGATAAATCACAAGCGCTATGACAATTCCCACAATACTTGCAATCGTAATATGTATCGACAATCCGAATGAAATCGTCAGAATCCCCAGATTGAGTTCCAGCGGGCCTGTCAATCCAAAGCTGCTTCCATAATTAAGCCATGTGTCCGGAAAAAGAGAACCGATAAATCCCCCGATCACAATCCCCGCCAGAATCAGCAAAAAACATGCCCAATTGTTTTTTCTCATATAAAAACTCCATTCTGCTTCTTATGCATAACTAAAAAGTATATTATCACACTTCCCGGTTTATGTATATAAATTTTGCCGAAAAACTTTCGTCATAGTTCGAGAAAAATTCTTATTTTTTTCTTAAATCCGAGTCCAGAAGCCCGTGGTCTGCAAGAGACTGGATTGTTTTCAGAATTCCGAATTTGGCGTGCTGCCAGGTTAATCCACCCTGAAAATACACGGCGTACGGCGGTTTTATGGGACCGTCCGCGGAAAGTTCAATGGAAGATCCCGATACGAAAGCTCCCGCAGCCATAATGACTTTGGCATCATATCCCGGCATATCCCAGGGCTGCGGCGTCACAAAACTATCCACCGGCGCAGCCGCCTGTACGCCTTCACAAAAGGCGGTCACGCCCTCCGGCGTTCCAAAGGTCACCGCCTGAATAATGTCATGGCGGCTCTCCTTTCCGTCCGGCACCACGGCAAATCCAAGCCGTTCATAAAGATTCGCGGCAAAGACCGCGCCCTTTAAGGCCGCCGCCGTAACGGTGGGCGCAAGAAACAGTCCCTGGTAAAAAGAAGCGCTTACGCCCAGGGAAGCTCCCACCTCTTTTCCCAGTCCGGGCGACGTAAGCCTGTACGCCGCGTTTTCCACACACGCTTTTGTACCCGCAAGATAACCGCCGATGGGAGCGAGACCGCCTCCCGGATTTTTGATCAGGGAACCCACTACCAGATCGGCTCCCACATCGGAAGGTTCTATTGTTTCCACAAACTCGCCGTAGCAGTTGTCCACCATACAGATTATATCCGGCCGGATCTGTTTCACAAACCGGATCAGTTCGCCGATTTTTTGCACCGATAAAGTTGGTCTTGTCTGGTATCCTTTGGAACGCTGGATCGTCACAAGTTTTGTTTTGTCATGAACGGCCCGGCGGATTGCCGGAAAATCAAAACTTCCGTCTGCAAGCAGATCCACCTGTCCGTAAGTAATCCCATATTCTTTCAGGGAACCCTTTGATTCCCGGATGCCGATCACTTCCTCCAATGTATCGTAAGGTTTTCCCACAGGGGAAAGTAATTCGTCTCCGGGACGCAGATTGCTCATAAGAGCCAGCGCCAGCGCGTGGGTGCCGCAGGTAATCTGGGGACGCACCAGCGCGTCCTGCGTGTGAAAAACGGAGGCGTACACTTTTTCAAGCGTATCTCTTCCAAGATCATTGTAGCCGTATCCCGTAGTTCCAAGCAGACAGGCTTCGCTGACCTTTTCTTCCTGCATGGCTTTTAACACTTTGCACTGGTTGTACTCCGCCACCCGGTCAATTTCCTGAAAGCGTTCCTTTAATTCTTCCGCCACGCTTTCCCCAAATTCATAAACCTGCCGCGAAATCCCCATGGA
Source organism: uncultured Lachnospiraceae bacterium (assembly GCA_910587935.1). Taxonomy (GTDB): domain Bacteria; phylum Bacillota; class Clostridia; order Lachnospirales; family Lachnospiraceae; genus MGBC143606. The sequence goes on from CAJUNP010000022.1 coordinate 36,263, forward strand.
CTGATACATTCCGCATAATTCTTCCCATTTGTTTTGTGTTCCAGACAACATGCCCGTCTCCTTTATATTCCTTTTTCTTTCATTTTTGTTTTCATAAAAGCAAGAATCTGTTCTTCATCACCGGAAAACCTGTCCTTATCAATCCAGATCACATCCTTTTCCCTGCGAAACCATGTCAGCTGCCTTTTTGCAAAATGCCTTGTATCCCGTTTGATCCGGTAAACGGCTTCGTCCAGACTGGTTTCTCCCTCCAGATAAGCCAGGATTTCCTTGTAGCCCAGCCCCTGCATGGAACCATTCCCGCGGTGTAACCCCATCTCTCTTAAGGCGTTTACTTCTTCCACCAGCCCGTCGGAAATCATGGCGTCCACGCGGCTGTCAATCCGTTCGTACAAAGTCTGCCGGTTCTGCGTCAGGACAAAATAGCAAAACCGGTATGCAGCCTGTTTTTCACGTTCAACCGCATTATGTTCCGAAATCCTTTTTCCGGTTTCCCGGTAAAATTCAAGAGCCCGGATTACACGTTTTACGTTGTTGGCGTGAATCGCTTCCGCGGAGTCCGGGTCTGCCTTCCGAAGCATTTCATGGAGAACCGCAGGACCCGCATTGGCGGCAATTTCTTCCAGTTCTTTCCGGTAAGGCCGGTTTTCCTCGTTTTCGGTAAAGTCAATATCATACAGCGCCGCCTGAATATAAAATCCGGTTCCGCCCGTCAAAATGGGAAGACGCCCGCTTTCACAAATTTCGTTTATGGCGTCTTTACACAGCTTTTGAAAAGTCACAACATTAAAATCCTCCCACGGCTCCAGCACATCGATTAAATGATGGGGAACCGACTGCATCTGCTCCGGCCGGATTTTGGCAGAACCGATATCCATATGCCGGTATACCTGCATGGAATCGGCGGAGATAATTTCTCCGCCGGTTTCTTTTGCCAGCCTGATGGAAAGATTCGTTTTTCCCACAGCCGTGGGACCGGTTAAAACGACAAGGGGTTTAAATTCCATTTTAATCTCCATACGTATCGTAAGTTCATAACTGTTTTAAAGAACGCGTTTAAATTTTTTCTCAATCTCATATCTGCTCATGGAAAATATGGTGGGTCTTCCATGGGGACAGTTATAAGGATTGTCAAGCGTTAACAATTCGTCGAGCAAAGCCTCCATCTCCGCAGGGTTCATGGACATATTTCCTTTGACCGCGGCTTTACAGGACATGGACGCAATTTTCTGTGCGATGACTTCGGGACTTGCGTTTTTAACGCTGCCGCCCTGGCTTTCCGTCAGCTCGTCCAGAACTTCCTCAAACAACTGTTTTTCATTACATCCGTACAAATCCGCCGGCACGGCCCGCAGCGCGTATTCGCTTCCGCCGAAAGCCTCCGTCTCAAAACCAAGAGCTGCAAAATATTCCCCGTACTCCTTAAACAATGCTTCTTCTCTTCCCGTTAAGGATACGATAACAGGAGGGTTTAAGGTCTGGGAAATAATTTCTTTAGCCTGATACTGCTTGATAAGCCGTTCATATTTTACTTTTTCATGAGCGGCGTGCTGATCCACGAAAAATAATTTATCTTTAAAAACAAGCAGCCAATACGTATCAAAAATCTGTCCCAGAATACGATAGTCTCCTCTCGATTCCTGACTTAAAACCTTTTCGGAAAAAAGCTCCATCTGCACCGGCTTTTCCACAATCACCGTATCGGAAGCCTTAATAATTCCGGTCTTTTTCTGTTCCGCCGCTTCTGCGGACTCCGCCGGACTTACACCGAAAATCCGCTGTCTGCTTTCTTTGAAATCAACCGGTTCCGGCCGTCGTACCGTATATGCGGGCGAAGGCTGCGCCACCTTTTGCTGCCTCTGTCTGTTTACTTCAAAAGGCTCCGGCGCCCGCTCCGTTTTGCCGCTCTTACTTTCTTTCGGTCTCTTATCCAAAAAAGCCTCCGGAATCATTTCCCTCACCCGCAGGGCCGCCGCAACGGAACTGCTGATAAAATCGTAAACGCCGATGGTGTCCGAAAATCTAACGTCCATTTTGGTAGGATGCACATTAACGTCCACAAAATCCGGATCAAAGCTTAAGTGCAATACCGTAAAGGGATATTTATGCTGCATCAGATATTCTTTAAAGCCGTCCTCAATCGCTTTTGATACGGTCTGGCTTTTAATGTATCTTCCGTTTACAAAATATGTTTCAAAATTCCGGTTAGCCCGGTTTAAAACAGGCTTTCCAAGATAGCCCGTAACTTTCATGGACGGCGTTTCACTCTTAATCTCAACCAGATTGGCGGCCGCGTCGCGCCCGTAAATCCGGTAAATTACTTCCTCAAGCCGGCCGTTTCCCGAAGTGTGGAAACGAACCTGGCCGTTTAGAATATACTGAAAGGATACGTCAGGACGGCATAAAGCCATATGTTCCATTAAATCCGTAATGTACCCCGCTTCCGTAACCGGTTGTTTCAAAAACTTTTTGCGTACCGGCGTGTTATAAAAAAGATTCCGGACAAGCACCGTAGTCCCATCCGGCGCGCCGATTTCTTCCAAAGAGCCCTCTTTTCCCCCTTCTATGGAAAAACGGATTCCCGTCAGGGATTCCCTGGTTTTGGTAATCAGTTCTACCTGGGAAACCGCCGCAATACTGGAAAGAGCCTCACCCCGGAACCCAAGACTGACCACGCCGGTCAAGTCTGCCGCCGTCCGGATTTTACTCGTTGCATGGCGCTGGAAAGCCGTCTTCACCTGTTCCGGCTCAATACCGTTTCCATTGTCCGTAACGCGGATTAAAGAGATGCCGCCTTCCTTAATTTCCACCGTTACCGCCGATGCGCAGGCATCCACAGCGTTTTCTACCAGCTCCTTTACCACATTGATGGGCCGTTCCACCACTTCTCCGGCGGCAATCTTATCAACGGTTTCCGAATCTAATACATGAATTCCGGCCATGAAGGGCTCCTTTCTCTTTTACCAGCGGTTTTTCAGCTTATTCTGCAGTCTGTAAAGCGTATTCAGCGCATCCAGCGGCGTCAGACGGGTGATATCCGTCTCCCTTAATTCCTTTAGTACATCTTCGTCCTTTACGGTATCAAACAAAGAAATCTGGGCCAGATCCACTTCGTCTAATACCGGCGTCTTCTTAGTTCTGGAATCGCTCTTCGTATCAACCTTAATGCTCTGCACTTTTTCCGTAATATCATTGTCGCTTAACTGTTCTACTATTTCTTTGGCCCGGTCAGTCACCAAATCCGGCACCCCGGCCAGCCTGGCCACCTGAATTCCATAGCTCTTATCCGCGCCGCCTTTAACAATCTTTCTTAAAAAAACAATATCGTCGCCCCGTTCCTTAACGGCGATGCAGTAATTGTTCACGTTGCTGATTTTACCTTCCAGCTCCGTCAGCTCATGGTAATGGGTTGCAAATAACGTTTTGGCGCCGAGAAGCTTCCGGTTGCTGATGTGCTCGATGACCGCCCAGGCAATGGCAAGGCCGTCAAAGGTTGAGGTTCCTCTTCCGATTTCATCTAATACCAGAAGGCTGTTTGAAGTGGCGTTTCTTAAGATGTTGGCGACCTCGTTCATCTCCACCATAAAGGTGCTTTGTCCGCTGGCCAGATCGTCGGAAGCTCCCACTCTAGTAAAAATCCGGTCTACAATACCGATATTTGCCTTAGACGCCGGGACAAAACAGCCGATCTGCGCCATCAGCACAATCAACGCCGCCTGACGCATATACGTGGATTTACCGGCCATATTCGGTCCGGTAATAACGCTGATTAAATGACCTGAATTATCCAGATAGGTATCATTGGAAATGAACATATCGTTCATAATCATCTTTTCCACCACCGGATGTCTTCCATCTTTTATATCGATAATTCCCTTTTCGTTCAGCTTGGGCCGGACATATTGATTGCGCTCGGAAACCAGGGAAAGAGATGTAAAAACATCCAGCCTGGCAATGGCTTTGGCAGTTTTTTGAATCCGTTCCATTTCTCCTGCAATCCGGTCGCGGATTCCGCAGAATACGTCATATTCCAGCGTATTCAGCTTATCCTCCGCGTTCAGTATCAAATCCTCCAGTTCCTTCAGACGGGGCGTCGTATAGCGCTCCGCATTGGCCAGCGTCTGTTTGCGGATATAGTCTTCTGGCACAAGATTCTGGTAGGAATTGGTTACTTCAAAATAGTAACCGAATACTTTATTATACTTAATTTTAAGATTCTTAATCCCGGTCCGCTCCCTGTCTTCCTCTTCCAGTCCTGCCAGCCAGGTTTTGCCTTCCGTTTTCGCTTTTCTTAACTGGTCGATGTTTTCGTCAAACCCGTCCCGGATCATACCGCCTTCCCGGATTCCAATCGGCGGTTCCTCAAGTATCGAATTCTCAATAAGTTCACAAAGATCCTCAAGGCTGTCCGTTTCCTCTTCGATATTGATTAAGAGTTCCTTCTTAAACGCTTTCAGAACCGTTTTAATGGGCGGCAGCATTGCAAGGGAATTCTTAAGGGCGATTAAATCTCTTGGATTAGCCGTCTTATAACTGATCTTACCCAGCAGCCGTTCCAGATCATATATGGGATTCAGGTATTCCCGCAGCTCATCACGGGATACGGAATCTTTCCCAAGCTCTTCAATGGCATCCAGTCTTTTCTCAATGTCCTCCTTCCGGATCAGAGGCTGTTCCAGATAATTTCTTAAGGTGCGTCCTCCCATTGCCGTCTTTGTCCTGTCTAAAACCCATAGCAGAGAACCACGCTTTTGCTTTTCCCTCAAGGTTTCCGTCAGCTCCAGGTTCCTTCTGGAAGAACTGTCTAATAGCATATATTTACTGGTAAGGTACGGATAAAGATGGGTAAAGTGCCCCAGAGAGGTTTTCTGCGTATCGTATAAGTAAGTAAGAAGAGCCCCGGCGGCAATGGTTCCCGTAGGAAAATCTTCCAGGCCCAGTCCGATCAGGCTTTTCACCTTAAAATGATTCATAAGACATCTACGGCAGCCTTCATCATCAAAAACATGGGCTTCCAAAGCGTTAACGGAAATTCCCATGCGTCCTCTGAGGTCTTCCAGATCGGCGCCGCTTACCAGAAAAGCGTCGTTGCAAATTAATTCTCTGGGCTGGTATTTATTAATCTCGTCCAAAAGCTTCCGGATATCCTCCACTTCCGTCAGATAATAGTCCCCGGTTGTAACATCCGCTAAGGAAATGCCGATGCGGTTCTGAGTATAGACCGCGCACATTAAATAATTATTTTTACGTTCGTCAAGCGCCTGCGTGTTCAAATTGGTTCCCGGCGTAACAATCCGGACTACTTCACGCTTTACCAGTCCTTTCGCCTGCTTGGGGTCTTCCACCTGTTCACAGATGGCCACCTTATAACCTTTGGAAACCAGCTTGTTAAGATATCCCTCCAGCGCATGATAAGGAACGCCGCACATAGGCGCCCGTTCCTCAAGCCCGCAGTCTTTACCCGTAAGAGTAATTTCCAGTTCTTTTGAGGCCGTCAGCGCGTCCTCAAAAAACATCTCATAAAAATCTCCCAGTCTGTAAAACAGAATACAATCTGCGTATTCCTGTTTGGTTTCCACGTATTTTTTCATCATGGGCGTCATTTCAGCCATGTAAATTTCTCCCCGTTTATCCTGTAGTTCTTGTGTATACCGACTAATATACCACAAAATCTTGTGTTTGTAAATTTATTTGCATACCCTACTTTGACGAAAGGATACTCCCCAAATAATAAAATCCATGGCATGCATCCAGCCGGACTTTGACAATTTTTCCGATCATTTCCGTGTCTGCCGGGAAATGTACAAGAAGATTGTTGGACATTCTTCCGGTCAGCAGACGGGAATCCTGCTCGTTCACTTCCTCCGCCAGGACCTCAACGGTCTGCCCTTCAAAACGCACTACGCGTTCTCTTGCCATATCCTGAACCGTCTTTAATACCTTTTGGAATTGTTCCTTCACAACCTCAGACGGAACCTGATTTTCCATAGCCGCCGCCGGCGTTCCCGTACGTTTGGAATAAATAAAGGTAAACGCATTTTCGAAACGTACCTTCTTTATCACATCGATGGTCTCCTCCACATCGTCGGGCGTCTCCCCCGGAAATCCCACAATAATATCCGTAGTTATAGAAATATCCGGTATTTCTCTTCTTATCTTCTCCGCAAGAGCCAGATAGGATTCCTTCGTATATCTGCGGTTCATTTCCTTCAAAATTCTGGTAGAACCGGATTGTAGAGGCAGGTGAAGATGGCGGCATATTTTTTTTGAGTTTTTCATTACCGCAATCAGTTCATCGGACAAATCCTTCGGATGCGACGTCATAAAGCGGATACGTTCCAGGCCTTCAATTTTTTCCACCTCTGTCAAAAGCTCTGCAAAAGATATGGGGGATTCCAGATTTTTACCGTAAGAATTGACATTTTGCCCCAAAAGCATCACTTCCACCACGCCTTCGGATACCAGCGATTTAATTTCTTTCAGAATTTCTTCGGGATTCCGGCTGCGTTCCCTTCCCCGGACATAAGGCACAATACAATAGCTGCAAAAATTATTGCAGCCGAACATAATATTAATCCCGGACTTAAACGGATATTTTCTGGATACGGGCAGATCTTCCACAATTTTATCCGTATCCTCCCAGATATCCATGGTCATACCCGCTTCCTTTTCGTACATTCCCGCAAGAAGTTCCGCAAATTTATAGATATTATGGGTACCGAAAATCAAATCCACAAAAGGATAGCTTTCACGGATTTTGGTGGTTACGGAAGGCTCCTGCATCATGCAGCCGCACAAAGCGATTCTCATTTCCGGATTACGTCGTTTATATCCGTTTAACACACCCAGCCGTCCATACACTTTCTGATTGGCGTTATCTCTGACCGTGCAGGTATTATAAATTACAAAATCCGCATTTTCATCTTCCGTCATCAAAAAACCTGCCTGTTTTAAAATTCCCGTCAGCTTTTCGGAATCTCTGGCATTCATCTGGCAGCCGAAAGTCGTTACGCAGGATTTGGGTAAACGACCATTTTTTTGTTCAAACGATTTAACCCATTCCCGGCATTTTGCGATAAAGTAATATTGCCTGGCAGGTTCTTCTACAGGAGGCTCTACATTAATGTCTATTTTATCAAAATCATTTTCATTATACATTTCTCTTGACTTTCTTCCCTTTCTATACATATAATCAAAACTAAGAAATGAGTTTTTAACCGTACAGTCTTATGGCTCAAGCGGGGTACTCGTTTCTTTTTTTATGTTTATAATGTCATATAGATACAATTTCCTATCTACTGCATGTCTAATCGGGAATCATATCGATACCGGCCGTATTTGGAATTTTATCATGTTTTCTTTCCATAATCCCTCCTTATTCATTCTCATCTCGTACCTTTTCAGAATCCTCCCTTATCTGTCATATAGATTTAAAGCGATGTCATTCATTATTACAATCTGCTGCGGGCAATAACCCATCCTGTACATACCGGTTCGAAGCGTTCCACAAAAGCCATTCCGTATAACCTGCGTCATAAACAGCCTGAATCTGCTCCCGGATCTGTTCTCCCTCATAGGGAATGTGACCGTTTACCCAGACGGCAGTAAACGCCTGCAGCCAGGGACGTACCGCAGCCCTTGCACCCTCCAATTCCACTACGGAATCCTGCATGGCGGCAAGTACCGCCGGGTAAGGCTGTGCATCCGGCACTTTTAAACCAAAAACGCCGTCTGCATAGTGGGAAGGATATACCATGGGACTGACCACATCTACGATCGACGCAATCTTGCCATAATCTTGTCCCACCGTTTCCACATCCGTTTTACTGCCGATAATGGTTCCGAAAACATCTGCGCTTACAATAAGCCGTTCTTTATGTAACTCTTCCGCCGCATACGCCAGAAACCCGCAAATCGCCTGCTCTCTCGTATACTCCGCCGCCTCCGGGCCGTAATCCGCCGCATCGGCATCCGCACCAATTGGAAAACGCACATAGTCAAACTGAATTTCGTCAAATCCAAGTTCACCCGCCTGTTTTGCAATTTTAACCAGGTATTCCCAGACACCTCTTTTGTAAGGATTAACCCAGGCCAGTCCATTGGCGTCCGTAACAGGCGTTCCGTCTGGTCTGGTCAGGGCAAGTTCCGGCATACCGGATGCCAGAATCGGATCTTTAAAACAGGGAATCCTTGCAATGGTATATATACCATGTTCTTTCAGCTTTGCCATAAAAGAAGGCATGTCCTGAATATAACCGACGCAGGCGCCCATATCCAGCGCTTCCTTCAAGTCCATCTTAAAGGTAAGCTCGCCCTGGTCATTTTTTACATCGACTACCATGGCGTTTAATTCCGTTTCATCTACAAGCGCCAGAAGATTGTCGAAAGAAGCGCTTCCGGCCATCGGTCCCGTTATGTAAATTCCGCGCACTTCGGGACGCTGCGTCAGAAATCGCGACGCTTCTTCCGCATCCCGCAGGTCTTTTTGTTCCAGACACAGTTTGACGCCCGTCTGGCTTCCTTTGATTATATTTTCTACAGGCGCCTGTTCTGCAGCCGGATTTTTCTTTTCCTTTGCATACCGGTTAGAGAAAAAGCCGGCGGCCATACCTGCAAGCAAAAGAAAAAACAGGACAGGAATCAGGAAAAGCTTTTTATGGTTTCTCCTTCTTCTGCCCCGTCTTCTTCGTCTCATTGTTAATTCCTTCCTCTTCCATATCGCTCTGCCAGTTTAACCAAAAGCTTTGTAATCAGTTCCATGGATTCCACACAGATATACTCATGTTTACCATGAAAATTATGTCCGCCGGTACAAAGATTGGGACACGGCAGCCCCATAAAGGAAAGCCTTGCGCCGTCCGTACCGCCCCGTATGGGCTGAATCAGGGGCGTAATCTCCAATTCTTTCATAGCGGCTTCTGCATTTTCAATCAGGTGGAAATGCGGCAGAATCACTTCTTTCATATTGTAATAAGAATCCCGCATCTGCACTTCAAAAATACCTGCATCGTATTTCTTATTCAAAAAATCAGCCGTATCCGTAAACAGTTTCTTTTTTTTCTCAAATTTATCCCGGTCGTGGTCGCGGATAATATAGTCCACCTCCACTTTTTCCACATTTCCGGAAATAGAATCGGCATGAAAAAATCCTTCGTATTTTTCCGTATACATGGGGTTTTCCTGTACCGGAAGAAGGCTCTGAAATTCCTGCGCCAGTAAGACGGCGTTTAGCATTTTGTTTTTTGCCTCGCCCGGATGTACGCTTCTTCCATACACCAAAAGCTTTGCGCCGGCCGCGTTAAAGTTTTCATATTCCAGTTCACCGATTGCGCCGCCGTCTACGGTATAAGCAAAGTCGGCCCCGAACCTGTCCACATCAAAATGATCCGCGCCCTGTCCGATTTCTTCGTCCGGTGTGAAGCCGATTCGGATCGTACCGTGGGGGATCTGGGGATTTGACAGCAGATACTCAGCCATAGTCATAATTTCCGCAATACCGGCCTTATCGTCCGCCCCAAGCAGGGTTTTTCCATCCGTTACCACCAGACTTTTTCCTTTATAATTCTGCAATTCAGGGAAATCGGAAACACGGCTTACAACCTGTCCTTCCTTATCCAGCAAAATATCGCTTCCGTCATAATTTTCAAGAACTCTGGGATGAACGTTCTTTCCGCTGACGGCCGGAGCCGTATCCATATGGGCAATAAAACCAAGTACCGGTCCGTTTTCCGTATTTCCGGGAACGGAAGCATACAAATAGCAATGCTCTTCATCCAAAAATATATCTTCGGCTCCCAAAGCCTGAAGTTCTTTTAACAATTCTTTTGCAAAAGCCAGCTGCCCCGGAGTGCTGGGTGTCTTTCCCGCGCTGTCCTCACAGGACTGGGTATCATACGTAACATATTTTAAGAGTCTGTCCAAAACCGTCGCCATAATATGAATCCTCCATAATTCAGACATTTTCAGCAAGAAATCCGATTCCCAGCGCATTGGGACCCGTATGGGCGCCAATAGTGGGATTAATGGGAATAATATGCCGTATGGGAATTCCGGTCTCATCTTCAATGCGAACCGCAAACTCTCTCGCCGCTTCTTCATTTTTCGTATATACAACCGCCAGATACCGGGAATCCGGTTTTCTTTCTTTGAATGCCTCCAGTAAATCGGTAACCGCTTTTTTACGGGTGCGGCTTTTTCTCAAAACACAGATTTTGCCCTCGTTCAGATAAAGAATCGGCTTAATATCCAGAAGCGTTCCGACCGCGCCGCCAAAAGCGCTTAATCTCCCGCCTCTCACAAGGTATTTTAAGTCGTCAACCACAAACATAGCCTGAAACCGGGTCTTTACCTCTTCAATACGCTTTACGATCTCTCCGGCTTCCACGCCTTCTTTTTGGAGGTCTCTCGCCATATAAACCATCATTCCGGCTCCCGCGGATGCGTTCAGAGAATCGATGACATATATTTTACGCTCCCGGTATACTTCCAGCAGTTCTTCGGAAACGGTTACGACCGTACCGTAGCTCCCGCTTAATTCGGAGGAAAACATAATACATAAAATATCCCTGCCGTTTTCCAGTTCTTTTTCAAACAATTCTTTTACCCTGGCCGGATTGCAGCCCATGGATAAAGATTTTTCTCCCTTTTCAAGACGGTCATAAAAGGCCTCCGCCGTAAGCGTTATTTCGTCTCCGTAAATGATTCCGTCGTCAAAATGGTAATATTGGGGAAGTATCACGATGTTTTCTTTTTCCGCATAAGCCGGAAATACATCGGTGTTCACATCTGTCATAATTGTAAATTCGTTCATTGATTCACGCTCCAAGTTTACTCTGCTTTTAGTCCGCAGTGCACGTTCGGGAATTAATTCCCTCACTCACGGGCTTCGCCCTATGAAAAATGCCATGAATAAATTCGTCTGCAAGCAGCCGATTTATTCCTGTCATTTTTCACCTTTAGTCCGCAGTGCACGTTCGGGAATAAATTCCCTCACTCACGGGCTTCGCCCTATGAAAAATGTCATGAATAAATTCGTCTGCAAGCAGCCGATTTATTCTTGCCATTTTTCGCACTGCTCATTGCCTGCGTGTACATTATAACATAATTTATTGTTTTTGGGGTAGTATTTTTGTGTGTTAGGAAAATCTTTAGAAAAAGGCCGGAAAGATGCTTTTTAATATCATAACATTCTTTCCGGTCTTTATTCATGCTTTATAAATTGTCCTTATGAATTCAGGTCTTCCTGTTCTTCTTCTAAATCTGTTAAATCGGATACTTCGTCAACCGTTTCGGCCTCTTCCTGAAAAACTTCAGGATCAGGGGTTTCCTGAGTAACATCCCTGTCTGCAGCGCTCTCTTCCGCTTCTGCCGTTTCCTCTTCCGGTACAACGGCAGAAGGTTCCTCAGTCACTGCAATTACTTCGGATTCTTCTTCGTCCTCAAGTACCTGGAAACGGTTGATGGATTCTTCCAGTCTCCTTGCAAGCTTTTCTAGCTGTTCATCCTGCTTCTTCAGGATAAAGGAGTTGCCCATAACCGTTTCGGCGTTCTGCGCAACCTGTGCGGTTCCTGCCGCGCCGTCTGCCGTGGCCGATTTCAAATCGCTGAACGCGGAAGAAATCAGGTTGATCTCTTCGCTGATCATACCGGCAATCTTAAAGAATTCATCCAGTATTTCTTTCATATGTACGGCGTCGCCGTTATACTGTTCACTCGTCTCGACCAGCTTTTTATACGTATCGCGCAGTCCCGTATCCATAAATTTCAATACGTCGTTGGCGCAGTCGCATAAATTACCTACGCTCTTATTTACATTACCTGCAATCTTCTGAATCTGTACGGCCGTCTGCTGGGATGTATCCGCCAGCTTGCGGATCTCATCGGCCACCACCGAGAAGCCTCTTCCTGCTGCGCCTGCCCTTGCCGCTTCGATGGACGCGTTCAGAGACAGAAGGTTGGTCTGTTCCGCAATATTTAAAATCGCATCGGTCAGCTTGTCAATCTGCTCTACCTGCTTGGATTCCTCAATGGCAAGTCCCAGCTTCTTCTTGGTATTTTCAATCATCAGATCGGTATTTCTGGAGGAAGCCTGGGATTCTTCGTTTAATCTTCCCGCACGGACCGTAATATCCTGAATAGCCGCATTTCCTTCCAGATTCTTCTTTTCCATCACGGAAACGTAATCTTCCATACGTGTGGCAGCTTCACTCAAATTATCTGCCGTGGCCGCCGTTTCTTCCATACTGGATGCCAGTTCCTGGGATACGGCCGAAATGTTGGATACCTGATCCGTAAGTTCTTCGATTACATTGCCCAGTTCCACAACGGACTGGCTGACTTCCGTATTGCCTTCCAAAATTGTATGAATAACATCCTTCATGGAATGTTGCACAACATCGATGGACTTGGACAGTCTTCCCAGCTCATTTCTCTTTTTGCCGTACTTTTTATGTTTTTTTCCGGTAAAATCGCCTTCCTGCATCTGATCCAAATCTTTTACCATAGCAACGATGGGACGGGAAATATCTTTTCCCACCAGAAAAGCAATGACGGCTGCAAGTATTACAAAAATAATAATTGCCGCATACATAACGCGGGTAATGTTGTCAAGTCCTGCCGTTACTTCCGCTTTCGGCGCAATAATGGCTACGACTGCGCCGGTGGAAAGGGTGGAATAAGCGACATAACAGTCTTCTCCTTTGGCGTTTTTCATAGCCAAAAATCCTTCGGGACTCTCTTCGACAGCTGCCTTTAATTCCGTATAACCTACGGATTCCAGCGAATCCGCAGAGGTAAATTCCGGATCGATCAGGAAATTCTGTTCGGGGCTTAACATTATTGCATAGCCGGTTTTATATACTTCCAATTCGTTTAGCATGGTGCGGATATTGTCAAACGGAACGTCCATACCGATCACAATCTGCAGTTTCCCGCTCATATATACAGGAGTCGCATACGTAATACATTCGCCGTCCATGTCTTCGTAACTTTGAGGGTCCAGCCATACGGAGTCTTTCGCCTCTTCCGCCGCGTAAAAGAATTCAAATCTCTGGGTCCGGTCCAGATAATCCTGATAAAACTCCTTCTTATCAATCAGTACCGTATTCTTATTTTTTACCCAGGTGGCATAACAGGTCTCAAACAGCTTGGGATTATAGTAAGCGTATATGCTGTCCATATCCAGTTTTTTTGCAAGATTAATCATGTAAAACCGGATCTCCGTCATATATTCGCTGACATAATCCGGGTCATACGCGCTCTTGCCGTTAAACGTATTAAATATGTACTGATACATGCCTTCCACAATATTCTGATATTTGATGATTAGGTAGTCAAAAGGGGATTTGTATTTTATCCTTTTTACGATGGGAACTT
>CAJUNP010000023.1 GCA_910587935.1 uncultured Lachnospiraceae bacterium
TTGCCGCCATGGCCTCAAAATTAAAGTTTGTGACCAGAAACTTAGGCTGCAACTGGTATATGCTATTGCTGTTTTTGGCTTCCATACTTCATTCCACCTTTCTATCTACAATCGGATTACGGTTAAAAAAATATTGTCAATATTATTTTATACCAATACAAAGTCTAAATCAACTACACTGTTTATTATATTTGCAAATAAATATATTTAAAAAAGAGCGTTTCGTTTATTTCCGAAACACTCCCTGGGCATCTGCAGATTTGTCAGCCATCAAACAATATACGTTTTCTTTCTATCATTTCCTCGATTCTCTCAATATACTCTGCAACTTCCTTCACATTATCGCACCGTTCAATCCGCCCGTCCTCATAAACCCTTTTGGAAATGCTCCCGGCTCCTAATGCCACGATGGACTGCTTCTCCTCCATAATAAGGATATTGTAGATACCGTAATTACCTTCCGTGGCGTATCCTACGTTCTCGAAGTTGCCGGACATATTTTTCTGTCTGTACAGATAATAAGGCTTCATTCCCATATCTTTTGCGCCCTGCTCCGCGATCTTCATGGTTTCATCCGTATTCCGCAGAGCCGTTATTCCGTTTTCTTCAATCCACTGGTTTAGTCTGGAACCCCTTTTGACTGCAAGGGAATGAACCGTAAGACTGTCCGGACGCAGTTTCTTTACCGCTTCTATGGTCGCCGCCACATCCTCTTTAGTTTCACCCGGCAGGCCCAGGATTAAATCCATATTGATGTTGGTAAATCCCGTTTCCCTTGCCATCCTGAAAGCTTCCTCTGCCTGGGCCGCGTTTGTTTTCCTTCCGATCAGCTCCAGCGTTCTGTCATTCATAGTCTGCGGATTTACGGAAACTCTGGTTACGCCGAATTCTTTGATAACCTCCAGCTTCTCTCTTGTTATGCTGTCCGCCCGTCCCGCCTCCACGGTAAACTCTTTAACCCCGGAAAAATCAAAAGCGCTTTTAAGCTTCCAAAGCAGCCGCTTTAACTGGTCCGGTTCCAGCGTGGTAGGTGTGCCGCCGCCTATATAAACGCTGTCCAGAATTTTACCGCGGAAAGCTTTGGCTACGTAATCCATTTCCTTTTCCACAGCCGTCAGATAATCGTCCACTCTGTTCTTCCATGCGCAGATCGGATAGGACGTAAAAGAACAGTACAGACAGGTAGTCGGACAGAAGGGAATTCCGATATAAAGGCTGTAACCGTCCTGATAATGAATCGATGATAAAAGTTCTTTTTCCCTTTTTGCAATATCGATGGCAAGGAGCCCTTTTTCTCTGCTCACCAGGTAAACCTGCATCATATGGTTAAGAATTTCTTCTTCTGTTTTTCCGTCCTCCAAAAATGTCATGGGTATTTTAGTCGGCCTGATTCCCGTCAGGGTTCCCCAAGGAAGGCTTTTTCCTGTTATACCAGAAAGAAGCCCGTAAAGCAGCAGCTTTAACAGGTTTTTATATTCTGCCCTGCCGCCGCCGGTATCGTAAGATACTTCCGCGGGTACGGTTATTGTATCGGATACCAAAGCTTTCACTCCGCCCGGATCGGATATTTCGGCTGCAATTTCTTTTTCCGTCATATTTATGGAAAGAAACGGAAAATTCCCATCGGAACAAAAGGCTTTTTCCCCCTCCGCAAACACTTTGACTTCTGTCTGCGGATAAAAAGCCTTTACAAGCGAATGGATATCATATTCAAACCGGCGGCAGTTTAATTTTACTGCTATCATAAGGACTCCTCCGTCTTGTTCGTTCCGACATTCTTTTTCTGTTCCGAAAAATAATCCGCCAGGCCGCCCAACGATTCCAACAGAATTTTTTTCTCCTGCTGATCAAACTGCGCCATGACCGCTTCGATCATTTCCCGGTGAAATCTCTGATGGCGCTTGTCGGCTCTTTTTCCTCTTTCCGTCAAGGAAAGAAGCACCAGCCTTTTATCCTCCTCGCTTCTTTCCCGGAGAACATATTTATTCCGAACCAGCCTGTCAACGGATTTGGTAAGGGTTCCCATGGTAACGGAAAGTCTTTTTGCCACGACGGAACTCGGCTTCGGGTCGCCTGTCCCAACAGCCTCGATTACATGCATATCGTTAATGGTAATATCGGTAAACTCTCCCGAAATAAGAGTCTCTTCCTCAATATTCATAATATCCCTGAACAACTTGACCAGCAATGTATTCAGTATTGTATCCAGTTCCATATTTATCTCCCATGCATACTTCAACCGTTCCTGCGGCCTTACCAGGTAAGAACCGCCGCTCCCCATGTAAGACCGGCTCCGAATCCGGCAAGTACAATTTTATCTCCCCGGTTCAGCTTTCCCTGCCGGTTTATAAGATCCAACAGCGCGGGAACGCTCCCTGCTGAAATATTACCACATTTTCGAAGGTTTGTGGGAAATTTTTCAATGGGCTGCTTCATTTTTTTTGCAACCGCTTCAATAATGCGGATATTTGCCTGATGCAGCACAAAATATTTGATTCCGTCCGCTTCTGTTTCCGCCCTGCAAAGCGCTTCCGTAATCGCCTCCGGCACCGTTTTTACCGCAAACTTATAAACGGACTGACCATCCATATGCGTGTAGTCAAGCTCCGTTCCGTTTTTAATAAACGGATTGTTTACCGGCCTGTTTTGGCAGATCAGGGCCCTGCCCCTGACACCGTCCGATCCCTGTACAATACTGTTCAGGCCTTCCTTATCCATTCTCACTACGGCGGCTCCCGCACCGTCTCCAAACAATACGCAGGTATTCCGGTCGTTCCAGTCCATCATTTTGGACAGCGTTTCCGCTCCGACGATCAACGCCGTCCGCGCCATGCCGGATTTCATATAATTATCCGCGATAGTCAGACCGAACAGAAACCCGGCGCAGGCTGCGTTAATATCAAAGGCAGTCGCATTTACCGCGCACAGAGCGTCTTGTATCTGACAGGCCGTGGAGGGAAAGCACATATCGCCTGACACGGTTCCCACGATAATCAAATCTATATCCTTTGCTTCAATACCTGCATTTTCCATTGCATTCTTTGAAGCCTCCACCGCCAGGGAAGTCGTCGTTTCGCCCACACAAATATGCCTCGTTTCGATACCGGTACGACTTCTGATCCATTCATCCGTGGTTTCCACCAGGTTTTCCAGTTCCCGGTTACTCACTGTTTTTTCAGGAAAACAGCTTCCTGTTCCTATGATTCTTGCAGGCATAGCAGTCCCTCCTCCTATTTTCAGTATTTTCTGAAACGTCTGTATCTGTCTTCCGCAACCGCGGCGCCGTCCATACCGTCAAACTTCTTTAAAAATACGGCCATTTGTTCTTTCATAAATCCCGCAATGTCATTTACTGTGGAATCGCCTGCGGCTCCATATTCCGGAATGATCCTCTCAATCACCGAAAGACGTTTGAGATCGTCTGCCGTAATTCCCATAACCTGCGCCGCTTCCTTTGCACGTTTTCCGTCCTTCCATAAAATCGAGGCAAAACCCTCCGGGGACAAAACGGAATAGGTGGAATTCTCCAACATCCACACCTCATTGCCAACGGCAAGCCCCAAAGCGCCACCGCTGCCGCCTTCGCCGATTATTACGGAAAGCACCGGCACCTTAAGCAAAGACATCTCAAATAAATTTCTGGCAATGGCCTCACCCTGCCCTCTTTCTTCCGCTTCCATTCCCGGATATGCGCCGGAAGTGTTGATCAGGCAAACTACGGGGCGGTGGAATTTTTCCGCCTGTTTCATCAGGCGCAGCGCTTTTCTGTATCCCTCCGGCGACGCCATGCCATAATTGCGCATGGCACATTCTTTGGCATCGTTTCCTTTTTGAATTCCGATTACCGTGACTGGCTGTCCGTAAAGCCACGCAATCCCGCCCGCAACAGCCTTATCGTCGCCATAGCTTCTGTCTCCGTGCAGCTCCAGAAAGTCGTCAAAAATCAGGCCGATATAGGTCAGAGCAGAGGGTCTTGATACGCTTCTTGCTTCCCGCACTTTATCCCAGGCTGACTTTGCGGGCGTTTTTGCCAGCCTTTCCCGGTTCACTTCGGTAGGCGTAAACTTTGTAATTTCTTCCGTAAAATGACTGAAACTATTATTCAGGGCAGACACCCTGTGGGATTTTAAAATCTGGTGTAAAACGGTTTTCAGATCGTCTCTCTCCACCACACGGTCAACAAATCCGTGTTCTTCCTGAAATTCCGCGCGCTGAAACCCCTTCGGAAGCTTTTGCCCGATGGTCTGTTCTATCACTCTGGGACCCGCAAAACCAATGAGCGCTCCGGGCTCGGCCAGAATAATATCTCCCAGCATGGCAAAGCTTGCCGTTACGCCTCCTGTAGTCGGATCGGTCAATACGGTTACATACAACAGGCCTGCATCCGCATGCTTTTTTATAGCGGCGGAAGTCTTAGCCATCTGCATCAGGGAAATGATTCCCTCCTGCATCCTGGCGCCTCCCGAACAGCAAAATAAGACTACCGGAAGCTTCATACTAACCGCCCGTTCAAAGATAAGGGCAATTTTTTCGCCTACCGCATGCCCCATGCTTCCCATAAGAAACCGGGAATCACAAACTCCGATGCACGCCTTTTCCCCGCATATTTCTCCGATACCGACCGTAATCCCTTCCGAAAGTCCCGTTTTTTCTCTTACGCTTGACAGCTTTTCATCATATCCCGGAAAATTCAGAGGATTGCCGCCGTCCGTCTCCTCAAACCATGGAATAAACGTATCCTTATCGCATACCATGCGGATTCTGTTATTGGTCCTTACGCGGAAGTAATTTCCGCAGGCCGTACAAATATAATGGTTTACTACAACGTCTGTCCGGTTTAATTCCTTCCCACATTCGGGACACACCAGACTTCGTTTTTCTTCTTCGCCGACACCTTTTACGCGTATGTATTTATCCCTGTGAAATAATCCTGCCATATCTGCCTCCCATTTTCCGTCAGACCAAACGAATCTTTATGATACCGCAAAAGTAAGCTCTGCCTGTACCGCCGTTACTCCGTCAACCGTAGCCACGGCCTTGGCCGTTCCGATGGAACCTTTCTGCCTGACGATTTCCGTCTCCAGCAGCAATACGTCTCCCGGAACCACCTTTTTCTTAAACCGGGCGTTACCGATCGCAGCAAAATATGCCGTCTTACCTTTATTTTCCGGAAGGCTTAAGACTGCGACCGCGCCTGCCTGCGCCAGGGCTTCTATGATAAGCACACCGGGCATAACCGGCTCCCCGGGGAAATGTCCCTGAAAATAAGGTTCGTTATAAGCCACGCACTTTTTTGCCAGCGCCCTGCTGCCCGGGGTCAGCTCCTCAACGGTATCGAGCAGCATAAAGGGCTGCCTGTGCGGAATAATTTCCATAATTTCTTTCGCTGATAATAAAGCCATTGCTACCTCCTGTTTTTTACTGTAAGCCTAAACGGCTCTATCCCTGATATTTTCCGATTAAAACACTTGCGTTATGCCCGCCGAAGCCAAGGGAATTGCTAAGCGCATAGGGAATCTCTTCCCTGTATGGCTGTGCGCAGTAATCCAGATCCATTTCTTCATCCGGCGTTTCATATCCTGCCGTTTTATGGATAAACCCTTCTTCCATTTCCTTTACGCAGGCGATAAATTCCACCGCTCCCGCCGCGCCCAGAAGATGCCCGATCATAGACTTGGTGGAGTTAATGTGAATTTTTCCGGCATGGCTTCCAAAGGCCGCTTTGATGGCTCTCGTCTCATAAAGATCATTGTGATGGGTACCCGTTCCGTGGGCGTTAATATAAGTAATATCCTCCGGCGCAATGCCACCGTCCCGAATAGCCGAAAGCATTGCCCTGGCCGCTCCCATTCCGTCTTCCGCCGGGGAAGTGATATGATAGGCGTCGCCCGTACATCCATAGCCCAGGACTTCCGCATAAATATGCGCGCCGCGTTTTTTTGCATGTTCCAGTTCTTCCAAAACAACAATTCCCGCTCCTTCTCCCATAACGAAACCGCTGCGGTTCTTGTCAAAGGGAAGGGAACAGCGGTCCGGATCATCCACTGCAGACAGCGCCGTTAACGCGCAGAATCCTGCCACCCCCACGGGAGTTACGGCGCCTTCCGTACCGCCGGCCACCATTACGTCCGCTTCTTTGCATTGAATACTGCGGAATGCTTCCCCGATGGAATTGGTTCCCGTCGCACAGGCTGTCACAACATTAATGTTCTTCCCTTTCAGTCCAAACTGGATCGATACGTTTCCTGCCGCCATATTGGTAATCATAAGCGGCACTAAAAGAGGATTCACTCGGGAAGGCCCTCTGGCAACCAGTTTAGCGTACTCTCTCTCTATGGCCTGAAGACTGCCGGTCCCCGAACCTACCGCACAGCCTACGCGCCACGGGTCTTCCTCTTTCATATCGATGCCGGAGTCACAAAGCGCCTCTTTTGCCGCCGCCACCGCATACTGGCTGAAAAGCTCCATGCGTTTTGCCGCCTTAAAATCCATATAAGAAGCAGCGTCAAATCCCTTTACTTCCGCCGCTACATGACATTTATAGCCGGCGCTGTCAAATTTTGTGATTGGGCCAAAACCATGTTTTCCTTCTTTAAGGGAAGCAAAAAAATCTTTTACATTAAGCCCCACCGGGGTAATGGCCCCCATTCCGGTTACTACAACTCTCCTGCTCATATCGGTATCTCCTTTTCCTGTTTACCTGCCTATACCGCCATTCCGCCGTCCACACAAATCACCTGGCCCGTTATGTAATCCGCTGCCCCGGATGCGAGAAAAGCAACCGTTTCCGCTACTTCCGAAGGGCTTCCTACTCTTTTTAAAAGAGTCTGTTCTATAATCGTTTCTTTAACGGACTCCGGAAGTAAACGAGTCATTTCCGTATCAATATATCCCGGCGCAACTGCGTTTACCGTGATTCCACGGCTTCCCAGTTCCCTTGCCGCACTTTTGGTAAGACCGATTATTCCCGCCTTGGACGCGCAGTAATTTGCCTGCCCAGCATTACCCATTACGCCTGTAACGGAGGATATGTTGATGATTTTTCCTCCTTTTTGCTTTAAAAACAGTCTGGATATATGGCGCATTGTATTAAAGCAGCCTTTGAGATTAATATCTATCACGCGGTCAAAGTCTTCCCCGCTCATTTTCATAAGCAGGTTATCTCTAGTAATCCCGGCATTATTCACCAGAATATCAATGTGGCCGTATTCTTTCGCCAGCTCCTTTACCATGACTCCACAGGCTTCAAAATCAGCCACATCACAGCCGTACAGGGCGCCTTCTCCCCCTGCCCTGCGGATATCCTCAAGCGTTTCCTGCGCCTTATCCCGGGAGCCGTTATAATTTACTACGACAAAAGCGCCTTCTCTGGCAAGCGTTAATGCAATGGCCCTTCCGATTCCTCTTCCGCCTCCGGTGACGAGCGCTACTTTTTCGTTAAGCATTCTTTAATACCTCCACGCATCTGTTAAGATCCTCATATTTGTCTACATTGAGAACAACCGCTTCCCGGCTGATTTTTTTCACAAAGGCGCTAAGGGTCCTTCCGGGGCCGATTTCCACAAAAGTGCTCACGCCGTCCGCCAACATTTTTTCTACCGACTGCTGCCACTTTACCGGAGAACAGATCTGTTTTTCCAAAAGATCTCTGACCGGTTCTGCACAAGTGACATAATCGGCCGTAAGATTTGAAACATAGGGAATCTCAAAATCAAATACGGGAACCTTATCCAGATCCTTTCTCAGCCGTTCCCCTGCGCCCGACAGCATCCGTGAGTGAAAAGGCCCGCTGACGTTTAATGGCACCGCCCGTCTGGCCCCTCTTTCAAGCAGAATTTCTCCCGCTTTTCTTACCGCGTCCGCCTCCCCGGTAATGACGATCTGTCCGGGGCAATTATAATTGGCAACGGAAACGATTCCTTCCGCATCCCGACAGACTTCTTCAACCGTTTCACTGTCAAGGCCCAGTATGGCCGCCATGGCGCCTCCTTCCGGCACGGCCTCCTGCATGTAAACGCCTCTTCTTCTTACAACGGCAAAGGCGTCTTCCGCCCGCATGGCGCCGCACGCCACGATTGCCCCGTACTCTCCCAGGCTCAGGCCCGCCGTCACGTCCGGATGTATTCCTCTGTCCTCCAGCACTTTTAAAATGGCCGTTTCCACTGTCAGCATTGCAATCTGGGTATACTCCGTAACGGACAGCCTGTCATTTTCCGTAAAGCAGATTGCCGGAATATCCAGTCCGGTTATGCTGCCCGCCTTGTCAAAAATCTCCCTTGCAAGACTCTCCTGTTCATAAAAATCTTTCCCCATTCCGACGTACTGCGCTCCCTGTCCCGGAAACATAAACGCTGTTTTACTCATATCCGTAAATCCGCCTTTCGTTCAAGAAGCATTTGCGCTTCCCGCATAATCTCTTCGATCATTTCTCTGCATGTCTGCTCTTTTCTTACAAGCCCTGCGATTTGTCCTGCCATTAACGTCCCGTTTACCGTGTCTCCGTCCATTACGGCTCTGCGGAGCGCGCCGAGTGTGAGACTTTCCAGTTCTTCCAGTCCCGCCCCTTCTTTCTCCAGACGCAGGTATTCTCTTGTCATGGGATTGCGTATCTGGCGTACCGGATGGCCCGTGCTCATGCCGGTAACTTCCGAATCGATGTCCTTTGCCTTTATAACCTTATCTTTATAGTTTTGATGTACAATCGATTCTTTGGCAACGATAAACCGGGTCCCCATCTGTACAGCTTCGGCGCCCAGCATAAGCGCCGCGGCAAATCCTCTCCCGTCGCCAATTCCTCCGGCCGCGACGACGGGAATCCCCACCGCGTCCGCAACCTGAGGAACCAGGCACATAGTGGTAGCCGACCCGATATGGCCGCCGGATTCCGTTCCTTCCGCCACAACCGCATCTGCGCCGCACCGTTCCATCATCTTCGCCATAGCCACGCTGGCAACTACAGGAATGACCTTTACCCCAGCATCCTTGAAATCCTTCATAAATCTTGCGGGATTCCCGGCGCCGGTGGTAACCACTTTGACGCCTTCTTCCAAAATCACTTTCGCCACCTCCGGAGCATTAGGATTCATCAGCATAATATTCACGCCGACAGGCTTATCCGTCAGTTTTTTGGCCTTCCTGATTTCTTCCCTTACAACTTCAGCCGGGGCGCTGGCCGCTCCGATGATGCCAAGTCCGCCTGCCTCCGAAACCGCCGCTGCCAGGCGGTGCTCCGCAACCCACGCCATACCTCCCTGTATGATTGGATACTCAATTCCCAAAAGCTCCGTGATTCTTGTTTTCATTATTCCGCCCCTTTATTTTTCAGATATTCAACTACCGCACCCACTGTGATAAGCTGTTCCAGATCCTGGGAAGGGATTTCAATATCGAACTCTTCCTCCAATGCCATGACAAGCTCAAACAGATCCAGGGAATCCACATTCATATCTTCTTTGAAGGAAGATTGCATCTTAATATCTGCGTTCTCCATGTTAAGTTGTTCTCTGATAATTGCCGCTACTCTCTCAAACATATTCTTCTCCTTATTTTTTGTTTTAATGATTCTGTATGTTTTTACTTTGCCAGTCAAATATTTTGACAATCAAACTATTTGACCGTCAAAGTATACCGCAGTTGTTAAAAAATGTCAACTGTATATTTTTAAAAAACCGCCGATCTGCATACGGCTGCAAATCAACGGTTCTTTTTACAAAAATGCATTATGTTCTTTTTCATACCCTATGGTGGTACTTTCTCCGTGTCCCGGATACACTTTCACTTCATCCGGCAGACACAAAAGTTTATCTTTTATGGAACGAACCAGTCTGCTCATGCTTCCCGTAGGAAGATCGGTTCTCCCCACTGACTCCTGAAACAAGGTATCTCCGCTGATTAACATTCCATCTTCCTTAAAATAATAACAGCAGCTTCCTTTTGTGTGTCCGGGCGTGGCAATCAGCCGGCAGGTCATCCCCGCAATCGTAAGTTCCTCTCCGTCTTTTACGTACTTGTCGGCTTCTACGGTATATGCCCTGCCCGCCTGCGCCGAAACATTAACTCCGGCGTCTTCGCAGACTTCCTTTTCTTCTTCATAGGCATAAATTGGGGCGCCGCTTAATTCTTTCAGTTTTCTGCTCCCCCAGATATGATCGAAATGCCCGTGGGTCAGCAAAATTCCCGCCACATTCAGATCGTGTCCGGCAAGCGTTTCATAGATATAATCCCCCCGGTCCGCCGGGTCAAACAGAATCACATCGTTTTGTCCTTCTTTGTATACAAAATAACAATTGGTCTGGCATATGCCAAGCATCATGCGTCCGATTTTCAAACCTGCCATCAGCCCGTCGTCCTTTCTATATCAATCACACTTTCTATGGTTCTGATTTTGTCAATGATCCGGTTCAGCTCTTCCCTGCTTCCGATCTCAAAAGTAGTAGTCAGCGTAGCCGTTCCCTGCTTCGTGGTTCTCGTATTCATGGATAAGATATCAATATTTTTCTCGGTAAGGGCTTTGGAAATATCGGCCAGAAGTCCGTTCCGGTTATGGGCATAGATATTGATTTCCGCAAAATACTTTTCTCCGCCGGGAGCCTGCTGTGTATTCTGCCATTCCGCGTCGATCAAGCGCACTCTTTCTATTTCCGGCAGATTGATAATATTGACACAATCCGTCCGGTGAATGGAAACGCCCCTTCCTCTGGTAACGAATCCTACGATCTCGTCTCCCGGAACCGGCGAACAGCACTTTGAAAACCGAACCGCCACGTCATGGATTCCTTTTACGGTAATTCCGCCTTTAGAGCCCATCCTGACGCTTCGGTGCGATGCGGTTTCCTCTACCTGCTTTAAAACTTCCTCATTGGTAAGGGGCTGTTTGTGATCGGCCTCATAAAATTCCTGCATTTTATTGATAATCTGGCCTTCCTTAAGTCCGCCGTGTCCTACGGCGGCCAGCACGGAATCCCAGTCTTTGAAACCGAATTTTGCCATAATGCCATGCATATATTCCGGTTTCATAATATCTACGGAGTTTATCGCTTTCGTCTTACAGTAGGCGATAAGCATGTCTTTTCCCTTAATAATATTGTCTTCTTTGAATTCGTTTTTAAACCACTGGTTTATTTTGGACTTAGCCTGTGTGCTTTTGACAACGTTCAGCCAGTCCCGGCTGGGTCCTCTCGAATTCTGCGAAGTGAGAATCTCTATCCGGTCTCCGTTTTTAAGTTCATAATCGATCGTGACAAGCCTGCCGTTGACTCTTGCTCCGATCATTTTATTTCCCACAGCCGTATGAATATTATAGGCAAAGTCTATGGGAGTGGAACCTGTGGGAAGCGTCTTAACCTCGCCGTTAGGGGTAAAACAGTATACGCTGTCCGAAAAAAGATCCAGGTCATTTTTCAAAAGATTCATAAATTCCGTATTGTCGGACATGTCTCTCTGCCATTCAAGAATATGGCGCAGCCAGAGAAGTTTTTCCTCTTCCTGAGTCTCAACCTTCTTTCCGTCGGAGGCTTCCTTATATTTCCAGTGGGCGGCAATACCGTATTCCGCAGCTTTATGCATCTCAAAAGTGCGGATCTGTATCTCAAAGGGCTGCCCGCTGTTTCCAATCAGGGTCGTATGCAGCGACTGATACATATTAGGTTTGGGCATAGCGATATAATCCTTGAAACGCCCCGGAATCGGTTTGTACATTTCATGGATAACACCCAGCGCCGCGTAGCAGTCCTTCAGTGAACCGACTATAATTCTGACGGCAAACAAATCATAAATCTGATCCAGCGTTTTATCCTGGTTCTTCATTTTTTTGTAAATACTGAAAAAATGTTTTACACGTCCGTCGATCTGTGCTTTAATACCGGCATTCTGAATATGTTCGCTGACTTCGTCTACAATATTCTGTATATATTTTTCACGGACGCTTTTCCTGACCGCTATTTTGTCTACCAGATCGTAATAAACTTCCGGCTCCAGATATTTTAATGAAAGATCGTCCAGTTCGACTTTGATTTTGGAAATACCCAGTCTCTGAGCAATCGGCGCATAGATTTCCAACGTCTCCTTGGCAATCCTCTGCTGTTTTTCCGGAGGCATATGCTTTAACGTGCGCATATTGTGGAGACGGTCGGCAAGCTTAATCATGATAACACGGATATCCTTTGCCATAGCCAGAAACATTTTACGCAGATTTTCCGCCTGCATCTCCAGTTTTGCATCGCTGCCTTCTCCGCCCGAGGAAAGAGGTATCTGCTCCAGCTTCGTAACGCCGTCGACCAGCAATGCCACATCTGCGCCGAATTCTTCTTTTATTTCTTCATCCGTCATGATGGTATCTTCCACCACATCGTGCAGAAGCCCCGCGGCAATCGTCTCTTTATCCAGTTCCAGATCCGCAAGAATAATACCAACGCATAAGGGATGAATAATATAAGGCTCTCCTGACTTCCTGACCTGATCCCTGTGCGCCTCTTCGGCAATGCGGTAAGCCTTATCGATCAGGGAAATATCATCGGACGGATGGTATCTATGGACGCGCTCAATTAAGTCCTGATACAACTCACCAGGACTGACAAATTCTTTCATCGCTTCAATTCTGCCATCGTCAAATATAATTTCTTTCTTTTCTTCTGTCATACTCATCACCGGCTGCATTTTTTCTTAATATTGACAGGCTTTCCGTAAATTATTTACCTTCATACGTGATTGCCGCTTCTAATCGGTAATTTTTGATTTTTTCCCGTCCTTTTAAGCCGGCAAGCTCTATCATCACCACAACGCCGACAACAATTCCTCCCAGCGACTCGATCAGCTTAATCATGGCTTCCGTAGTACCGCCGGTGGCAATCAGATCATCTACAATCAAAACCTTCTGTCCCGGCCGGACGGAATCCTTATGCATCTCAATCGTCGCTTTCCCGTATTCCAGGTCATAATCCACGGAAACCGTTTCACAGGGCAGCTTCCCTTTCTTACGGATCAGTACAAACGGTTTCTTTAAATTATATGCAATAGGAGTTCCAAAAATAAAACCTCTGGATTCCGGGCCTGCAACTACGTCAAAATCCAGATCTTTCACTTTATCCTGCATGGTATTCACGGCAAGCTGCAGACCGTCCGCATCGCCAAGTACGCTTGTTACATCCCGGAATATAATGCCTTCCTCCGGAAAATCCGGAATGCTTCTTACATATTCTTCCAGTTTTTTCATATGTCCACCGCCTCATCTATTATTTTTCCCGCATCCGTTTATCGGGAAATGAATACAAAACTATGTTTAATTATATTATTTTTTTTCTGTAAAGTCAAAGGGTGAATGAAACAATACGTATCGTGAAACCGAATGTTTCACGATACGTACCGCTTCAAGAAAATTTTTGTATTTTTTTCAAAAAAAGGCTTGCATTTTTTTGAAAATTGTATTATCATGTTCAAGTACGGCTCGTTGGTCAAGCGGTTAAGACGCCGCCCTCTCACGGCGGAAACAGGGGTTCGATTCCCCTACGAGCTGTTGACTGTTTTTAACAGCCCAACCCGAAGATTCTTGGAATTCAGCATTTGTGCTGATTTCAGGAATTTTTTATTTGTCTTATATACCCTCTCCCGGCAAAAGCACCCTGTCAAGAGAACGAAGAAACGGCATAGCCAACGCTACGCCGTTTCCCAAAACAATTCTAACGCAAAACCCTCTATACATTATTGTCTGCAAAATCTTTTGACACTTCAGAAAAATTTATCATCGCATCGTTCTTTTTAATAAACAACAGTCCGAAAGAACACGGACCGCAATTACTCGCAATTGCAGAAGAAGCTTTCTGCAGATAAACCCTCTCAAAAGGACAATACTGGCGCACAAGCTCCTGAATGTATTGAAGTTTTTCTTTATCCATTCCGGCATATGTTATAAACAATATCCGCCGGTCAATATTTCTTACGTCCATAAGTACCTTGCGAACATAACGTTTCGCAACATGCGCGAAGCCGCCTATCTCCATACTGCCGACAGCCATCCGGCTCTTTCGCAGTACAATAATGGGATGCATCAGAAGCGTATCGCAAAGAATCTGTATTCTCTTCGGTATCCTGCCCGCATGACACATCATATGGGTGCTGTCAATTATAAAAGCAGAGGAAATATAACGTCTTAAATTTTTAACTTGTTGTATAATTTCCGTCTTTGTAACATGATTTTCCGCCATATAAGCGGCATATAATACTACAAGGCCCATACTGCTTGACAAATGCCCTGAATCCAGCACCGTAACATTTTCAAAAGCTTTCGCCGCCTCCAGAGCATTATTATATCCCTGACTGACATGTTTTGCCATCGTAATGTGTATTACATTCTGTGCCTCCGTCAGCCTCTGTGCAAAAAACCTCTCATAATCCTCTACCTTCGGAGCATCGGAATATCCGACTTTCCCCATGGATATATGTTCCAGCAGTTCGTCCGCACCAAGCTCCAGTTCATCAAGAAACCGCCCTTCTTCAGTACAAACATAATAAGGACATACGGAAATATCAAATTCCTTTATTAAAGATTGCGGTAAATCGCATACGCTGTCCGTTGTCACTATAAGGGAACGTCTTTGAGTCTTATCAAAAATCAGCACATCCTTCCCAATCTCGGCCTGCCCGGTTTCCTCGCTCAACTCGACCAGTTCCTTCGGCAGAATGCTCAAAACACCCGCTTCCAGCAAAGCGCCGCTGATTGGTTTTGCCAGATACCCGCTAAATCCTTCTTTCTTATAAAGAAGCTGGTTGTCGCTTCCCGCATTGGCAGTCAATGCAATTACAGGCGTATCCTGACACAATCCGCCCGGCTGCACACGCAGCATATGAAAACACTCTATTCCATCCATCTCCGGCATAAGATGATCCATCAGAATGGCGTCATAATGCTGAAGCCGCGCTAATTTCAGACATTCCACCCCGTTTGAAGCGGTATCTATCTGAATCTTCGTCTCTGCAAGCAGTTTCCGCACCACTACCAGATTCATATCATTATCATCCACCACAAGTATATGGGCTTCCGGCGCTACAAAACTCTGTTTGTATCGTTCCCCCTCATTCGTTTTTATACGGGATGACAACGTAAATTCTCCCAGCTCCTTGTCATCTATGATATCCTGTTCCAGCATAACAATAAAGGTAGAACCCTTGGTATAAACACTGTTGACGCTGATCTCGCCTCCCATCAATTCCACAAGCTGATGAACAATGCTAAGTCCAAGTCCGGTTCCTTCAATGTGGCGGTTCTTTTCCTCGTCCACCCTCTTAAACGCATTAAAGATGTAAGGTATGTTTTCCTTCTTCACTCCCTGTCCGGTATCTTCAATCGTATACCAGACGCGCACCCTGTTCAGACCCATGTATTCACACCGGACTGACAGAGTAACCGAACCCTCGCTTGTGTATTTCACGGCATTGTTCAGCAGATTAATCAAAACCTGCTTGATGCGCACTTCGTCGCCGCAAAGCATACTTGGAATCGAAGAATCTACATTCAGCCGGAATTCCAGCCCTTTTTGCTTTGCTTTAATCCAAATCATATTGACAATTTCGGAAAAAAGGGCTCCTGTCTCATAGGATACGTTTACAATATCCATTTTGCCTGATTTTATCTTAGACAAGTCCAAAATATCGTTAATCAGAGTAAGCAGCATTTTGCTGGCGCTCTGAATATTTCTTGCATTTTCAGCAACATCCTCCGAAATATCCCCTCTCAGAATAATTTCATTCAACCCTATAATCGTATTAATAGGCGTCCTAATTTCATGACTCATACTGGAGAAAAAATGATTTTCGGCCTTATTCAGTTCTTCAATTTCCTTTTTCTGCCTAATGGATATCTTATTTTCCTCTTCATAGAGCCTGTTTAAAAACATAAGAAGCACACTTGTCAATATTCCCACCATAACGACAGAATTTGCGGAATCAAAAAAAGAATGTCTCTGCGTATTCTGCGCAATATACTGCGGTAAATAGAATGCGATATAATAACACAGCAGCGTCTCCAGCGTACAAAACAGGAAAAATATAAACTTGCGTTTTCCCTCCAGCACAATGCTGATATAAATAAAACACAGGACAAACCATTCCGGCATTCCGCTATAAAATCCGCCTGCTGAAAAAAAGCTGAATGGAAAAAGCAGCAGAAGCAGTACCGTAATGCATGTAGCTCCAAAATTAATACATTTCTTTTTAATGCTGAACTTTACAATAAACGTTATACCTATAAGGCTTACCGCTAAAACCAGCATATTTGTAATACTTCTGCCCATGGGCAGAATAAATATCAACGCGACCATGCATATGCCCGTGACTACGCGAAACATGCGTTCCCGCAAGCTGATCTTATGGTCAAAGATTAGTTCCAGCCATTTTTTGAACACGCAGCATTTCCTCCTCTCAAAACATGGACTTTTCTCAAAATGCAACAAAAAATTATAATCTTCCAATGCTCGCACAAACCTTTTCATACAGGTCGAGCATCACCGTATGGTTCATTTGAATATATTCCACATCTTCCTTTTTTCCGGCCTCTTCCAGCATCTTTGCACAATTGGAAAGCTGTTCTGCGCCAATGGTCAGGGACGTGCTTTTTAAGGCATGAACCTTAATCGCATAATCTGTCCAGTCAGAGGATTCATACAAAGAAATAATTTCAGACTTCTTTTCCTCATATTGTGCGCCAAACATTTGAAGCATTTCCAGATAAAATTCTTTCTCTCCGGCACAAAAATCCAGTCCCATTTCCACATTTATCCCAACCCGCCCAAGATCCTTCAGGGACAGAGGCGATTCATCCGAAAGTTCCGTCTCCTGCGGCACAGATTCTTCAAATACACGTTCTTCCCTTTTATCGGAACTCAAATCTGCAAACGTAGAAGTATACTTAATACAGTGTTCAGGAAGCACCTTACGCAAGACCCTTTCCAAAACAGCTCTCTCGATCGGTTTCGGTATAAATTCCGTAAATCCTTCGTGGCGGAACATTTCCCTTGCCCCGCTGATGGTATTTGCAGTTAAAGCAATCACCGGCAAATCCTGATATTTCCCATTGTCAATCTCCCGCATGTGTCTCAGTGTTTCCACACCGTCAAATCCCGGCATCATATGATCCAGGAAAACAATGTCATAGGAGAAGCTTCTGCACAGGTCTATCGCCTCTCTTCCGCTGATACAGGTTTCCACCTGTATTCCATAACTGCCCAAAACACCTTTTGCTACCACGAGGTTCATTTCTTCATCATCAACCACCAAAGCCCTGACTCCGACGCAGGAAAACGGCCTGCGGCCTGCAGCCTGCGCTTCTTCAAATCCATTTTCATTTGCTTCCCCGTTTAACAGGTTCACAATCGAAAGGGCAAAAAACGGTTTTCGGACCACAATCATTCTGCTGTGCCTGTTCAGCGTAAATTCTTTGTCCGCAATCACCGCCACCTGAATATCTTCCGATATATTTTCATAATAAGAACTGTTCTCCTCATATTCAGCCTGTGCAATAAATATATGCGTAATTTTATGGCTTCTCTGCAGTTTAAGCAGTCCGTCAAAATTGTGGGCCTGATATCCTTCAATGCCAAGCCCTTCTACCATATGTAAAATCATCCTGTCATAATATTCCCTTACCTCGTCGCAGCTATATTTTTCAATCCGGAAATAGCATGCTACGCAAAGCCGCTCCACGTTGGAAATGCTCATGCTGGGTGTCTCGTCTTCCACTCCCTGAGGAATAACTATATGGGTCTGCAGTCCCTCATGCTCTTTACTGGCAAAATGGATAAATCCACCCATCGCGTGAAGCAGGCCCCTGGCAATGGGAAGCCCCAGTCCAAGTCCTCCGACAAAACGGCTGCTTCCGGACTCTACCTGATAAAAATCATCACACATCTGCGTAATTTGGGAATCTGTCATGCCAATTCCGGTATCATATATATCTATAATCAGGTTAATTCCATAACTCTCCTGCCGGTAATCGATACAGACGTCTATACCGCCTTCCTGCGTAAACTTTATGGAATTCTCCAGGAGTATTTTCAGTACATGAGAAATTTTCTCCGAGTCGCCAATAAGCTCCGCCGGGATCTTCGGATTCATATCAAACACCATTTCCAACTCATGCCTGCTGTTTTGCATGGCGGTTGAAGTAATGACGTCGTTGAGCAGAGACGTAATCATATACGTTTCCTTAGCCGAAGACAGCGTACCCTCCACAATTTCCGTATAATCAAGAATATTATTAATCTGGTTGGACAGACGTTTACCCGCCATCTGGATAGACAATATGTCTTCCCGAATCTCCGGCGAAATATCCTTTTCCAGTGCAACCTCGCTGATTCCGATTACCATATTAATCGGCGTCCGAAGCTCATGGGATACATTTGACATAAAATCGGCATTCTGACGCCCCGCCGTTTCCAATTGCTCAAGCGTTCCCTCATAACGCTTTCTTGCCGCATTTCTTCGATTGATCCGATACCATGCAATCGCCGACACACCTGACACTATTAGAAACCCGATCGCCAAACGCACCATGTTCCGAAATCCCATATCAATAGTGATAGTCTGCAGAAACAGACAATGATACAGCAGCACCACCATATACAAAGCAATAACTATACTAAGCAGAGGCTTTCTGTCAAACATCGAAAAGACAAAAATGACCATACAGGCTACGGCAGATATATCAAAAAGGACTGTGTCATGAACTCCAAAGAAAAAAAAGCCAATCAACATCAGTCCGACGCACAAATTCTCATATAATATGTTTGAACCAACTCTTCCTATGTGAAGAATCCACACGATAGAATTTCCAATCACGATAATGGGAACCATCCACAGTTCCCATGACATGGCTATTGTAGTTAAGATTAGCATTGTGCCAAAAACAGTAACAATACTGGCTAAAAGCAGGTGCACACTTGTCTGCTCTTCCGTCCTCATTTTTTCTCAAACCCCTTTGCAACTCGTTTTATTAATTCCTGCGGCTTAAACGGTTTTATCAAATAATTAACAGCGCCCAGACTCAATGCATCCAGCACGTCGTTTTCATCTCCCGATGCCGTCAGAAAAACCACGGGAATATCATATTTTTCTTCTCTCATATGCTTAAAAGTTTCAATTCCATTCATGTTCGGCATTGCAATATCAAGAAGAACCATATCTATTTTGTTACTTCTCAGTACCTCAAGAGCCTCCAGCCCCGACTCAGCCAAAAGGATATCATAATGATTCTGTAAAATTATTTTAGTCCTTTTCAAGTTCATTGCATCGTCATCTACTACTAAAATACATCGCTCCATATCAACTGCCTCCTTAATTGTTTAACTCCGCTTAGCATACATTTTAAAACAGGATTTATATAAAATCAAGTCCCATACCTTCCTCTTTCTGTTATTAACATTCAGGCCAGCATATCAAACAGGCTGATCTGATTGGATTCAGGAAGATCTCCAAGCAGACTGAGGCTGTCCATTAAATCTACCACCGTCTTGGAAACTTTTGTTCTTTGCCGGAAATCATCCTTGCTTAAGAAAGCGCCGTCTTTCGCCGCTTCCATGATTGCATCGGCGGCTTTTTCTCCAAGTCCTTCAATGCTGTTTAAGGAAGGCATAATTTTATTTCCCACAAGCTGGAAATGACGGGAATGAGCGGAAAAGATATCAAGATGTTCAAATTCAAAGCCTCTGGCGTACATCTCCTGTACAATCTTCATATCCTTTAATGTGGCCTGTTCTTTTTGGGTTAACGTATCCGAACGGCGTTTATAATCCGCCAGAATCGTTTCCAGATGCTGTTTGCCCTGGCACATAATTTCATAGGAAAAAGCCGACGCACGGATGGTAAAATAAGCGGCGTAATAAGCCAGCGGATAGTTTACCTTACAGTACGCGATCCGCCATGCCATCATAACGTAAGCGGCCGCATGGGCTTTCGGAAACATATATTTGATTTTTTTACAGGACCATATATACCAGTCCGGCACATCCACCGCCCGCATGGCCTTCTCCATCTCCTCCTTCAATCCTTTTCCTTTACGAACGCTTTCCATGGTCGTAAAAGAAAGGCTTGGGTCCATTCCTTTGTTGATCAGATAAATCATAATATCGTCACGGCAGCAGATAGCCGTGGAAATGGTAGCGTCCCCGTTCTGAATCAGTGTCTGCGCATTGCCAAGCCATACGTCCGTCCCGTGCCCAAGACCCGCAATACGGATTAAATCGGAAAAACATCTGGGCTTCGTATCTAAAAGCATCTGAATGACAAAATCCGTACCGAACTCGGGAATTCCCAGAGACCCCACCGGACAGCCGTCGATCTCATCGGGCGTTATGCCAAGCGCCGAAGTGTTCTGAAACAGACTCATAACCTGGGGGTCATCAAGCGGAATTGCCGTGGGATCAATTCCGGTCAGATCCTGCAGCATACGGATCATGGTAGGATCATCGTGTCCCAGTATATCGAGCTTTAACAGATTGTGGTCTATGGAATGATAATCAAAATGCGTGGTGACAATATCCGTTGTCATATCGTTGGCCGGATGCTGTACCGGCGTAAAGGAATGAATACTCTGTCCCACCGGAAGCACAACAATGCCGCCGGGATGTTGTCCCGTACTCCTTCTGAC
The DNA here is from genome assembly GCA_910587935.1 of uncultured Lachnospiraceae bacterium. Lineage (GTDB taxonomy): Bacteria > Bacillota > Clostridia > Lachnospirales > Lachnospiraceae > MGBC143606. The sequence goes on from CAJUNP010000023.1 coordinate 20,633, forward strand.
ACCCGTGCACCCTGCCGTAATCCGGTTAATCTCACTGGTACGCTTATGCTGTCCCCGTTCCTCATAATAGTTTTTTACATATCCGAAAGCCGTCTTATCCGCAAGCGTACCGATCGTCCCCGCACGATAAGTCTGCCCTGCGCCGAAAATAACTTCCGTGTATTTATGCGCCTTTGACTGATATTCCCCGGAAAAATTCAAATCGATATCCGGTTCCTTATCTCCTTTAAAGCCAAGAAAAGTCTCAAAAGGAATATCAAATCCGTCCTTAATCAGAGGTTCCCCGCAAACGGGGCATCGCTTATCCGGCATATCGCATCCGCTGTTGCCGGCATATGCTTTTACCTCCTCCGAATCAAAGTCGTAATATCTGCACTTAGGACAACGGTAATGGGCGCTTAAAGAATTTACCTCCGTAATTCCCGCCATAAAAGCTACCAGCGAAGATCCTACCGACCCCCTGGAGCCCACCAGATAACCGTCCTCCACGGACTTCCACACCAGTTTCTGCGCAATAATGTACATAACCGCAAATCCATTGGTAATAATGGAATGAAGCTCCTTCTGCAGCCGCTCTTCCACAATGGGGGGCAGCTTGTCTCCGTACATTTCATGGGCCTTATTGTAGCAGATATCCGTCAGCGTCTTATCGCTGTCAGGAATAATGGGCGGACATTTGTCCGGCCGCACCGGCGCCTGGGACTCGATCATATCCGCAATCAGATTTGTATTGGTAATCACAACTTCTTCCGCCTTATCCGTGCCCAGATACTCAAACTCCGCAAGCATTTCCTCCGTTGTTCTAAGGTAGAGAGGCGCCTGGTCATCCGCATCCGTAAAACCTTTTCCCGCCATGATAATCCGGCGGTACACTTCGTCCTCTGGATCTAAAAAATGGACGTCGCAGGTAGCCGCCACAGGTTTATGAAATTCTTCTCCCAGCTTTACGATCCGGCGGTTTATATTCTGAATGTCTTCTATGGAATTAACGCCTGAAATCTTTTCCGATGCAATCATAAAACGATTGTTCCCCACCGGCTGTATTTCCAGATAGTCATAAAAGTTAACAATTTTAGCGATCTCCGCGTCCGGCTTACCCTCCAGTAAAGCACGGTAAAGCTCTCCCGCTTCACAGGCGCTTCCCAGAATCAGTCCCTCTCTGTACTTTAAAAACAGGCTCTTGGGAATTCTGGGCCTTTTGCTGTAATACGTCAGATGAGATTCCGAAATCAGCGTATACATGTTCACTCTGCCCGTATTGTTTTTTGCCAATATAATCGCATGGTAAGAAGGAAGCTTTTTAATCATATCCGGATTGGAAACTCCCAGCGCATTGACCTGGCTTAAAGTCGTAATTCCGTCCTTTTGAAGCATCTGTATGAATTTCACGAAAATTTCAGCGGTTGCCTCCGCGTCGTCTACCGCGCGGTGGTGATTCTCCAGGGAAACTCCCAGCGTTTTAGCCACCGCATCCAGCGTATGCTTTGATTGTCCGGTCAGTAAGACTCTGGAAATTCCTACCGTATCCACATAAGTAAAATCAGTGTCGATTGCCTGCCGTCTGCAGTTTTCCATAATAAAGCTCATATCAAAGGCGGCATTATGCGCTACTAAAACGGCGTCCTCACAAAATGCCAGAAATTCAGGAAGCACCTTTTCGATCACAGGCGCGTTTACAACCATGTCGTCCCGAATACCGGTCAGTTTTTCAATGGTATAGGGAATGGGCACTTCCGGATTCACAAAAGCGGAATACCGGGAAGTGATTTTCCCTTCTTCCACACGGACCGCCCCGATTTCGATAATCCGGTTATTGACCGGAGAAAATCCGGTGGTCTCAATGTCGAACACAACGTATGTTTCCCGAAGCGTTTGCCCCTTATCGCCTGTAACGATTTCCTTCAAATCGTCAACAATGTAAGCCTCCACGCCATAAATAATTTTAAAGAAATCCTGTGGGTCCGGATTACTTTCTCCCGCTTCTTTGCGTTTTGCCTTCTCCTGCTTCCACAAATCCTCCCACACATGATTGGCATCCGGAAATGCCTGCACCACGCCGTGATCGGTAATGGCAATAGCCGGATGGCCCCACTTGAAGGCGCGCTTTACAATGTCCTTTGCCTCCGAAACCCCGTCCATATCGCTCATCTTCGTGTGACAATGGAGTTCTACGCGCTTGCGGGCGCTGAAATCCATTCTGGAGCTGGTAAAATCCGGTATTTTCTGAATACCTGCAATGGAACCGATGGTCAGTTCGTGATCGAACTTATCAATCATGGCGATTCCTTTTACTTTCACAAAGGTTCCCGGCTTCAATCCGCTTTGAAGCTCCTCTGCCTGATCGTTTCGTGCAAATATTTTTACCGTCATGGTATCGGTAAAATCCGTAATATCAAAAAAGAGGATCGTCTTTTCGTTCTTAATCTCCCGCTTGTCAAAATTGAGAATCCTGCCGCGGATAACGACTTCTCCCATTTCGCCTACAATATCTTCAATTTTAACAGGTTCTTCCTCCACATCCCGGCCATAAATCACATCCGGATTGTTCGACCGCTTAACCCCTCTTGTAAATTCTTTCTTCCGGTCAAAGCCGAATTTTGTTCTGCCTGCATTTCCTGCCGGCGCATGATCCGCTTTCTTACCGGACACAGGGCGTTCTTCTCCTTTCGCCTTCGCCGTATGATCCGTATGAACGGACGGCGAAGAACTCTGAACCGGCGCAGCCGGCAGGGATTCCTCCGGCGTATCTCCCCGCAAAGCCTTTGCCCTTACGGATATCTGCGCAACCTGGAGAGCAATTTTTTTCTCGTCTTCTTCCCGAAACCGTCCCTCTTTTGCGGTTTTGTAGGTAATCGAAATAACCGCGGACATCCCGCAGCGCTCGTTAAATATCTTATATAGGATTCCCTGTAAATCTTCCGCCTTGCTTTTTGCCAGAACCGTATCCTCAAGCGTCAGCGTCAGATTATTTTCCTCCGGAAACCCAAACTCCGCTTTCTTTAAAATATTATGAAGTACATGCGAGTACTCCCGGATCTCCGATAAAATGCTTTCTTTGTAAACGTCATAAAGCTTCTGTAAATTATACTGTGAAGAAAGCCGAAACTTTTCATATATTTTGACCGTCATATTCGCCGTCGGAAAAAGCTGTCTTTTTATTTCCTTTTCCACCGCAAAAACAATGTCCTTTAAAATCAGCCTGTCGCTGCTTATATAAATCCTCAAAAAATCCTTATTTTTTGTTGCGGATATTCTTTCAACCTGCGTGCGCTCCATAAATCCATGCAGCTCCTGCTCCAGCTTCAGAGCGGGAAATACTTCCAAAAACGGTTTTGCCATAATATTATTTCTGTTCCTCCCAGTGAAGAAGCTCCTGGCGCAGCGTCTCTAACAACTCTGCCTCAGGCACTTTCCGAATAATTTCTCCCTTTTTAATCAGCAGGCCCTCTCCGACGCCTCCCGCAATTCCGATGTCGGCTTCCCTCGCTTCACCCGGGCCGTTCACGGCGCAGCCCATAACCGCCACTTTCAAATCAAGGGGAATGTCGGCCGTCATCTCTTCTACCTTAGCGGCCAGGCCGATCAGGTCGATTCTGGTTCTGCCGCAGGTAGGGCAGGATACGACTTCTATTCCGCCTTTGCGCAAACCGAGCGTACGCAAAATCAGTCTGGCGGAGCGTACTTCTTCTACAGGGTCTGTCGTCAGCGATACGCGGATTGTATCGCCGATCCCCTCGTACAGAATAATTCCCAGTCCCACTCCCGACTTAATATTGCCGCTCATTACCGTTCCCGCTTCCGTAATTCCTATATGTAAGGGATAAACCGTCTGTTCGGCCAGTAACTCATGTGCATGGATACACATCAGCACATCGGAAGACTTAATGCTGATAACCAGATTATCATAACCAAGGTCTTCGATTAAACGTACCTTTTTCAACGCGCTCTCCACGATGCCCCGGGCCGTCACGCCTCCATATTTTTCAAGCAGCTCTTTTTCCAGAGAACCGCTGTTTACACCTACACGGATGGGAATATCACGCTCTTTTGCCGCCCGGATCACTTCGGCAACCTTGTCCCTGCTTCCGATATTCCCCGGATTGATGCGGATCTTATCCGCACCGTTCTCAATGGCTGCAACCGCCAGTTTATAATCAAAATGAATATCGGCGACCAGGGGAATATGAATCTGCTTTTTGATCTCAGAAAACGCCCTGGCGGCTTCCAGCGTAGGCACGGTACACCGGATTATCTCACAGCCTGCCGCCTCCAGTCTCAAAATCTGCGCAACGGTCGCCTGTACGTCTTCTGTCTTTGTATTAGTCATAGACTGAATCAAAATGGGATTCCCGCCCCCGATTTTTCTGTTTCCTATCCGTATAACCTTCGTTTTATCACGATACATATTCTTTCTCCGCCTTTTCGTAGACTTTCATGCTTCTATTGTATGTAATTTATCTTTGATTTTCAATAGAAGATTTGGCATATTGCTCTTTCTTCTTCGGACATACCTGAAACTGCCGGACAAAAACGGCGTTGGAATCGGATGTTGTCAGAGTAACCGTAACTTCGCTGACTTTCTCTTGTTCAAAACACTCCCCTGGAATCTCCAGACGGAAAGCCCCTGTAAGAGGATAGACCGCCCGTTCCTGTACGCACACTTTACACCCGGTCTCATCGTATACGGTTACCGGAAGCTTCTCTTCTCTTTCGGCATTTACGCCCAATGCGGCGCCGGTTCCAAACATGGCCAGCATGATAAACAAACCGATTCCCTGTTTTTCAGTCTTCCATATATTTTTTTCCAGCCGGTATGATTTTTTAAAAAACCCCGGGCAGGCTGTCAGAAACCGCCACAATAGAAGAAGCGTCAGAAAAAGAATACATTTGAACCACGCTTTGCTCTCAGCAAAATCCACTCCCTGCGTTCCCCGTAGAATTGCAAGCGCTGCAAAATAAAGTGAAGCGCCGGTAAGAATCTCCTCCAAAATCCGCCTTCCCCAAAAAAGCATCTTTGTTAAAGGTTCTCTGTATTTCTGATTATCAAGTTCATCCAGTAACGCTTTAACAGACGGATACCGTTTTGCCGGGTGTTCCTTCAGGCAGCGGTTCACTGCCGTTTCCAATCCCTTTGGCAGCGCACCGTCACATTCCCGCAGCTTTCTTCTGATGTAAGGCGGTTTACAGGGATCTTCACCGGTAAGCATGTAGTGTATGACGGCTCCGAAAGAATAAATGTCGCTTGTTATCTCCGCTTTTTTCCCTTTTTTCTGCTCAGGGGCCGCATATCCAAAGCTTGCATAGCAGCCATTCGCGTATTCTTCCTGTTCTTCCTCCAGTCCTGCCGTACCAAAATCCAGAAGCCTTACCGTTCCCTCCCTGGTAATCATAATATTGTCCGGTTTTAAATCGCCGTACACAATCGGCTGATTTCTTGTGTGAAGCCAGGATAATATCTCACCCAGGTCCATGCAAAGCTTTACCGCCTGCTTCCACTCCACTTTACCGTGCCTGTCAACATACTCCTTTAGAGTAATACCTTCCACATACTCCATAACCATATAATGCCGTTCCCCCTGCCAGAAACTGTCAAAAATAACGGGAAGCGCGGGATGAAAACATGTTTTCAGAATCCTGGTCTCTTTTTCATAAACCTCCCTTTCGGTTCCACTGACAAGCTTTGTTTCTTTCATTGCCAAAATCCTGTCAAGACTCTTTTCCAAAACCTTATAAACGGTTCCGCACCCGCCTTTTCCCAATACTTCCAATACTTCATATTTTTCACCAATAACCATAAAATTCCTCCTCACAAGCATCTACTCTGCCTTTACCCAAACCCCCGAAATATCGTCCTTCTCTCCCTTGAGTCTGTTCCTGTCGGCAGCCTCTTTCAGCATTGTCTTAATTTTTTCCGGCGCTGCCGTACCCGCAGCTAAAAGAGCCTGCAGGTCTCTTTTAGCAAGCTTTCTATACAAGCCGTCCGAGCAGACCAGAAAGGACATTTTTCTTTTAAGTCTTCCTCTGTAAAAATGAATTTTCCGAAAAGGAAAGGTTCCAATACAGCCAGTCAGCATCCCTGCTCTGGTATCATCTTCGGTAAGCTGCCGTATATCTTTCGCTATTTTCCGGTATATCCGGCTGTCTCCTACATTCCATATAAAGTAACGTTTCTGGACGAGAAGCAGCATACTGAAGGTAGTTCCCGTCTTCCTGTCCTGAAAAGCCTCCGCCATCTGCCCGCTGATGCGCCAAAGCTGTCTTCTCACAGCGTTTTCCAGGCTCCGTCCGCTTCTCTTTCTTCCAAGCAGCCGCGGCCCCGTCTGATAGAACCAGCGGATCATCTGTTCTGTCACAAACCCGCTTGCCTTTTCCGATTCCTCCAGACTCCCGATTCCGTCGCATATCAAAACCATAAGGCACCTTCTGCGTCCGGCCACCATTTGGCATATGGCAAGAGAATCTTCATTTTTTGACGCTTTTTCTCCCTTTTTCCAAACGTATTCCGTAAAAAACTGCACGAAAATAAAACCTCCCAAGGTTCTCTCACATTGTCTTAAATACCCCCGCACGTATTCTTATCTCATATTCACCCGTGGAAAAAATCAGATTACAGATTCACAAGAATTAAACAGACAACTTACGTAATCTTAGTATAATGGTTATCAAAATATTTCGCAAGCCGTACTTTTTTACCATTTTCAATAAAAAATACTGTATTCAAAACCCGCATGGCTCTGAATACAGTATCGGTTATTATCTGAACAATCTGGCTATATCGTTAAATAAAATAAACACGGCCAGAATCATAAACACTACCATACCCGCAAAATGAACAATTCCTTCCTTCTCAGGTGGAACAGGTTTTCCTCTTACTACTTCAACCAGCATAAACACCAGCCTTCCGCCGTCTAACGCCGGAAGCGGCAGTAAATTCAAAACGCCCAGATTGACGGAAAGCAAAACGGCAATATACATCATATTCATCAGTACCGATAAAAATCCGTTTGATTTTGACGCTTCATAGGTTTCTCCCACGACGGTGGCTATTCCTACAGGCCCTGCCACATCATCTTTTCCCACTTTGCCCGTAAACAGTCCGATCAGGGCCGAATATGTGGAATCCATGCAATAGCGGATTTCATATACGGCATACTTAAACATCTCCAGCCCCTGGCTTTTCACATAATCGCCGCCGGCAAACCCGAACAGATACCGGCCTTCCGCTTCGGAATACCGGGGTGTTATCTTTGTTGTATATTCCTGCCCGTCACGCTCATACCGGACCGACACGGATTTGCCGTCGCTTAACATGGAGCGCAGAATTACGTCCCGGTACAAATACACATTTTTGCCGTCGATGCTTAAAAGCTTATCTCCGGCTTCCAGACCCGCCTCCTGCGCGCCTCCGCCTTCCGTTACCGTCTGAATAACAGGAATATCGATATAGGTCAGATTAACAATTACCAGCGAAAACAAAAACGCAAGCAGAAAATACGGGTCCCGCTACAACGGCGGCAATCCTTGACCAGACGCTGGCTTTTGAAAATGCGCCGTCCGTCAATTCCGCCGCCTGCCCTTCCTCGGAAGACAGATCCTCCCCTTCAAACCGGCAGGCGCCGCCTAAAGGCAGGATTCTGACGGTATACTCCGTATCTCCCTTTTTAAAACCAAACAGCTTCGGACCGAATCCCACGGAAAATTCTACCACATGAATCCCGTTTGCTTTGGCCAAAAGAAAATGTCCGAATTCATGAGATATTACGACTACCCCAAAAATTAATAAAAATAAAATAATGCTCATCTATATAGCTCCTTATTCATAATGTGTCCGAATAAAATCATAAGTTTCCGCTTCCGCCTCCAGGATTATTTCCACATCCGGGTTTTGCTTACCGCTATGACGTTCCATGGACGCTTCTATAATCTCTGCAATTTCCAAAAATCGGATCTTATGGTCTAAAAAGAGCGCTACGGCTCTCTCATTGGCGGCATTGTACACCGCAGGCATGGTTCCACCTGTCCGCCCGGCACGAAAAGCCAGTTCAAGTCCCCGGAAAGTCTCCCTGTCCGGTTCTTTAAAAGTAAGCCGGCCCAGTTCGTAAAAATCTACACGTTTTCCCTGAAGCGGACGTCTGTCCGGATAAAACAGCGCATACTGGATCGGCAGTTTCATATCCGGCGTACCAAGCTGCGCCATAATGCCTCCGTCCACAAACTCCACCATGGAATGAATGATACTCTGCGGATGAACGATCACCTGTATCTGGTCAAAATCCACATCAAACAGCCACCTTGCCTCGATGACTTCCAGTCCTTTATTGACCATAGTCGCCGAATCGACCGTGATTTTTTTGCCCATGGACCAATTGGGATGGCAAAGCGCATCCTCCACCGTAATATTTTCCAATTCCTCCCGTTTCTTTCCCCGAAAAGGCCCCCCGGAAGCGGTTAATAGAATTTTGGAAAGCCGGCCCGCCGGCCCGCCCTGCAGGGATTGAAAAATAGCGCTGTGCTCGCTGTCCACCGGCAGTATGGGAACTTTCTTTTCTTTTGCAAGGGGCATAATCAGATGCCCGGCCGTTACAAGCGTTTCCTTATTTGCAAGCGCAATGGTTTTTCCCGCTCTCATAGCCGCAATAGTAGGTCTAATACCAATCATGCCCACTATTGCCGTAACCAATACTTCCATTTCAGGAAGCTGCGCAATTTCCAAAAGGCCTTCCATTCCGGCAAGAACCCGGACAGGCAGATCGGATACCCTTACCTTTAAATCGCCCGCAGCTTGATCGGACCACATGACCGCCGTTTGCGGATGAAACTCCCGGATCTGCTTTTCCATCAATTCTACATTGCTTCCCGCCGCCAGCGCGGTCACTTCCAAGTCCGGGTTTGTTCTTACAATTTCCAGAGTCTGCGTTCCGATAGAACCGGTGGAACCCAGAATTCCTATTTTTTTCATATTGCTGTCTTTGCCTTTCCACTATTGTATTAATGCGGAGCTCATCAAAAGCCGTGCCAGAAAATAAATCATAGGAGCCGTAACAATAACGCTGTCAAAACGGTCCATAATCCCGCCGTGCCCCGGAATCAGTTTTCCGTAATCTTTAATATCATGATTTCTTTTAATTGCCGATGCCGCCAAGTCTCCCATCTGGGAAAACACGGCGCCTACACCGCAGATAACCGCAAACACCCATGTAACTTCCTGCTCCGTTACCACGGTTTCCACAAAAAAATATCCGAATAAAGCGCCGATTGCCACCGCGCCGGCCACTCCCCCAATACATCCTTCCAGAGATTTTTTGGGACTGAGCTTCGGAAATATTTTATGGTTGCCGATCGTTTTTCCAAAAGCCATACCCACCACATAAGCGCATGTATCGCAGCCCCAGGAACTGATCAATATCAGCCACACAATATATTTTCCGTAATGCAAATCTCTGGTCAGAAAGATGAACGACAGCATAACGGGCGCATAAATGTAAGAGAAAACCGATGCTGCCACCTGATTGGCATGAAACCGCGGAAAACGAATTACATATACAAACAAAAACGCCATAATTCCGGCGGTCAATGTCATTACCGCAATGCTTTTGTCCGCCGAAAAGTATAAAACAATATAATAAGCCGCGATGCATACAATCCCGGTAATCTCTAATCCGTCAATCTTTTTGAGCTCTTCCCGCGCCCTCATTGCTCTACAGAGTTCATGAAACGCAACAAGGGAAATGAAGAGCAGAATTGCCGCCAGAAGTCCGCCGCCGGTAATCAGAGTCACAAGCGCGATCAATACAAGCACGATCCCACTGAATAATCTGGTGATAAACATCCGTTATTCCTCCTTTACAAGGCCATATCTTCTGTCCCTGTCATTATATGCGTCGATAGCTTTTTCTAATTCCTCTTTGGAAAAATCCGGCCATGCTGCGGCAGTAAAATAAAATTCCGTATAAGCCAGCTGCCATAAAAGAAAATTAGAAATTCTTTGTTCATTGCAGGTGCGGATCAGCAGATCAGGGTCCGGTAAACCAGATGTGTCCAAGGCATCCGCAATCTTTGCCTCGTCAATCTCTTCCGGTTTTATTCTGCCTTTTGCTGCATCTTCGGCAAGTCCGCATACAGCTCTTCGCAGTTCGTCCCTGCCCCCGTAATTAATGGCAATCTGAAAATGCAGTCCGTCATTGTCCTTCGTGCTCTCTTCCAACTGCGCAATCCGCTTTCGTATATCCTCATCCAGTCTCGTCTTATCTCCTATTACACGAACGCACATCCTGTTTTTGGCAGCCGTTTTCAAACAGGTTTTCATATAATTGCGGAGAAGACTCATCAACGCATCCACCTCATCTTTAGGCCGGTTCCAGTTTTCCGTGGAAAAAGCATAAACCGTCAGATACTGAATTCCCATTTTATAAGCTTGCTCACAAATTATTTCCACATTTTTCGCTCCCTGGACATGCCCGTAATTACGCGGCTTTCCTTTGGCCTTTGCCCAACGCCCATTGCCGTCCAGGATAATGGCAACATGATTCGGAATTTTTCTATTTTCCATAATTTACTCCATTTTCAATGCAGACGCACAGAAGGGACTAGACAACCGGTATCGATTATCTGTCCCTGCCCTCGTTAAACTATACGGTTAAAATTTCTTTTGATTTATCTTCTACCAAAGCGTCTATATCCTTAATGTACTTGTCGGTCATCTTCTGAAGCTTATCTTCCAGCTGCTTAACTTCGTCTTCGGATACCTCGCCTTTTGCCAGCTTCTTAAATGCATCGTTCCCGTCGCGTCTGATATTGCGGACAGCTACTTTTCCTTCTTCACCTTTTTTCTTAACTTCTTTAACCAGATCTTTACGCCGCTCCTCCGTCAGTTCCGGGAACACCAGACGAATCACCGCGCCGTCGTTAGATGGCGTTATGCCAACGTCTGAAGCCATAATCGCCCTTTCTATGTCTTTAATCAGACTCTTCTCCCACGGAGCGATCTGGATCACTCTGGGCTCCGGTACGGAAATATTACCTACCTGTTGGATCGGCGTAGGCGTTCCATAATAATCCACCCGAATTCTGTCTAATACATGCGGATTGGCGCGCCCTGCACGGATTGCGGCAAAATCGGTTGCCAGAAAGTCATACGCCTTCTGCATCTTATTGTCATATTGTTGTAACCGTTCATCCATCTCTATACCTCCTGTTTTACACGGTAACCTTCGTACCGTGGAATGTTCCTTTCAGGGTATTCACAATACTGTTCTCTTCCCCCAGGCTGAAAACCCACATGGGCATCTTATTGTCTCTTGCCAGAATGGAAGCCGTCATGTCGACTACCTGTAAATTCTTTTCGATCACCTCGTCAATAGTCACTTCCGCATATTTTCTGGCTTCGGGATTCTTCTTTGGATCGTCGTCATATATACCGTCTATGGATTTTGCAAGCAGAATCACATCAGCCTCTACCTCAACGGCACGTAAAACCACGCCCGTATCCGTTGAGAAGTAAGGATGTCCCGTACCGCCCGCGAAAAACACTACCATACCTTTTCCAAAATACTTATTCGCCCTGTCTTTCGAAAACAGTTTGGTAAAAGAACCACATTCAAAAGGCGTCAATATACTTGTCATCATTCCCACGGAACGGAAAATTTCCGATACGTAAATACAATTCATAACCGTAGCCAGCATACCGATCTGATCAGCCTTTGTCCGGTCAATATTTTCGCTGGAACGCCCTCTCCAGAAATTGCCTCCTCCGATTACAACGCCTACCTGCATTCCGTCGTCTATCAGCGTCTTCACCTGCAGGGCAACCTTTTGTACGGTCTCCTCATCAAACCCTGTCTTCTTATCTCCGGCCAGAGCTTCTCCGCTTAGCTTTAATAAAATCCTGCGCATGTTCCAATTACCTTTCCATACCTTAACCGGTATATTTTAACGCCTGTTATGCTTTCAAATCTTCAAAGAAAGATGTAGGATTAATCTCTGCATAGCACTGTGAACACATACCTTCAATCACGGCTCCGTTATTAATCTGTACGGACTTGGATTTAATGTTGCCCATAACAATAGCGGAGGTATCTAAAATAACAGGACCTTTTACGTCAATATCGCCCTTTACGGCTCCGGCAATCACAGCGCTTGTAGCCGTAATATTCCCGATAATTACCGAGCTTTGTCCGATTTTCACGGAACCGTCGCAGGATATTTCACCGTTAATCTTAGCGCCGTCCGCGAATATCTCGGACGCTTTTGAATTACCCGTAATGGTACCTGTAATATTGAGTTTACCTAATATATCAATATTTCCGTTAATGGTTCCGATTACGTCAATGGAACCTTCGGATATAATATCGCCGGTAACTGCCATTCCCTGTGTGATTACTGCCGTCTCGTCTGAAACTGTTCTGTTTGTCATATTGTCCATCGCTTTCTTAGCCCCTTCTTCCTGTATTTTCTCTTTATTCTGGGATAATGCATCTAAAATATCGTCTTCAGATACGATAGTATCCGGCTCCTTTATTCCATCTTCCTGTACCGGCTCCGCCTGCACTTCTTCCACAGGCAGTTCCTCCGTCTCTTCTGCAGCCGTCTCGCCGGGACCCGGTTCCGGTTCGTCTGCCAGGGCTTCCTCTTCCTCCTGCAAAGCCTCCTCCGGTTCCTCATCCAGATACTCCGTGGTATCCATAGAATCCAGTTTTTCCAGCATATCGTCCCATTGCAAATCTTTTTCCGGCTCTGCTTTCACAGTTCCTGCCGCAGGAACTGCTTCTTCAGCGGTCTCCTGCACGGCATCTGCCGCCGTATCGGCCGTCGTCTCTTCTCCATCTACAGGCATAAGCTCATTAACGGCTACCGCCAAATCTTCTTTTAAATCGGAAAAAAAACCCATGTTACCTTTATCCTCCATTCTTTTACTCTGTAACCTTTATATGTTGTACAGGAACAGTTTCATCATCAATTGCCAGAATTTTTGTATTTTCCATGGCAAGCAACCCTTCAATAACAGCGGGAAGCGCTTCCACCGTAGTCTCCTTATCCGCAGCGTCATGCATTAAAATGATGACGGTGTCATGCTTCTCAACATTCGGCAGAATATTTTCCTTAATTGTCTCTGCGCTTACGTATCCGTGCGCAGCGTCTCCCGAAGAAATATTCCAGTCATAATACCGGATTCCCTGTTCTTCAAGGTAAACAATAAGATCCCTAATTGCTACCGTGCTGACTTTATTGGAACTGCCTCCGGGAAAACGTACATACCGGCTTAAGACCCCCGTAGTCTCATATAGAAACTCCTGAAGCCTGCCAAGATCCTGGGCATAAGTCTCCACAGACTGATAAATCTCATCATATTTGTGACTGTAAGAATGCATTCCAAGAGTATGCCCTTCTTCTACAATCCTCTGATACGCAGCCAAAGACGATTCATCCGTCTTGCCTACCACAAAAAACGTTGCCTTTACATTATATTGTGCCAGAATATCCAGTATATCATCCGTATAACGGCTGGGACCGTCATCAAACGTTAAATAAACCTTCCTGCACTCTTCATCGGAAATATCCGCTTCACTCGTTCCGCTCTCTCCCACTGCGGATACAGGGGCGGCTTCTTGTCGAGAAACAACCGTTCTATCCTCCGCTTCTTCCCGTACCGCATCATAGGACTCGTTTGCAGACTGGCCGGACGCAATAATCTCCCGCAGCGCATCCATCTGCTGCTGCTGCTTTTGCATGCGGTTAAACAAAATCATACAAAGAATGATCGGAATGAGCAGTAAAATTAGCATAAAAAGAATAATGATTTTTTTCAGTCTTTGGATGCGCTTACGTCTATCGTCCGTCATCTGGTTCGCCATCAGATATCCGCCCTTTCCAAAGTGTACTTTATAAACTGTTATTAATTTTCACTTTGAAACTATTGTATCACACAAAACTCCCAGAGAAAAGCAAAATTTTATTCATTTTCAACTTGGATTACTATTTTAAAAAACCATTTATAATCTGCCGCTCCGCTTCTTCCTCAGTAAGACCTAATGTCATCAGCTTTGTAATCTGTTCTCCCGCAATTTTGCCGATTGCCGCTTCATGGATCAGACTTGCCTCCAGGTGGTTTGCCGTCAGCGCAGGGATCGCGCTGACGCTTCCCCGGTCCATCAGAATCGCGTCACATTCCGTATGTCCGCTGCATGCAGCGTTACCGTTGATCGTGGATAAAAAGGTCTGTACGGAATCATCCCTGGCTACGGAACGTGAAACCACGTCCGCACCGCTTCCGTCCCCGTTCAAATTCACTACAAAATCCGTTTTGGCAGTCTGCCTTCCGTGTGTCATAATTTTTTCTTTGATTACCAGTCTGGCGCCCTCCGCCAGTTCCGCGCGAGTAATACGTTCCGTGGAATCAACGCCTTTGATCTGAACCGTATCCATTTCAAAATAACTTCCGGCTTCCATGCTGATTATGGTCTGCGGATTCATAATTCTTTCCCCGCTTCCGTCTCCGCTTCCGTAATGCTTCTCCACATATTTTACCCGGGCGTTTTTACCGATGTAAAAGGTATGAATCCCGTCGTGCCGGGAAGCGTCTTTGCCCCCGTTATGAATACCGCATCCTGCTACAATCGTTACCTCTGCATCCTCCCCGATGTGAAAATCATTATACACCAGCTCGCTGAGTCCTGTCTGGCTTAACAAAACCGGAATATGCATACTTTCGTTTCTGGTTCCCGGCTCCACATAAATATCAATTCCCTGCTTATCTTCTTTCGTAACGATATTAATATGCTCGGTGGTATTCCTTCCTGCGCCCTGTCCGTTAATACGCAGATTGTAAGCGCCCTGCGGCACTTCGTGAAGCTCTGCCACCTGCTCTAAAAGAGTTCTTTGTATTTCGTCCATATTTCCCTCCGTTTCAAGGCTTTTTATGAGTAAAACTTACAGGACGCCGCCGGCGCGTCTAACAGAACCGGAAGAATTTCTTCTCTGCTTCCGTTCTGTACCAGCTTTCCGTCCGCAATCACAAGAATCTGATCCGCAATATTCAGAATTCTTTCCTGATGGGAAATAATCAGAATCGAACCGGAAATCTCATCGTGCATTTTTTCGAAAACACGGATCAGATTGCCGAAGCTCCATAAATCAATTCCCGCTTCCGGCTCGTCAAACACGGAAAGTCTTGATTTTTTGGCCATAACCGTTGCAATTTCAATCCTTTTAAGTTCTCCTCCCGAAAGGCTTGCATTCACTTCCCGATTAATATAATCCCTTGCGCACAACCCCACCTCCGACAGATATCCGCAGGCGCCTGCCGTCGTAATATTCTCTCCTGTTGCCAGCCGGATCAGATCTTTAACCGTAATGCCCTTAAAACGCACCGGCTGCTGAAAGGCAAAACCGATTCCTGCTTTCGCCCGCTCCGTAATGCTCAGATCGGTAATATCCTTTCCGTCAAAAAATATCCGTCCGGATACCGGTTTCTCAATCCCGGCGATAATTTTAGCCAGCGTAGATTTACCCCCTCCGTTGGGACCGGTAATTACGACAAACTTACCGGTATCCACCGTAAAGCTGATATCCTGGATAATTTCCTTCGTGCCGTCTTCTCTGCCGCTTTCTTCGGGCACAGAGAAGGATATATTCTTTAACTCCAACATATAGTAACACCTTTCCGTGAATCTTCCAAATCAGTTAATGTTCCACATTTATTATCCACAGTCGGATACAAAAGGTCAATAAATTTTTTATAAATTAATCCTTGTCAATGGTTTCCAATGCGGCGTAAGCCGACAGCGGCATAAGCTGGTCAAAAGAAACGATTCCGCTTCCGTCCTCATTTCCGAACGCGCCGTTGTAAACTCTGGAGCAATCCTGAATCCGCGACTTTTCCATTTTTTTCAGCGCCCATCCCCGCAGGCCGGCGTCTCCCAGCGTATCGCCGATCATTGCCGTTAACGCATAAACCGCCGTAGATTCATATTGATAACCCTCCACAGGTTCTCCGTCCACCGTATATTTTGCCATAATGGAGCCGTATTCCATCTGTTTTCTCAGCCAGTCATGCGTATTTTCCGGCAGAATTCCGGCTTTTGCCATATGCAGAAGCGTCACCATCGCTTCCGCCATATGCAGGTCGTCCTTCTCATAGCTCTTTGTTTTATAATTGTACCGCGTATAAAAAAGAGGGAAAGTCTCGCTGATCTGACCGTATTGCAAAATCTCCGCCGCGTTTTCGTACGCTTCCCTTAATACATCGTATGTTCCGGCAAGCAGTTCCATCGTTTCCAGGTCAATATAGCAAAGAGTCAGAATACCTGCTGCCTGCCCGTTTTTTGTATCATAAAAATCTACATAACAGCCATCCTGCACTGCGTAAGCGGCAATCGCCCCGCCAATCCCTGCGGCATCGCCCGCATAGCCTCCCCAGAGCTTTTCGGCCTCCCGCAGCGCTCGGTAAATACGCAGATCGTCCAACAACGCATTAACGCCGCTGGCAGTTCCTTCCGTTATACACCAGGATATCAGGCCGCCCAGATTCATATTCCCCCGCACATAATTCCATGTCCGGTCAAAAAGCTCTTTCTGTCCCGTCCGCACCGCATATTCCATCAGGATTCCCTGACTTTCGCTTAATACCTGGGAAGCCAGCGTGGCCGCCGTATCGCCTGGCACATACGTCGTATGGATACCGCCCTCTTCATCCGTCAAAGCATTTATCACAAAATCCTGCGTCGCCTGTCGGTTTCCCTTGCAAAGATTATTAAGGTAAGCCTCAAATACGCTTTTTTCAGTTATCTGTCCGGCGCTCCATGTGATAATTTTACCTTCTTCATCTAAAAAATACGTGGTGGGAATATTTTTCATGCCGAGGGCCTGATAAGCCGTTTCCCCCACATCAAAATAAACGGGCGCGTCCAAGCCCAATTCCTGAAAATAAGCCGCCGCGTTTTCTTTGGTCTCCCTGGTTCCGTCCAAACGGTTGATAAACAAAAACTGAATATCCCCAAAGTTTTTTGAAAACTCCATAAATTCTTTCATATGGGGCATCTGCTCCCGACAGTCTTCACACCAGCTTGCCCAGAAAACCAACACCGTTTTTTTTCCGTTAAAATCCCTGCTGCTGTATTTTACGCCGTTTTCATTTTCAAAATAAATTTCCGGCAAGCTTTCATATAAACCGCACCCTTCCGGAAGCCACATGGTTTTATCCGAAAGTCCGCTCTCTACGCCGGTTCCGCTTTCGTTTTGCTCCGTCTCCGGCTGTCTGGAAACATTCTCCGCAGGCCGTTTCTGAAGCTTTCCCTCCCTGCACAATAAAACGAAAGAAAAAACTCCGGCAAAACCCACCGTTATAAATACAATCCACAAAACCTTTTCAAATTTCTTTAAATTTTTATTACTCATTCCAATCACCCGGCCCGCCGTAAAATGCTGTTCTTTCTTTCTCAATCTGTTCCCATGAATCGCTGTCTTCAGAATTCTGTACTTCGCTCCGGTCCCTTTCGCCCGCCGTTTTCTGTTCCTGCTTTTGCTCTTTATACGCTTCGGAAACCGTCATAATCACATGTCCATGCTCCAGCGCATACTGCATGTCGAACACATTGGCAAGCGCTTCCTCCCGGATTTTCAACACTTCTTCCTCCGCTTTCCGGTACCGCTCCAGTTCCTCCCTGTTTTCTTCCTCCTGCTTTATCTGCTGTTCCCGTATCTCCAACAGCTGCGCCCTGCCGCTTAAAGCTTCGGCAAATATTCCCGCCATGCCGTGTCCGGCAAACAGAAACAGAATATACAAAACAGGGGACAATAGAAACGTTTCGTTCCGGGACATAAGATTCATTCCCGTCATGCCCAGGAACCAAAAAACATAAATATACAGAAAATTCCCGCCGCCCTGCCGCAAAAAGGCAATACCCAATAGCCCTGTAAAAACGACCGGCGCCAAAAGCCCTGCCGATATTCCGGTTCCCATCCAAATCCCCTCAAATTTCCCGGCAAGCGCCGCAATTATAGGTTCGATGCCGCCGCTATAATCAGACAGTGCAAAATAACCGCCAAACCAGGCGGCATCCCTGTCAATCGCCATTTCAATATTGGTAAACAAAATCCCGTACAGCAGCCAAAAAGGCAAAACAATCAAAAGACATCTGACCCACCCGTAATGAATAAAGCGCAGCAGCAACGGTATATCATTCAACGGCTTATTCGGAAGCTCCAGTTTCTGCAAAGCCGCGACTATCATGACAGCCGTCAGGAAAAACAGCATCAAGGGACTCACCATGGCTCCTATAGCCAGAAACATCCCCAAAAGAATACATCCTGCGAAACAAACGCCGGCTCTTCCATGATCCTTGTCATAATCCGTAAGAAGGTGCGCTAAAAGCGCCCCGCATCCGAAGGAAAAAAACACAAACGCCGGCTCTTCCGTCAAAACAAGTACGCCGCTTACGGTCCCCGGCCAGAAAGCGCCCAAAAGAAGCGCTGCAATTCCTCCCGTTCTGCCGCTTAATTTTCTTCCCGTATAATATAAAAAGAAAAGACCTGCCGCCGCAAAAAATAGGTTTAAATACTGTCCCGCTTCGATACGGACTCCCCAGATTTGAAAGGCCGCCTTTAACAGCCAGACATATCCCATTCTGTAAGGAGCCGCGGCAAGCATGTCGCAGTACGTCCCGCCCTGTATGCGAAGGTTTCCCTGCGCCATTAGACCCGCCGCCTCATAATAAAAAGTTTCATCCTCATTTAACACATGAGCCCCTTCTTCAATCAGATTCAGGCGCAGAAAAACCGCCGCAAAAATAACTGAAGCCACAAAAATGAATTCCGCCGCAAAAACCCATTTTTTGCCGGAGGAAAAAATCCGCGCCGGACGCAGTCTTGCCGCCAGCCCTGCTAATAACCGCGCCGCCGACAGTCCGGCCAAGAGGCCGGCCAGTAACACGCCCCTGTAAAAGTAAGGTTCAGAACCTTCCGGTATTCCGGTCATAAAACAACACAGAAAAATATATAACAGAAGAAACCCCGAAAGCACTGTGCCGAAGCTATAAAACCAGTTCCTTTTACATTTCATGTTTATACCCCCGCTTTTCTATTCGTCTTTCGCCCTGTGATACATACGTATCCGGATCAGAATAATAATCATGGCGATCAACATCATTAACATGGCTGATGTCGCAACCACCGTAAACAAAAGCGACTGTTTATTCTGTGACAACCCCCCCAGGAATCCGGGTTCCGCTCCGTCCGTCCTGGCAAGAATAAACTGAAATATACTGGTATCCAGATCTTTATCTATAACCACACAGTCTTTTGTTAAAGTATACCGTTTCTTAGAATCCCTGATAAATTCTTCCGCACCGGACAGCGCATCCGCATCCACACTTGTAATTGCAAGAATACCCCTGTCGGGAGCATACGGAGATTCCATCAGCTGCAGGATTGCGACATCCTGCGCGTACTCATCGGTCAGTATCATCTGTTCGTTGCTTACAAAACCGCTGCCGTCTTCTTTATACTGAAAATGAAGACTGTTATTCAGTTTTCTGATAAATGCATGATCCGTATAAGTACCCGCCACGATAATGTTGTAATCCAAATCGGAATCGGATATTTCACCTACCCTTTTTACATGAAAAGCTCCGTACGGTTCAACTCCTGTTCCGTACATACCCACAACCTGCGCATACAGATTCAGTTCTTCCGTCGAAGGCCTGTCGGAAACGATCAGCATTAAATCATTGAATTTGCCATCCGTTCTGAACGGAGAAGGTTTCAGATCAAAGGTAAGCACAATCCCGTCCGACGCAGGCAGATACAACGCCGAGTCATCTGATACATAAGCCCATGGCATCTCCTCCATACGGGGCGTGCACACCAGATCCGGTATTTCCAGATCAAAAGCAATGCGGATTGCACCGGCCGTCGTTCCTACCACATCCGAAGGCATGGAAAATGTCAGCTCGTCTCCGCCTGTATTTTCTTCGGTAAGTTTCTTACTCGCAATCGGCACATTTCCCCAGAAAACCGTAACGAGCGAACGGTCAAAATCCAGATTGGCGCTGTAGCGGAATTTTAACGTCACTTTACCCGCATCCGATAAAAAATAATCCTCGGAAAAAGGAAGATATACGTACTGCTCCTGTCTGAACGGGCCATAAAAGGAAAGTCCGCCGCCGGTGATTTCACCTATTGTATAATTGCCCGCCGCCATTTTACCGGGTGAACGTTTCTCCGTAAATGCATCCGCGCTTCCCAGTCCCACCGCCACGCTGCTTCCTTTCGCCTGTCTTACACGGTTTTCATCCATCAACATATAGGCGGCCTCTATCAGACATTCGCCGTTCTCCGAAGTAATCAGCAGCAGCGGATTCCCCGCCGCATCATCCGTAAAGGTTATGGCTGCGCTGCCGGAAAGGTTCGTCTTGTTTTCCACTTTGTCCTGATATTCCGCGGGAAGATTCTGATACTGTGCAACTAAAACGGTTCTGTCCGCACCGGTACTCTTCAAGTCGGACAGCCGGCCGAAGCGTATCTCATTGCGGCTGCCTGTCTCGCTGCTTAAATCAGCCATAAGGTTCATGGCCGCTTCCAATTCCTCGTCAGTTGCCTGGTCCGATACGGCGATCGTCAGGCCTTTTCCCGAATCATCCATAGTGGACATAAACGGGTACGGATAAAAAGCAATCTTATGATCCGCGTCTATTATATCATATCCGCAGCGTATATAAGAAGTGTCCGCAATGCTCAGCCAGTTGGCATTGGTAAAATCATCCGCACAGCCGTCCCCTTCATACAAACGTGCGTAAGAAGAAATTATCAGGGAATTATAGCCTTCTTTTACCTGTTCCACCGGGATGCTTAAAAAACAGGTCTGGGAACTGCCGTCTTCATAACGAATCCGGTAAGAAGTGATCGGCGCGTCGTTTAATATAAATGTCAGCGATGAAGAGATACCCTGAATCAATTCACTGGCATCATACTCCAATTCCACGTAAACGTATTTCAAATCCCAATATTTTGGCACATAGAAAAATAATTCCCGGTTGGAAAAAATACCCTGCATGGTAGTCTGCGTATAAAATACGTCTGTAACATAATCCGCATCCGCAAGCTCCGGCAGCGCTCTGACAGGTTCTCCTGCTATTTCCGTTTCACCCGGAACCGTCTCCTCATCTTCCGTTTGCTCCGGCTCGTCATTTAACGCCGCCGCCATCGGCTTTTGCGCCGGCAGCATCCACAAAAATACTATAAGTGCGCAAAATAATACCAATCTGTTTCGTATTTTTTTCATAAACCTTATACTCCCTTCCTGAAACATTTGCAAGAACAAACTACTTCTCCCGCTTTTTCTTATTTTTATGATTGTTTGTCTCTTCAAACCGTTCCGTTTTATCCCAGACCACTTCTTTATGAAAAATTTTATCCTGCACGCTCAAGTACGCGGCATTTATAACAACGGCCACCCACATTTTGGAATAGGTGAACAGCATCAGTAAAATCAGCAAAGCGCTCTCAAAGCTGAACTCGTTTTTTTCCACCGCCAGCGTAATCAGCACATTCAGTATAAAGAGCAGAATGGCCATTCCCCATAAAAGCGTTGAAAAACCGCCCAGCGTAACATGACATAACCCCAATATCCCTAAAATAAAAATACCGTCGGAACAAATCAAAGATGTCAGCATTAATCCGTAAACCAGTCCGTAATAAAATACGTCCAGGCGCATGGGCCCCGCCTCTTTGTCAAAAGCGTATTTAAAATTTTTCAATAATACGTACAGGTTGCCTTTAGCCCACCGCGTTCGCTGTTTAAACCATTGTTTCAGCTTCTGCGGTTCCTGCTCCCAGGTTACGGCCAAAGGCATAAACTTGATATAATATCCCATTCGGTAAAGCCTGAAGCTGATCTCCGTATCTTCGGACAGCGCCTTTGTATCCCATCCGCCCATCTGATTGATTATGCTTCTGCGGATCACATAATTGGTTCCGGGTATGGTGCAAAGCTTAAAAAAGTAAAATCTTCCGGCCTGATTCATACACTGGTAAGCCAGCGTTTCGATATTGACGAAGCGGGTCAGCAGGGAAGCGTTCCGGTTCCTTGTCCGGAATTTACCGATCACGGCGCCCAACTTATCATCGGCCATAAGATTTTCCACCAGTATTCTAAGCGCATCCGGAGCCGGCGTATTATCCGCGTCATAAATTGCAATTACAGACCCGCTTGCCACAGACAGCGCGATGTTCAGCGCATTGGACTTGCCTTTTCCGCCCAGCTGATTGTCCGTATTTAACACAATCAGCTTACGATCCGGATATTTTGCCTGAATACCGCTTAAAACCTGCGCCGAATTATCGCTGGAATTGTCATTGATTACAATGACTTCATAACGGTCCTTCGGGTAATCAAAATTTAACAGCGCAAGCACTGTTTTGCGGATTACAATGCTTTCGTTATGCGCCGGAACCATAACGCTGACCATGGGATATTCTTTCAGCGGACGATGTCCGTCCGTTTTATATATTTTATAAATATAAATAAAACCGCCCACGGACAGAAAAATATTTATAAACATCAGGCTCCATATTGCAATAATTGAATATAAGGACAGGCAGTCCGCCAACGTCATATTTGTCCCCCCTCCGTTTTCGAACCTTTATATGTCATAATCATCGTTTTCGTCCAGTTCTTTTATGTCATAATCATCCGCTTCATCCTGCTCTATTTTCCTCGTTTCCGGTCCTTCTTTCAATGCTTCTTCTTTCCGGAAAGGAATCCTGATAAAAAATCGTTTCCGGTTCCGGTAACGTGCAAGAATAATGAATCCAATAAACAGAAGGGACACAAGCACGACCGCCGCAAGCAGCCTCCGGTTCTGCTCCGTCAGATCCCTGGATACTCTCTGCAGCATATTGCGGTTATATGCAAAATCTTCCGGCTCTTGCGCAGATACAAAAGAAAGCTCCGTCAATTCCCCGTCCACATACAAATTCCTGTTCCTGCAGAATAATTCCGTTGTTCCCGTAGAAACAAAATGATCCGCCTCCCAGAGATTTTTCAGCGGCGCCTCCGATTCCAAAAATGCTTTCAGACGCCTGTCAATTGCCTGGTCTTCCTCGGTAAGAGAAAAATACAAAGCGCTGGAATAGCAGGTAAGATAACTGACCCCTTCTTCATCCAGGGCAATTGCAGGGGCAATCCACTGAAACTCTTCCCGGTACCCTAGATTTGTATCCAAATCAATATCGGAATACGCAAGCCGGTCCTTCTCCCGGGCAACCATAATCGTTTTAAAACCTTTCATAACTTCCAGCGTATCCTGTCTGAAGAGCCAGCTTTCGGGAATCTGAAGCCCCATTGGATAAACGCCCAGATTTGTATACGTATCCATAGCCAGCGCCAGTGCGTCATTGACTTCCTTTGCATCAAAATAAGCCATCTGGTTCAGCGGACTGTGAATCATAATCATTCCGCCGTTGGCCTGCGCATACCGGAGCGTTTCACAAAACCTCTGCATTGCCGGATAATCACCGTGCTCGTAAACAGGCATAACCGTAATGATAAACGGAAGCTCCTGCTCTGTGAATTTTTGTATGACATACAGTAAGCGTTCCGGGTTCTGAAACGGATACACCCGGTCGATTACCAAATACTGCGCATACGTGGTCTGCAAAGAATCTTCCCGCCACATCCATTGTGAAATTTCCCGGAAAGCCGCGGCCCGCACCAGCGGATTTTTAAGGTCCGTCATGGTAATATGCCATAAAATACCCACACCGGCAGAAAAATATCCTTCCGTACCGGCTAACCGGACGTTTCCTGAAAAAGTATCGCCAACGTCTTTTAAAAACAGAAAACCATCTTCCGCTGCAAGCGTTTCTTTTACCGAAATACTGCTGAAAGCATACTGCAGATTTGCCACCTCTATATCAAAACCGTGATATTGGTCTTTTCTTCCGGTTTTATCCAGATAATCTCTGAAAAAAGTATTTCCCATAAACAGAATCCGGATTTCCTCCGTTTTATCCTGCAGCAGCCCCCGTTCCGACAATCCTGCAATTTTCTCTCCGTCACGCTCTCGCTTGTATAATTTCCCGATAAATTCCTCCGGATACCGTTCTAACTTATACAAAACAATATTCTTATAATTTTGCAGCTCGTCCATTCCCGCCGAAGCAGACGCAAAAGTAACCTCATATCCCTGATACGTCAGATTTTCTGCCAGCAATACCAGATTGTCACGATCTGAATCGGAAGCTCCGTCAGAATATAAAACCAGTATATCTTGCTGCCTGCCCTCCGCACCGGCATACTTGCAGGGTAATACGGTCCCCCATACAAGCGCGCAAAGCAGCAACATTCCAATGACTGCACGCCGCCTATACATCATACTGTAATTCACTTTCTACTTTCTGTTTAAAGTCAACCAAGTCACTTCCGTGGTTCTCTTCCTGATATTGCAGACATGCAATCCTTACTTCCACCCGGATTGCTGAATTCACAATGCCCTGAAAAGACTCCGGATTCTCAATTCTGGCTTTGATTCTCTTTTTTACAAACTCGCTGCCCGCCTGATCGCAGGTCAGTATCACCCCCACGGACCCCTGATTGTCAATGGAATACGTACGATCCTCAAGGCGTACCGCATCCACTACAATATCCGCGGTCTTCTGCAGCACCGCCTCATAGCTCCTCCGTGATAACACATTTCTAAGTTCCGGTTCGTAACGGAGTTTAATAATCATCAGGCTTAAGGAAATCTGATTCCGCTCCGCATAAGCAATCTGTTTTTTCATATCTATATAAAGACTTCTAAGATTGTAAAGTCCGGTAAGCGGGTTGATCAATACGAGCTCTTCCACCTGTTCCCGCAGCACGTCGTTTTCCAGTTCCGTCTGCTTATTACCGTAAACAAACAGCTGCATAGCGGCTACTGCCAAAAGAGGCGCCGTGACCCACACCATGCACAAGGGCACAATTTGCTCGTTGTATGCAAACCAAAAGTACAGCTTATATGCTGTGTAAGCCACAACGGAAAAACCGGCTGTAACGATGGAAAGACTGTTAAACTTGAAACCGGCCAAAAGCACCGCCAGAAAAGAAGCCATCAGCATGACAAAAAACTCCATCTGCTCTTCATTCCGCGCATTGCCTACTGTCACGGACAGGATTCCGATACATAATAACAGGAGAACCAAACCAATATCCTGTAATAAATATCCCGTCGCTCTCTTCTTTACCATACCCATTCTCCCTTCCGCCATTTTCTTTTAGAAAATTTTCATTTTATGAACAAGCTCTGCAAATACAAAATACGTAATTATATCCATTCCGCAGCTGATCAGAAAACCATGCTGAATCATCTCCGCATCTCCGCTGTATATAATTGTGCTGCCGGCCTGAAGAATACAGACGGCCGCAATTACCATCATCATATCTAAAAACACGGTGCTTCTCCTGTCTTCGTCCGGCCGGAGAGAATAGCCTTTTCTGAACAGCATAATCACGGCAGCAATCAGCACCCCGAAATATCCGATTGTTCTCGGCGCCGAACGGCTCTTAAAAGTACTCCAGACTCCCCAGAAAATACTTTTTGCACCGGGCGGAAATCCTGCGCTTTGTTCATAATTCCCGCAATAGTCCTTTCGGATTCCATAGCAGGCTTTGATCGCAGAATCCAGCAGGTTAATAAAAGAACCGGGATGCCTTACATAGTAAGCCGCAATATCCATCTGCGTGTAGCGGTCGAGAAAACCATCTTTCAGACTTTCGTCTTCGGAAGTCACAAAAGGAATCGCATCATACGCCGACACATCCGCAAGCAGTTCATAGGAACCATCGATTCCAAACTCTTCAAGCGCCCTGCGCGGATTACCCGCTTCAAATAATACCCCTCTCGTCATGGCATGAAATTTTGATTTTTCATCGTATCCTACTTCCATATTGATCATACATACAATGGAAATAAAGCTTAGCATAAAAGCCGCCATTACACAGATTACCCGCCACATCCAATGCTTTCTGGCAAACAAAAGTTTCAGGCAGAACACCGCAAATACAATGCCCAGAAACGCACATTCACCTCGGACAGATAAAAGCGCTCCGGCAGCGGCCATAAAAGCAAAAAGGCATCCGAAATCTTTCAGGGAACTCCCGTTATCCTGAAAAGATAATCCAAATGCCACACAATACATAAGACAGACAAACTGCAGTGCCTCGGGATAGAAGGAATTAAAATAAGTCAAATATGCCACATCGGCAAACATCAAAAGTCCCACAACCCCGATTATAAATCCTTCCGAAAAATTTTTAACCCTGTTACATGCCTGCTTTATCAGCAAATACAATGCCGGTACATAAAAGAACCCATAAAGTAAAGCCAGAAAACGAATATCAAAAATCTTATCCCCCGTAAACAGATTATCTAAAAACACAGCAATTCTGACAAGCGCTACCTGACTGTTAAAATAATCTGTCCCTGCATCACTGTCCCTTAATATATTGGAATAAGTGCGCACAAAATAGTTATTGTAAACGTCGGAAATTTCGGAAGAAGTATAGTAAACCCCCGATGCATTCATAACCTGCCCAACGGTCTCGTCTCCGGCCACTCCCAGATAATTGGGCACAAAAAGCATCAGAATCAGGAGAAGCATTGCCGCTGCAGCCGTTGTAAACGCAATCAGTCCCGCCGAATATTTACCTTCCATGCTCCGATTGACAAATCTCTTAAATTGTCCCAGTTTTCTTGGAATAAAAAGAGCAATATTTAATTTCTTTGCTGCCTTTGATTCATTCTTTCCCTGTTCCAATTCAATTCTCCGCCTAAAAACATATTTTCTTACATAATTCCCCGAAAATAGCATTTAATTATCAAATGCATAAAAATTTGTTAATTTATCTAAGTCTAATTTAGCACATTTTACTAAATTTTGCAAACATTACCGGCATTAATCATGAAGTCTGTAATCACCATCTTGCAGGTATTGTATTCATATGCTAAACTGAACAAAACTTAGTATGAAAAAGATAACAACAATGATAAAATCTGGGGAATGACTGCCTTTGACGCCGCCGGTATCATAGGATATTTCACCATGCGCTTTGCCGACGCTGGCAGCTTTGATGAAATACGGTTAGGTTTCGTTATTATCAACGATAAAGAACGCGGAAAGGAGATGCTTTCTTTAGCTATCCATTACGCATTTGATTTTGTTAAGGTTAAAAAATATCACTGGGTGTTTTTGAGAATAACATAACTGCCCTTAAATGTTATGAATCCTGCGGTTTTAAAGGAACCGTATTGAAATGGAATTGGTTAAATAATGTCATAGAAAATCGAAAAGACGGGTTCCTTGTCGCCTATATTTGGGGTAATTTTGTCAATCTTTTCCTGCAAGTCTGTCCGAATTTTCTTCATGCCTGCAATCTTCTCTTTTGTTGTTGAAAGAAAAAAATCACTCCCGTATCTGCTGCGCCTGTTTTCTGGTTTCCGCCAGTCATATCATCGCGGGAAGATTGCTGCTGCTGTAATTCCTGCCGCTTCGTCATTTTTTCTTCCTGCGTCATATCTTTGTTAGAAGCTGCATTTTCTTCTTTCTTTTCCGTCGCCTTTTCTTTTGTCTTTTCAAACAGTTTTTCAGAATTTTTCCGCCATTCTTCCCGGAGCTTGTCGCTCATATTTAACATAAAATCATTTCTGCTTTGCATTCTGCAATAATATTTTCCGTTCTCATCAATATAACTATAACTGTTCTGATATTCAATACATTGGTACATTTTTCAATCCTGGTCACTTTCAACACTCTCTATTCGCTTGTTTTCTAAAATTTCCGATTTCTGATTTTTCAAATTTGGGGGAAAGCCATTCTCCATTTGGGGGAATTTGGGAATAGTCGGAACGGACTTAGGTCGGGAATTGCTTTTCATAATTGAGCATGGTATAATTTTTCTCGGCGCAAACCGATAAATCAAAACTTATAGGTATGAAAGGAGTAACAACAAATGAAACAAACAAATAAATTATT
>CAJUNP010000024.1 GCA_910587935.1 uncultured Lachnospiraceae bacterium
TGGCTCGCTAAAAAAATGAAATTTTTTTTATTCCTTACTTGACACAAGCAGATTTTTACCTGCTCCATGCCATGAATCAGGAAACCTGGGAAAAAATGCTTAAGATTGGTGTGGTGGAATACTGCGAGAATCTGAAAAAAGAAGGCAAAATCAGACAGCTTGGATTTTCCTTCCATGATGAATATGAAGTGTTTGAACGGATTCTTACATACCGGGACTGGGATTTCTGCCAGCTGCAGCTCAACTATATGGATATGGATGAGCAGGCGGGAAGACGAGGTTGTGAACTGGCCGTAAAACGGGGCGTTCCCATTATTGTCATGGAGCCCGTCAGAGGCGGCGCGCTGGCAAAATTTGCAGAAGATATTACCGAAAAATTTGACCGGATGAAACCGGGCGCATCGCCGGCTTCTTTCGCCCTGCGCTATGCGGCGGGACTGCCCGGCGTTAAGGTGGTTTTAAGCGGTATGTCTTCCATGGAGCAGCTGGAGGATAATCTGAAAACCTTTGAGGATTTCCATTTGTTAGATGAAGCGGAACAAAATGGGCTGGAAGAAATTGTGAACATGTTAAGAAGCCGTGTGCAGAACCGCTGTACGGGATGCCGGTACTGTATGCCCTGTCCTGCGGGCGTGGATATTCCCGGGTGCTTCAGCGCATGGAACAATTATCACATGTATCAGAATTACAACGTGGTCGCATGGGCGTGGGAAAACAACGTGGGGGAGGCGGCCCAGGCCAAGAACTGTATTCAGTGCGGTAAATGCGAAGCGGTATGTCCCCAGAAGATTTCCATCCGGGAAGACCTGAAGAAGGTACAGGAAGACCTGGATAAAAAGGAAATGCGGTTCTGATAATCTTTAGGCGGCGGAGGCAAATCTGCATTTTATGGAAAAAGCGTTCAAGTTAGAATTTGACAGCGAAAAATCAGGCGGTCTGTACGTAAACTGCTGCGGCTGCTCCGAGACGGAGCCGCTGCACAGTTTCGGACCGGCCGTAAAACCTCATTACCTGATTCATTACGTATTAAAGGGAAAGGGACTTTTTCAGCTGGGCCAAAAGGAATACCATCTGGAAGCGGGTAACGGTTTTCTGATTGAACCGGAGGAGCTGACCTTTTACCAGGCGGATGAGAAAGATCCCTGGACTTATGTCTGGGTGGGCTTTGGCGGAAGCCAGGCAAAAAGATGTCTGGAGTCGTTGGGCCTGTCCGGAGGACATCCCGTTTTTTCCTGCAGGGAATCCGAACAACTGTATGAACTGGTCCGGGACATGATGGAGCACCAGACCTTCGGTATTGCCAATGAACTGCGCAGGAACGGTTTGCTGGGCGTATTTTTGTCGGTGATCGGCGCATCGGCGGATGTGTTTGATAAAAGCGAACCGGATAAGGGGAATCAATATGTGAAAAAAGCGGTTTCCTTTATTCAGAGTAATTACTGCAATCCGATCAGGGTCACGGATGTGGCGGATTACGTGTGCATTAACCGCAGTTATTTGTTTACGCTGTTCAAAAATTACCTGGGGATGTCTCCCCAGCAGTTTCTGGCCAGATTCCGGGTGGCAAAAGCGGCGCAGCTTTTACTGTCTACCTCTTATACCATAGAGAGCATAGCTTTATCCTGCGGATACGGCGACGGATTTGTTTTTACGAAAGCCTTTCACCAAATCAAGGGAATGTCTCCTTCGGAATACCGGAAAGAAATGAGACGGAGAGGAACCCTTGGGGAGCGGGAAGCGTTTTTGGAACAGCTGGCAGGCTATCTTTCCGGAGCCTCATGGATGGAGGGCGGAGAGCCTTAAGAAAGTTTATAAAGGAGCAAAAATCCTATGAAAATTTCAGAAATCTACAGTCAGAAAAAGAGAAGCCTTTCTTTTGAGATATTTCCACCGAAAAAAGACAGCGAACTTAAAAATATCGACGCAACCCTGGAAGTTTTATGCCAGCTAAAGCCGGATTTTATCAGCGTGACCTTTGGAGCAGGCGGCAGTTCTAACTGTAACCGTACCATTGAGCTTGCCAAAAAAATTAAATATGAATATCAGGTGGAACCGGTGGTGCATCTGACCTGCCTGACCTACAACAAAAAGGAAATCGATGCGTTTTCCGAAGTGTTAACGAAAGAGGGGATTGAGAATATCCTGGCTTTGCGCGGAGACCGGAATCCGGACATTCCGGAAAAAAATGATTTTAAACATGCCTTCCAGCTTATGGAATACCTGGGAAAAAAGGGGGATTTCTGCATGGCGGGAGCCTGTTATCCGGAATGTCATCCCGAATCCGAAAGCCGGGTCAGCGAGATCCAGCATTTAAAATATAAACAGGATGCGGGCGCAAAGGTCTTGCTTTCCCAGCTGTTTTTTGATAACGGCCTGTTTTTCCGGTTTGTGGAGGACTGCAGAATCGGCGGTCTTACCGTTCCCATTATTCCGGGTATTATGCCGGTTATTAATGCGGCGCAGATAAAGCGAATGGTAACCATGTGCGGAGCTTCCTTCCCGGAACGATTCCGGAAAATTATCCGTAAATTTGAGGACAACAAAGAGGCGCTGTTTGATGCCGGCATGTCCTATGCGCTGAGCCAGATTATTGACCTGCTTGTTAGCGATATCGACGGAATTCACCTGTATACCATGAATAATCCTGCGGTTGCCGGGAAAATCTGCGAGGGTATCAGGAATATTATATAACAGTTTTATAAGAACTGAACGTATATTCGAAAAAAGTGCTTGCTTTTAATACCAATCAATAGTATAATTTGGGAAAAATCAGGTATATATTATTTCCCAGAGGTGGTGTGGATGAAACAAGTACATTTAAGAGTTGGCGATGATTTATATAATGAGTTGAGCTTCTGTTCTGCAATGACAGAGCAGACGATGCAGGATTGCGTAAGGGAAGCTGTTGCATATTATGTTACCGATATAAGAAAAAAGCAGCGTAAGATTAAAGAAAAGCAATTTACATTTATTGATTTGTTTGCCGGAATTGGCGGAATGAGAATAGCCTTTGAAAGGGTGGGTGGTCATTGCGTTTATTCCAGTGAATGGAATAAATACAGCCAACAAACATATTTTGCTAATTTTGGGGAACAGCCGGAAGGTGATATTACACAGGTTCCGGCTGCATCTGTGCCGGATCATGATATTCTGGTTGCCGGATTTCCCTGCCAGCCATTTTCCATTGCCGGTGTTTCCAAAAAGAACAGTCTTGGAAGAGCAACAGGATTTGAAGACAAGACGCAGGGAACTCTTTTTTTTGATGTATGCCGGATATTGAAAGAAAAAAGACCCAAAGCTTTTATGCTTGAAAATGTTAAAAATTTGTGCAGCCATGATAAAGGAAGAACCTTTAAGGTAATACTGGAATCATTAGAGGAATTAGACTACAGTGTATTTTATGCCATATTGGATGGACAGGATTATGTGCCTCAACACAGGGAACGTATTCTGATTGTAGGGTTTGACCGAGAAAGATACGGAAGAAATGTCGATTTTGACTTTGCCTTATCACGCATATATCCCAAACCGGTTATGCGTGACATTCTGGACGAAGATGTTGATGATAAATATACTTTGTCAGACAAACTCTGGTTATACCTTCAGAATTATGCGGCAAAGCACAAAGCGGCAGGAAATGGATTCGGATATGGTATTGCACCGTTAGACGGTGTGTCAAGAACAATCAGTGCAAGATATTATAAAGATGGGTCAGAGATATTGATTGAACAAAGAGGTAAGAATCCAAGAAGACTCACTCCGCGCGAATGTGCAAGATTGCAGGGATTTCCGGATGATTTTAAAATTCCGGTATCTGATACACAAGCATACAGACAATTCGGTAATTCTGTCGTGGTTCCATTGATGGAAGATGTAGCCAAGTTGATAATAAAGAAAATTGTAGATTTAGATACTGCTGAGACAAGGGAATTACAAAGGGTGGTGATTTAGATGACTACAGGATATGCAGGCCAGGCGATACAATCAGTTCTTAACAGCAAGAAGGGATTTTGTAAATTTCTTTCCGCGAATGATACAGGTGCAACCGGTGGTCATCAATCAGGAATTCTGATTTCCAAGTCGGCAGTAGACATGTTGTTCAGTAAACAGGAACTGGCAGTGGACTGTATAACTAAAAAAAACGTAATTATCCGATGGCAGGATGAGCTTAAAACAGAAAGCAGTTTTACATATTATGAAAGTAAAAATGAATTAAGAATCACACGATTCGGGAGAGGTTTTCCCTTTTTAAAGCCGGAACAGACCGGGGCGATGTTTGTATTTACAAAGCAAACGGATATTGATTATTGTGGGTATTTTCTGGAAACAGACGAAGAAATAGAAACGTTTTTGGATACGTTTGGTATTAGTCCGACGGAAACTAACCGTCTTATTGACATAACCAAAATGTCATCAGAAACCCAAGAAAAACTGGCAATACAGGAATTTATAAATAGTCTTGAAGTAGATTTTCCGGCGTCAGATGTGATGTCAGCGTCAGCAAGGTATATTGAAGAAAAAACATATGACCATGTAGAATTTATCCGTACAAATCCTGACAGAAAAATTATCAGTTGGACCAATACGGAATATGCACTGTTCAGAGCATTAGAATATGCAAGGTATGGTGAGATTATTAAAAAAGGTTTTCAATCTGTAGAGGAATTTGTTAAAGTTGCCAATGCAGTACTGAATCGGAGAAAAAGCCGTGCGGGGAAAAGTCTTGAACATCATCTTGCGGCAATATTTGATGGAAACAATATAGAATATTCATCACAGGCGGTGACTGAAGGAAATAAGAAGCCGGATTTTCTGTTTCCTTCACAGAAGGCGTATCATGATTACAGTTTTTCAACAGATAATATTGTTTCTCTTGCAGCGAAAACAACTTGTAAAGACAGATGGAGACAGGTGTTGAACGAGGCCGATCGATTAAAAAATAAACCAAAATATCTTTGCACGTTGCAGCAGGGGATATCAGGGGCGCAAATGGACGAAATGCAGGCTGAAAATGTTATATTAGTAGTTCCCAAACCTTACATAGAGACATATCCAAAGGACAGGAGGGAACGAATTTGGACCTTGTCCCGGTTTGTTCAATTTATTAAAAAGATTGAAGGAAAGCATGTTTAAAAACAAATAATTTTTTACTTTATCATTCAGGAAGTACAGGAATACTGTATTTGTACGGGAGATAAATTATGGATATTAAAAGTCCTGGAGAGCGCAGTAAGAATATGGCCGCTATCCGTTCAAGGAATACAAAACCTGAAATATACTACAGAAGATTGCTTTTTGCACAGGGATACAGGTATAGTCTCAATTCTAAAAAAGTACCGGGGCATCCGGATATTTATCTGCGAAAATATAATACTGCAATTTTTGTACACGGTTGTTTCTGGCACAGGCATCCAAATTGCCAATACGCTTATATGCCAAAATCAAGAGTCGAATTCTGGCAGAACAAATTTGAAGCAAATATGAAAAGAGATTATCTGGTAAGACTGCGGCTTTATAATGATAAAATCAAATGCCTGATTATATGGGAGTGTACGATTAAGAATATGAAAAAAGATATTGAAAAAGAAAGGGAGATTATTGCGCAAACAAAGGAATTTCTGGAAAACGATAAATTAGTTTTAGAATTTTGACTATAATAGTCTGGTCTGCACTGATGATAATGAGCTTACTCTTTATACGATATAACTGAGAAAAAACAGAGTCAATGGCACTGAGTACGATGCCTGACTCTGCTTTAAATATTTATCCACCTGACATAATAGGAGGTATCTTTCAGCGCTTAAACGCTGGCAGGCATTGTACCCATTATAACGCTGGATACCCCATAAACTCATCATAAGTATAAGTTACTTCCTTCATCTTTTCCAGCGCCGTTTCATATGCACCAAAATAGAGGTCAAGTAATTCCTCATACTGCTCTTTATTTATCCGGAAATACCATTTTCCGCGATACAGTTCAAAAGAACCTTGCGTCTTCAGTTCTTCAGGAACCGATTCTTTCTCTTTTCCTGCATATTCGGGCATTCTGACCAAGTATACGAAATTCTCGTCGTTGTATTTCCGGAAAGAAAAATAGGTGTTGCAGATTTCGTTTCCGTTTTCATCGTATTGGTAAAATAAGAAATACTGTCCATTTCGTTGATATTGTACCTTCCCTGTGCCGGTCAACACGTCCCATGTACACCAGAAGCCACGCAGATACCATAAAATAATTTCCTGCTCCTCCGGCTTATATTTAAAGCAGCCTTTGCATCCCAAATTACTGATATATAATTCCTGCGAGCCGTCTCCGTCTATATCAAAGAAACTGTATTCGCATCTTTCCAGTTCCGACGGCAGGTCATCGAACAGCGTGGAATTTTTAATGTAAATTTTTTCACCCGTTTCCATGTCCGTATAGGGGATCTCGCTTCGGAGCAGTTTCCGGAATATTTCCTGATACTCTTCATAAGTTTCCGGGTTCCCTTTCTCAAACTCACCGCAGAAGTCTATCTGGGTATAAGCGGCTTTGATT
Source organism: uncultured Lachnospiraceae bacterium (assembly GCA_910587935.1). GTDB lineage: Bacteria > Bacillota > Clostridia > Lachnospirales > Lachnospiraceae > MGBC143606. Next base: position 6,536 of record CAJUNP010000024.1, read on the forward strand.
ATCTCATAGGCCGCTTCGTCGATATACGGTAAGCTGAGATCTTCTTCCAATTCACCAAGGGAGTCATATACTACCCGCCGGGAAGACTCCGGTTCCGCCGGTGGTACGGGTTCTTCCGGCGCCGTATTTTCCGTACTTTCGCAGATCTGTGTCCGGCTCCACGTTTTGGCAGCCGTCTTGTTTTCCCTGGCAGGCGCCGTATACGGACCGCAAAGCTTACAGGCCAGTCCGGATGCGAGCAAAAGAATTATGACTGTAATCATCATTGTTTTTATTGTTTTTCCTGTCATTATCGGCTCCTTATTCCTCTTCACAAAAATATGCGGTTACCCGGACCAGGTCGAAATCGTTGCAGTTAATTCCTCCGGTGCTTTTGTTGCAGAACTCGATGATCGAGGCGTCTGCATTAGCAGGAGCCCACTCCGCAGAGTTAGAAGCATATGGATACCGGATACCTGTCTGCACAAGTCCGTTTTCTACGCCTGCTTCAATCTGCTCTGTCGGAGTTCCGCTATAGCCGTCCATAAATCTCGGATCAGGATACAGGTTATACGTATGTGCTTTTATAGTCCTGGCATAACACCTGATGGGTTCCGGTTCCACTTCCCCGGTACTCCTGTTTCTGATTGTTAAATCGATATATCTGTTAAAGGCAAAAAATTCGTCTTCATTTACTTTACCATCATCCGGGTATCCCGGGATAAAGAATTTAGGCCCGATAGCGATATCATATCTCCCGTTCGTCAGTTCATTATCATTTGTAAATTTTCCGTCTATCCCCCAATGTTTCGCCGGATATTTTTCTTCTGTCTTGCCGTTTATCTTCATGGAATAATGTTCCGGAAACGTTTCAGTGACCACCGGTTTATCCGGAAGAATCAATTCGTCATAGATCCAGCCCATCTTATATTCTTCCAAATCTAACTTTACCGCCGCCCATAAGTTCCCGTCCCGGTCCGCTTCCTTATACATGACGTTTACCCTGTTTCCGGAATCCAGCCGCAGGATGCTTTCGGAATCTGTGGACGGCTCCTTTCTTACCCTTGCAACCTTTGGCAGGACGACGTACTTTTCAGTCGTATCCGGAGAGGCTCCGGCCAGCAGGCAGCTTACTTCCGCCAGGCGGTTTTTAAGCATCGGCGCATACTCCCCGTTATCCCTTCCAAATCCAATATACAGAGGCTGCGGAAGGGTACGGTTTATAAAGGAAAAAGGAATGGCCCATTCGGCGCAGACAGCGGTTCTGGAAAAAGATACCGTTCCGGTTTTCTCCCAGCTGTAGTCCGTGCCGGTTCCTGTATACCGGAAAAGCTCCCCGTTTTTTACCATGTAATCGATTCCGGAATTGACCCATCCCATTTCACGGAATCCGGATGCGGTATTTCCGGCCATATCCAGATACAGGCATAACTGACTGTCCGTATCCAGTTGGGAACCTTCCGCCATCACATAAAGATTATAGCTGTCCGTTCTTGCGCATAAATTATGGGTTCTGCCGCTTCCGACAGCAAGAATACTGTCTTTTTTCCACTCGGAAGCATCCCCGTCAATATGGTTTTGCTGATAATCGACCTCCCGCATCGGTATGGTATACGAAAGTTCATATTCATTTTGTTTTCCGCCGTTTTGGGCCGTTACATATAAAGTTGTGCTTTGGTTAACCGGAATGGAAACCGTTTGGGATGCGACCGCCGTTCTTGAGGATATCCGGTTTGTCGTATAGGAAATCTGACAACCCGCAGGTCCCGACAAAACTACGTTCTGCGGCGCTGCATAATTGCCCGGCTTCGGATCGGCGCTGATGAGGACAGGCGGATGCCAGCCGTCCCGTTTCACCTGGGCGTAGGCCCATATATATACTTCTCCAAACTGCTGGTTAAAACCGTCTACAATGGCCTGGTTTATATTTTTCCATACCCCCAGCTTGCTGCTGTCTAATACAAAGCCTGCAAAATAATGGATCAGGGACGGCGGGTAGGCAAGATTGTTCTGCACAAAATTGAGGGCGTCCCGGTGCTTCCACATATGGTCGTCGATCAGGTAGTCATAGTCTTCCAGCATAAAGAAGTCCAGATTGGGATAGGACCAGTATTCGGCGGGCAGATTTACAATGCTCATCATTTCCGGAGCCCTTGTTTTATCCATAACCGAGGGAGGGAAAAACAGAACCGTAAACAGAGCCTCCGGATAGGCCGCTTTCAGCTCATTTTTTAACAGCCAGGTAAACTCCCCGTTCTTATCCCGCAGGAAATAGAGAACGTCCTCATGCCCCTCGATGGAATCGTTTCCCGTTTTGAATACATGCATTTCCCTGCCATATTTATGGCGATACTCATAACGTGTGGCGCTGTCGTAAAAACAGGGGGAATTATTGACGCCGTCCTCTATATACCACCACCAGGATTCACCCAGCTGGATAACCGGCTGCATCCCGGCCGCTGCAGACAGGCGGGCCAGGCCTTTAACATATTCTATGTAAAACATTTTAACGTTATAATTGACAAAGCTGAGCAGAGAAGGCTTCGGTTCCCAGTTGGTGGTTCCAGCCACGCCTGCCCAGTTGCACTGTTTCCAGTCGTCCGGCGGGTCTACACATTCCATGGAAATGGAATGAATAACCTTGATTCCCAGGGCGTGGAGCCTGCGCAGGTAGTCCGCGTACCAGGCTTCAAAGGCCGGGTTAAAAGGTTTTTCCGTCTTTACATTCATCTTGCCTTTTTCAGAATTATAGCGCTTATCATAATAGTGTGAAGCGCCGATGTAGCAGTTGACAAGCTTTCTGTACCCCAGCTTTTGATATTCGCTGACCACCCGTTCCGGCGTCATATTATAAATGTCGTCGTAATCGTCGCACAGCCTGACCTGTGTTACGGCCTGAGCGGCGGCTTCCGGTCCGAGAGTACAGCTGCCGCTTACGGTCCAATTACAAAACTCCACCTCATAGGGCATGGAATCCTCCAGGTATCCGGTTTCTTTATTATAACCCAGGGGCACGAAAGACCACATGATTTCTTTGATATTATCTGTCGGAACCTGTATCCAGTCGGGATTTTCCACCCATTCGCCGGCCCCGTCTCCGTCCGGATCCTGCCATATGTAGGGGACCCAGCCTGCGTACAGCCGGTCAAAGTCGAGCACAATATTTCCTTCCGTGCCGGTGGCATCTCCCGGCGTCCTCCCTTCCGGAAAATGAACGTCTTTGTGGAGGTAGTTCCCGGCTTCCTTTTCCCAGGAATCCTGGGGCCGGTCAACGATGTAATTCCACAGGCGTATATAGTATTCCGCCCCGTCCATGGTACGGACGGTAATGGTGGGGGCGGCGGATTCAGAATCCATGGCAGGCGTGTAACCCGAAACGGTATAGTGGTAGCGCAGGGTTACGCCGCTGAAATCAGGTTTGGAAGGGTAGCGGAAGTCTAAGTGGCTTAAGGTATCCCGGGTAAACCAGGACATTCCTACAAGATCGCTTTTGGTACGGAAAACGCCTGTATTTTTAAAGCTTGTTCCGCTTTGCGTAACGGTAGCGGCCATGGCGTCAAAATTGAAGTTCGTAACCAGTAATTTGGGCTGCAGCTGGTAGACGGTATTGTTGTTTTTTTCTTCCATAGGTATATCCCTTCCTTTCATATTAGTCCTCATGCAGTATGGGGGGGTGCGTTATTGTTCCTATTTCAATTATAGTTTAAGTATTATTCAAATACAATCTTGATTTTATTAATTTTTATTTATAAAAAAGACCGCCTTGTAATAGGGCGGTTTTTTGCATATAATTATATGAAAGAAAAGTGGGGCGCCGGGGACTATGAATGAAACACTAAAACAAAACAGAGACAGCTGGGACAAAATGGCCGATTCTTATTTGGGGACGGATGCGCTGCCGATTTACGGATGTTTTGTTCCGACGGAAGACGAATTACACCTGTTTCCTGATTTATCAGTTAGAAGGTTTTGGATATCGGCTGTGGAAGCGGGCATTCTTTGGAGTGGTGCAAAAAAAGAGGGGCAGCAGAATTATGGGGACTGGATTTATCGTCCAGACAAATAGAAAATTCCAAAAGATATTTGTCAGAGAGGGGATATAGTTTCAAGCTGTATATTTCTCCTATGGAAAGCGAGTGCGGTCTCCCCAAAGCATATTTTGATGTGGTATATTTCATATATGCGATAGGCTGGACAATGGATTTACGGACAGCCGGTAACTGTACAAAACCGCCGCCTTTCCGAGTATATTAACGAACTTGCAGGTGCCGGATTTGCTATAGAACGGCTGATTGAAGAAACAGACAAGGATATTTTGTCCCACCCTGCGGAATTTTCAACTAAATATTATTCTCCATGGAAAGCAGCAAAATTTCCACTTTCATTTATTGTAAAAGCAAGAAAGCTGTAATAAAAAGGAGGAGTAGGATGAAGAAATTAATACTGATAACCGGTGATCTTGCTACTGGGAAATCCGCTTTTTCAGCGATTCTGTCTGACCGGTATAAATGCAGCGTATTTAATAAAGATACTTTAAAAGAGGTGTTGTCCGATACGATCGGTTTTACAAACCGGGAAGAAAATCTGAAGCTGTCCGCAGCGGCGATTGAGTTAATGCTGCATATCTTCAGGGAATTTACGAAATTTGATAAGGACCTGATTCTGGAAGCTAATTTTCACGGGGCGGAGCTGGAGCATTTTCATGAAGCGGCCCGTACTGCCGGCTATAAGGTATTGGTTCTTGCTCTGCACGGAGATATGCAGATTTTACATAGACGGTATATTAACCGCATAGAGAATGAAAACCGGCATCCCGTCCACCTGAGTACAACCCTGCATATTTTTGAGGATTTCAAGAATTATCTGGAGGCTGCAAGAAAAGAAAAGCTTACAGGCAGTATCATTGAAATTTCCGCAGACGATTTTTCTTATCAAACGGATCCGGCTTTGCTTGCAAGACTGGATCAGTTTATGGGACCATAGACTGCCTGTAAGAACGAATAGAATCCCGCTGTGCGGATTTCTTCAAAGTTTTTAATTCCAATGGGCAGATAAGGTAAAATTATGATGAAGATTTTTGAGAGCGAATATCGGTTCATGCAGATTTTATGGGAATATGAGCCGGTTAACAGTACGGAACTGGTAAAGCTGTGCAATCAGGAGCTGGGATGGAAAAAGTCCACTACCTATACAGTAATTAAGAAGCTGGCCCAAAAGCATGCCCTGGCCAATGAAAATGCAACGGTCACTTCTCTGGTTACCAAAGAGACAGTTGACAGACAGGCGGGAGAGGAGCTTCTTGAAAGAACCTGCAACGGCAATATTCCCGCATTTCTGGCCGCATTTTTGAAGGATCGGAAGCTGTCGAAGGAGGATGTGGATAAAATCAAACAACTGATCGATGAAGCAGAAGAAGGATGATGCGCAATGATTGAACGTTTTTGGATAATGAGTATTCAGGCGGCTGTTTTAATTACGGCGGTACTGCTTATCAGGCAGCTTTTTAAGAGATGTTCGAAAGTTTACGGCTATTGTCTGTGGATGCTGGTGCTGCTGCGTCTTTTATGTCCGGTTTTTATTGAAAGCAAAATAAGCTTGCAGCCGGATTTTAAAGACATGGAGAATCTGCTTCCGGGAGAAGGGACTATCCCGCAGCTTTCTCCTGCGTCTCCAGTCATGGAGGATAATGGGACAAATCCGCAGACGAGTTTCTACGGCGGTTCGGGAAGAAGGAAACGTATTCCGGTGTGAACGTATTGAGGCTCCTTTTGTTATGGGTGTGATCCGGCCGAAAATTTATCTGCCCTACGGGACTGATGGAGAAGAGCGCAGGTATATTCTTGCTCATGAGCGGATTCACATCAGGCATGGCGATCCGGTTATTCGTATGGCGGCAATTTTTGCAATCTGCCTGCATTGGTGGAATCCCCTTGTCTGGTACGGCATGTATAAGATGACACAGGACATGGAAATGTTTTGCGATGAAACCGTTCTGGCAGGGGCTGATCCAAAAGACAGGAAAGGCTATTCCACAGCGCTGCTTCATGCTGCAATGAAACAAAGCGGTTTTTCCGTTGTTCTTCCCTTTGGAGAAACAAAAACGGAACAGAGAATCCGCAACATACTGAAAAAAAAGAAGAATGGGATCCTGATAACCCTTTTATCGGCGGGCCTGTTTCTTGGATGCGCCGCTGTGTTTCTGACTGTTCCCTTTGCTGCAAAGGCGGAGCTTACGCAGCAGCCGGACGAATCCGCACAGCACAGGGACGGCTTTAAAGAACCCCGGCTGACTTATGAAGAAACATCGTATTCCATGACGGAAAATGAGCTTTCGGAGAGAGAAAAACGTCTTGCAGTCCGTGCCCTGCAGGATTTATATGACCTGACAGGAACACAGGTAGAAGCCTGCTTCTATACCTGCTGCGATAATATTTTTTTCTTTGGCATGGAAAAAGGGGATATTACGCACAGCAGAGATTTTTATCACAGGGCCTTTGGGCCGGAGGAAGGATATCCGGAGCTTTTTATACCCTCTATAGGAATGGCAAATGCCAGAAGGGTGTGGTTTTCTCCGGTTCAGCAATATGATATTCCTGTCAGTATAGAAGAGATGAATACCGAAGAACAGGCGGTCTGGTTTTTAGAGCGCAGCGCGGTTTTCCGGAAGTTCGAGGCCAATGCTTAACCCCAGATCATGATGATTTGGACTGTTACGGGACAGCTCCCCCGCGATTGCACTTTGAAATAAGACGGCAAGCGCCTGTGCGCCCCACCGTGTTTGTTGTACCGGGAACAAGTTTACAGTCTGCTTGTCATTGACGATTTAGGAGTGGAGCGCAGTATCGAGTGTGCCATATCTTTGCAATAGCGATTATGCTAAGAGAGTAGGAAAAAATGAATGTGTATGCCCCATAGTGTGAAAGGAGAAAAATCACCAAATGAAATTTAGGAAATCACGTACATAATTGAAGGCGAGCAACAGGAAAGGCTGTCGGCATTGGCAGAGCGTTATGAAAAAGTTAATGGGTGGAAGTTGCTGGGGTGAATAGAACATATATTTAACATTTCGACAAATATAAATAACAAACCGATGTAGTGCCCGGTTTGTTATTTTATTATAATCAAATCAGAAACAGCCGCGCGGACGGCAGATTGGAGGAACAGCATGAACGGCAGCCAGGACATGAAAGAGAAGGTATTGCAGAAGTTTGCAGAAGTATTCGGAGACCGGGAAGACGTTTCGGTTTATTTCGCGCCGGGGCGCGTCAACCTGATCGGGGAGCATACGGATTACAATGGCGGGCACGTATTTCCCTGTGCGCTGACCATCGGAACGTATGGAGCGGCAAGAAAACGAAACGACAGAAAACTGCGGTTTTATTCCATGAATTTTGAAGCAATCGGTCTGATCGAGACGGATCTGGACGATTTAAAGCCTTATAAAGAGGCGGACTGGACCAATTATCCCAAAGGAATCCTGTGGGCGTTTGAAGAAAAAGGCATGAAGATTCCCGCGGGAATGGATCTTGTTTTATACGGTAATATTCCCAACGGCTCCGGTCTGTCATCTTCGGCGTCGATAGAAGTACTGACCGGCTATATACTGAAGGATTTCTTTGGTTTTGATGTGACGAATCAGGACCTGGCCCTGATCGGTCAGTTTTCCGAAAATAAGTTTAATGGGGTGAACTGCGGTATTATGGATCAGTTTGCTATTGCCATGGGAAAAGCGGGACACGCGATTTTTCTGGATACGGCGGATTTGTCCTGCCAATACGCGCCGGTTCGTTTAAACGGCGCAAAAATCGTAATTTCCTGCAGCAATAAAAAAAGAGGACTGGGCGATTCCAAATATAACGAGCGCAGAAGCGAGTGCGAAGCCGCTCTTGCAAAGCTACGGAAGGAACTGGATATTCAGTCTTTGGGTGATTTGAGTGAAGCGCAGTTTGAGGAGAAAAAGGGGCTGATTGAAGATCCGGTGCAGGTGCGCCGTGCGCGCCATGCGGTCTATGAGAACCGGCGTACCATACAGGCGGTGGAGGCTCTCGATGCCGGTGATCTGGCGCAGTTCGGCAAACTTATGAACGCTTCGCACATATCCCTTCGGGATGATTATGAGGTGACAGGAAAGGAGCTCGATACGCTGGTGGAGGAAGCCTGGAAGATCGACGGCGTGATCGGTTCCCGGATGACCGGGGCCGGTTTTGGAGGATGTACCGTGAGCATCGTGAAAGAGGAAGCGGTAGAAACATTTATTGATAAAGTGGGGGCGGCTTATCTGGACAAAATCGGATACAGCGCAGATTTTTATGCGGTGGAAATCGGCGGCGGTCCCTGTAGATTATGAAAAATTCCATAGACGGGAGGGGTATTACCATGATACAGGAAAATATTATAAAACTGGTTTCTTATGCAACGGCCTGCGGCCTTTGCGCTCCGGAGGACAGAATATTTACCATTAACCGGCTGCTGGAGCTTTTCAGGCTGGACAGTCCCGAAGCGGAAGGAAAAAAAGCAGATCCGGCGTTTACCATGAAGACGGACGAACTGGAAAAGGTTTTGGGGGAAATGCTGGACTATGCATATGAACAGAGACTTTTACCGGAGAACAGCGTTACGTACCGGGATTTGTTCGATACGAAAATTATGGGTATGCTGATGCCCCGTCCCAGTGAAGTGATACAAAGATTCCGGGAGCTTTACAGGCAGTCTCCCGCCGCAGCTACGGATTATTTCTATAAGCTCAGCCAGGACTGTGATTACATCCGGCGTTACCGTATTGAAAAGGATCAGAAATGGGTGGTATCCACGGAATACGGAGATCTGGATATTACTGTTAATCTTTCCAAACCGGAGAAAGACCCGAAAGCCATTGCGGCGGCGGGGAGCACAAAGCAGAGCGGCTATCCCAAATGCTTATTATGTGTGGAAAACGAAGGCTATGCGGGAAGAATTAACCACCCTGCAAGGCAGAACCACAGAGTCATTCCGGTTGAAATTAACGCAAGCCGGTGGGGATTCCAGTATTCTCCTTACGTTTATTATAACGAGCACTGCATTGTATTTAATTCGGAGCATGTTCCCATGCGCATTGATCATGCCGCCTTTTGCAAGCTGTTTGATTTTGTTAAGCAGTTCCCCCATTATTTTGTGGGCTCCAATGCGGATCTTCCCATTGTGGGCGGTTCGATTTTAAGCCATGACCATTTCCAGGGCGGCCATTATGAATTTGCCATGGCAAAGGCGCCTGTGGAAAAAGAATTTACCGTGAAAGACTATGAAGATGTGAAAGCAGGCGTTGTGAAATGGCCCATGTCCGTGATTCGTCTCAGCGGAAAGGATACGGAACGCGTCATAGCCCTTGCAGACGTTATTTTAAATAAATGGCGTTCCTATACGGATGCGGAAGCCTTTATTTATGCCGAAACCGGCGGAGAACCCCACAATACCATTACCCCCATCGCCAGAAAGCGCGGGGAAAATTACGAACTGGACCTGGTGCTGCGCAATAACATAACGACGCCGGAGCATCCCCTCGGCGTATACCATCCCCATACAAAGCTGCATCACATTAAAAAAGAAAATATAGGATTGATCGAAGTAATGGGCCTGGCGGTACTTCCTGCAAGGCTGAAAACAGAGATGGCGGATCTGGCGGATGCGGTTCTTGCCGGAAAAGATTTAAGAAAAGAAGAAGACCTTCGGAAGCACGCCGACTGGGTGGAGGAATTTCTGCCAAAATATGAAAAAGTTTCCCGGGATACCATACACGAAATTTTGCAGCAGGAAATCGGCCTTGTTTTTATGCAGGTTCTGGAAGACGCCGGAGTGTATAAAAGGACGCCGGAGGGACAGGAGGCGTTTGCAAGGTTTTTGGATACGTTGAGGTAATCATGTCAGACAGCCGTTTGTTCAAAATTTTATATTATCTTTTAGACAAAGCACACGCTACGGCTCCCGAATTGGCAAATCAATTTGAAGTTTCCGTAAGAACCGTATACCGTGACGTAGAAGCCTTAAGCGGCGCCGGTATTCCCGTATATACCGAACCCGGAAGAAACGGCGGCATATATTTGCTGCCGGGTTTCATTTTGGACAGAGTGCTGCTGTCTGAAACTGAAAAGCAGGAAATATTGACAGCCATACAAAGCATATCCGCCACCGGTTATACCGACGGGAAAGAAATACGGACTAAGTTGTCCGCACTTTTCCATGTAAATACGGAAAATTGGTTGGAGGTAGATTTTTCGCGCTGGGGAAAATCCGCCTGCGATAACGCAAAGTTTGAGATACTGAAAACGGCGGTAATACAGCATAAGGAAATAAAGATAGTGTATGAAAATACCGACAGTAAAAGAAGCGAACGTATTATTCAGCCGTTAAAGCTGTCCTATAAATCAAAAGAATGGTATCTGAAAGCGTTCTGCCTTCAAAAGCAGGATTTCCGTATGTTCAAATTAAACCGTATTATGGGACTGGAGTTATCGGAGCGGACTTTTGTTCCAAAGACATACCCGGAATCCTGGGACCGCTCTTTGCAGACGTGTCCCCGGATCGTCCTTTTGTTTTCAAAAGAAATTGCGTACCGTGTTTATGATGAGTTTGACGAATCCCAGATTGAATATCAAAAAAACGGCGATTTAATTGTTCGAGCCGAAATGCCTGTCGATGCATGGCTGATCGGTTATCTTCTTTCATTTGGGGCCTGGGTTGAAGTGCTTGAACCTGTAAAAATACGTGAAATTTTAGCCGCGCAGGCATTGGCGGTTTATGAAAAAAATAAACCCTGACAGAAGATGTCAGGGTTTATGCGCTATAGTAAATCCTATAGCAATAAGCAATTACGGTACGTTCAGACGTAAAAAGGAGGACAAATATGGGCAGACCAACTACAAAAACGGATTTAATGGCCGCGGCGGCCGATCAATACAGGAAATTGAATACAGTTATTTCCGGATTAACCGAACAGGAATTATCAACGGATTTTGATTTTACAGACGATGTAAAAAAGAAAGAAGCGCATTGGAAACGGGATAAAAATCTTAAGGATATTTTAATTCACTTGTATGAATGGCACAGACTTCTGCTAAACTGGGTGCATACAAATCAAAACGGGGATGCCTGTCCCTTCATACCCCAGCCGTACAACTGGAAAAACTATGGCGACATGAATGTAGAATTTTGGAAAAAGCACCGGAACACATCCCTGGAAGAAGCAAAAGAATGTTTGGAAAAAACGCATGGTGAAGTGCTGCGCCTGGCAGAAACCTTTTCCAACGAAGAACTGTTTTCAAAAGGCGTATACAAATGGGTTGGCGGAAGTACCTTAGGGTCATACTTTGTCAGCGTTACAGCCAGCCATTATGATTGGGCCGTGAAAAAACTGAAAGCCCACATGAAAAACTGCAGAAATTAATTATTGACATATATAGACTTCCGATATATAATTTACCCATAATATATAGAACATCTATATAACTGTAAAGGAGGTCAATTTCTATGGCATTTGACAAAGCGCTTATATCCGGCAGTATGAGTATGCTGCTTCTGCGGCTGTTAGAAGAAAAAGATATGTACGGATACGAAATGATCGAAACGTTACGGAAGCGCTCCGACAACGTATTTGAACTGAAAGCGGGAACTATGTATCCGCTGCTTCACACGCTGGAGGACAAAGGACTGCTCACCGTGTACGAACAGGAGGTTAACGGAAAAGTCAGGAAATACTACAGTATTACAAAAGAAGGCGCCAAATTTTTAAATGGCAAAAAGAAGGAGTGGAAACAGTATACGCAGGCCGTGAATTCCGTGTTAGGGGGTGCGCTCTATGGACTTGCATGATTATCTTGAGCAGGTTACGGGACAGATGCGCTGTAAAAAGGCGCGGGACATGGTGGCGGAAGAATTGAAGAACCATATTGAAGACCAGGCGGACGGATATGAGGAATTCGGACTTGCCAGAGAAGAAGCGGTCGCCCGGGCCGTGGAGCAGATGGGAGATCCCGTCGAGGTAGGAACCTCCATGGACAGGATTCACCGTCCGAGGGTTGATTTCAGGACGATTCTGTTTGTAGTCCTGCTTACGGTTATCGGAATCATTCTGCAGATTTTAAAAATGCAGAGCGAAGTGACGGTGAACGGCGCGGGGCAATGGATCGGGGGACATGCGGGCATAACCGATATCCTTGCCAACGCAGGTTTGGGACTGCTTATAATGTTTGCGGTTATGTTCGCTGACTACTCGTTTTTGGGTAAACACCCGGCGGGAGTCTGGTTTGGTTTCCTACTGCTGCTTTTATTTTCGCTGTTTCTGGATTTTAACTGGGCCGGTATGGAGGCCATGGGGCTGAGCTTTCGCAATACCAATCTGAATCTGATTGGCACGGCGCTGCTTCTGGCTTTTGCGGCGTTGGTGTATCACTACCGGAACAAGGGCTATAAGGGAATTCTGTTGTGCCTGTTCTGGCTGCTTACGGCTTCCTTTTTAAATGCCCGAATGGATGGAGTCAGTCTTGCCGCGGTTATCAGCTTTTTTGTAACGGGAGTTATGGTGGTCAGCTTTGCCGTTCAAAAAGAATGGTTTGGTGTAAAAAAAGGAAAAGGCCAGCTTCTATTATGGTGCACTTGGTTGATTCCTGCCGTTTTGCTTATGGCGGGCCTGCTGTCGGGCGTAATTGGGAGGACCTACCAGACGGAGCGTATTCGTTCTTTCCTTGATCCGGCCAGAGCGGCTTCCGGCGGCGGCTATGTGACGTATACCATGCGGGAACAGCTTGCCGGGCTTCGTTTTTTCGGCGCAGGCACGTCGGAGAGCACGTCAGGGTGGTGGTACAGTTTTAACTACATATTGGAAAAATACGGAATTGCCGTTGGAATACTTGTAATTGCGGGACTGGCGGTACTGCTTGGAAAAATGTTTGCAGGCGTTGTGCGTCAAAATAACCGCCTGGGAAGCCTGCTTGGAGTAAGCTGCATCAGCTATCTGGCGGTTACAACGTTATTGCATATACTGACATCCCTGACACTTTTGCCGGCAACCAGCGCATTTCTTCCGTTTTTTGATGTAGACAGCCGCAACGCGGCGCTCAGTATGTACCTGCTTCTGGGAATTTACCTGTCGGTATACCGGAATACCAGTATTCTGCCGGAGGAAAAGAATCAGGCCAGGACAAGGGTCCGGCTTTTGGTGGAAAAGGCAGAAAAAGGGTAAGCCGGTAAAATGTGCGGGATAATGGGAATGTAATTACCTGGCGGCATCAAAACGCTCAATAATACCCAGTCCAATAGGGTAAGGGCCGGTATGGACGCCGATGGTGGCGCCGATCTGAAAAATCGGAAGCTTATCCTGCGTAATCGGATAGCGGCCGGACAGTGTATCGACGATCATATTACGAAAGCTTTCGGCCTCCATCCGGTCATAACCGAATCCAACTGCAAGGGAATAGTCGGAAACATCCGCGTGCAGTTCATTCAGATAATCCACAAGCAGTCCGATTACTTTTTCCTGTGATTTCATACGGCTGCGGGTAATGCCGGAGGGGAAGATTTCTCCTTCCTTCAGGGTAATAAGCGGTTTAATCCCGAGAATAGAGCCTGCAAGTCCCGAAAGCTTACCGATACGCCCGCCATGCTTTAAGTAGTCGATGCTTCCCACGGTGAAGAAAATGCGGCCGGTTGATTTAATCGCCTCGATCCGCCTGACAGTCTCTTCGCAGGACCACCCGGCCTGCTGCATTTTAACCGCTTCCAGAACCAGAAGTCCCTGCAGGACGGTGTTAACGGCAGCGTCGATTACGGTAATCCGGGAATCAGGGTATTTTTCGGCTGTCATATCCCGTGCGGTTACGGCCGACTGCATGGAACCGCTGAACTTGGTAGTGATACAGATGCAGATCGCCGGAATTCCTTCCTTTGCCAGAGGTTCGAATACCTTCAGGTAATCCTGTGCCGAAGGCATGGAAGTTTTGGGGAAAACGGAAGGGTTTTCCACCATTTGCGTGTAAAATTCACGAACGCCGACCTCCTCGATTTCTTTTTTGTAATGTTCACCGTCAAAGGATACATAGAAGGGAACAACCGTTAAATTTTTTTCTTTTACAAGCTCCACAGGTAAATCGCAGGAGCCGTCTGTAATAATCTGAAAATTGTAAGACATAATGATACCTCGTAATAATTTTTCTATCATGATTTTAATACAAAAAGAGGCATCTGTCTATATCAAAACGCAAACAAAACCAGAATAAGAAGTTTTAAATAAATAAAAAGTGGTTTTTAAAACTATGTTGTACTTAAGTAATCTATAACGGGCGGTCAAGTTCCGGTGGTTATTTCCCCTTAAATATGATAAACTTAACCCATCTATTCTAAACAGACACATATTAAGAGAGAGGAAGCCATGAAAACCTATCAAGTCCCCTGTATTTATTCCGGTATCCATAGAAGCTCCAAAGACTTTGCCATCAAAACCGCTGTGCCCGGTTCCAAAAGCATTACCAACCGGGCGCTTCTTTTAGCTACCCTCGCCGAAGGAGAAAGTATTCTGCGGGGCGCTTTATTCAGCGAGGATTCCCGCTGTTTTCTTTCCTGCATACAAACCCTCGGTTTCCCGGTACGGATGGATGAGAGGGACCGCACGGTCCGCGTTACCGGTATGGGCGGCAGAATTCCAAAAGAGGAGGCATCCGTTTACGTGGGAAGCGCCGGAACGGCGGCACGCTTCTTAACGGCATTTCTGGGCATGGGAGGAGGCCGTTATCATATGGATTCTTCGCCCCAGATGAAGAAGCGCCCCATGGGTTCCCTGTTGGATTCCCTGAGGACGCTGGGAGCGACAGTGGAATTTGAGGCGGAAAAAGATCATTTTCCTTTTACCATATCAGGCAATTGTATTGATGCGTATACCGTTACGGTGGATGTAGGCCAGAGCAGCCAGTTTTTAAGCGCTCTGCTGATTTCGGCCTGCCGCACTGGAAAAGAAATGACAGTCCGGGTAGAGGGAGACCACGGCATGGCTTATGTGGATATGACGGTACGCATGATGGAACAGTTCGGGATGGCTGTGAGAAAGGATGGGGACCGGATTTACCGCATTGAGGCCGGCGCGTCGTACCGTCCCCGGGATTACTATATTGAGCCGGATGTGTCGGCGGCCTGTTACTTTTACGCCATGTGCCCGATTCTGGGAATTCCTGTGACGGTAGAAGGAGTCCGTAAGGATTCCATGCAGGGCGACCTGCAGTTTTTGAATATATTACAGAATATGGGCTGCGGCCTTTTGGAAAAGGAAGAAGGACTGACCCTGCTTCCTCCAAAGAACCGCCGGTATCAAGGCGTAACGGCGGATATGAGCGCCTGCTCCGATCAGGCCATTACCCTGGCGGCAGCGGCGGTGTTTGCCGATACGCCCACCACCATTACAGGAATCGGCCATATACGGTATCAGGAGAGCAACAGACTGGAAGCGATTGTGACGGAGCTGACGCGCGCGGGTATCCGCTGTGAGAGCACGGAGGACAGCGTGACGGTTTATCCCGGAGCCGTGCGGCCGGCTTTAATTCATACCTATGAGGACCACCGCATGGCAATGGGATTTTCCCTGCTTGGGCTGCGGGCGGAGGGCATTGTAATCGACGATCCCCTGTGCTGTAAAAAAACGTTTGAGAATTACTTTGAAGTACTGGACCGGGTGGTAAAGGAGTCGGGTGTCCTATGAAAATCCTTTTGACGGCGGTTAACGCCAAATATATCCATTCAAATCCCGCCGTTTACAGTCTGCGTGCTTATGCAGGCGAAGGCCTGCGGGAACGGATCGAAATAGCCGAATATACGATTAACTGGAAGACAGGCGATATATTGGCGGATATTTATGAAAGAAAGCCGGACGTTATAGCGTTTTCCTGCTATATATGGAATTGGGAGCTGATCCGGGAGCTGATCACGGAGCTTCCCAAAATCCTGCCCGCCTGTCCGCTCTGGCTGGGCGGTCCGGAGGTTTCCTATGACGCGCCGCAAATCCTTGCGGAATATCCCCAGCTGGCCGGCATTATGATCGGGGAAGGAGAAGAAACCTTTCGGGAACTGGCAAAGCTGTATGTCGATGGATCCTGCAGCGAACCGTCTCTTCGGAAAATACCGGGACTGGCGCTGTCTGCCGGATATACCGCCTCCAGGGAACCGGCGGACCTGAGTGGACTTCCCTTTTTATATAATGATCTGGATTTTTTTAAAAACCGCATCATTTACTATGAATCTTCCAGGGGGTGTCCTTACCGCTGCAGTTATTGCCTTTCTTCCATCGATAAAACGGTGCGTTTCCGCGATATGGATAAGGTAAGAAAAGAACTGCAGTTTTTTCTCGATCACCAGACGGCTCAGGTAAAATTTGTGGATCGGACCTTTAACTGCAATCATGCGCACGCAAAGGAAATCTGGAACTATATTCTGGATCATGACAATGGTGTCACCAATTTCCACTTTGAAATATCGGCGGATATTTTAACGGATGAAGAGATTGAACTGCTTGGGAGGATGCGGCCCGGTCTGGTTCAGCTGGAGATCGGCGTACAGACAACAAACTATAAGACCTTAAGCGAGATTCGCCGCAGTGCGGATACGGCCATACTGGAAGCGGCAGTGGAGCGAATCCGTAGGGGACAAAATATCCATATACACCTGGATTTGATTGCGGGCCTTCCTTATGAAGATTACGAAAGCTTCGGGAATTCCTTTAACCGTGTTTACCATATGCGCCCACAACAGTTGCAGCTTGGATTTTTGAAGGTTCTGAAAGGTTCTTATATGCATGAAAAAGCAGAGGCATACGGACTTGTTTACCAAAGCAGGCCGCCCTATGAGGTTCTTTCTACGTCCTGGCTGTCCTACGGAGATATTCTGCGTTTGAAACAGATTGAACAGATGGTGGAACTGTACTATAACAGTAATCAGTTTACGTATACGCTCCGCGCACTTCAAAGACAATTTGAAAGTCCCTTTTCCATGTTTTTACAGCTTGCGGAATTTTACAGGCGAGAAGGATATGTGTGGAATTCTCCGTCCCGGGCATACCGATATGAGATTCTGTTGGCCTTTGCGGCAGAGAAGGACCCCGTCCGCAGCGCATTTTACAGGGAGCTTTTGACCTTTGACATGTACCTGCGGGAGAATTTAAAGAGCCGTCCCGTATTTGCCGGAGATTTACAGCCCTTTAAGGAAACAATCCGCGGTTTTTACAGACAGGAAGAAGAAAAGCGTCGTTATCTGCCGGGATATGAAGCGTATGACGCGAGACAGCTATCCAAAATGACGCATCTGGAGCCGTTTGTTTTCCGGGTGTGGGAGCCGGAGGAAGAGTCCGGGGAAGAACAAACGGGGGATATCTTTTATGTTCTGTTTGACTATAAACATAGAAACGCTTTGACCAAAGAAGCCGGCATTACAGTAATTTCAAAGGAATATAAACCAATATGATGAACAGTTATTTAAGTCTGGATCTGGAGACTACAGGAGTAAATCCAAAACAGGAGAGAATTATTGAATTCGGCGCTGTCCGTATAGAGGACGGCGTTTGTACAGGCGTTTTTGAAAGCTTGGTCAATCCCGGACGGCGTCTGGAGGAGAAAGTCATACGGCTTACGGGAATAACGGACGAAGATCTTGCGGACGCTCCCGAAATCACGGAAGTTCTGCCCCGGTTCATGGAATTTGCCAAAGATCTTCCATTGCTTGGGCACAGCGTCTGGTTTGATTTTTCTTTTGTAAAAAAAGCCGCCGTAAATCAAGGACTGTCGTTCGAAAGAGCCGGTGTGGACACGTATAAAATTGCTAAAAAGTATCTGGTTGATTTACCCAAAAGAAATCTTGGGTTTTTGTGTGAGCATTATAATATTTCCCTCCATGCCCACCGGGCCGTAGAAGATGCCAGAGCCGCGGTGGCGCTTTACGAGGCTATGTGGGGACAGTTCGGGGGAGAAGAAGACGTCTCCCTGTTTGAGCCTGTTTTACTGCAATACCAGGTAAAACAGGACAGACCTGCAACGAAAAGCCAGAAAGAACGGTTATACAAATTGGTTTCCATGCATAAAATTGATACCATATATGATATTGACAAGCTCACAAGGAGCGAAGCAAGCCGCTATACGGACCGGATTCTTTCAAAGTACGGACGATTGTAGATTTCATAACGGTATTTAAACTGTCGGCGGCGGCAATCAACTCTTCGATTTTTTCCGGCCGGCCATTCCGTACATAAAGATCGGCAAGCAGAAAATAAGACTGCCTCACGTCGGTTCCGGTAGAAACGGCAAATTCCAGAATTTCCTCTGCCTGTGGAAACAGCCCTGCTTTATAAGATTCTTCCGCCAGAGTCTGCAGAGTACGGACCAGTAACGTATAATTTTGATCGTATTCCGTAAGCAGCGTAATATTGGGAGCGCCGTATTCAAGTTTTAGTTCCGTATTGGTAAGTCCCGTAAAATTAACGATTTTCAGGGAAGAAAGAGAATTCAGAATATCAAAACATTCTCTCGCCCGGGAGAAAATTGCCGCATCGTTCCCGAAATTCTGCTCCGCGTGTTCGGCCATGGATAAAATACCGGACGGAAGCGTAATATAATCCAGATTTTCCAGGGATTTTCTCCTGGTAGCGTTTGCTTTTTCTTCCAGTTCCCAGAAGCTTTGTTCACGTTGGCGCTCTTTCCTGCGGCTCTTTTTTATCTCGTAAGCAAGCCAGAGGCAGAAGACGATAAAACTTGCAAAAAGGGCAAATATCATATATAATATCCTTTCAGAAATAATATTTTTAGTATTTACAAAACCGGGAGGTATCCTTATGTTATTCAATATGCATAATAAAAAAACGAAGAAGATTATCTCCGGGGTTATCATTGCGGTGTTGATTCTGGCAATGGTGGTTCCCATGGTTTTATCGGCGGTTTCTTTCTAATGGCAACAGGTTAAGTGTAGCATATTTTTTTTCAGAATGAAAGTAAGTTGAGGAACAGGAATTGAAAAAATTATTATCGATATGGATTATAACCGGACTTGCGGCGGCAGCGTTTCTGGTTTGTCGGCCGCTGAACGCAGAAGCCAAAGAAACGGATACAATTAAAGAGGGCGTATATGCGGGTGATATTTCTCTTGCGGGAATGACCAAAGCGGAGGCGGACGCCGTGATTACGGAATATATAGATTCCCTGAAGGAAGTTTCCATTACGCTGGAGATTGTGGAGGACCGGACCGTAACGGTGACGGCGCAGGATCTGGGCTTATGCTGGTCCAATCCGGAGCTTGTCTCGGAGGCGCTGGCGCTTGGAACAAAAGGGAATGTGATTCAGCGTTATAAGATCATGAAGGATCTGGAACATGAGAATAAAATATACGATATTTCCGTTGATTTCAGTGTGGATGATATTAACCGGGTTTTGTCGGAACAGTGCACCGCGTATGACAAACCGGCGGTGGATTTCCAGTTAAAGCGGGAAAACGGGCAGTTTTTCATTACACCGGGAGAAACAGGTTATCTTCTGGACGTGGAAATGTCTATTGATACGATCTACGATTATCTGACCGGAGATTGGAACCGGAAAGATTGTCGGATCGCTTTGAATATGGAAGTATCCGAACCCAGAGGCGATAAAGAGACGCTGTCCAAAGTAGGAGACGTTCTCGGGACTTTTACCACTTCCTACTCCACTTCTAACAGCTCCCGGAGCGCCAACGTTTCCAACGGGGCAAGGCTGATTAACGGAACCCTTTTATATCCGGGAGACGAATTCTCCATGATGGATACGGTGTCGCCGTTTACTACGGCCAACGGTTATTACCTTGCCGGTTCTTATCTGGGTGGTAAGGTGGTAGACAGCGTAGGCGGCGGAATCTGCCAGGTATCTACGACCCTGTATAACGCCGTTTTGCTGTCGGAGCTTGAAGTTACGGAGCGGTATAACCACTCCATGATCGTACATTATGTAGAACCTTCCGCGGACGCGGCAATTGCGGAATCGGCGGGAAAGGATTTCCGGTTTGTGAATACGACAGAGTATCCCCTGTATATTGAAGGAAGCACGACACCGGAAAAAAATATTACCTTTACGGTTTATGGCGTTGAAACCAGGCCGGCAAACCGGACGGTTCGTTATGAAAGCAAAATTCTTTCCACGACACCTCCCGGACCGGAAGTTATTATAGCGGACGCGGGCCATCCGGTGGGTTACGTACATGTGCAGAGTTCTTATACCGGATATAAGGCGGAGCTCTGGAAGGTTGTTTTGATCGACGGCGTAGAAAAAGAACGCACGCAGGTGAATACCAGTTCCTATAAAATGGTGCCCCGTACGGCGACGGTAGGCGTCGCTACTGCGGATTCCAACGTATATAATGAGATTATAGCGGCAATCGGTACCGGCAGTATCGATCATGTCAATAATGTGGCTGCAGCGCTGCAGGCATTAACGCCGCCGCCCGCACCGGAGACGCCCGTGGAAGCGCCGCCGGAAACGGGTGATGTTCCGCAATAGGAGAAAGCAGTAAGATGAGACCGGGAAAAGTTTCGGAGAACGTTTTAAAACGCTCCGTTTTAAAGCAAGTGAAAACAAAAGCAAAAGAAATTATTTACGGCGCAGGATTAGGGGAAAACTGCGCTGTTTTCATGTTCCCGGAAAATGAACAGAGCCTTATCAGTATGCATCAGAATACTACGGCAGGCAGCGAATGTGCAAGCCTCGCCATACATAAAGCGGCTAATAATCTGGCCGCAGCCGCAGCCAGACCCGCAGCGGTGGAACTTTCCCTGCTTCTGCCGGAGTCTTTTGAAGAAGAGCGCCTGCGCTATATTATGGAGAAAGCCGAACAGACCTGCCAGGCGCTTGGGATACAGCTGGCCGGAGGAAGCACAAAGGTCAGCAGGGCGGTAACCGTTCCCGTGGCTACCGCCGCCGGGATCGGCAGACGTATATTTTCCAGGATCCCCAAGGCAAGGCCGGGGCAGGATATTGTCGTTACCAAGTGGGTCGGTTTGGAAGGAACTTATATTTTGGCAAAAAAGAAGGAGCAGGAATTACTGCGGCGGTATCCCGCCGGATTTATAAAGGAAGCCCAGGCCTTTGAACGCTGGCTGTCCGTAATACCGGAGGCCGCCACCGCCGTGAAGTCCGACGTTTGCAGGATGCACGATGCTTCGGAGGGCGGTATCTTTGGCGCACTCTGGGAGTTTGGCAGAATCTCAGGCGTTGGACTGGAAATTGATTTGAAAAAGCTGCCCATTCGGCAGGAGACCATAGAGATTTGCGAGTTTTTGCAGCTTAATCCCTATGAACTTTTGTCGGGAGGTTCTTTAATTATGGCGGCGGATAACGGTTTTGATCTGGTAGAAAAGCTAGCCGGCGAGGGAATTGCCGCGGCGGTTGTCGGAAAAGCGACGGACAATAATGACAGAGTTGTCATGAATGAAGACGAACGTCGGTTTTTGGAACTGCCCAAATCGGATGAAATCTACAAAATTGAAACCGATTGATTTTAAATAATACCCGCACAGCGGTGAACGGAGGAAATTATGAGAGAAGAATTATTATCCATTATTGAAAAAAACAGCCGTATTAACGTACAGGAGCTTGCGGTTCTTTTAGGAGTGGAAGAGACAGATGTGGTAAACGAACTGGCGGATATGGAAAAAGAAGGAATTATCTGCGGTTATCATACCCTGATTAACTGGGAAAAAACTTCCCAGGAAAAAGTGAACGCATTAATTGAAGTGCGCGTTACGCCCCAGAGGGGCCAGGGCTTTGACAGCATTGCCGAACGGATCTATAAGTATTCCGAGGTACATGCCGTGTACCTGATTTCGGGGGGATATGATTTGCTTGTTTCCCTGGAGGGCAAAAGCCTGAAGGAAATTTCCAGCTTTGTGTCCGATAAGCTATCTACCTTAGACAGCGTACTGAGCACCGCGACCCACTTCATTCTGAAGAAGTATAAGGATCACGGAACGATTATCAGCAAAAAAAATGAAGATGAAAGAGAGATGATTACCCCATGAGAAATCCACTTTCCGAACAGGTAGTAAATATTAAACCCTCCGGAATCCGGAAGTTTTTCGATATTGTAAGCGAGATGAAGGACGCAATTTCCCTGGGGGTGGGCGAGCCTGATTTTGATACCCCCTGGCATATCCGCGACGAGGGTATTTATTCTCTGGAAAAAGGGCGTACCTTCTATACTTCCAATGCCGGATTAAAAGAATTGAAAATAGAGGTCTGCAATTATTTAAAAAGAAAGCAGGGCATTGATTACGATTATAATCATGAAACCATTATTACGGTAGGCGGTTCCGAGGCAATCGATATCGGTCTGCGCGCCATGGTCAATCCGGGGGACGAAGTTCTGATTCCGCAGCCAAGTTACGTTTCCTACGAACCCTGTGCGATTCTGGCGGGGGCGAAGCCCGTAATAATTAATTTAAAAGCTGAGAATGAATTTCGTTTAACGGCGCAGGAACTTCTGGATGCAATTACGGATAAAACCAAGGTGCTGATTCTGCCCTTTCCCAATAATCCCACGGGAGCTATTATGGAGAGAGCGGATCTGGAAGCGGTTGCCAAAATAGTGATTGAAAAAGACATATTTGTGATGTCGGATGAGATTTACGGGGAACTTACATATAAGGGGGGACATGTATCGATTGCAAGCCTTCCCGGAATGAAGGAGAGAACCATCCTGATTAACGGTTTTTCCAAAGCCTATGCCATGACCGGATGGCGTCTGGGATATGCCTGCGGGCCGAAAGAAATTATTGAACAGATGATTAAGATTCATCAGTTTGCCATTATGTGTGCGCCCACTACCAGCCAGTACGCGGCTGTGGAAGCGCTGCGCAACGGCGATGAGGATGTGCTGGAAATGCGCCGGGCCTACAATCAGCGCAGGCGTTACCTGATGCATGTTTTTAAGGAAATGGGACTGGAGTGCTTTGAGCCGTACGGAGCCTTTTACGTATTTCCCTGTATTAAGGAATTCGGCATGACCAGCGATGAGTTTGCCAGCCGTTTTCTGGAGGAAGAAAAGGTGGCTGTGGTTCCGGGAACCGCTTTCGGCGAATGCGGCGAAGGTTTTCTTCGGATTTCTTACGCGTATTCCCTGGATAATTTAAAGGTGGCCATAGGACGTCTGGAGAAATTTATTAAAAGACTGCGTGCCGAACGGCAGGGCGCTTAACCGGAGGTTAAATACTATGCATATCGTACTGCATCAGCCGGAGATACCGGCTAATACCGGCAATATCGGGCGGACCTGCGCGGCTACGGGGACCGGACTGCATCTGATCGAACCTTTAGGGTTTAAGCTGGACGAGAAAAGTATTAAGCGTGCCGGCATGGATTACTGGGAGCGGCTGAATGTTTCGAGATATATGAATTTTGAGGAGTTCCGGCAGATGCATCCGGAAGCCAAAATCTGGATGGCCACAACCAAGGCAAAGCATGTGTATACACAGGTGAGCTTCGGCCCTGACGATTTTCTTATGTTTGGAAAGGAAAGCGCCGGAATCCCGGAGGAAATTCTGGTGGATTATGAGGAAACCTGTATCCGGATTCCCATGCTTACGGATATCCGTTCTCTGAACCTTTCCAATTCCGTGGCGGTCGTGCTTTATGAAGCGCTGCGTCAGCAAAATTTTGCGGGAATGCAGAAAGAAGGAGAATTGCACAGGCTTCAGTGGAAATAAAATTACTTGCGGTTTGTTAAGTCTTGTGATAAACTGTCATGGAACTAAAGAATGAGGATAGCAGGTGTCAAACCGGCCTGGCCGGATTTGGTGAAAAGGGAAGCAGGTGCGAGTCCTGCACGAACCCGTCGCTGTAAAAAAGGAGTCGGAACCTGCGTGTGGAAGCGGTATTACTTTTACATGCATATGTCACTGGCAAGGGATAAAAGCCGGGAAGACTGGGGAAGGCGTTGATTTTTAAGTCAGAAGACCTGCCTGCTATTGGTACGAAAGACCACGGGGAACTGGTTCGGTACAAAAGCTGCTTTACATATGGAAAGCGGATTATTATGTGTACCCTTCTGACCCTCTGGCTTATGCCGGAGGGTTTTTCACGCCTGATTCAAAACACAATTTTGCCCACGTCCATGCTTACGGACTGTCGGCAGCAGGAGGATTAAAATGAAGGATAACAAAAACAAAACATTAAAAATGGTTCTCGCCGTTGTGATTTTGGCGGCGCTGATCGGGGCGCTTGTGCTGATTTATAAGAATTTTTCACCAAAGCCTACGGCAGGAGCCAAGTCGGTTACAATCGAGGTCGTGGATGATCAGGCGGATACGACAAGTTATGAAGTGAATACAGACGCGGAGTATTTGCGCCAGGTAATGGAAGAAACGGACGGACTGACGTTTAGCGGAGCCGAATCGGAATACGGCATGATGGTGGATACCGTAAACGGAATCCGTGCGGATTATAATGAGAACGGGGCTTACTGGTCTTTTTATCTGAATGACGATTATTGTAATTACGGGATCGATACACAGCCGGTAGCGGACGGAGACCATTTTTCAATTGTGTATACGCGGGCTGAGTAAAGGTTATGAAAAAGCATGGACAGGTCGTAAAATACAGTAAAACAGCGTTGAAGGATATTGCGGTGTCGGGGTTGATGATTGCCACGATCGAGGCTGCAAAAGCGGCATTGGGATTTTTGCCCAACATTGAACTGACTTCTTTTTTGCTGATTATGTATGCGCTGATATTCGGAGTAAAAACTTTGTATGCCGTTCCGGGATTCATTCTGATTGAAGGCGCGGTATACGGTTTCCAGCTCTGGTGGATTATGTACCTTTATACGTGGCCTCTTCTGGTCGTGTTTACCCTGCTTTTTAAAAAGCGGACATCCGTATGGTTCTGGTGTTTTTTTTCCGGAATTTTTGGATTATGCTTCGGCGCGCTGTGCGCCGTTCCTTACTTTTTTGCAGGATGGGCAGGGGAAAGCCTCCGGGGCGGAATATACGCGGCGTTTACCTGGTGGGTAGCGGGGATTCCCTGGGACATTATTCACTGTGTTGGCAATTTTACGGTTATGCTTTTATTATTCGTTCCTGTCAAAGCGGTTTTAAAACGTTGTTACGCTTATATCTACCTCTAAATAAAGAATAAAAAACGGGCGGAATCTGCACATGAAAGATTCCGCCCGTTTTTATCTTATCCCTGTCAAAGATTTGAGTCTTTTATAATCGGCTCGATTTGCGACAGCATATTGTCTATATCTTCAAACATTGCGCTTTTTGTTGTACCCAGGCTGTTGGCATGTTGAATATGTTTGATTACCTGTTGATAACGGAGTTTAATTCCGTCAAAAAACTGGCATATTACCTGCAGCCTTTTTTGGGAATCTTCTATTACTCCGGTAATCTCCGATTGTACCGCGGAGGCTCCCTCCGCGGCTTCCGTAATCTGTTCAAAAGATTTGGAAGTATTGTTTACAATATCAAATCCCTGGCCTAATGCCTGCTGCGACGCAGCAATGCTTTCGTTTAGCCGGATCGTGCCGTCCTCCACATGGCTGACGCCCTTGTCCACGTCGTCGGTCAGTTCTTTGATTTCTCTTGCCAGATCCCTTACCTTTTGCGCTACTACGGAAAAGCCTTTACCCTGTTCGCCGGCCCTGGCGGCTTCGATCGAGGCGTTCAGAGCCAGAATATTGGTTTCGTCGGCAATGGATACGATTTTGCCCATACAGCGCTGGATATCCTTTACGGCAAGCTGAAGCTGTTCAAACGTGCTTTCCATTGTGCTATAGGACTCCTGTACCTGCATGGAAGTATTTTTCAATTCTTCCACCATATTCTGAGCGCCTGATACGGTCTGCGCGATATCTTCCCTTACCTGGGCAAATTGTCCCGCTGCCTGGTTTACGCTGGAAAAGGATTCACCGAAATCCTGCAGCTGGGTCTGAAACTGATCCGCTTCCTGCATAACGCCGGCAAAGGAATTGCCGATCATGCTTAGCTCGGATAGGGACTGCACTTCTTTTTTGGCCAGTTCCTTTTCATAATCTTTCAAGCAGCCTGTCACATAAAGGACGGGATAAAGACTTTTTCCGGTGTGCCGTTTTTTCCGGTCTTTCTTTGAAAACATGATTTATACCTCCTGTATATTCCAGACCGGCTTTATTCAAAGACAACGCAGGTCATAGATTGATTGACAAAACGATTGTTGTAATGTTCTCCGTATCCTACCAGGCCGGCATGGCTTCCCAGAACGCTCATATCCTGCAGATACGTTTCCATATAGTTACGTTCACAAAACAGCTTATACCGGAACAGGCAGTTTACCGAAAAAACTGCCGAGCGCTTCGGAAAATCACGGCAGATAGCGGCGATAGTCTGCCGGACGACAGCCTTGTAATCCGCCAGTTCCAAAAGAATCAGAACGTCGGAATCATTTACCTGGCGGAAGCAGGCAAGGGAATTGTCCTGCACTTCTTTAATGGATATAATACAGGTATCGTCGCCGTTAATTTTTCCGAAAGGATTCTGGAAAGTCTGCGTCAGGATCCCCTGATCCGTCACATGAAGAATGTCTTTATAGACCTGCTTGGCAGGTTCACCGTTAAGGGAACCGATTATGTAATTGGCTCTGTCTGTATTGGAAGCGATAAAACGATAGTTTCCCATCTGGCGGTAGATATTTTCCTTATAAGTTTTAACGCGTCCTTTCAGATTCCGCACCAGCGCGTAGGCCACGGAGTCCTGATAAATCTTACCGTTGGCGGATACTTTGCCACCGTCGCCGGTACCGCCTACCAGCTGGATGCCTCTGTGTTTCAGAGAAGAATTAATGGTAGTCAGAACGCAGGCGTCGTTACCGGAACAAAAATCGATACATACCGTATCGTTTTTTGAAGCGCCTATGGCATTGATGTCTTTTTCCAGCCGTTCTATATACTTTACCGGCATGACAGATACCTGCTCCAATACGTTGGCTGTTGCGTTGACACCGTCCAAAAACGCTATGACTCCGACACCGTTTTTCGCGACACGGGTGTCATAACTCATTCCGATACATCCAATACTTGGAATTCCGGGGTAAAGCGATTCCAAAGCTTTGACATGCGCCTCAAACTGGGCGCTGTTTGACAACAGCATAATGAACTGGGGTTTGTTCAGGCCTCGGACTGCCGCCGTCAGATCCCCGGTTTGGCTCATTCCAAAAAACTGTTTCATATAGCTGCCTTCCTTTCTTCTTTATGCAAAATTCAGATATATTGTAGTTTTGATTATACTTTATAATAAAGTAGAACGTCAATATTCATTTTATGATTACTATGTCCGGATTGTGTCCCGGCGCCAATAACCTTTCCGGTAAAACAGGATGGAAATGGCGGTCCCTATACACCATCCTATGGGCCAGGAGAACCAGATGCCGAGGGAGGACTTCAGGATTCCGGAAAGCAAAAATGCCAGTACTACCCGAAGCACAAGATCCGTAAAGGTGGCGGCCATAAACTGCTTCATAGCCCCGGCGCCGCGCAAGACTCCGTCGGCGGCCAGCTTTGTGGAAACTACGAAGTAGAAGGGAGCCACAATCCACAAAAATACCTCTCCGGTACGAAGCGCTTCCGCTGAAGAGCGGTCCATAAACAACAGAAGCAGGTATTTTCCTCCGCACACGTATAACAGACAGAGGGGCACGCACAATGTCCACACCAATTTTAATCCGGCCTTAAACCCTTCTCCCACGCGCGGATAAAGCCTGGCGCCGATATTCTGCGCGGAGAAATTGGAAATGCCGTTTCCGATGGTGGTAAAAGACGTGATGACCAGATTATTTAATTTTATGGCGGCGGAATATCCGGCGGCTACACTGACTCCAAAACCGTTGATACATCCCTGAAGCAAAATATTTCCCACGGATATAAAGGACTGCTGAAGGATGCTGGGAATGGCGATCCGGGCCGTTTTTCCTAACAGGTCCCAGGAAAAAATACGGACGGGGGCCGGGGTCTTAATACCTGCCAGACGTTTTAAAATAAGCAGGACGGAAAAGATGCAGCTGATACCCTGACATAGAAAAGTAGCCCACGCAACGCCGGCAATGCCCATGGAAAAGGTTTTTACAAACAAAATGTCTATGAAAATATTCGCGGAAGAGGAAAATGCCAGAAATAAAAAGGGTGTCCGCGAGTCGCCCAGCGCGGAAAAAATTCCTGTGGCAATGTTATAGAAAAACAGGAAAGGCAGTCCCCAGATATAAATATTTAAATACAATGCGGAATCCGACAGGATTTCCGGCTGTGTTTTCATAAGACGCAGCAGTGCGCCGCAGGATAAAAATCCCGCAAGCATCAAAAGGATGCAGAGTACTCCGGAAGAAATTAAAGCCGTGTAAACGCAGGACTTCATCCGGGCATAGTCCCTGGCGCCGAAAAGCTGCGATACGATAACGGAACAGCCGATATTGCATCCGAACGCAAAGGCAAGAAATATCAGCGTTATATTATAACTGTTCCCCACGGCGGCAAGCGCGTTTTCACCGATAAACCTGCCGGCCACCAGAGAATCCGCGATATTATATAACTGCTGAAAAACAATGCTTCCAAACATAGGCAGGCAAAACGCCCATAATACCTTTTTCGGGTCGCCCACTGTTAAATCTCTGTTCATTTTAATCACTCTTCTTCGTCATTTTGATCCGAAAGGGCCAGTGAGAAAATAAATTCGCTGCCTACTCCCGGGGTACTGATCACATTAATATGTTCTTCGTGGGACTGAATAATTTCTTTCGTAATGGAGAGCCCCAGTCCTGTTCCCTTTTTGTCTTTTCCCCTGGAAGCGTCCGACTTATAAAAACGGTCGAAAATCATCTTGAGGTCATCTTTGGGAATTCCTACGCCCGTATCTTTCACGGAGACAAAAACCTTATTTTTTTTCTCCGAGGTTTCAATCTTAATTACGGAATCATGGTGGCTGAACTTAATTGCGTTATCCAGAAGATTATACAACACCTGCTGAATTTTTTCCATATCCGCGTTGACGTAGAGGATATCGCCGGTAAAGATTAATTCAATGGCGATTTTTTTCGCCTTGCAGGTGCCCTCGAAGGCTGCGGCTACATTCCGTATGGTACGGTTAATGTCAAAGTCCGTCCGTTCAAGCAGCATGCCCTTGGTATTCAGGTTATTCAGCGTCAGCAGACTGTTCGTCAATTTGGTCAGGCGCTCCGTTTCGTTTAACACGATTCCCAGATATTTTTCATACATTTCGGGGGGGATCGTACCGTCCAGCATGGCTTCCAGATACCCCTTAATGGAGGTAAGCGGTGAACGGAAGTCGTGGGATACATTGGCTACAAATTTTTTCTGGTCATCCTCGGAACGGGCGATCTCCCCTGCCAGATAAGAAAGGCAGGCGGCCAGATATCCCATTTCATCTTCGCTTTCCACCTGGAATTCATAATGCATATTACCCGTTGCGTACTGCTCCGTCGCATAAGTGATTTTTTTCAGTGGAACGTAGACCATTTCGGTAAAAAAAATCAGAATGATCAGGGAAAGCAGAAAAAGGATACAAAGCGTTATATAGGAAATCGTCAGCAGGCTGTTGCAGGAGCGCTGCAGCTCCCCCATGGAATAGTTGATAACCACATATCCGCGCACCTTATATTCGGCAGTAATGGGGGCGTAAACGCTTAACATTTCCTCTTCATAATAATCATAAAAGGTACTGACCGTATAATAAGAGCCGGCTGTGTCCGTAGGGTCGAAATCCTCGATAATGGAAACTCTCTCCACATCCAGCGGTGAAGAGGAGTCCAGCACGATACGGCCGGAAGGGTTGATAATCCAGATATTGGCGCTCAGATAAACGCCAAGGGCGTCCAGATGGCTTTTTACGGTATCCAGCGAGGTTTCGTTGGTATACAGTCCGGACGCATAGGTGCCGGCTATCAGGG
The DNA here is from genome assembly GCA_910587935.1 of uncultured Lachnospiraceae bacterium. Taxonomy (GTDB): domain Bacteria; phylum Bacillota; class Clostridia; order Lachnospirales; family Lachnospiraceae; genus MGBC143606. The sequence goes on from CAJUNP010000024.1 coordinate 36,454, forward strand.
TAGCCTCGGAGTAAAGGTCTTCCGCTTTTTCTCTTTTCAGGTGTTCAAAGGTCATATTCGGCACAAAAGTCGCCACCACAATAAAGCCGAAGAACCCAAATATGAAATAGGCAAGGATAAACTTCAGATAAAGCGTTTTCCGCATGGTTTATTTCACCTCGAATTTGTAGCCGATTCCCCAGATCGTAGCAATGCGCCAGGAACTGTGGTCTTTGATTTTTTCGCGGAGACGCTTAATATGAACGTCTACCGTTCTGGTGTCTCCGATGTATTCATATCCCCAGATCTGGTCCAAAAGCTGTTCCCTGGTAAAAACGTGATTGGGGGAAGCCGCAAGAAAATACAGCAGTTCCAGCTCCTTGGGAGGCATATCCACGGTTCTTCCCTTATAAATAACGGAGTAATTGGTCTGGTTAACAATCAGGTCGGGGTATTCCACCTTTTTATCGTGGGAAGATTCCGGCGTTGAAACGGCGGGTTTATACCGGCGCAGAACCGCTTTTACCCTGGCCACCAGTTCTTTGGAGTCAAAAGGCTTTTCCATGTAGTCGTCGGCGCCCAGCTCCAGTCCCAGAACCTTGTCAAATATTTCGCCTTTGGCGGAAAGCATAATGATCGGCGTGGAAAATTTGCTGCGAACTTCCCGGCACACCTGATATCCGTCAATGCCCGGAAGCATCAGATCCAGAAGAATGAGACCCGGCTGAAAAGAATCCATGGCCGACAAAGCCGATTCTCCGTCGTTGACAATCATGGTTTCAAAACATTCCTTGGTCAGGTACAGGGAAATTAATTCCGCAATGTTATTATCGTCGTCCACAATCAGTATTTTTTGCTTGCTAACCATATAAATCCTCCTGTCTTTTATTTAAATTCCGCAATGGTGACGCCTGCGTCGCCTTCTCCCAGTTCCCCCAGCCGGAACGTTTTCACATAGCGGCATTTTTTCAGATGGCTCCGTACTGCGTTTCTTAAGGCGCCGGTTCCCTTTCCGTGCACGATGCGGACGCTGGGAAGATGAGCCAGATAGGCGTCGTCCAGATATTTGTCAAGAACGGCAATGGCGTCGTCCACGGTTTTGCCGAGCAAATTGATCTCCGTGGAAACGGAAAAGGACTTGGACATTTTAATCTTTCCGGTTCCGCTGCCATGCAAGCCTGTATTTTTATAACTGACAGGAGCGTCGTCAATAAGAACCAGGTCGTTTAAGTTAGTCTGTGTGCGGATGATCCCGCACTGTACAAAAAGGCTGCCCTTGGAATCGGGAAGTGTGCTTACGGTGCCGGTCAGCCCCATGGAAAGGATTTTTACGCTGTCGCCTTTTTTTAATTTGGCCGAATCCGGTTTTTTTCGGTCTGTCGCCGGCTTTTCGGTTTTAAGACTGAGCTTTTCATTCTTATCGTTAATTTTCCCGCGGATGTCCTGCCGTTTTTGTTCCAGCTCTTTCATGGAAAGGCTGCCGCCGTTTTTCTGCATGATACGGATGGTCTCGTCGGCGTAGTCCTTGGCCTCCTGCAGAATTTCCCGAGCCTGTTCGTGAGCCTCCCGCAGCAGTTTTTCCCGGGACTGTGTCAGCTTTTCCTGTTTTTGCTCCAATTGTTTTTTGAGCGTTTCGATTTCCGATTTATAAGTCTGAATTTCCTGTTGTTCCTTTTCTATGGTTACGCGGCTGTGCTCCAGATTGGCCAGAAGATCCTCGAAGCTTTCCTTTTCTTCGGTAATCTGTTCTTTTGCCGCCCGGATAATTGCGTCGGGCAGGCCCAGTCTGGAAGAAATGGCAAAGGCGTTGCTTTTGCCGGGAATTCCGATCAGAAGCCGGTATGTGGGACGCAGGGTTGCCACGTCAAATTCGCAGCAGGCGTTTTCCACAAAGGACGTGCCCAGGGCATAAACCTTCAATTCACTGTAGTGGGTGGTGGCCATGGTACGGATTCCCCGGTCATGAAGGTGGTTTAGAATCGCAATAGCCAAAGCGGCTCCCTCCGTCGGATCGGTACCGGCGCCCAGCTCGTCGAAAAGACAGAGGGAATCGGCGTCCGCATGTTTCAAAATGGATACGATACTGGTCATATGGGAGGAAAAAGTGGAAAGGCTTTGCTCAATACTCTGTTCGTCTCCGATATCCGCATAAACTTCCGTAAAAACGGAAAGCTCCGACCGGTCGTTGGCGGGAATGTGAAGCCCGGCCTGACCCATCAGCGTAAACAGACCGACAGTTTTCAAAGAAACCGTTTTACCGCCGGTATTGGGTCCCGTAATTACCAGAAGGTCAAAATCCCGGCCCAAATGAATATCGATGGGAACCACCTTTTTTTTGTCAAGAAGGGGATGGCGGCCCTTGCGTATATGAATAAAATGTTCTCTGTTAAAAATGGGAGCCGTGGCGTTTAAGTCCATGGCGAGGCCGGCTTTCGCAAAAATGAAATCGAGCTTGGTCATGGTTTTCTGATTCTCCATGAGTTCTTCCGTGTGCAGTCCCGCTTTGGCGCTTAAGTCCGCAAGAATCGCTTCGATTTCCGCTTTTTCCTGCAGGGCGAGCTCCTTTAACCGGTTATTCAGGCTGACTACGGCGGCGGGTTCAATAAAAAGAGTGGAACCGGCCCGAGACTGGTCATGTATCATTCCCGGCACCTGGTTTTTGTATTCGGCTTTGACCGGAATACAATACCGGTTTCCGCGCATGGTAATAACGGCATCCTGCAGATACGTGCGGCAGGAGCCGTTCACCATGGAATTAAGCTGGCTGTGGATTTTCTCATTGGTCAGCGCCATGCTCCGCCGGATCTGTTTTAGAGTGGGGCTGGCGTCGTCCGCGATTTCCTCCTCCGAAAGAATACACCGGCGGATTTCGTCGGAGAGCGTCGTCAAAGGGGTGAGAGCGGAAAAATAAACGTCCAGAGAATCCCCGGGGGCGTCTTCCTGTTCCTTTTTGCCGTAAGTTTTAATCCGGCTGACATTTTCCAGCATACCCGCGATCTTTAATAGCTCCGGTATGGAAAGCGCGCTTCCCACTTCCAGGGAACGGATCGCATATCCCAAATCCTTATTGCCGCCGAAAGAAGTGCTTCCTCTGGCAAAGAGACGCGAGAGCGCGTCCCCCGTCTCAATCTGTGCCTTTTCAATGGCAGCCAGATCCGTAGAAGGAAGCAGCTTCCGGCAAAGCTCCCGACCCGGCTCTGAAGACGCCTTATCCGTCAGCAAAGCAATAATCTTATCATATTCCAATGTACGCAATACTTTCTCATTCATAAAAACAACCTCATTTCTGACAGTAATCATACCATAATCCAGCCAAAAACACTATACATAACCGAAAAATACTAATATTTACAACCTTTTTGAGTTAGGGTATAATGTTCGCAAAGGGCAGAGTCGAGTAGTCCGGAAAGCAACTATCAAGCTTGCTTGCATAGTTGCTTTCCGGACTACTCGACGAGCGAAGCGAGCGGGGAAGGTCCCCTTCCCCGCCTCTGCCCGTATTCAGCCAATACCCCCATTAACTGTTTACCTCCCTCCCCCCACCCAAAAAGAACGGAGCCCCCACCATGCAGCTGCAATCCCCAGATCCCAACAAAGAATCCGATTTCATGATCGAAAAAATAAAAGAACGCCCCATCAACAAGCGCAAACTCCTGCGCCGCACCCTCACCACGGCATCCATGGCGGTTGTCTTCGGCCTGATCGCCTGTCTGACCTTCTTACTTTTAGAGCCCGTAATCAATCACTGGCTGTATCCCGAAGAACCTCCCGAAATGGTGGAACTCCCGGAGGACACGGAAGAGATCCCTCCGGAAGATATGCTGGTGCAGGACGAACCGGAGGATACGCCGGAAGGCCAGGAGATAAAGCTGGAAGAAGAACAGATTCAGCAGATTCTCTCGGAAGTCAGTCTGGATGTGGATGATTACCGGGCCATGCATGCGTCCGTTACCGCTTATGTGGGAGAAATAAACCGGTCTATTGTAACGGTAACCGGAGCGGTTTCCAACGTGGACTGGTTTAATGAATCCTATGAGAGCGAAGGAGCGGTTTCCGGCGTTCTCTTTTATAACAACGGAAAAGAACTGCTTATTCTGGCGGACCGCAGCGGCATTGCAAAGGCGGAAACCCTGACGGCTACCTTTTACAACGGGAGAGAAGTGCCGGCAGAGGTAAAGCAGTACGACAGCAATACAAACCTTGCGGTAATAGCGGTACAGCTGGACGGTTTGGAGGACAGCCTGGTGCAGGAATTGCTGATCGCGCCTCTGGGAACTTCCAATACCAGAAATTTGCCGGGAACGCCTGTCGTTGTGCTGGGAAGCCCTATGGGTGTTCCGGATTCCGTATGTTTTGGAATGATTACCGCGTCGGATACCACCCTTTATATGTCGGACGCCAATTATAAGCTGTTATATACGGATATTTTCGGAAGCCAGAATTCAAGCGGCGTAGTGTTTGACTTACAGGGGCATGTGCTGGGAATCGTAACCAACGGCAAAACGGCGGCAGATTTGCGGAATCTGATAGCCGCTTATGGAATCAGTGAACTGAAGCAGATTGTAAGCAAGATGGGAAACGGAATAGAGCCGGGATACCTTGGAATCATGGGTACGGATGTAACGGAGGAGGCCAATCGGGAGCTGGGCGTTCCTTACGGCGCCTACATCCGGGAAATTTATATGGATTCTCCCGCCATGCTGGCCGGAATTCAGAGGGGAGATGTGATTGTCGAAGTGAACGGAGAAATGATCAGCCGTTTTGCGGACTATACCAATACGATTCTGAAGCTTCAGACAGGCTCCACCGTTTCTGTAAAGGTTAGGCGTCAGGTGCAGAATGAATATCGGGAAATGAGTTTTAACGTGACAATTGGCTCTGAAAAATAGAAAGGGATAAAGAACAGAAGGAGACATCTTATGAAGTATATTAAAGATTATAAGGCGGGAGACCGTATTTCGGATATTTATCTGTGCAAATACAGGCAGGCGGCCGTTACCAAAAATGGGAAGCCTTATGAAAACGTGATTTTGCAGGATAAGACGGGAACCATCGACGCTAAGGTCTGGGAGCCTGACAGCGCCGGAATCGGAGAGTATGACGCTCTCGATTATATCCAGGTTGTGGGGGATGTTAACAGCTTTCAGGGAGCCTTGCAGGTAAGCGTAAAACGAATACGCGTCTGCCAAGAGGGGGAGTATGACCCTGCCGATTATCTGCCGGTGAGCAAAAAAGGCATCGAGCCTATGTATCAGGAGCTTACCGGATTTATTGACAGCATAGAAAACAGCAGTTTAAAGACGCTTTTGCAGAACCTGTTCATCAGAGACGAGAAGTTTGTCAAAAGCTTTAAGAATTCTTCCGCAGCCAAAACCGTACACCACAGTTTTGTGGGAGGGCTTTTGGAACATACCTTAAGCGTGGTGAAGCTGTGCGACTACTATTGCCGGATGTATCCTTTGTTAAACAGAGATTTGCTGCTTAGCGCGGCGCTCTGCCATGACATCGGTAAAACCAGGGAATTGTCCGCATTTCCCAGAAACGACTATACGGATGCCGGACAGTTTTTGGGACATATTGTGATCGGCGTGGAAATGGTAGGTGAAAAGATCCGGGAAATTGAAGGCTTTCCGGAACTGCTCAGTGCGGAGCTGAAGCACTGTATTTTGTCCCATCACGGAGAGTTTGAATTCGGGTCACCCAAAAAGCCTGCGATTATGGAGGCGGCAGCCCTGAATTTTGCCGACAATACGGATGCCAAAATGCAGACTTTTACAGAGCTTTTGGAAGGAACAAAGGAAACGGAATGGCTGGGCTTTAACCGGCTTTTTGAATCGAATATACGAAAAACCGGGTTGAAATAAAAGAATGTGCGGCGATATGGAACAATATAAAAAAAATGATGTGCTCACGGTTACGATTGAAGATATGGGCCACGACGGAGAAGGCATCGGAAAAATAAACGGTTTTCCCCTGTTTATTAAGGACGCCGTGATCGGGGATACCGTTCTGGCTAAAATTATGAAAAGCAAAAAGAATTATGCGTATGCCCGTTTAGAGAAGGTAACTATGCCTTCTCCTTTTCGCGTGGAGCCAAAATGTCCTTTTTACAGGCAGTGCGGCGGCTGCCAGCTTCAGACGCTTTCTTATGAAAAACAGCTGGAATTTAAGCAGAATAAAATACGGAATCACCTGATCCGTCTGGGCGGTTTTAAGGAGCGGTTTATAGACCGGGTTATGGAACCTGTTATAGGCATGGATAATCCTTACCGCTACCGGAACAAAGCGCAGTATCCCGTGGGTACGGACAAGAACGGGAAACCTGTGGCCGGATTTTATGCCGGGCACAGCCATACGATTATCGCCAATACCAATTGTTATCTTGGAGACGAAAAGAATCAGCAGATTTTGGAGACCGTTCTGGCCTTTATGGAAAAATATAAAATTGCTCCATACAATGAAACCACCGGCGAAGGTCTGGTGCGGCATATTCTGATCCGCACCGGTTTTACCAGCGGCCAGATTATGGTATATTTTGTGCTGAACAGCCGCCGTAAAAAGAACGGCGCATATTTTCCGCATCAGGATGAATTGCTGGAAGCGCTGAAGCGGACGGAGGGCATGGCCGCTATCGGCGTCAGCCTGAACCGGGAAAAAACAAACGTAATCATGGGAAAGGAAGCAGAAAATCTCTGGGGAAGTCCCACGATCTGGGACAGGATTCACATACGGAGGGAAGAAACGCGGGGAGGCCAAAGGGAATTTATTCCCACAGGACAGGCGCTTGATTTCAATATTTCTCCGTTGTCCTTTTATCAGGTCAATCCGGTGCAGACGGAAAAGCTCTACAGTCTGGCATTGGAATACGCCGGTCTTGACGGAAGTCAGACCGTATGGGATCTGTATTGCGGAATCGGTACGATTTCTCTGTTTCTGGCCACAAGGGCGAAGCAGGTTTACGGGGTGGAAGTGGTTCCCCAGGCAATCGAAGACGCCAGAGAAAACGCAAGGCGAAACGGGATTGATAACGCACAGTTTTTTGTGGGCAGGGCGGAAGATGTGCTGCCCCGCAAGTATGAGGAAGAAGGGATTTTTGCGGATGTCATTGTGGTGGACCCGCCCCGCAAGGGATGCGACGAGGCGTGCCTTCGGACGATGCTTTTGATGAAGCCGGAGAGGATCGTGTATGTAAGCTGTGATTCGGCGACGCTGGCGAGGGATCTGCGGGTGCTGTGCGACGGCGGATATGAGGTGAAACGGGTGCGGGGGTGCGATCAGTTTTGTATGGGGGTGCATGTTGAGACGGTAGTATTGATGTCAAGAAAAGAAAAATAATGGTCAGAAAGTGGCGTATTTCCGGGCTTTTTAGGAAGTTGGGATTAGAAGCCTAACTCCTGAAAAGGCTCGGTTATTTTATATGGAAACATATCTACTGCGAAAATGTGTGTCAGGTTGTGACCTCGGATTAGATAACGCAAATTGAGTTAGTGGATTAGATGTCAGGGATTTTGAAGTGATTTTTGAAAGAGGAAAAAAGTTGACAATAAATCCGGCAACTCGATACTAAGGGTGTTTCTGGACAGCGGAATAGATGTTAAGGAAGGAGTGGATTTATGGATGATATGAGGTTTGCAGAATACGAATACTATATGAAGAATCGTCCTCATGTAGTTATTCTTGGAGCTGGTGCAAGTTGCGCTGCGATTCCCAACGGTGATAAAAATGGCAAAAGAATATCTGCTATGAGTGGATTTATTGATAAACTTGGATTAACCAATATTATCTCAAAAGTAAAAATTAACACAGCATCGGATAATCTCGAAGATATTTACATGGAATTAGATGAGCGAAGTAAGACAGAGCCAGATTGCAATAATGTAAAAGAAGAGTTAGAAAAAGTTATCTGGGACTATATGAGTGACTTTGTTTTACCTGATGAACCTACTGTTTATGACTATTTGGTCATGAGTCTTACAAGCAAAGATTTAATTGCTACATTTAATTGGGACCCCTTTTTAGTTCAAGCAATTGGCCGAGCACAAAAATATACCCAAAATATTCCTCAGGTTGCATTTCTTCACGGCAATGTTGCTGTCGGATATTGCCCAAAGGACAATATCATGGGAAATGTAGGTAGAATGTGTAAATGTGGTACTTTATTAAGGCCAATGAAGCTTCTCTTTCCAATAAAGAAAAAAGACTACTCAAGTGATATTGCAATTGAAAAATCTTGGAAGCAATTAAAAAATGCCCTGGAACGGGCCTATATGGTTACTATTTTCGGCTATAGTGCTCCTATTAGTGACGCTGAGGCGGTAGCGATGATGAAAGAGGCATGGGGAAATGTAGACGATAGAAAAATGGAAGAGATTGAGCTGATTGATATTAGAAAAGAGGATGACGTGATAAATTCATGGAGCCAGTTTATTCATACACATCATTATTCGTATCATACCAGTTTTTTTGATTCGACGTTGGCTCGATGCCCAAGAAGAAGTTGCGAAGCAACATTTGATAGGCTGATGAATTGCATTTGGATAGATGGAAGTAAAGGGTTTAAGGAAGGTATGAGCTTTGCGGATATAGATAAGAAAACGTACGAACTTATTAAAGAGGAAGAAGTGAAAAAAGGGAGAAAGGTTGCTTTATCCAATCCCTATCATTGATTCGCAAAATTTTCAAGGCCTGTAATGAGAATAAATTTTAGAGGAGAATTTGCCTATGGACGATAATGTAATACATATTCCACAAGAAGATATAGAGATTATTGATGCTTCTGAGTACAGCGAAGATTTAACAGAATACTTTAATGATATGCCAGAGGTGGCTCGACCACTCGTGAAAGGTGCGAAAGAGGCATTTTCAAAGATAGAACAGATGCTTTATTCTGCTCCAGCATTTATTAATCTTGTGAAGGCAAGTGTTCCAGAACAAGCATTTCAGGCTATTCTTACCGATGACCAGAAGGCAAAGATTGCAAGTGGTGCATTAAAACTGATGACAAAGAAAGATGGTTCATTGATGGCCAATCTTGTAAATCCTGAAACCAACAAGATTGTATCAACGATATCTCTTCAAAATGTTAATCTTTCACCAGCACTATCACAGGCAATGACAAGCTATGCATCTCAGATGCAAATGGCACAAATCGCTGAGCAAATTCAAGTGGTTCAATTGGCAATCGAAGAAGTGCGTCAGGGACAAGAATATGACAGATTGGCAATGGCATATAGTTGTCAGCAAAAACTGCTTCAGGCTATGGAAATCAGAAATCCTGAGTTAAAGGCGATGGCATTGCTCCAAATTGCATCAGATGCAGAAGATAGTAGAAATCTTTTGATGCAAAGTCAAAATGCAAATTTAGCTTTTATAAAAGACCAACCAGAGTCTTTCTTTGGGAAACTGTTATCCGGCGCAACACCTGAAAAAATAAGCCAAAGAATGAATGAGATTCGTGAAAGCCTGAGTGCAGTAAATATGGTTTCTTTAGCAGAAGCTATGGCATATCAAGAAATGGGTGAAAATGCCGCTGCAAGACAAAGTTTACAGTATTACGCTGGATATATAGAAAAATCATATCTGAGTACCAAGGGACTTGTCGAGCGTTTAGACTTGATAGACCCAGCACCGGAAAACTACTGGACAAAAACATTACCGGATATAAAAAAGAAAATACAAGCGTTGCCATGCGTAGAAGAATTAGCATTATTGGAAGGAGAAAATGAAGATGGAGAATAAGGTATGTAAGAATAAAAAATGTTTGAAACCACTTCCGGAAGGTTATAAACATAAGTATTGCGAAGCCTGTAGAAACCAGCATGCACAAAAAGTAAAAAATGGATTTAAAGCAGCGGCTGGTGTAGCTGGAACTGTAGCGTGTGTTGCGGTTACAGTTGTTACTGCAGGAAAAATTAACCCTAAAGAATAAAAAAGACTCCCCATCACCGGAATCAAACCAGTGGTGAGGAGCCTTTGTGATTTTTAGGCGTTAACCTTCAATGTCAATTTTAAGTCCGGACTTGAGCTCCACTGTGAAGTGGTCTTCCCAGACGGTTATCTGTTTGAGCCAGCGTTTTACCAATATTTCGTCGAATTCAGCAAGGTCAGTGCGCTGCTTCTTAATGTAATCCTGCAGGTCGTTAATTCTTGCAATCTGCGCGTCTCTGGCAGCGGTGTCAACGGTGCATTTTTCACGCTGTTCGCGGAGCTTGAAAATCTGGTCGGCAATCTCATCGTATGCTTCTTTGTTGTTAGCCTTTTTGAGAAGCTCTTTTTGAAGTTCCATCAGCTGCTCGTCAATGCCATCAGCGGTGTTCTTTTGAGCTTCTCTGATGACTTTAGCAATGTTCTGCTGTAACTGTGCCTGATAGGTTGACTTATCTCCAAGGAGCCTGTTTATTGCCTGAACAACCACATTTTCTAATACCGTTTCATTGACGGTTCTTGCATGGCATTCTTCACCGGTAGGTTCCAGCCTGCTAAGGCAGCGCCAGACGATGGATTTGTTGCCACGGTTGTTCCAGTGGATTCTGCGGAACATTTCACCACACTCACCGCAAATAACAATCTGAGCGAAGCAGTGGTTGCAGCTGTAACTGCGCTTTTTGCCATTGGCGCTGGTCTTGACTACTCGCCTGCGTACCAGTTCTTCCTGCACTCGTAAGAAGATATCTTTTGGAATAATGGCTTCATGGTTTCCTTCAACATAATACTGAGGAACGATACCGTTGTTCTTTACTCTGGTCTTGTTCAGAAAGTCGGTGGTGTAAGTCTTTTGAAGAAGTGCATCACCGATGTATTTTTCATTACGAAGGATTTTGTTGATGGTGCTCGTCCACCATTTTGTTTTGCCGGCGCCGGTGAGAATACCATCAGCTTCAAGTCCTTTTGCAATTTTATCTGTCAACGCCGAATTAAAAATGTAAGAAAACGCCGATTATATTTTGTAGTTTTT
>CAJUNP010000025.1 GCA_910587935.1 uncultured Lachnospiraceae bacterium
CGCCGCTTATTGGATTTTTACTTTCGGAATCAATCTTTTTAAAGGCAAATTCGGTGGTGGGATCGTTCTTTATATACATATACCCATCCTTCTGGTTAGCCTGCCATAATCCTGTAGGACCTTCGCCGCCATTGATTTTATACTGCATACCTGCCTGCGCGTTATAAACAGTCCCATGCGCCCAGTAAGCGGAATCGTCCGTTCCTGCAGATTCGGATACTACGATTTTCCAGGGTGCTTCGGGAAGCACAAAACCTTCGGGCGCTTTCGTCTCCGTCAGGTAATACGTTCCGGCTTTAATATTCTGAAAGCCAAACATTCCGTCGGCCCCGCTGACCGCTTCCATCTTAAACTGCATATCAGCTTCCGAGGTAAGGACAAATTCCGCACCGGCAAGGCTGTGATCCAGCTTGCCATGTTCTACTTTGCGGAAATTTAAATCCAATGTTTTTTCCCTGACAGGAGTGTTTTTGATTTCCGTAATCAAGTCGGTTCCGTCCAATAAGTTTACCTTCACGGAATCTCCGTCCTTAACTGCCTGCACCTGCCATTCTCTGTCGCTGATTTCATATCCTTCCGGCGCTTTGGTTTCCTTTAAAGTGTAATTCCCTTCCGTCAGTCCGGTAAAGGTAACCTCTCCATTTTCTCCCGACACCGCCCATTTAACTTCTGTTCCCGCATGATTATAAAGCGTAAATTCCGCACCTTTCAAAGGCGCTCCCGTTTCGCTGTCGGTCTTCGTAAAAGAAAGGCTGCCGTAGCTTTCCGTTACAATCCGGGATTCTACGTTGGGAAGAACAAATTCCATAAAGCAGCTGGAGGCATAGGCCCCGCGTTCCATAAATAAAACGGTAACCTGATACTCGCGATCGGGATCGTATTTTTCATTGGCATTTTCCCACCAGCAGTCGACGCTTCTGTCTGTAACGCCAAAATATGATTTCCAAAGATCAACCGTATTGGAAACTCCATTATCTTCATATCTGCTCGGATAAGTACTGTGTATTCCCCCCAGATCCAGTACAAGTTCTCCGTCTACAAATACCCACAGGTCATCGTCTCCCTGAAAGGTATAAGACAAATCACCGATATAATCGCCCAATTTAAATGTAAAATCATAACGCATTCCGAAATACCAGTTATGATCCGTATAACCGCCAACAGGAATGAACTGCGCACCGGGCACCTTATCCAGCGGAAAGAACTGTCCGCTTACATCTCCCGGCTGATAGGAGTGCCGATCATACTCTTCCTCATTCTGACATTTTGAAAAAGTCTCCCCATACTGTTCCGATACGGCGCTGTAAAGCTGATAACGGTTTCCTTTCTGATCAAAAGTCAGTCTGAAATCATCCGCATAGATCTCTTTGCCCTGCACCGGATCCATGGTAAAATATCCGGGTTCCACAATCTGCTGTCCCGCGCTGTTTTTCCCCCAGACAACATTTTTCAAATCGTCCGTCAAACCGGAAGCGATTCCCTGTACCAAAGCCTTATTCCCCGTACCGCCTTCAAAGGCGTTGGCATTTCCCCCATAAGTCCCGTCTATAATAAGCTCCGCAGCATTTGCCGGCCTGTCCTCCCCTCTTCCCATTACCAGATAACAGGAAGCATTCTCATCCGTCAAAGCGCTGTTGATTCCGTCCGATCCGCCCGGAATCTGAAATCCTCCGTGCCACGCATAAACAGCTTTTTCATATACGGTCCCATTAATAGTGATATTTTCAACAGACTCTCCCTTTTTAATGGTCCGTCTTCCTTTTCCTCCTACTTCAACAAGGGTGATTGAATCGTTTCGTATGCCGTCCCATGCCACCTTATATTCCGTATTGCCGATCTTAAAAACCGTATTATTATTTACATTGATTTCGGTCAGAGTTTTCTCGGAAACCGTGTAGTCATAAAAAATTACACGGTTTTCATATCGTTCCGATTTACCTGCCGGCTCATAGCTTAACTCAATCGTTGCATCCGCAGCTATTACAATTTCTTTATCGGAAAAATCCGTATCGCTTAATATAATCTCTTCTTCTTTACCGTCCGCAAAAATCACTTTGATTCCCGTCAGAGTATAATCATCGCCTCCGGCTGTCATTTGTGCCGCAGCCAGATCGGTATATATCTTTTTCTCATTCTTCCCTATAGTTTCCGTAAAAGGTTTATAAAAAGGCGTTCCGTCCAGCAAATGCCTGTAAGTAACGGTACATTCCCCGTCTTCTCCGGTAATCACAATGACATAGGCGGAAAAATGAGCGGTTGTCATCTCTATGGTCTGCTCCGCTATTACCTCATCCTCCATGGACACTTCCTGATCTTCTATCTCAACGATTTGTTCTGCATCTCCATCGGATACGGTACTGCCGTTACCCGGCGCTGCAGGTTCTGCCGTTAAATCGGAAGGAGCTGCGTTTTCCTCAGAAGCAGCTTCCATGCCATCGGTTTCTTCCGTATTCATGTCCATGACGGCATCTCCTCCGCTTACCGTTTCCGCCATGGCCGGAAGCGCGTCTCCCGTAAACAGGGCCGCCGCCATAACCACCGCAAAAATTCGCCTCATCCATCCAAAATTCATGTAAATCCTCCTTTTACACATCATCAATAGTAATATAGCAATTAAAAGTCACACGTAGGTCACATCACAAGAGTTTTTTCACAATAAAAACGCGTATACAGTCAGACTGCATACGCGCTTCTTGCTACCCTATCCTGACAAGGGCATAATGCCTCAGGCCATTTCATTCAGTTTAATCATGCTGGATAAAAGCTCAACTTCTCCGTTAAAATCAGCCGCGCAGTTACCGTCTCCGTCATATAAATTGCCCTGCCAGCTTGTGTTTTGTCTTGATTTTACAATCACATCAAAAGTCCTCTTCCTTCCGCACTGCGTTAAAATATTTTCGGTTTCCCGCCAAATTCTGGGCAATCCCCTGTACGCATTTTTTATTTCCTTCCCCTCATCAAAACTCCGTTTATCCTGAAAAGCCTGCGGATACCCACACTTGTCAAACAATTCGTCCATTTTCACAAAAATCTCGCTCATACTGACAAAAGGAATTGGTTCGGACGACAGCGGAGAATAAATTCTGCCGCTTATATCCAATTCTATATTATCAATGCAAATTCGAAAAGCATTTGCCGGAAAAAATCGGTTCAATTCTGCCATTTTGTCATTACCTCACCAAAGAAGACCTTGCCGCCGTTACCTGTTCATAGTCTGTCTTAATCATTATTTTCTTTCCTTTATTTTTATCATAAAAATATGCTAATATACGTTTGGAAACCTGTACGCTGCTCTCATATGTACAGCCCGGAAGCAACAGCACAAACTGTGTATCGCTGTATCTTGCCGCCACATCGCCAATACGGAGCGTTCCCTTAAGAGCCTCTTCCAACTGCTTCATCGCCTGATTCATTAAAAACTTTTTCATTTTAGAATTCTCTGATTTTACGCTTTCGTTTACTTCCACCGTTAGAAGCACTACATATTCCGCTTCTCCCAAACGTCCGATTTTTCGGGCTTCCAACCGGTATATCTCCCGGAAAACGGGATAGCCGCACAGGTAAACGCCGACCGGTTTTTCAACCTCCGCCATATCCTCCGAAACGCTTTCCATACCTTCGGCTTCGGTTCCCTTGTTCATTTTCAAAAGCTCTTTCTGAACCTCCTGCAGCCGTTCGGAATTGCGGACGCCAAGGGCATCATATAAAATCCTGACAGCCTCTTCATAACTTTTAAGGGCAAGTTCAAATTTATTTTGGCGTATCAAAGCCATAATATAAAAACAATGCATCTGTTCGTCAACTTTATCAAAATGAAGACCGTTAATACAAATCCGTTCCATATCCTGATAACGATTTTCTTTCTGATATAATTCTGCAAGTTCTTTCGTCGCCGTTAAAAACAGGGAATGGTAATAGGTAGATAAGGTCACAGCCCAATGCCTGTCGAGAATATGATCCATAAATTCCCCTTTATACAACGCCAGCGCCCGTTCATAACTTTGAATAGCCGCTTCTTCTTTTGACGCAGCCTTTGCCTGCTTGCAGAACCGTTCAAAATTTTCCGCGTCAAAGCATATCTCTATTTCCGTATTCCAGCTATATGCTCCGGGACTTGTAATAATATACTTTGCATTTCCAAACGTAACTTTCAAAATATTGCGGAGGCGGTACATCAGATTTTTCAAAGCGCCCGCCGGATTATCCGTCTCTTCGTCCTGCCATAGCGCCTCGGCAAGTTCCTGTATGGTAATGGGATGTTCTCTGTGCGTCAGGATATAAATTAAAAGCTTCTTCAACATATCGGAGCGAAGAATATCATCGTTCAGGACAGCGTCGCCGCCCACCACTGAAAATTTTCCCAATGTGCTCACTTCTAACACGAATTTCTCCTCCCTTCGTCCCTCTTTGTCAAATCTGCATCTTGTTAGTCTAGGTATTCTAGCATAATTTTCCTACAGACACAATCAAAATATGAAATTTGCACAAAAAAAGATAAAAAAGGACAAGAAGAAACGAGCCGTAAGAAAAGGACGCTCAAAAAGCAATCGCTTTTCATCCGTCCTTTTGCACACCGATTTTACAATATTTTTATCTGTTTTCGCTTACTCTGCCAGATACATCCGAAGTCCCGCTTCCACCCGGTCTATGGTTTCCTCCAGCGTTCTGCTTCCGTCTAAGTATCCTGCTACGGAATCGGCCAGCTTATTTTTGACTTCCGTATCTTCTACCACCTTTTTATCCACGCTTCTGCACATTTCCAGAAGCTCATCCGCCTGCACTCCGTCGAAATCCTTAATCTCAAATCCGATGGACTGGCCGCCGCCCAAATCAATGGTCGTATAAGCTTCCGCATCGGTACGGTCTTTCCCTGCCTGATTTTCCAGGGAAACCGCGTTGATCGGAAAACCGTCATAGAAATCCGCATTCTGCACTTCATTGGACAAGGCGAAAGCCAAAAATTCTTTTGCCAGCTCCGGTTCTTTTGTCTGGCTGTATATTCCCGCTTCAAATTTGGGAATATACGCGTTTTCAAAGCACGCTACCGTTCCGTTTACCAGCTTTGCCGCACTGACAGGCAGCATGGACTGATTAAAACCGTCCGCCTGGTAAAAAGCCGTTTGTACGGAGCTTGCAATATCCCAGATATCCGGATGCCTCTCCCTGTCTCCATAACTTTCCACAATACCGCAGTTTTCCGCGATCACTTTCAGGTATTCCAGATATTCCTTTAACACTTCCCGGTTCAGTTGTTTATCCTGAATAATGGAATCCGTGAAAAACGGGGCAAATTCATCAACCAAATCCCATACCGTTCTTTCTCCCAGCATGGATTCCTGTCTGGCCGCAAAATCCGCCGCCATAGACTTCATATCCTGAACGTCTTTTGCGTTCACATCTTTTCCGACCAGCAAATTCAGGGCAAAGCGAAGGGGAACCGCATAGCGCGTACCGTCTTCATTCCGGTAGCTCTGTGTGATGTTTGTCAGAAGTTCTCCTTTTTCTTCCATCGGCGCCAGAATTTCTTCCAGATCAAGCAAAAGCCCTTTTTCCATAAAGGATTTTGCGTTAAGTCCGTCCAGAATCAGAATATCCGATGCATTCCCGGCCAGGATTTCCGCGTTCAGGGAAGAATAAATGCTGTTTAAATCTACGTTTCCGCCGTATATATCATCATATGTCAGTTCTGTTTCCACGATCACTTCCACATCCGGATGTTTCTTCTGGAACAGCGCCGCTGCCTGTTTGATAACGGAACTCTCATATACCGTATAAACAGTCAGTGTTCTGCCTGTCCCGACTTCCAGATCGGGATCGTAATCATACCGCATCAGACCGCCGCCCTCTCCTTTAAACAACGCGAAGATAACGCCGTCATCCATTGCCGCAATTCCCTGACACCACATGGTTTCCATGATCAGGGATGAATATCTTGCCGGAATAATCTGTTTCCAGCTCTTTTCACCCGCCTCATACCTGTAAAAGCCTTCGTCATTGCAGATTACCACGTTTCCGTCTGACGTCACATCCACAAAGGTCTGAGCCAGTCCCGAACTTTTCTCATTAAATTCAATCACTTCTACAGGCTCATTCTTTCCCACCTGATACTTTTCCACGCCGGTGAGCGCCGACATATCGGAACAGGGAAACAGATAAAAACCGTCTTTTCCGGCAACTGCAGCTTCCAGATAATTGTTGCTGACGGATATCTGATTGACAAGTTCTCCCGTATCGCTGCCGTAAAACTCCAGACGGTCATAAAATCCGCCTACCAGCGTATCCGAATCCGCAAAGCTCACAAATTCAGGAGAATCATAATACATAAAACCATCCATCTCCTGACCCTCTTTCCAACCCTGCGGCGTAATTTCCTGAACTTCTTTTCCGTCTTTTGTTGCAAACAAATGACCCCAATAGCTTCCTTCTTCTTCGCTATACTGCGCATATAAAACTGCCTGCGCGCCTTCTCCCCGGATGTAATTCATTCTCCAAAAGGCTTCTTTAAGTTCCAGTTTATTCAGCCATTCACATTCCGTTTTTGTAAAGCCTGACTGACCGTCCTGTATATATTCCGCAAAAGTATAGACTTCATTGTCCATTCTGCTTTCCAGAAAATACAATTTGCCATCCCGGATACCAATCTGCGCAATATCGTCCGCATCTACTCCTTCGGGCAATTCCACCGGACTTTCCACATAACGTCCCCGCTCTGTCTTCCCTGTCGTACCCGCCGGTTTATCTTCTTTACCGCCGCATCCCGTTATGCTGATGCCAACCGTCAACGCAAGTAACAGAGCCGTTAATTGATACATTCTTTTATGTTTCACCGCTCTATGCCTCCTTTTCTTCATGACACTCAGTATAACAGGCACTTATTAAGATGTATTTCTGATTTTCTTAAGATTTACTTATTTTTATACCCATGCCTTTCCTGCATGGGCTCTTCCCATGCGGGAAAGGCCCCAATGCGTCAGGTTGAAAGCGCTTTTCTTTCAACCTTCTACCCCCGCAGTCCTTTCGGATAATGATTTTTCATGACTCCTCCCGTAAGTTTTCCCCATCCGAGACTGATTCCGTCCACCGTAATTAAGTACCAGCCCTTCTCACCTTCCGCCTGCAAAGTCTCTCCTCGCAGGTACGCCTGTGCTTCCTGTCCATGGGAATCCAGATTCTTTGCGTATTTTACATCACTGTCCGAAAGCGCCAGGGCCAGCGCATGGGACGGCTCGAATCGGTTCTTTTTAAGGGTTCCCAGATGAAGGCCGGCCCTCAGAACTTTCAACTTATGTAAACTTGGTGTCCCCTCCGGCGCAAGATACAGCTGATCTCCGAATTTCAATAAAACGCCGGTTAACTCCTTCCGGATATATTGCCTTAGGAAACCTGCGAATTCCCCACATTCTTTCTCCCGTGTTCCAGCCTCTGTTTTACACGGACGATTCGCTTCTTTGTTTTCTCTCTCTTTTATAAGCACGGCCGCATAATGTCCTTCCCCTTCTACCTTGTGAGGGAAAAGCCGTACCGTATTTTCAATCCCTGGCGCCGGATTCTCCACCCAGTCTCCCCGTCCGCCCGTAAAACCGTCCGCAAAAGCAGGCGGCGCTATGGAAAACTCGGAATGTCGTGCCAGAAAACGGCTGACGCTTCCTTCGTTTTCTTCCGGTGCGAAGGTACATGTAGAATATACCAGTCTTCCGCCTGCCTTTAACATTCCCGCCGCCGCATCCAGAATTTCATCCTGCCTTTTTGCGCACAGCTCCACATTCTGCATACTCCACTCCCGGCACGCTTCTTCTTTCTTTCTAAACATCCCTTCGCCGGAACAGGGGGCATCTACCAGAATTCTGTCAAAATATTGTTCAAACCGTTCGGCCAAAGTATCCGGCGCCTCATTCAGAACAAGCGCGTTGCAGATTCCCATCCTCTCGATATTCTCCGATAAGATTCTGGCTCTCGCGGGATGTATCTCATTGCATACCAAAAGTCCCTGTCCCCGCATATCCGCCGCAATCTGTGTGCTCTTCCCTCCGGGGGCCGCGCACAAATCCAGAATTCTCTCTCCCGGCCCGGCGTTAAGAAAAGCGGCCGGAGCCATGGCGCTGGCCTCTTGAATATAGTAAAGTCCCGCTTCGTGAAAAGGATGCTTTCCCGGTCTTACATTTTCTTCATAGTAATAGCCGTACTTTGCCCAAGGCACTGCCTCCTGTAAATAAGGCAGCCGCTTTTTTATCTGCTCCTGCGGCACTTCTCCTCCCTTTAACGGATTCCACCGCAGGGAAAAACGGTGGGAATTCTCATACCCGGCAAGAAAATCCGCATATTCCGTTCCCAGCAAAATTTTCATACGATTCAAAAATTCCTGCGGCAGCATGATGAACCCCTCCTAAAAATCCAATGATAAAGCCGACCGGATATCGCTATATCCAAAAGTTTCTCTTTTATACTGTAAAAGCCATGCCTTAAGCTGCGTACACTGACCGGCATCCAAACGCTCCATATCCCGCAAAAACAGCTCTGCGTTTTCTTCCGTTACACAGCCCGCGTCCGTAAAAATGCGAAAACAAACCGGATCGCTTCCATACTCCGACATGAGCACACGGAAACTCTCCCCCGCTTCGCTGCCGTTACGTGCATACATCCTAAGATAAGCCTGCAGTGTCCGTTTCAATTCTTCTTTCAGGGCAAAGGAATGACGCAGACGTAAATAACACAGGCATACTTTCTTTTTACGTCTCCGCATAATATAAACGTCATAATCGTTATCTTTTCCCGCGTAATCTTCTTCTCCGCAAAGAAGCAGCCGTGAAAATCCGGCCGAATCCTGTTCCGCCAAAACAGCTTTAAGACGGGCGTCCCATTTATCAATCCAGGAAATGCTTCCCGCTTCCGCCGGCTCCAGCAAATAGTATGCATCCAAATGTAAAACGGCCGCCGCAAGAAGCTCCCCTGTCCCGTCCGTTTGGGAGACGCCGGATATCCTTTCCAGTTCTTTACAATCCAGAAAAACGTCTTTTCCAAACCGCACTCCGCATGTATTCAAAACAACTTCTTTTAAACGGCCGCAGTAAGCGAAAGCCCAGTCGCCCACTTCCGTTACGGATTCCGGCAAAACGATTCTTCTTAACCTTTTCTTACTTAAAAATGCCTTCTTTTCCAGAACGCGCACAGGCGTCCCGTCCAGTACGGACGGAACCTCCGCCTCATATCCGTCGCCAAGGAAACGCCGAATGTGAATTCCGTCCTTTTCCTCTGTATATTCCCATAATCCGTTTTCCATATGCTTCACCGTTACTCAAGGCTCTGCCGCAGCGATTTCCTGCCGGAGCCGTTCCTGCCTGTCCTGAATCATAAATGCCTCGTTATGCCGGGCGTAGTCTTCACTCCCAAAGGTATTTATAAAACGGGAAGTATCGCTGCCTGCCGTAAGCTCCGTCATTAAGATAAGAAGCTCGTTTCCCTCTGCAAAGGCTCTTTCCGTAAACGAAAACATTTGGTGCATCCGGTTCTTAATTTCTTCATTTTGCGCCGTAACTTCCGCCGCCTTTTCGGCATAAAGAGACTTAACCGCCTCAAATGAATCCGTTTCCTGCAAAGCCTCCAGGGACTTCTTAAGGAACCGCTCCACAATCCGCATTTTACTTTGTTCCCTTTCCGATAAAGCGCCCGCTTTCTTTTGGGCTTCCAACCGCTTTGCCAGATTTTCCTTCTGCTTTGCCAATACTATTTCCGGCTTCTCTTTATCCTCTTCGGCCTTCTCATGGATCGTTTTAAGAATCCGCTTAAGCTCCTGCAGCGCGTCAATGTTCACAAGATTATTCCGGACGGAAAGCGTCACGCTGTCACTTAACATAAACAGCAGTGAAAGCCTTTCGTCAAAGGATGCCTCCGACGCCTTTCTGCAGACTTCCTCTCCAAAACGGCCCTGCAGAATTTCTTCCGTCCGATAATCCTTTTTATACTTACGGTACAAATCATAATAAGCGGCAAACTCCCGTACCGCCTTATCATGGCGCAGGTACTGTCCGATCAGATTCTCATCCGCGCCCATGCCTTCTTCCTCATACAGAAACAGAATACCGGACAAATCTTCCCAGCCCCTGGCGGTTATATATGCCTTTCCTTTTACCGTAGTCTCTACCTGATAAAAATACTCATCTTTGATTTCCAGAAAGCTTAAAACCGCCGGATGGATTCTTCTCTCCAGAGCGTATTGTTTCCAGCTTTCAAAGTCGGCCTCAACCTCCAAAAGCTTGAGACGGTCCATGGTCACCACGTCGAACTCCCGCACGGAGCGGTTATATTCCGGCGGGTTGCCGGCCGTCACAATCACCCAGCCTTCCGGCACCTGATGCCGCCCGAACACCTTGTATTGTAAGAACTGCAGCATGGACGGCGTAAGCGTTTCCGATACGCAGTTGATTTCATCCAGAAACAGAATCCCCTCCCGGATTCCGCTTTCCTCCATGGTTTCATAAACGGACGCGATAATTTCACTCATGGTATATTCCGATACGCTAACCGTCTTACCGCCGTATTCTTTCTCCACAATCAAAGGCAGGCCCAGGGCGGACTGCCTGGTATGATGGGTCATGGAATAAGCAACCAGCGCAATTCCAAGCTCCTGCGCAATCTGCTCCATAATCGCGGTTTTTCCCACACCCGGCGCCCCCAGAAGAAAGATGGGCCTCTGCCGGACTACCGGAATTCGATATTCACCGAACTCGTCTTTTTTCAAATACAGTCGGACGGAATCTTTTATATATTCTTTTGCCTGTGCAATATTCATTTACGGTTTCTCTCCTCTATCTTCCAGTTCCTCTTCTTCCAACACGACTTTTAAGGCCCAGGGCGGCAGTCCCGGCGTTTTGTCGTCATCCTTTACAAACGCAAACAGCACCTGATAATCCGGCATAGTCTCCGGATAAATGCCGTACCCGTCCGTGAAGTAAATCAATCCTTTCAGATTCTCAAACTCTCCCTTTTCCCTTAACGTCTCCACATAGGAAAAAGCAGGCCGGAAATCGGTAGCCCCAAATCCCTTGAGTTCCCCGTTTTTCAGGAAATTCTCAAAATCGGCGTCATTTGTTATTTTATCGTCGCGCTGCACTTCCTGGTCGCACTGAATCAAGTGTAAATTAATTTTGGAAAAAAAGCTTTCGCTGCTTTTTAGTATCTGATAAGTTCTCTTTAAAAATGCACGCACCAGTGCGCCTCTGCAGGAAGCGCTGGTATCGATTACAATTACAAACTCGCGGATCTTTTTAATTTCCCGGTATTCCAACGGTTCCAGCAGGGGAAGTTTTCCGTATTGACGCAGACCATAGGTATAATATACCAGATCAAACTCTTCCTCGTTCACGCCGACTTGTTCTCCCATTGTCATAAAACGCGCCAGAATCCTTGAATAATCATAACGCTCTTTCACCGCCTGTTCCAGGTTTTCCCGCAGTCCTTCGGTATTTCCCTTGTTTTTGGAAAAACTGTTCAGCTCCGCCCTTAAACGTTCCCGGATTTTTTCCCACTCCCGCTTTGTTACCGCCAGTTCCCGTATTCCTGTCCAAAGCCTGTGGTCGTCCACAAAGAACAGTCTCTTCAGTTCTTCTTTTTCATCAAAAGCAGGAGGATTTTCTTGAAGCCGGCGATATATCCTGCCGGCCGTCATTCCTCCCGCTTCGCGCCTGATTTGTTCTAATTTTTCAAGCTTTCTGATATCCTTTTTTAAAGAAATACTCTCCTGATTTAATTCCAGAATTACCGCTTCCACCGCCAGATCGGCCGCCAGATTCCAATTGTCTTCCTCTTTCCCTTCTCTCAGAAAATCATGATGAAACAGGCTGTGAAGAAGAATATGCAGCAAACTGCGGGTTACGGATGCAGGTTCCTTTTTATACGCTTCCAGCACCTTCAAGGAATCATAAAAAATCTGCGTTCCGTCTGCCGCCAGCTCTCCTGTCCCGTCTTTTTCCGTAAAACGAAGCGCTCCGAGAGCCGGCGCAAAATAACGGTATTGAATCAGAATCTGATCCCTGGCAAGCTCCAGCGCTTTTTCCGCCAGTGTTCTCATTCTATCGTAACCGCATATTCCGCATGGAATTGTGCGCCTGCCTGAAGACAATTCTGGTACTCCCTGTCCTGAAGTTCTCCTTCAAAGCTTAGCGCGTCGCATCTTCCGAACCAGGGTTCAATACAGATAAACGGTGCGCCCGGTTTTACACTGGACCAGATTCCATATACGGGAGCGTCCATCTGTAACGTCAAATAAGGTTTTTTATCCGGCGTGAGCAGAGAAACACGATGTACCTGATTGTTTTCCAGCACCAGCGCGTCGTTCTTAAATAAATCGTCCGCAACGGGAAGAAGACCCTGCTCCAGTTTGTATTCCGTATACTGATCCTTAGCCAGTCCCGTTGACATGTCAATATTGCGGCTGATAAGCTTTTCATCCACATCAAACCCGATGTAATAATCGGAACGCTTTTCACCCGTATTTTTCGGACATACGAATCCCGGATGCGCCCCTAAGGAAAAAAACATCTCCTCCTGACCCTCATTGCGCACAAGAAAGGATACAAACAGTTTCTTTCCCGCGAGCCTGTAAGCGATCTCCAGGCAAAATGAGAAGGGAAAACATTCCCTCGTTTTGTCCGAATCCCGCAGGCAAAACCGCAGAGAATCTTCCGTCTGCTCCGTCAGCGTAAACTCTTCGTCTCTGGCAAACCCGTGCTGCGGTATTTTTTCATAGGTTTTTCCATTGTAAACGTATTTTTGCTCTTTCAGTCTTCCTACAAAAGGAAACAGGACCGGTGAAGTTCTCGGCCAGTACTCCGCGTCCGCGTCCCACATGTACTCCTGTCCCGTCGCATTTTCTGTCAGTGACTTAAGCTCCGCGCCGTTTCCGTCTACCCGGATGCTTAAAGCATCTCCCTTTAACTCATATACTGCCATAATCTTCCTCCTCTAATGTTGTCTTGTGAGGATACCGACTTCCAGCCGTTCCCCCTGATATTTTTTTATGTGCTTTGCCACAACCACCGATGAAACCAGAATACATCCGCAGATCACCGCCCTGCCGTCCACGTGAAAAGCGCATGATAATGTAAACAATACAAACGTAACGACAGAACGGTGCAAATGAGGACGTATTACAATAAACAGAGAAAACAGCAGGTAATAAAAAACCAGAATGAGCACCGGCCGCCATTCCGGCAGCAGTCCCAGCAAAACCCCGAATGATACCGCAATCGCTTTTCCGCCCTCTTTACCCCCTTTAAAAGCCGGATACGCATGACCGACCACCGGCGCCGACAACACCAGGGAAAACAGGAAATGGGAGGTATCCAAACGCCTGCATGCTAAAAATACAGGTAAAAAACCTTTTCCAAGTTCACACAACAGCACCAGACTTCCCACGAAGACCCCTGCATGTTTAAACGCGTTGGCCGTACCGGGGTTGCCGTCGTCACTTAAGCGCCTGACGTCAATATGCTTTAACAGAAGAGGCAGGTAACCTGCAAACATAACGCTGCCCAGCAAATAACCCGCAACGATATAAAGCGTATAGTCCATTTCTACACCTCCTGTACAAGCCGATTCAGAAACCGGACAATATCCTTTGCCGCATCGGGATATGCGTTTTCCCTCTGGGCCTCAGCCATTCCCTCGCGCAGCGCCTTATTCTGCACCAGCGTTTTCCCCTGCGCTACCTGCGTCCGGATATGCTCCGCCGCTACGGACATCCCCCTGGAAGTAAAGAAATCACGGTTTCTCGTCTCGCATCCGGGAATCGGAGCCGTATGGACGATCGGTATATTTTTCACCAACGCCTCCGTGGAAGTTAAACCGCCCGGCTTTGTATAGATCACGTCGCAGGCGTTCATATAAACCGCCACATGCTCCGTGAAACCGACTACATGCACGGATTTATTCCACCAGAACTCGCTGCGCAGCGTTCTTCTCAGCTTATTATTATTCCCGCAGATAATCACAATCTGTTCCCCGTCCTTTAATTTTCTGGCCAGTTCAAAGGCGAACAGATGTATTTTTCCAAATCCCATGCTGCCGCTCATAACAAGATACATAGGCTTATCCACCGGCAGCTTTAACTTTTCTTTTGCTTCTCTTTTCTTCTCTTTTTCCGAGAAAGCCATGCCCACCGGAATACCAAAAGGCAGAAGCTTCTCCATGGGAACTCCTCTGCCGGCAAACTCTTCCGCAAGATCCGCATGGGGAATCACGTAGTAATCACATTCCGTCTCCTCCCAGAAAGGTATACAGGTATAATCCGTTGCAACCGCTATCGCGGGAATATCGGTCATATTATGCCGCTTCATATAAGTCAGCGTCTCCGCCGGAAATAAGTGGGGCATAACAATAGCGTCAAAATCATTAACATCCAGATAATATAATAGATGCTTTGCCATCCCTTTATTCGCCCAGTATACCGGAGACTTATGCCTGGAAGAACTGATCATTCCTCCGATCCTGTAAAGAAAATGAAATAACCATGGAAGATTTTTGGCAATTCTTACGTAAGTCTGTCCTACTAATTTCGCGGTGCGCTTACTTGCAAGCTGCAAATAATCGAGCATAACCGCTTCATGCCCTTCATAAACCAGGCGTTCCTTTACCGCCCGCCCTGCGGCATTATGCCCTTCCCCCGTATTACAGGATAAAATCAATACTTTCATTTATCTGTTCCGCCTCTTTGAATATCCCTTATATATTATTTTCAGTCTGACACTATCTTACTACAAATCAGAAAAAAAGGCTAACATTTTCTGCCAGCCTTTTGTGTATCCCCGGTCTTTCGGGAGGATCATCCAACTTTATAACCCGTTCCCCAGACCACCTTCAGGTAGTGGGGTTCCTTGGGATTGCTTTCGATTTTTTCACGGATATGCCGGATATGTACCGCAATCGTATTATCGGCTCCGATAGCCTGCATATTCCAGATAGCCTCATAAATCTGATCGATCGAGAGCACCCGCCCTTTTTCTTTTACAAGAAGCCTTAAAATCTTATACTCAATGGGAGTCAAATAAACTTCCCTGTCCGCAACGGTTACCTTACGCTTTATATCGTCTATTTCCAGATCGTCTACCCGGTAAATACGGTTAATATTTTCACACAGATTCGCCATTTGTGTATAGCGCCGGATTTGTGATTTGATCCGTGCAAGCAGCTCCAGCGGATTGCACGGCATCGTCACATAGTCGTCCGCTCCGGCGTTAAGAGCCGCGATTTTGGCCGCTTCCTCTCCGTTTTTGGAAAATACCAGTATCGGAATACTGCTGCTTTTTCGGATATCGCGAATCATTTGAATTCCATCTCCATACCCCGGCTCAATATCCGTCAGTAAAAGATGGATATTTTCCGTCTCTATCATATGGCCGATCCCTGACTGCTCCGTCGCCTGTACAACCTGAAACCCCTCGCTGAGCAGCAGCGTATGCAATACGTCTACACTGTGTCTGTCCTCGTTCCATATCAAAATATTATTCATACTCCTCATCCTCCATTTCCATATTACTCTATTCGTTCCCACAATACGGACTCAGATCAATACTTTCCAGTATTTGTTCCGCCTCCTCTTCCTCATATCCGTAAAAGTTAATGAACACCTCATAATATTCAACGGATATCGCCCCATGAATCCGAAGAGGATCTGACTCCGACTCCTTCACGCCGTCAATCAGCGTATAACTAAATCCCTGTTTTGTGGTATAGGTTCTTTCATTGCAGATTTCTTCCCCAAAAGATACGGAAGCCGAATGGCCGCTGCTGCCGTGGTAATCAAATATCTGGATATCCACAAATTGCCCCTCCCCAACCTGATAGCGTATGTAGACACCGTCGCCGCATACATACACGGCTTCGTCCTCGGCTGAAATCTCAGGCAATGCGACAATCATCTCCGGATACGCCTGTCTGAAGACCTCTACGGAATCAAATTCAAACTCCTCAATTTCTTCATATACCGGCGCTTCTGAAATATCATCTGCCGACTGCTGCGTTTCTCCGGCAGAAAACGGCATGACGCCTTCCTGTTCCACTCTGACACCGGCATCGCTTGTCATTGTATCCGGGTCTCCGCTGACAAATCCCCGTTCATTGACACGAATTACGCTGCCCAAATATCCCGCTGCCTTAGCGGACGTAAAACCGCCGACAAAGATTATTAAGATCACGCTGGCAAAGGTCGCTCCCTTCCGGCACAACATCCGGCGCTTTACCCTGCGCCGCCTTGCCTCGTCCAAAACAGATTGAGCATCAATAGACGGACGGCCGATTTCTGCCGCCGCATCTTTATACGCTTTTCCAAAATCAGCCATACTGATACTCCTCCTTCAGCTTCTTTCTAAGAAGTTCTCTTCCTCTCGTCAATTGGGAAGTCACCGTGGACTCTTTTCTGCCTGTCACCTCTACAATCTGTTTTACGGAAAAATCTTCAAAATAAAATAGATGAAGCACTTCTCTGTACTTGCCCGGCAGGGAAAAAACCGCGTTTAAAATCTCCTGTCTTTTTTCTCTGGCCAGATACTCCTTCTCCATGCATGTCTCCGCCGCGGCTTCCTGCGGTAACAACACATCTCTGCGCCGGTACCATGCGCATCGGAACACTTTACGGCAGCCGTTTAACGTTACCTTGATAAACCACGCTTTTTCATGTTCCCCGTTCTCGAATTCAGGAGCCGTCCGGATATACTGATAAAAAGTTTCCTGTACTACATCTTCGGCATCCTGATAATTCTTCAATTGAAAAAATGCAAGTTTATATAACATCCCGGAGTATTCATCTATTTTTAATTGTAAATTATTTTCTGCAAACGTCTTTCTGGAAGCTGTCTGTCTGATTGGATTCATCTTTACTCATTCTGCCATTCTGTCAAAATTGGGTATATTATTAAGGTTCTATTATTAATATCCCTCAGCGGTCAAAAATACTGCAAAAAATAATCTTAATTTTTATTAATTTTTGCAGATTTGTTCAATATGACCTTTGATTACATATTTTTACATTCCTTTGTATCTGTTTTGCATCAATTATATTATAAATTAAAGTTCATTTCTTTTAATATAGACGGTTTAGAAATAAAAAAAGTTTTTGCATTCAGAACACTTGCAAAAACTTTAACCAAATAATTTCATATTCATTTTGTATACAAAAAAACCAATCAGCGCCCCCGCCGTATTCAGTAAAAGATCATCCACATCAAAAGCCCCGAATGCACTGAAAAGCTGAAACAATTCTATGGACAATGAAAAGAAAAAAGCATATCCCATAAGCATCAAGCCGCTCTTTGCCGTTCTCCAAATACGCGGCAATAAATAACCAAAGGGAAGAAAAACAACAACGTTTCCCACCAGATTTTCAAAGCTGTTCAGCTTATAGGAATAGCGGATATACATTTTAATCGTTTTAAACAAAGTAAAGTTGGCTGTGTCAAGCCCTTCCCAAATCACTCCTTTTTCCCATGTATCCATAATTTCCTTCAATTCACAGTAAGGATACTTAAAAATCAGAAGCTTAATGACTACCAAAATATAAACCACAAACAGGAGTATCAAAAAAATCCGATGCCGGTCGCTTTCTCCTGCTTCATTCATAAAACACCTCCATAAGCGCGAGTCCTTTGGCAGGAACCAGCGGTCCCGCCTTTTGCCTGTCCTTTGCTGTCAGGATATTCCGAATCTCTTTCGCATCCAGTTCTCCTTTTCCCACACTTAACAGTGTGCCCATAATTATGCGAACCATGTGATATAAAAAACCGTTTCCGCGGAAAATAAATTGAATTTCATCGGAAACCGTTTCAATCCGTATTTCATCAATCCGCCTCACCGTAGATTTTTTTCCTTTTTTTGCGGAAGTAAAAGACTGAAAATCGTGCTCTCCGATTAAGAATTCCGCCGCTTTCTTCATAGCGCCGATATCCAAAGACTCCGGAACCTGATATACATATCTTCTGTCAAAGATATGCGGTCTGGGACTGTTTAATACCCGGTATCGGTAAATTTTACCGGTCTCATTATACCTGCTGTGAAAACGCGGCGAAACCTCCGTAAGTTCGATCACGCCAATGTCTTCGGGAAGGTAACGGTTAATCGTATCTCTTAATTCCTCCGGCGTCAAATCGGTATTCATTTTAAAATTGGCTGCCTGACCGTACGCATGTACGCCCGCATCCGTCCTGCCCGACGCCTGCACTTCCACAGGTTCTCCGGCAAGTTTTTCAAGAAGCCGCTCCAGCTTTCCCTGAATCGTATTTTCAGAGGTATCCTGCCGCTGCCAGCCCTGATATCTGGTTCCTTCATATTGAAGAATCATTTTAAAATTTTTCAAAGTTTTCCCTCTTTTAAATCCGGTGTTTCTTCACCGGCAGGCCTGTGGGGCGTAATGCCGGTCATATCTTCATCCGTCAGTTTCCGGAAATTGTTCACTCCAAAGGCAAGAATCTTCAAACTGTTTACGGTTGTATCAAAAGCGCCTTCCTGATACATCGTGTAAAGGATAATTCCCAGCGGAACCGCCAGGATCATTCCCAGAACACTTCCGGCCTTAAACCCTATAAACAACAGAAACAGCGTGGGAAGAGGCGGCACTCCGATAGAATCCCCCACTATTTTAGGCTGGATCAGCTGCCTTGCAAGCTGTCCCACGCCCCAGATAATCAACAGTCCCACCGCCATTTTATAATCCGAGCTTAATATTTTTACGACGGCCCAGGGAACAAGTACCGTTCCCGTTCCAAAAAACGGCAGAAAATCAAGAAAGGCTACTCCCAGCGCTATAAGAAGAGCATAATCGATCTGCAGCAGGGCAAATCCCAATACCAGAAGCAGATACATCCACACCTCAATACGAAGCTGGGCCTTTAAGTAACCGCCGACGGCCCGGGACAGGCTCCGCTTAATCAGCAGATACCGCTGCTTCAATGATTTCGGCATATAACGTTCGACAAATCCCGATAAGGTATGTTTTTCGGCTACGAAAAAATATGCGGAAAGCAGCGTCATAATCATTCCGATCAACACGGTGGGAAGCTGTTTTGCGAAGTTACCCACTGCCGCAATGGTCGGCGTACCGATTCCGCCAACCACTTCTCCCACATAGCTGCTCAACGTATCCGTAACGCTTGAAATGGCATCCTGCACATTATCCGGCAGCCGGCTGTACAGCACTTCCAGATTCTCGCCGATCTTCTGAATCTCCACTTCGATATTGCTCCACATCTGAGGCAGCGCTTCCGCAAAGCCAATTGCCTCTTCAATCAGTTTCGCGCCGATCAGATAAATTCCCAATACTACCAGGGCTATTACCGCTATAATTACAAAAGCTGTACCGGCTTTTCTTCTTATTTTCAGCTTTTCCTCAAAGAACCGCACCATAGGGCTTGCAATCAACGCAATCAAATAGCCGATCACAAAGGGCATAAAAAAGATAATAAGCTTCGGAAGCAGAAAAACCGCAAACAACAGAATCGCAGCCGCAATCGTAAGATTCAGCAAAACCTTCAGATATTTTTTAACCGATACTTTCATGTTCCCCCTCCTGTTCGAGCAGCGAATCAAGAATGTCATAAATTTCATCCCGCCCCTGTTTTGTCTGGGCGGAAAAAGGAATCAGAACCGTTCCCGGACGCACCTGGAGCGTTTCCCGGATCAGTCTGATCTGCTTCGCCGTCTGGCTGCGGTTAATTTTATCGAGTTTTGTGGCGATCACAATGGGATGAAACCCATGGTTTACAATCCAGTCATACATATTTCGATCGTTGTCGGAAGGCTTATGCCGGATATCGATCAGTAAAAACACCGCGCGGAGTTTCCTTGACCGGTAGAGATAATTTTCGATCATTTTTCCCCACTGTGCCTTTACGGATTCATTGGCCCTGGCATAACCGTACCCCGGCAGATCCACAAAATACAATTCGCCGTTTATATTATAAAAATTAATAGTCTGGGTTTTTCCGGGCTGCGAGGACGTCCTTGCCAGAGACTTCCTGTTCATTAACGCATTGATCAGAGATGACTTCCCCACGTTGCTTTTTCCTGCAAAAGCCACTTCCAGACGTTCGTTCTGGGGCAGCTTGCTTGTAATGCCGCATACCGTTTCCAAATTTACGTTTTTAATTACCATACGATTCTCCTTGCATATCGCAAGCATGCTTAAGCACCTCTTCCATATTCTCCACGAATACGATTTCAAGGCCTCCCGTTATTTCTTTTGAAATTTCTTCCACATCTTTTCTGTTCTTTGCAGGCGCCAGGATCTTTTTAATTCCCGCCATCTTTGCGGCAAGTATTTTTTCTTTAAGGCCGCCTACAGGCAGAACTCTTCCCCGCAGCGTAATTTCACCGGTCATGGCAAGATCCGCATGAACGGGAATTTTCGTAATGGCGGAAAACAGGGCCGTCGCCATCGTAATTCCGGCGGAAGGCCCGTCCTTTGGAACGGCTCCCTCGGGAATATGAATATGGAAATCATTCTCCTTATACGTTTCCGGTGCAATCTGATACTTCCCGCTGACGGAACGCACATAGCTCAAGCCGGCAAGAGCCGATTCTTTCATAACATCGCCCATTTGTCCTGTCAATTCAATCTCGCCTTTTCCCGGCATCTTGTTCACTTCGATCTGCAGGGTGTCGCCCCCCACGCTGGTCCATGCAAGTCCTCTTACAATTCCTGTCTCGTCCTTCTCGTTAGCCTTATCCTGTCTGTACTTTTCTTTACCGAGGTATTTTGTCAGGGTGCCCGCCGTAATTCGGATAGGCGTTCCGGCTTTCTCTTTCTGCTCCAGAAGCTGCCTTGCCGCTTTACGGCACAATTCACTGATCCTGCGTTCCAGTTCGCGCACTCCGGCTTCCCTTGTATAGTATTGAATCATATTTTTCAACGCGCCGTCGCTGACCGACAACTGGCTCTCCGTCAATCCGTTCTTCGACAATTGCTTTTTTACCAGATGTTCTCTTGCAATGTGGAATTTTTCATTGGCGGTATAGCTTGTAACCTCGATCATTTCCATGCGGTCCAGTAAAGGACGCGGAATTTCGGATGCGTTATTAGCCGTAGCGATAAAAAGCACCTCCGATAAATCAACGGGAAGTTCCACGTAATGATCCCTGAAATGAACGTTTTGCTCGGAGTCCAGCACCTCCAGCAGCGCGGCGGACGTATCTCCTTTATAATCGCTGCTTACTTTATCAATCTCATCGAGAAGCATCAGCGGATTTTTCACTCCCGCCTGCTTTAATCCGTTCACGATTCTTCCCGGCATTGCGCCCACATAGGTTTTCCTGTGTCCGCGGATCTCCGCTTCGTCGCGGACACCGCCCAGACAGATTCTCACATATTTTTTACCGAGAGCTTCCGCAACGCTGCGGGCAATGGATGTTTTTCCCGTACCGGGAGGGCCCACCAGGCAAAGAATCGGACTTGCGCCTTTTTTTGTAAAGGAGCGGACCGCCAGAAATTCCAATACGCGTTCCTTTACTTGTTTCAGTCCGTAATGCTGTTCGTCTAAAATGCGTTCCGCATGCTTCAGGTCCGTATCGTCTTTTGACGCCTTATCCCAGGGAAGCTCCAGCAGAGTCTCTATGTATGCACGTTCTACGGAACTTTCGGAGCTGCTTACATTCAGGCTTTTAAACCGGCTGATCTCTTTGGCGATCCTTTCTTTGATTTCTTTTCCCGCTTTTAATTTTTTCAGATCCTTTTCAAACTGATCCGCATCCGAAAAAGATTTGTCGTCACCCAATTCCTGTCTGATATAATTTAACTGCTCACGCAGAATATATTCTTTCTGATTTTTCTCAATTCTGCCTTTAATCTGTGCTCCCAGCTGTACGCGGAGCTTTAATATTTCCAGTTCATTACCCAAAATCGTCGTCGTAATCCGAAAACGTTCTTCGATGGGTACGGCGTTTAAAACCTCCTGCCGTTTTTTATAGTCAACCGGAATATTCATAATAATCTCATCCAGAAGTTTTCCCAAAGGCATATCGCCCCGCACCAGTTCGCCCAGCGTTTTGCTTGCCTTGGCGTTAACCTTTCCGTACTCCGAACACAGCGCCTGTATTTCCCGTTTCATGGCTTCTTCCAAATTTTCTTCCGGCAGCTTTACCGGCTCCGGAATTTCTTCCACCTCAGCAAGAAGATAATCCGCCGTATCTTCCGCAAAGCGGATCAGGCCGGCTCTTGCCGTGCCTTCCACCAGAACGCGAATCAGTTTATCGGACACTTTGCTGATCTTTCTTATAAATGCCAGTGTGCCGACAGAATATAGATCCTCCCTGCCGGGTTCGTTTACTTCCGGTTCCTTCTGGGCAATCAGAAAAATTTTCTGGTCATCCATCATCGCCTGCTCCACCGCAAAAATCGATTTTGCCCGGCTTAAATCAAAATTAATAATCATATCCGGCATAACCGTAATATCCCGGAGCGCAATTGCCGGTACTTTTAATGCTTTTTCCTGTGTTTCCTGAAACTCTTTTGTTTCTTCCATATTAATACTCACACCTCGCCACAATTCTTTTTCGCACAAAACGCCGCCGAAACCCGGCGGCGTTCCACTCGCTATTTTGCCTTTTTCAGCGGATACTCCCGGTGAATTGTCAACGGTTTGCTACTTCCTTCCACGGCGCCTCTTGTTATGATACATTCCGCAATGGTATCATCGGAAGGAATCTGGTACATCACATCCATCAGGACACTCTCCATGATGGAACGCAGTCCCCTTGCGCCGGTTTTTCTCTCCATGGCTTTCTTTGCAATAGCTTCAATAGCGTCTTCTTCAAATGTCAGCTCTACTTCGTCCAGTTCAAACAATTTTCTGTATTGCTTAATCAGGGCATTCTTAGGCTCTTTTAAAATACGGATCAGAGCGTCTTTATCCAGACCTTCCAGGGAAACGTTGATGGGAACACGGCCCACAAATTCCGGGATCAGTCCGAACTTTACGAGATCCTGCGGCGTTACATCCTTTAACAGATCGCTTAATTCCCTGACATTCTTATCGGGTATCTCGGAATTAAAACCGATGCTTCTTCTGTCAAGCCGCTCCTCAACAATTTTTTCCAGGCCGTCGAAAGCGCCTCCGCATATAAACAGGATATTAGAAGTGTCAACCTGTATCAATTCCTGATGGGGATGCTTTCTTCCTCCCTGCGGCGGCACGCTTGCAACCGTTCCTTCAATAATTTTAAGAAGCGCCTGCTGAACGCCTTCCCCCGAAACGTCGCGGGTAATGGAGACATTCTCGCTTTTTTTGGTTATCTTGTCAATTTCGTCAATATATATCATTCCAAACTGTGCGCGCTCTACGTCGTAGTCGGCGGCCTGTATTAATTTCAGAAGGATATTCTCCACGTCCTCGCCTACATAGCCGGCTTCCGTTAAAGTAGTCGCATCCGCAATGGCAAAAGGGACGTTGATAATCTTTGCCAGCGTCTGCGCCAGATAGGTTTTGCCGGAACCGGTCGGTCCCACCATGATAATATTACTTTTCTGCAGTTCCACATCATCCAGGCTTCTGTCCGCCGTTACGCGTTTGTAATGATTGTAAACGGATACCGCCAGTACTTTTTTGGCTTCCTCCTGCCCAATCACATATTCATCCAGAAATTCCTTAATCTGGACCGGCTTTAAAAGATTGATCTCAAGTTTTTCTTCGCTCAGATCTTCCTCAAATCCTTCCTCCAGTATATCTTCACAGATATCAATACATTCGTCACAGATGTAAACGCCTGCCGGTCCGGCGATCAGTTTCCTCACCTGATTCTGCGTTTTATTACAAAAAGAACATCTTATTTTGTCATCAGAACTCTTTCCTGCCATTTCTGCACCCGCCTCATAATTTTATCTTATTTACTGCGCGCTCTGCTGATGATTGGTAATCACCTTATCAATCAAACCGTATGCTACCGCTTCTTCAGCTGATTTCCAGTTATCTCTCTCCGTATCCGCGGCAACCGTATCGTAATCCCTGCCGCAGTTTTCGGCAAGAATTTTATTTAATTTTTCTTTCGTCTGCAAAATATGTTTCGCGGCAATCTCAATCTCCGTAGCCTGCCCCTGCGCTCCGCCCAAAGGCTGGTGAATCATGATTTCCGCATTGGGAAGGGCCATTCTTTTTCCTTTCGTGCCGCCGGCTAATAAAAACGCGCCCATGCTGGCCGCCATGCCGATGCAGATCGTAGACACGTCGCACTTAATGTAACGCATAGTATCGTAAATTGCCATACCTGCCGTTACGCTTCCTCCGGGACTGTTAATGTAAAAATGAATATCCTTTCCGGGGTCTTCCGCCTCCAGGAAAAGCATCTGCGCTACAATCAGACTGGAAGTAACGTCATTCACTTCTTCACCCAAAAAAATAATACGGTCCTTTAACAGTCTGGAATAAATATCATAAGACCGTTCCCCTCTGCTTGTCTGTTCAATGACATAAGGCACTAAACTCATTCTGACTCCTCCTATCAACTACTGTTAATCCATAAAATCCCTGATATTTGTACTTATCTTATCCCACACAAGTACTATTTTCAAGCAGGAAAAGAGGATTTAAGAAAAACTTAATCCTCTTTTTACATTTCTTTATTCATTTCCGCCAAAAGGGATGTTATTCTGTTTTTTATTCCTCATCTGCTTTTGCTTTTTTTGTGCTCTTAGTTTCTTTTGCATTCTCCGTAACAAATTCAACGGCCTTCGTTATCGCAAGATCCTGCATTAACTGCTTCTTCGCAGATTCGTTCTCCTCTAACATCTCTTTTACTTTATCAATTTCCATCTGGTAGACTTCCGCCATTCTCTCGGTTTCTTTCTGATAATCTTCGTCGGAAGCCGTAATATTTTCAGCCGCAACGACCGCCTCTAAAACAAGTCTCGACTGAATTCTCTTTAACGCCTGCGGTTTTACCTGCTCAAGCATAGCCTGCGGATTCAGTCCGGTAAACTGCATGTACTGCTCCATGGACAATCCCTGCATCTGGATTCTCTGTGCAAACTCGTCTAACATCTGCCTTTGCTGCGTCTCAATCATTGCGTCGGGAATTTCCATCACGGAATCTTCAATG
Source organism: uncultured Lachnospiraceae bacterium (assembly GCA_910587935.1). GTDB lineage: Bacteria > Bacillota > Clostridia > Lachnospirales > Lachnospiraceae > MGBC143606. The sequence goes on from CAJUNP010000025.1 coordinate 25,069, forward strand.
ATCGCTCCGATCACGGCGTCTTCCTTCTCGTTTTTGGCATCTTTTTCCTTCTTTTCCTCCAGTTTTTTCTTTACGTCTTCCCGGTATTCGGAAAGCGTGTCAAATTCGGAAACCTCGCTTGCAAACTCGTCGTCCAGCGCCGGAAGCTCTTTCTCCTTAATCTCTTTTACGGTACATTTGAATATAGCGGCTTTCCCTTTTAACTCCTGTGCGTGATAATCTTCCGGGAAGGTCACGTCCACTTCTACTTCCTGACCGATCTGCGCACCGATCAGCTTCTCCTCGAATCCGGGAATAAAAGTGCCGGAACCGATTGTAAGAGGATAATTCTCTCCCTTACCGCCTTCAAACGCCACACCGTCTACAAAACCTTCAAAATCAATAACGGTTTCATCTCCGTCCTTTACCGGGCGGTCCTCAACGGTAATCGTTCTGGAATTCGCTTCTCTTTCCTTATTAATCTCGGCGTCAATCTCCTCTTCGGTAACGGACACATCAATCTTATCCACTTTCACGCCTTTATATTTACCAAGCTTAACTTCCGGCTTCAATGCAACTTCCGCCGTAAATACGAAAGGAGCGCCCGCCTCAATCGTTACCACCTCGATTTTGGGAGACGATACGATCTCTTCGCTGCACTCTTCCAGCGCCTTCTCATATGCGTCCGGAATCAGGGCATTAGCCGCATCCTCATAAAAAACTTCCTTACCATACATATTTTCAATCATCTTACGGGGTACTTTTCCTTTACGGAATCCCGGTATGCTCATCTTGTTTTTATTTTTCTGATATGCGCCCTCGATCGCCTTCTCCAGTTCTTCCGCCGATACTTCAATGGTCAGTTTCGCCATATTTTTTTCCAGCTTTTCAACCTGTAAACTCATTTACGTTTCCTCCTTAAATAGGCTCTGTGATTCTTCTTTTTTCTGTTTTGCTCTTTATTTGATTCAGTCTCCGGTATTACATGGGGACATGGTCACAGTCATTTTACGATTATAGCATATAAAGCCACAAAATACCAGTGTTTTTTTTATGGAACATTGCATATATAATGAATTTTGTTAAACAGCTATTCATGAATATAACAGGAGGTCTTTATGAAGCTTACTACCAGACAGATCGCCCAGACAGGAATTCTCCTGGCAATCTGCATTGTCAGTCAATTTTTCAAAAATGTTTCCGTGTATCTGACCGGCCCCATCGTCAACACGGCAATTATTATCGGCGTCCTGGCGGCGGGACTCTTCAGCGGCCTGGTCATCGCCCTGCTTGCTCCCGTAACGGCATACCTGATTGCCGCGTCGCCAATTATAAGCGCCATCCCCGCGGTACTTCCTATGATTATGGCCGGCAACTGTATTCTTGCCGTATGCGTATGGTTTTTTACCGCAAAACTGAAATTTTCCGGGAATCTGCCGGCAGGCATGGCCGCCGGCTGTGTGCTGAAGACATGCTTTATGACGCTTTCCATTGTACAGGTTCTCTTTACCATTTATGGCGCGTCCCTGTCGGACAAACAGCTTGCCATGGGAAAAACCATGTTTTCGGTAACGCAGCTTATTACCGCCGCCGCAGGAAGTCTTCTGGCTTTTATTATATGGATTCCGTTAAAAAAATTTTTAAAAAAGGAATCGTGAATTAGCAGAAGTTTCCAACATATTTCTTTTACTACCGTAAATACTAACATCAAGATAAGCGGTCACAAAACACTTTTCAAAAAGAAGCTATTCTTTAAGATAAGTGGATTGCGGATCACTTATCTTGAGAATAGATAAAAAGGAGCCGAAAGCTTCCCGAACCTGTTATGCCGGGAAGCCGGAGGGCTCCTGAAGAAAAGAATACGGAGGTGAAAAGAAATGGCAAGCAACAGAAGTAATAGAGTTGAAGTACCTGAAGCTAAGGCAGCAATGAATCGTTTTAAAACCGAGGTTGCATCTGAACTTGGCGTAAACCTGAAAGAGGGTTACAACGGCGACCTGACTTCTAAGGAAGCTGGTTCTATTGGCGGCGAGATGGTTCGTAGAATGATCAAAAAACAAGAAGAATCTATGAAATAAGCCTGACTTACGAAAAAGGAGGATGCCCCAGGGCATCCTCTTTTTTCGTTATATCCCGGCTTTTCCACCGTCTGCCTTTTTCATCAGGTAATCCATGACATCTCTTCGTGTAATGATTCCTATAAACGTTTTGGAATCGTCGATAACCGGTACAAAATTCTGATTCATGATCTTATCAGCCAAGTCCTCCATAGCGGCATCCGCGTCTACCGGTTCATTATCATGAAGCCGCTTGATATGCATCACGGCTATGTCTTCCGCCGACTTAAGGGAAAGCTGGTACTGATCCTTTATGTACCATAATAAATCTCTTGCCGTAATGGTTCCAAGATATGCGCCGTTTTGTCTTGCAATCAAAGGAATCGCTCCATACCGGTGCAATTCCATTTTTTCAATTACCCGGCTTAAGGAATCGTCGTCATACACATACTCTACTTCGCTCTTGGGCGTTAAAAAAAACAGAATATTCATTCGCTCTTCGTTCTCACATTTCTATCAGATTCTTTTGTATACTACGGTCTGTGCAAGCCGGTCCGCCGTCTCTTTTCCCTGGAATCTTTCGACTATGGCAAGTCCTAATTCCATCGCCGTTCCCATTCCCCGGCTGGTAGTTATATGATCGGAAACTTCTACCGGTTCGTGACTCAGCTTCGCGTCCGCAAGCTGCTCTTCCATGGAAGGAAAACAGCAGGCGTTTCTTCCGTTTAAAAATCCTAAATGGGCCAGAATCGTGGGCGCGGCGCAAATGGCGCTGATACACTTGCCGTCCGCATGAAATTCCTTTACCCGGTCCATCAGATACGGGCACGCCTCCAGATTGAGCGTTCCCGGCATTCCACCGGGCAGTACCAGCATATCCGTCCCCGCAAAATCCACTTCTTTAAGAAGACAGTCCGCAAGCACCGGAATCTTATGGGAACCTGTCACCTGCCTGTCCTCCGTAATAGAAACGGTAATTGTGCGAATACCCGCTCTTCTGCAAAGATCCACGATTGTGAGCGCTTCTATTTCTTCAAATCCGTCCGCCAGAAAAACTGCAACCGTACTCATATATGCCTCCTTTGCTCTGTCATTTTTCTGACTCTATTGTACCACCAACCGGAAAATAATCCAATGAATTATATGTAAACTTTTATCCATAGACGGTTCATAAAGGTTTAAGACAATTTTAAGAGTTGTATTTTACTTTAACTCTTTCCTGGCGTGTCAAAAACTGGTATAATAGTACTAGCTATATAACAGGAGGGTTCCAATGGAAATTGAACGTAAATTTACATTAAAATCCTTACCGGAGGATTATGAAAAGTATCCCTTTCGTCATATTGAACAGGCGTATTTAAACACGGATCCCGTTGTACGTGTCCGCAAAGAAAACGACCGTTATTATTTAACCTATAAGGGAAAGGGAATGTTGGCCAGAGAAGAATACAATCTGGAGCTTAACCGGGAATCCTATTTACATTTGCGTGCCAAGGCAGACGGAAACGTGATCTCCAAAAAGCGTTATCTGATTCCCCTGACCAATCCCAAGTTCAGGGAAGACGGACCCAAACCGCCCGATGATTACACTCTGACGATTGAATTGGATGTTTTTGACGCGCCATTTGATTCCCTGCTCATTGCCGAAGTGGAATTCGGAAGCAGACAGGCAGCGGAAGCGTTTATCCCGCCGGACTGGTTTTTTGAGGATGTCACGTTTGACCCGGCTTACCACAATTCTACTTTAAGCGCTATGAATCTGGAAAAATCCTGATGCGGATATAAGGATAGACTACGAAAAAGGGGCTCAAACCGGTATCATAACCGGCTGCCCCTTTTTTATTGATTCTTATCTCCCATATAATTTTGTAATTCCACGGATTTTGGCTGCAAGTTCCTCGCGTTCTTCTTCCGCGTACATTCTCCACCTCCAGTTGTCTCCCAGAGTAGACGGAATATTAATTCTTGCTTCCGTTCCAAGTCCCAGATAATCCTGCATGGGAATAACCGCCGTATCCGCAACGCTGGACAGCGCCGCGCGGATTAATACCCATTCAATATCCGCACCGCGTCTCATATCCAGATAAGTCCTGACAAATTTACGGTCTTTTCTGGACAGGCTTCGATACCAGGAAAGCGTCGTATCGTTATCATGCGTACCGGTGTACACGACACAGTTTTTATCATAAGCATGAGGCAGATAGACGCTGCCGCCGTCGGCGTCAAAGGCAAAGTGAAGTACTTTCATGCCCGGAAATCCTGTTTTTTTCACCAATTTAAGCACGCTTGGCGTAAGATATCCAAGATCCTCCGCAATCACCTGCCTGTTTCCGAGCTTTTCCTTCATGACCCGGAAAAGTTCGTAACCCGGACCTTCTTCCCACTGTCCGAATTCCGCCGTTTTATCCCCGAATGGAATCGCGTAATACGCGTCAAAGCCCCGGAAATGATCAATACGCACCACGTCATATAAAGTAAAGCAATACGCAAACCGGCGCATCCACCAGGCATAGTCGGTTGTTTTATGATATTCCCAGCGGTAAAGCGGATTGCCCCACAACTGCCCCGTTGCGGAAAAAGCATCGGGAGGGCAGCCTGCCACCTTGGCGGGAACCATGTTCTCATCCAGGAAAAACAGTTCGGGACACGCCCATATATCCGCGCTGTCATACGCCACATAAATGGGCAGGTCGCCGATAATCTCAATTCCCTTACTGTTAGCGTAAGCCTTCAGTCTTTTCCACTGTACTGTAAAATGGTATTGTAAAAACTCATAAAACAGTATTTCTTCTTTATATTTTGAACGATAGTTTTGAACTGTCTCCGGTTTTCTCAAACGGATATCCTCATCCCACCGGTCCCAGCTGACGCCTCCGAATGCATCCTTGACCGCCATAAACAAAGAATAATCCGGCAGCCATTCTGCATTTTGTTCCTGAAAATCACGGAAAGCCGGATCGCTTTCGGTATGACTTCTTCCAAACGCTTTTCTTAAAGCTGCCATCCTGTTATTATAAAGCTTTTCATAATCAACGTAACGTTCGGTGTCACAAAAATCATATTTATCCAGTTCTTTTTCCTTTATCCACCCTTTTTTTACAAACTCCTCCAAATCAATAAAATAGGGATTACCTGCAAAAGTGGAAAAGGACTGGTACGGAGAGTCTCCATAGCTTGTAGGTCCTAAGGGCAGAATCTGCCAAAGCTTCTGCCCCGCTTTTTCCAGAAAATCTACAAATCTGTACGCTTCCTCCGAAAAACATCCGATTCCGTATTTGGACGGAAGAGAAAACACCGGCATCAAAATTCCACTTCTTCTCATGTTCGCTCCCATGCCTTTCTCTTATTTCACTTCAGACAGCTTCCAGATATCCCGGTCATACTCCGCAATGGTCCTATCGGAAGAGAAAAAGCCCGCCTTAGCGATATTCACCAGCATTTTCTGTTTCCATGATCTTCTGTCTTCATATGCTTCAAAGGCCTGATCTTTTACCCGGATATACTCTTCCAGATCCAACAGGGTCATAAACCAGTCTTTATTTAAGAGTTCTTTGTGCAAACGCTCCAGATTCTCTTTATGGCCCGCAGCCATGGCCTGCTTTCCGATAATAAAGTCCACGGCTTCTTTAATTACAGGACTCTTTTTATAATAATCCGCGGACACATAATCCGCCGCTTCATAATGTTTGATTACCGTCTCGGAATCTTTTCCGAAAATAAATATATTATCGTCTCCCACCAGCTCATGAATTTCTACGTTGGCTCCGTCGGAGGTTCCAAGGGTGACCGCTCCGTTTAACATAAACTTCATATTTCCGGTTCCTGACGCTTCCTTGCTCGCCAGAGAAATCTGCTCGGAAATATCGCAGGCAGGAATAAGTTTTTCAGCGTAGCTTACGTTATAGTTTTCCACCATAACGACTTTCATGTAGGGACTTACCTGCGGATCCTGATCCACAATCTCCTGCAGCACTAAAAGCAGATGAATAATATCCTGCGCAATTACGTAAGCCGGCGCCGCCTTTGCCCCGAAAATAAAGGTCAGCGGTCTTTGCGGTTTTTTCCCGCCTTTGATCTCCAGGTATTTATGGATAATATACAAAGCGTTCATCTGCTGGCGCTTATACTCATGCAGACGTTTGATCTGAATGTCGAAAATGGATTCCGGATTCAGGGAAACGCCTTCCTTTTCCAGCACATACTCCGCAAGTTCCTTCTTTTTGCGCATCTTGATATCGGCAAGCTTATTAAGCGCTTCGTCGTCGTCTCTATACTGCAGCAGACGTTCCAGCTGTGCGGCGTCTCTTGCAAAGCCTTTTCCTATGGTATCCCTTAAGAAATCAGCCAGTTCATGATTGCAGGATAACAGCCAGCGGCGGAAAGTAATTCCGTTGGTTTTATTATTAAATTTCTCCGGATAAATCTTATAGAACGGATGCAGTTCCGAATCTTTAAGAATCTCCGTATGAATAGCTGCTACGCCGTTTACGGAAAATCCGTAGTGAATATCGATATGCGCCATATGAACGCGGTCCTGCTTGTCGATAATGCGTACTTTCGGATCCGGATATTTTTCGGCAGCCTTTTTATCCAGTTCTTTAATAATGGGGACCAGCTGCGGAACAACTTTTTCCAGATATTTAAGCGGCCACTTCTCAAGCGCCTCCGCAAGGATCGTGTGATTGGTGTAGGCGCAGGTTTTTCTCACAACCTCTATAGCCTCCTCCATTGTAAACGCCTTATCGTTCACCAGGATACGGATCAGCTCCGGGATAATCATGGTCGGATGCGTATCGTTAATCTGAATTACGGCGTAATCGTACATTCTGCGCAGATCATACTGTTTGTCGCGCATTTCCTTTAAGATCAGCTGCGCCGCATTGCTTACCATAAAATACTGCTGGTAAATCCGCAAAAGATTCCCCGCCTCATCCGAATCGTCAGGATATAAAAACAAGGTCAGATTTTTTTCAATATCTTCTTTGTCAAAATCAATGCCTTCTTTGACCAGACTTTCATCCACGGATTCAATATCAAATAAGTGCAGCCTGTTAATACCGTTCCCATAACCCGCTACGTCAATATCGTAAAGCCGCGATTTTACTATACGGTCTCCAAACGCCACCTCAAAAGATATGTCGGTTTTATTCAGCCAGGAATCTTCCTCAATCCATTCGTTTTTTTCCGCTTTCTGAAGACGGTCTTTAAAAACCTGCTTAAACAGGCCGAAATGATAGTTCAGACCGATTCCGTCCCCCTGCAGTCCAAGGCTTGCAATGGAATCCAGAAAACATGCTGCAAGACGTCCAAGGCCGCCGTTCCCCAGAGAGGGTTCCGGTTCCACTTCTTCAATTTCGGCCAGATTCTTGCCCTTTGATTCCAGCACTGATTTCACCTTATCATATATTTTCAGATTAATCAGATTGTTGGAAAGCAGTTTGCCAATCAGAAATTCCGCCGAGATATAATACACCTTTTTTACGCCGCTGATAACTTCCGTTTCATTCAGCATGTTTTTGGTCAGCTTTAACAAAGCCTTGTAAAGCTCTTCATTACCACATTCCTCAATCTCTTTTCCGAACAGCTCCTTCGTATATTCCGTTAAAGCCGCCTCAAGATTGTCAAGAATCACTTCCCGCTGCAATTGAAATTTAAGTGACATTTTTATTCCTCCTTGCTGAAATATTATATTCCGGTTCAGTCATACGGACCGAACCGTTATTAACATATCATATCCAAATATTGCAATTGTGCGATTGTATGGGGGAGAATAATCATCCTGCCTTCTCCGCCTTTCATCAGCCGTCCCAGCTCGCAGACCGCTTCGGCCGAAATATTTGCAAAGTTCTGGCATACCGTATTCATCTGTTTGCCCGCATATGCCATTAAGGTAATTCCGTCAAATCCGCAGACCGGGTGAAACACATCTTTTTCAATCAAAGCTTTCATGGCTCCGATCGCCATCAGATCTGAGGCGCAGACAATAATATCTATAGCATCTGCATATTGAAAGGTAATATTCCTCGCCTGTTTTTCACTGAAATTACCCTGTTCCATAAAGAGCTCAAACTGCAGTTCTTCCTGGAGACGCCTCATCCCCAAAATCCGCTCTTTTGTCACATAAGCTTCCGTCTTCCCGTAAATGTACAAAACCTTATCACTGGGACCCTTATTTTCCAGAATTGTTTTGCCGGCCACATCATATTGTGCCTGCGCATGATCGATCCTGACCACGGAGGTCGTCTCATTCAAAACCGGAACGTCAACCAACACGATTTTAAATTCTCCCGAATCCACCAGTTCCCTCAATTTCGTATCTTTTTCAGACATTCCATATATGATTATGCCCTCAATATTCTGGGATTTAAAATAATTTTTTATTTCCGCCAGATTCTTGTCACGGATCATGGAAAAAAATACGGTAATTACGTCCATTCCAAGCTCCCCCGCCCGGTGAATCGCCCCCGCAAGATACTGCATGTCGATCTCATCGACCGCCTGCGTCTGCGCGTTCAGATTAATTAACAGCGCCGCTCTGCCGGACTGCTTGGAAGAAAGGGCGGACGCCACCGTATTGGGTACATAATGGAGCCGTTCAATGGAAGACCTCACGCGGCTTCTCGTCTCTTCACTGATGTTCGGATAATCATTCAACACTTTGGAAACCGTCGAAATGGAAACGCCGGCGTGACTGGCTACTTCTTTGATCGATACCATTACCGTACCTCCGTTCGCTTTAGGAAAACGTTTTCCTTGATTAGGATACTATATGTGGGAATTTTTGTCAATATGCGATGTGGGAATTTTTGGAGGGTAAAAATTTTTGAAGGGATGTGTAAAATCTCCCCGGATAAGGGGACCGCTTTTAAAGGGTCCCTGATCCGGGAAGATTCCATCAGGCATGAAGTATGTTGGTATATTCCGATATTTCCCGGTTAATTGTGCACAAATCATCCGCAGATAATTGATGAATATCGGGGTGTCCCGTTATTCTTGAAAAAGTCCGCAGCTCCTGGGCGCAGCAATTCAGATAATTGGCCGTCCGCCTGGCTGCAGCTTCTATATGCAGGCGTTCTCTTAACGCTGGATCCTGGGTTGCAACGCCTACCGGACACATACCCGTTCCGCAGATACGGTACTGCTGGCATGCGGCCGCAACCATAGCGGCAGATGCAATGGCAACAGCGTCCGCTCCCATGGCAATGGCTTTTGCAAAATCTGAGGACACCCGGAGTCCTCCGGTAATAACCAGATCAATATCGGCTTTTACGGAATCGAGATATTTTCTTGCACGGTAAAGAGCATAAACGGTGGGCACACTGGTAGAATCCCGGATAATGGCAGGCGATGCTCCCGTTGCGCCGCCTCTTCCGTCTATGGTTATAAAATCCGGTTCCGCAAAAACGCAGAATTCCAGATCCTTTTCAATTTTACCGGCTGCAATTTTGATTCCGATGGGTCTTCCGCCGCTGCGCTTTCGCAAACTGCTTACCAGATCTTTCAGGTCTTCCTTCGTATCGATTCCCGGAAATTTGGAGGGACTGATAACATCCTCGCCCAGAGGTTTATTGCGGATCGCGGCAATCTCCGGCGTTACCTTGCTTCCCGGCAGATGGCCTCCCATCCCCGGCTTTGTGCCCTGGCCGATTTTAATTTCAATGGCGTCGGAGCTTTGCAGATTCTCGTCCGTCACGCTGTATAAATTGGGAACATACTCAAATATGTATTTGTGGGCGGCTTCTTTTTCCTCCGGAAGAATTCCGCCTTCTCCGCTGCACATAGCGGTTCCCGCCACAGCGCTTCCTTTTGCCAGCGCAATTTTTGTCTCTTTTGACAATGCCCCGAAAGACATATGGGATATGTATACCGGCATATCAAGAACCATGGGTTTCTTTGCATGTTTCCCAATCACCGTCTTTAAGGACACTTCCGCGTGTTCTTCCAGAGGCGGAGGATTCAGCTGCGCGCCGAGTAGAAGAATATCGTCCCAGCCGGGCATCTTCATCTGTGTTCCCATTGCCTCGATAGCGGATTTACCGGTAACGGCCATTTCGTGAATTTCTTTCATGTACCGGTAATTACCGTCCGTTTTCCGTGTTTCTTTGGGATAGCTTAAATCCAAGGCTTCCGTTTCGGAAACCGCAGCAGGCGTTTCCTCTCCGGAAATCAATTCAAATTTCTCTGCCGGCTGCTTACACAGGGGACATTCTGTCAATTCTGAAAAAGGCTTTCCCTCCGCTTCTTCATCGTACACGTAACCACATACGCTGCATTTGTATACCATATCGATACCTTTCCTCCTTATATTATCGTATTTCAATTTAATAATAATTCTTATTTTTAGAAAGGTCAAGTATGAAAGCCCTCTGGCTTACTGCAAATATTTATATTCTTGTTAATCAACTAATATTAAATTAAATTGATCTCCGAAATCCTTATCTTCTGGCCCTCTCCACTCCCATCCTTCACCTGGAGATTTTTAGGATCATCTCCAGGTGAAGGCTTCCGTTATATGGGCGCCCGGTATAATACGTCTCCGTGGAACGGTATACCGGATCATAATTATAAGTCGGAGCCTTGGTATTATTCCGCCCTACTGGCTGAATCAGTCCGCAGTAACCTGTACGCGCTCCCCGGCGGCATTGTAAAAGTGGTAAAGCTCATGAATACCCGTAACAAGTACTTCCGGATGCGTTTTCCAAAAATGCTGAACATAAGGTATCTTTAGATATTACCTGTCAACCGGGACCACACTCTTTAAACAGCATGAAATCTGTCATTGCCCCGCCACTGTTATCCATCCATAAAGTAATATCTTCCGGATTATCAGCCGGATAGCTTGCTTTCATATCTGCAATAAAGTGCTCCGGCTCATCACCTTCCGGCTGCCCGGACATATATGTGATATCCAGTGTGAATATTTCGTCCACCGTTCCGTCATTTTCTGTACGTTCCACAAGAACTGCGGAACAATCCTGATACTCATAAAAGGAAGCGTACATTTCTTTCCATTCGCTTATAGCCTGCTCCATAACCTTTTCACTGGGTGCAGTATCTTCTGTCGGCTTTTCGGCTTCTGCATTATTTTCTTCCGGCACACTGTCTTTTTCTGCCACTGTACTTTCACTGCCGCTGCCCATAAGTGGTTCTTCCTTTGGCACATTTTCTTTGCCGCACCCGGAAAGTAATATTGCGGATAAAATGCCAATTACCAAAATATTTTTCCATAGTTTCTGTTTTGTGTTTCCCATTTTTAACCTCCATGTAATTGTGATACTAAAATTAACTTTTCTGTTAAAGCTATATGGTTATGAACAAAAATACCTTACGTTCAACATTCCCACCATGCCTGTTTCAAAATTCAAAACATATTCAGTCCGCAAGGATATTGTCAACCACAAACTTAATATCTTTTATTTCTCTCTCCATTCCCAGATATTCCGTTTCCTGTTCTGAATTTTCAGGATTCCACTGTACATCACTTGGATAGCAGAGAATGTAAGTTTTATCACTGGTAGAAAACAGATAACGGTACTGGACAAAATCATATCCCTTTTCTACAAATTGTTCCGGTGTCATGGATTCCTCATGGCAGACGATATAAAACAGAACACCGCCGTCAAATGCGTCGATTCCTGCACTGACATCTTCTCTGACCTGTGTGTGATAAACAATATAATTCTGACCATTTGTTTCTACAGAATATTTTCCCTTCCAATCATCGGGCAGGATCAGAGTAAGATTGATTTCTTCCAACTTTATCGTTTCCTGTTCTACGGGCACTTCAACCACTATTTCACGTGCAAAGGCAAACGCGCCTGCACTAAAGCTGCAAACCATAAGCACAAATGCTGCGGCTGCCGTAAGGAAGCGTCTTATTGTCTGACGGTGATGCAGTCGTCTGTAATATGGTATTTTCTCTGCCTGTTCAACAAGCCTGTCATCAATGTTCCCAATATGTTCGGAAAGCTGTTTCTTATTCATACTTTGATGCCCTCACTTTCTAAATATTTTTTTAACTTACGGCGCATTTCGTATAGCATAGACTTTACCTTGCTTTGGCTGAAACCTGTATACTTACAGATAGTTTCGATTGAATCAAAATACCAGTACCGCCGTATAAATACAGTCCGTTTTTCTTCATCTAACCGCCAGAGAAACTTATCAAGCGTACTTTCGATATGTTTTTTCTCGATTTCCGACTCTATTCGGTCTGTCCCGGATACGCAGTCACCTAATTCCTCAAGTGATGTGACGACAGCCGGATTTCTTTTTGCGGCTGAAATGTATTCGTATTTCTTTAAAGCCAGATTTCTGATAATTCTGCTCAAGAATACGGAAAATCTGTTTGGATGTTTATCCGGGATTGCGTTCCAGACTGCAAGGTAAGTATCATTGATACATTCTTCCCTGTCTTGGTAGTTTGAGAGAATGTTGTTTGCGATGTGATTACAAAGCCCGCCATATTTTGAAGATGTTTCTACAATCGCACGTTCATCTCTTGCCCAGTAAAGACTTACAATCGTCTCGTCATCCATAGTATGTATTCACCTCCTTGTCATTTTGTAGATAAACAGCCTCCACTATACTAAGTACGGTTTTTGTCATTTTGGTTGTAAAAAAAAATAAACTTTCATATTTTGCAGAAGAATTATAGCATATCTTTTCATCGCAAATCAGATTTTGCTATCTACAAGTTATACTGTAAGCAGGAATGAGAGGGATTCCGTAGCAGTGGCACATTCACCAAAATTCTGCCTATATTTCGCTCATTTACAAAAAAGCAACCAGACATACGAAAAGTTTGCCTGTATTTGAAATGCCATATCATTATTTTCCATGTCAACCATGTTTTCAGCGTTCCGCTTTTCCCGGCAGTTCATATCGCCTCAGATGTTCCTGCACGGTCCGTTCAAATTCGCTTCCTTTATTTTTTTCGAGGCTGTCAATATATTCATGTGCATACGTATCGCTTTCATACATCTGCATAATATTAATGGCAAGATTGGAGCAGTGATCGGCAATCCGCTCATAGTTATTGGTAATATCCGAAAGGATAAAACCCAGATCAGCGGTACATTTTCCTTTTTTTAGCCGTTTCATATGACGCTTTTTCATTTCTTTCTGCAAAATATCAATAGCTTCCTCAAAGGGTTCAATACGCTTTGCCGCTTCCATGTCTCCCATAATAAAAACATTGACCGAGGCATCCACGATTTCTTCGACGGCCTGTGAAAATATCTTTAATTCCTCAGCAGCCTTTTGGGAAAAACATTGTTCTTTCTTATGCATCTCTTTGGCACAATCCGTCAGATTCACGGCATGATCCGCTATCCTCTCCAGATCGCCCACACTGTGAAGAAGCATAGTCAGTTTTCTGGAATCCTGTTCATTTAAATTTCTGCCGGAAAGCTTTATCAGATAACCGCCGATTTCATCGTCATACCTGTCAATAATATTTTCCAGCTTTTCTACGTTCCGCACGTTTTTCTTACTGTATGCAAACAGATTGCCGGTTGCGGTATGCAACGATTCCTTTGCCAGCTCTGCCATCTTCTGCACATAGGAATATGCCTGTTCAAGTGCGAAAGACGGCGTATTCAGAAAACGCTCGTCCATACGTAAAAACTGTTTCTTGTCTTCAGTCTGTCCCTCTTCTTCGTCCGGTTTGATAAGCTGAAACGATAATTTTTCAAGCAGATCCGCAAACGGAAGCAAAACCAAAGTCGCAAGCACATTAAAGCCTGTATGCACCAGCGCTATGCCGGCACGGTCAGCCGCATCCTGCATAAAATCAAAACGAACAACTCCATGCAGCGCATAAAAACCTGCCATAAAAACAGCCGTTCCAATTACGTTAAACAAAAGATGAACAAGGGACGCGCGTTTTGCATTCTTACCCGCACCGACACCGGATATCAGCGCCGTGGCACAGGTTCCGATATTCTGTCCAAGAATAATCGGCACCGCCGCCGCATAAGTAACGCTTCCGGTCGCACACAACGCCTGCAGAATACCTACCGACGCCGAAGAGGACTGGATCACCGCCGTAACCAGCGCGCCCGCAAGCAGTCCCAGGAAGGGGTTGGTAAATATAGTGAAAAGCCTTGTAAACCATGGAACCTCGCTTAAAGGCTTCATGGCCTGAGACATGGTATCCATGCCTGTCATCAGAATCGCAAAGCCAATTAAAACAAACCCAAGGTCACGCCTTTTTCCGTTTTTCAAGAACACAATAAAAATAACGCCAAGCACGGCAAGAACAGGTGAAAAAGACGTAGGTTTTGCAAGTCTTAAGAAAAAATTGCCGCTCTCAATTCCCGTAAGACTCAGCAGCCAGGAGGTAAGAGTTGTTCCGATATTGGCTCCCATAATAATTCCGACAGCCTGGGAAAGCTTCATAATACCTGAATTTACAAAGCCTACCACCATGACTGTGGCGGCAGACGACGACTGAATGACCGCCGTCACGGCAGCGCCTAAGAGTACTGCCTTCAGTCTGTTATTCGTCAGATTTTCCAAAATTTTTTCAAGCCGTCCCCCGGACAGTTTTTCCAGTCCCTCGCTGAGCAGATACATTCCAAACAGGAACATTGCAAGACCGCCAAGCATCGTTAACAAATCAAAAAAATCCATAGATTCCTCCTAAAATCTTCCTTCTTACTAATATCATACTTTTCAAAAAATTATATACATCCGGCGAGTGACATTTCTGCAATCGGACAAATAAAAAACAGCTTCCGGCTGTTTTGTAAACAACCGAAAGCTGCAGCAATCGTTTATTATTTACTTATACTTATTTGCGAACCAGATGACGGGGAAGTCCGTTCACGTACAGAGGCTGTAATTCGCCCATGATCAAAGGTCTCGCATATTTCTCATAACCTTCGTTCAACCCGATGCCGTCCTCGGTGATCCATTCGTCGGGAACAGGTCTTTCCACGTTTGCAATCGCATGAATGTCATAAGCGCTGGTTCCGCACTGGTAAGGATCGTCACCGTTTCTGTCAAGAGTAATCATCATACCGGTCTTGCCTTCCTCCGCTGCAACCACAGCGTCATGGCCAACCTGGAACGCCTCGTTGATATCCGTAAGGGACGCCATATGCGTCGCCGCACGCTGCAGAGTTGAAAACTCAACGGCTCTGGTCTTAAGGCCTGTCTCAGCCGCAACCTGCGCTGCCAGGAACGCCGCGGTTCCGGACATCTGCTTGTGGCCGAAAGCGTCTACCGCAACATTCTCATTAGCCAGCTCGCACACATACTTGCCATCTGCCACATGAATTCCTTCCGAAACGGCAATTACTACAGATGATTTGGTCTCTGCAAGGTGTTTTACCGTTGCCATGAACTTGTCCATATCGAAAACTCTTTCGGGAAGATAGATTGCGTCTACACCGGAGCAATCCTCACCCTTTGCAAGAGCCGCAGCAGCCGTTAACCAGCCTGCGTTACGTCCCATAATCTCAACGATGCATACGGTAGGTTTCTCAACGCCGAAGGACTCGTTGTCACGGATGATTTCCTTTAAGCTTGCCGCAATATATTTTGCTGCGGAACCGTAACCGGGACAGTGATCCGTAATGGGAAGATCGTTGTCGATCGTCTTGGGAACGCCCATAAATCTCTGAGGTTTATTATGCGCCGCCGCATAATCGGAAAGCATCTTAACGGTATCCATGGAATCGTTGCCGCCCGCATAAAACAGGCACTCAATATCATGCTTCTCCATGATCTCGAAAACTTTCTCGTATACGTCTTCATGTCCTTCTATTTTGGGCATTTTGAACCGGCAGGAGCCTAAAAATGCGGAAGGCGTTCTTTTCAGTAACTCAATTCCCGTCTCATCGTCCAGATATTCGCCAAGATCAATCAGGTTGTCCTGTAAAAATCCCTGAATTCCATGTACCATTCCATAAATTTTCTTAACGCCGAGTTTTTTCGCTGCGCTGAAAACACCGGCTACTGATGAGTTGATTACGGCGGTAGGCCCGCCGGACTGTCCAACTACAATATTTCCTTTCATGCTGACATCTCCTTTAATTGAAATATGAATGTATTTATATCACAACGATTATAGCAGATAACTAATTTTTACACAAGTAGGGGAATCCTTTATTTTCCATTCCCCATACCATGTATTCAGGCAAGAAAATAACTCGCCCCACAATAAACTACATATACACAAAGCAGTAGAATTCCCTGCCATCTGTACGCCCTTTTTTTCACAAACAACGGTATGGTCAGAATCAGCATAACCGCCGTTGACACCGGCGCGTCCATACGAATTGTCTGGTCTGCCAGAGACATTCCCGTGATGCTTGCAGGAATACCGATTACCAGCAGCAGATTCAGAATATTGGCTCCGATTACATTGCCAAGCCCTACATTGCCATATCCCTTTACGATAGACATAATGGAAGTTACCAGCTCCGGCAGGGAAGTCCCCAGCGCAATAAAGGTTACCGCAATAACGCGTTCCGGCACATGCAGCTCCTCCGCAATCAGAATTCCGTTATCAACAAGAAGCTTCGCTCCAAAATACAGCATCACCGCGCAAACGACAAGAACCAAAAACTGCATCGGAATATTCGTATCCTCTTTCTTTTGTTCTTCTTCCTCACCGCCGCCAGACAGACGTACGCTTAAAAACGCATACAGCGCAAAGCAGAGAAGCAGAACGACTCCGACAATCCGGTCATATCTTCCGAAAACAAATCCGTATGCGGTCATTGCCAGAATTGTGGCCATAAAAAAGATAGTCCTCCAGTTAAAGGAATCAGCTTCCACCTTTTTCGTAGGCCTTATGGTCTGGGTCAGTCCCGCAATCAGAGCCGTATTACAGATAATCGATCCGAAAGCATTCCCGGCGCAGATATCCGCCGAACCTTTAAACGCCGCAGTGGTGGATACCAGAACTTCCGGCAGCGTCGTCCCAATGCTGACAATCGTAGCTCCTACTACAATTTGGGGAATCCCCAGCTTTTTTGCAATAGCTACGGCAGCGTCTACCAGTCTGTCGCCTCCGATACAAATTAACACAAGTCCGATAACAAATAAAAAAACTGCTTGTACCATGTTCCCATACCTCTTTCTTTTCTCTATTTGTAATTTTACCTTTTGGTTTCTTATTTATTCCAGCGTTTTGCCTGTTCAAAACGTTCCCTTGCTTCGATCCATTCCCGGTTCATCCACCGCACGGCGTCTTCTATTCCTTCTTCGCTGAATTCAAACTCAGCGTATTCTTTTTCTTCTTCCGGGGTCTTAATAAAATTGAAAGGTTCCGGCCACACCACGCAGCCAAGCTTTGTTTCTTCTCCGATTTCTTTTTTATACAACTTGAAACGCATCCCCTCATAACCGCCCGTTAACTCTGTTTTTTTTATAAATGCAAGGGGCGCCAGAACTTCCTTTGTAATCATTTCGCATCACTCCTGACCTTCTGTCTGCATCATTATAATACACAATTTGCTTTACCGCAATGTTACGGCATACAATTTTTGGTATTTCATTGTCCTGTGAAAATGAAATACCTGCATAAAAGTCTTACTTTGGCACATTATAATTTTTGAAAGGACGGTGCGCTATGAAAAAAGATAAAATCAATACAACACCCAACGGTCAGAGAGCGAAATACATACAACAGTGTTAAACCCGAAAAGTAAAAGATTACTCAATTGCAATATAAATATCCATAAACTTAACGCCATGATTATTGAAATACTCATGTTCATAGCAGGAAAGAATTGCTGGATCATGTTTTTCTTTGATTCCGTTTATCGCCATGTATGTCATTAAAGCCTTATATGCGTTTGGAATGATTGCAAATTCCCCTTCATCCGGCACTTCTTCCAAAGTGATTGTAATATAGTTTTGTCTGCCTTGACTTACGGTTTCCACATCAAGGTCACCGGAATTTTGTCCCTCATCAAGGATTAACGCTGCCCTATAACCACGCATATTGAATACATTTCTCTGCTCTTGGGATACCTGCGGAAAATCCCACCCGATAACATATGGATTTTCGATTTTTAAATGTTTTGCCCAGCCCTCCACATGAGAAATTGCATCATCTTCTGGTTCACAGCTTATTACTACATAACTGATATAACGAAAAGGTTCGACTGTGACAATTCTGATATCAGAATATGCCTTATTGCTATAATCCATATTTCCCTTTAATAATTGGTCAATGGAACAATGAAATGTCTCACAAAGTTCAACTAGCTTTTCAACTTCTGGCAATATTGCGCCAAGTTCCCATTTTGAAATGGTTTGTTCTTCTGTCAAGTAAGGACTAAAAAAAATTTTAATTTTTTTAATTTCTGCACAAGTCCGTATATCAACCGCACTTGTGCATAGTTTCCAAGTCAAAGAAACCGCTATCAAAGTTCCAACAGATTTCTATTCTATTATCGGAATATACATTCACTTTGTCAATCAGCTTCTCCTTTATTTCTTCCGTAAGTTCCATCTGATCAACATAGCAGTTCAACTGACTGATATTCTTTTCTATCTGTTGGTTACTCTCCTGCTGTATTTCCTGTCTGCTCTGAAGCTCATATAGCCTCTGCTCCAGCCTTGCAGTTTCTTCATCGTATTTCTTCTTTTCCACAAGGAAGTCCTCTCTGGATAGCTTTCCATCCGTGTATTGCTCATAGAGTGGCATCCATGTCTTTTTCATTGTAGCTATGGTCTTGATTAAAGTTGCAATCTCCGCACCCTCAGAGTAGGGAATGGTTTTATTCCTTGAATTTTTAGATAACTCTGCTTCTTTCACAAGCAACTGTATCTGTTGCTTCAATGCTGTCAACACAACCTTATCGGTTTCCTCAACTCTTATAACAGCACTTCGGCATCTACACTCTTTTACCAAGTACCTCTGATTACACCTAAGTATGCCCTTATCGCCTTGCATTTTTCTACCACAATAACCACAGTGATAAATATTCCTGCCAGGCTTACCACTTGCCCTAAACTCTATTTGTCTCAGCATTGAATTTGCTTTTACATAAAGTTCATACGACACAATGGGTTCGTGAGTATCTTCTACTCTTACCCATTCAGATGGTGGCGTTTTTACACGCTTGCCTCTTACTGTAAACGATGTTGTTTTGAGTGAAATCATCATTCCGGTATATCGCTCGTCTTTTATCATGCAACGGATTCTATCATCCGTCCAATAACACTTAGCACCATATCGACTCCATTGCTTAGTAAATCCCTGCAAATTCTGAAATTCGGACGGTGCCAGAACGCCTCGCTCATTCAATATCTTAGCAACTTTTAAGGATGAAAGACCTGACGCTACCAATTCAAAAATTTCCTTAACAATCTTCCCTGTCTCCTCATGGACTACCAACTGATGAACATTATCCTCTGCTTTCCTATAACAAATATCTGAATTTCCTGTTTGAACAAAGACCAAACAAGGATATGTCAGATGAAGAACTCGAAAAACTGGCTCCGTGGAATGAAAGTGTGAAGGAGCTTTGTAGCATAAAATAGAGTAAAATGCTTGCGTTCCGGATTTCTAGCGTGAGATCCGGAATACATCTTCAGGGATACACCCCGAAATTAGGCGCTTACGTTTTTCCAATGTCTCTGCTCTATCTGCAACTTTCTTTTTAAAATTTTCTACCTTATGAATATACTCATTATCCATTAAAGAGGAACGAACTAAAAAATCAGCAGTAGCAATATTATTTGCAATCGGAATATCATATACCTGTGCTATTCTTAAAAGAGCTTTCACATCCGGATCATGCGGCTGTGCAGCTAGAGGGTCTGAGAAGAAAATCACCATATCAATACTCCCCTCTACAATCTTTGCACCAATCTGTTGATCGCCGCCTAACGGACCACTATTATAACCTTTTACCCTTAACCCCACTTTATCTGTAATCATTCTTGCAGTAGTTCCGGTACCGGACAAACGATGATTTTTTAAAATCTCCTTATTATCATAGCACCATTGAATCATATCCTGCTTCTTTCCATCATGAGCTATAAGTGCAATATTTTTTTGCCTCTTTATTGTCATATTTATATATTCCATTATCCTTCTCCTTTACCAATTTTATGAAACAGCTAACTCGTAAATTGTACGGGATTTGTATGTTTGTCCAGCCTTTAACACACTACTCGGAAAATGTTCTTCATTACAGGCATTCGGATAATACTGTGTTTCAAAACAAATACCTGCTTTTTCTTCATACCTTGTACCGCCCTTACCAACTACTCCATCCAAGAAATTTCCTGTATATAACTGCATACCACACAAATCAGAATAAACAGTCATGGTTATACCACTTTCGTCACAGTAAAGTTTTGCCATCTTTTTCAGCTTACCATCATTTGTAAATACATAATTATGGTCATACCCTTTGGCACGTCTAATTTGAACATCGTTATAATCAATCTGTTTGCCAATTATTTTCTTTATACGAAAATCCATCGGTGTATTTTCAACATTAAGAATGTTTCCTGTAGGCACAAAATCTTCATCTATCTCAAGAAAACTATTTGCATAGATTTCCAATCGGTGCTGTAAAATATTACCATTATCCTGCCCATTCAGATTAAAATAGGTGTGATTCGTAGGATTTACTACTGTTGTTTCATTGGTTGCCATTCTGTAATCAATAATTAGCTCATTGTTGTCTGTAAGTGTGTATCTTATCCGCTGCTCCAAATCTCCCGGAAAGCCCTGTTCAAATTTAGGACTAAGACGACTAAATTCAACATAATTACCTTCTTTGGATTTTCCATATCTGGCATCATACATTTTACAGTGCGAGCGAACAAAACCACTATGAAGATTATTCTCTCCATCATTTTTATCTAGTTTGTATTCTTTATCATCCAGTATTACGCAGGCATTTTTTATTCGATTTGCATTTCTGCCCACATAAGCACCAAAACAGGTATCTGTATTGTAATAATCT
>CAJUNP010000026.1 GCA_910587935.1 uncultured Lachnospiraceae bacterium
GTTTGGCACAATTTTCCGTATCACAACCTGGGGTGAATCCCACGGCAAAGCCCTGGGCGTCGTTATCGACGGGTGTCCTGCCGGGCTGCCTTTATGCGAAGACGATATCCAGCCCTTTCTCGACCGGCGAAAACCCGGACAAAGTATCGTTACCACACAGCGTAAAGAAAACGACCGCGTTGAAATTCTCTCCGGCGTTTTTGAAGGCATGACTACCGGAACTCCGATTTCCATGATTTTATACAACACTTCCCAGATTTCCGGGGATTACAGCGAAATTGCCGCTTATTACCGTCCGGGACACGCAGATTATACCTTTGACGCCAAATACGGTTTCCGCGATTACCGGGGCGGCGGACGCAGCTCCGGAAGAGAAACCGCCGGCAGGGTCGCCGCCGGCGCGATTGCCATAAAAATATTGAAAACAATGGGGATTGACGTGACGGCTTACACCCGTTCTATTGGGCCTGTAGAAATCGACGACACTTCCTTTGATAAAGAGGCTATTTATACGACCGTAACGGCCATGCCGGACCGGGAGGCTTCCCTGAGGGCGGAAGAATTTCTGGCGGAATGCCGTGCCAGGACGGATTCCGCCGGCGGCGTCGTGGAGGTACTTGTGGATTCCATGCCCGCAGGAATCGGGGAACCGGTTTTTGATAAGCTGGATGCCTGCCTTTCCAAAGCGCTCTTCTCCATTGGCGCTGTAAAAGCCGTGGAAATCGGAAGCGGAACGGCGGCTGCAAAGGTTACAGGTTCACAGAACAACGATCCTTTTATAATGACCGATCAGGGAATCGCCAAAAAAAGCAACCATGCCGGCGGAATTCTGGGCGGTATCAGCGACGGAAGCCGTATTGTGGCCAGAGCGCATTTTAAGCCGACTCCTTCCATTGCCTGTACGCAGGACACCGTCAATAAAGACGGACAGGAAATCCAGGTACGGATCAAGGGCCGCCACGACCCGGTTGTGGTTCCCCGCGCCGTAGTCGTAGTAGAGTCCATGACCGCGCTTACACTGGTCGATTTGCTGTTTGCCAATATGTCCTCCCGGATGGACCGCCTGACAGGGTTTTATTCTTCGTCAAGCCGGTGAAAAATAATGCAGTTCGGACTCGGCACCTTTATCTCCGGTCCGTTCATCACAAGCGTTCCTTTTTTCAGATCCGCTGCAAAAAAGGTCATGGAATCGGATTCGTGGTTTAAAGACACAACATGCCTGTTATCCGGGAACATAGCCGCATCCTTGGGGTAATCCCCGCTGACAGGAAGGCATAGAATTTTATGCAGCAGACCGCTCTTTGGATTGATCCCATATACTACGACGCTGTTATCTCCCGCATTGGAGCTGACCATATACCGGAAATCATACGAAAAATTCAATGCGCTGGCGGCCGTTCCACCCGCATGATAATCATTAACCGTAGAAATCGTCTGAATTTTTTCAAAATAAGGATTATCATGCCGTTCCTCATAAGTATAGACATCAATATAATTCTTAAGCTCATGTACAATATAAAGATATTTTCCGTCTTTTGAGAACTTAAGGTGCCGGGGCGCCGACTCCTGTTCGCTGCGGATCACATCCGCAAGCTTTAAGGTTCCTTTTTCATGATCCAGTCTGTAAACCTTCACATGGTCCATACCCAGATCCGCCGCACACAGATACTTATTATCCCGCGTCATTTTCACACAGTTTACATGAGGCCTGAAGTTACGTTCCGCGATACTGCCAAGCCCCTTGTGGAAAATCTCTTCCTTTATTTCTCCCAAAGACCCGTCCGCCTCCAGACGGAGCACCGTAATTTTGCCGTCGTGGTAACCGGCCACAAACAGAAATCTGTCTTCGTAATCCGTAGACAGATAGCAGCCCCGCATACCGTTAATGGAAGCTCCGTTAATCATTTTCAGACTTCCGTCCGCAAGAATTTTATATGCCTCTACTCCGTAATCCGTAATGGAATAAAGGTACTTTCTGTTCCTGGAAATTGTCAAATAAGAAGAATTGGTAATTTCAATCAGTTCCTTCTCCGTCATTCTTCCCGCTTTCAGATCCACATCGTAAATACGTATTCCGTAATTATCTCCCATTGTATAGGAAGACACATAAGCCACAAACTTTTCGTTTTTAACACTCTTTTCATTTCCCATGGTGCGATCCCTCCTGCATTTCAGTATACCATAACCCTTTCTTTTTGTTAATCTTTTTTCAGGGTAATATTTCTATCTGACATTCTACAAAATAATTCAAAATATACATTGACAATTTGCCATGAAACGGTATAATTATAATCAGTTTGTTTAGTGACAGTAAACTTTTGGTTTAATGGAGCGTACTTATGAAAATCGGAAACAAAATTAAGGAACTGCGGGTGATGAAGAATCTGACGCAGGAAGAACTTGCCGACCGCGCAGAATTGTCAAAGGGCTTTATTTCCCAGCTGGAACGCGACTTAACCTCGCCTTCCATTGCGACCCTTGTGGATATTTTGCAGGTTCTTGGAACCAACCTGCAGGAATTTTTCACGGAAACGCCGGATGAACAGATTGTCTTTCATGATTCCGATTATTTTGAAAAAGTGGACGATCATCTTGGCAATAAAATTGAATGGATCATACCCAACGCCCAGAAAAATATTATGGAACCGATCCGGCTTACCTTAGAGCCCGGCGGCTCCACCTATCCCGATATTCCCCATGAAGGCGAGGAATTCGGTTATATCCTTTCGGGAAGCGTCACCATACATATCGGAAATAAAAAATATAAGGCCAAAAAAGGGGAATCTTTCTATTTTACCCCCGGCTCCACACATTATATCAAGGCAAGCGGCAAAACCGGCGCTTCTCTGATCTGGATCAGTACGCCGCCAAGCTTTTAACGTATATCCATAACGAGGTGTGTTCTAATGAAAAAATTAGTTGATTTACGCAATATAACGAAATCCTTCGGCAGCCAGATCGTGCTGGACGATCTGAATCTTTACATCCGAGAGAATGAATTTCTGACGCTTCTTGGTCCCAGCGGCTGCGGGAAGACTACTACCCTTCGGATTCTGGGCGGCTTTGAAACGCCGGACACGGGCAGCGTCATATTTGACGGCAGCGATATTACCAAACTGCCCCCCAACAAGCGGCAATTAAATACCGTTTTCCAAAAATATGCGCTTTTTACCCATATGACCATTGCAGAGAACATTGCTTTCGGCCTGAAAATCAAACATAAACCGGCTTCCTATGTCAAAGACAAAATTAAATATGCCCTGAAGCTTGTCAATCTGGACGGATTCGAAAACCGTATGCCGGATTCCCTCAGCGGAGGCCAGCAGCAGCGTATAGCAATCGCCCGGGCCATTGTCAACGAACCGAAGCTGCTTTTGCTGGATGAGCCTCTCGGCGCTCTTGACTTAAAGCTGCGCCAGGATATGCAGTATGAATTGATCCGCCTGAAAAACGAGCTCGGCATCACATTTATCTACGTTACCCACGACCAGGAAGAAGCCTTGACCATGTCCGATACCATCGTCGTCATGAATCAGGGATACATCCAGCAGATCGGCACGCCGGAAAGTATCTATAACGAACCGGAAAATGCCTTTGTTGCGGATTTTATCGGCGACAGCAATATTATTGCATCTACCATGATCGAGGATCGCCTTGTTCAGATTCTGGGAGCCAGATTTGCCTGCGTAGATGAAGGATTTGGACGCAATAAGCCGGTGGACGTAGTCATCCGCCCTGAGGATGTGGAACTTACCCTGCCGGAGCAGGGGACGATCCGCGGGGAAGTCACCCATTTGATTTTTAAAGGCGTACACTATGAAATGGAAGTTTTGGCAAACGGTTTTGAATGGCTGGTGCACTCTACCAAAATGTTTCCTGTGGGAACCCAGGTAGGAATTCAGGTTGATCCTTTTAATATCCAGATTATGAATAAACCGGAATCCGAGGATGAGGAGGCCGTAGGCGTCAATGAATAGAAAAGCTTTGTCCGCTCCTTATCTGTTCTGGATCACAGCCTTTATCGTAATCCCTCTGGGGATGGTGCTGTATTACGGTCTGACAGATAAAACCGGAGCGTTTACTCTTGAAAATATTATAGCCATCGCTACTGCCGAACATTCCAAGGCGCTTTGGATCGCCATTAAATTTTCCCTGGAAAGTACGGTTATATGTCTGCTGCTTGCCTATCCCCTTGCTATGATTCTGGCGGGTATGCAGATCAGCCAGCACAGCTTTATCGTGTTTATTTTCATACTTCCCATGTGGATGAATTTTCTGCTGCGTACGCTGGCATGGCAGACATTACTCGAAAAAAGCGGGGTAATCAATAATATCCTTGGCTTTTTACACCTGCCTGCCCTGAACATAATTAACACGCCGGCGGCCATTATTTTAGGCATGGTTTATAACTTCCTGCCTTTTATGGTACTGCCCATTTATAATTCCCTGACCAAGATCGACCCGAATGTCATCAATGCGGCAAGGGATCTGGGAGCCAACAGCGTGCAGACGTTTGCCCGCATTACGCTTCCTTTAAGCCTGCCCGGCGTTATCAGCGGTATTACCATGGTATTTGTTCCGGCGCTGACCACCTTTGTAATCAGTACGCTCCTTGGCGGAAGCAAAATTCTTCTGATCGGCAATGTAATCGAACAGGAATTTACACAGGCTGGCAACTGGCACTTGGGAAGCGGCCTTTCCATTGTGCTGATGCTGTTTATCCTGATTAATATGATACTGACTGCCATATTTGATAAAGATGGGGAGGGAAACGCATTATGATAAAATCCTCTGTCCGTAAATTATATATCGCTCTGATTTTCATATTTTTATACGCGCCTATCGTGACTTTAATGGTACTGTCCTTCAACGCCAGCCGAAGCCGTGCAAAGTGGGGCGGTTTTACCCTTAAATGGTATCGGGAGCTTTTTCAGAATGAAGTGATTCTTGCGGCTCTTAGCAATACGCTTCTGATCGCTCTTCTGTCTTCGCTGATTGCCACCTTAATCGGTACGATTGCCTGTATTTCCATGCAGGCGATGAAGCGAAGAACGCGCGCGGTCATGATGGGAGTTACGAATATTCCCATGCTCAACGCCGAGATCGTTACCGGAATTTCGCTGATGCTTCTTTTTATTACATTGGGAATGAAGTTTGGTTTTCTTACCATTCTGCTTGCCCATATTACTTTCAATATACCTTATGTGATTTTAAGCGTAATGCCGCGTTTTAAGCAGCTTAATCCCAGTACGTATGAAGCGGCGCTGGATCTGGGTGCTTCACCCCTTCGGGCTTTTTTTATGGTCGTTTTCCCGGATATCCTGCCGGGCGTCGTATCGGGATTTTTAATGGCCTTTACCATGTCCCTGGACGATTTTATTATCACTCACTTTACAAAAGGCCCCGGTATCGACACGCTTTCCACTAAAATTTATTCGGAGGTAAAAAAAGGAATCAAACCGGAAATGTACGCGCTGTCCGCCATTATTTTTACGGCGGTTCTGGTATTATTGTTCCTTGTTAATTATATACCGAAAGAAAACAAAGAAAAAAAGGAGAAATAAATATGAAAAAATGGATTTGTGCATTGCTTGCCACCGCTCTTTCCGCTTCCCTTTTTACGGGCTGCGGGAACTCTGACGCCGGCAAAAACGGTGAAGTGTACGTATTTAACTGGGGAGAATATATTGATCCCGACACAATCAAAATGTTTGAGGAAGAAACCGGAATCAAGGTAGTCTACGATGAATTTGAGACTAATGAACTGATGTATCCAAAGGTAGAAGCCGGAGCATCCGTCTATGACGTCGTATGCCCTTCCGATTATATGATTCAGAAAATGCTAGAAAATGACCTGCTAAGCGAATTGAGCTTTGATAATATGCCTAATGCAAAGCAAAACATCGGCGCACAGTATTACGAACAGGCGCAGGAATTTGATCCCGGCAATAAATACTGTGTTCCGTACTGCTGGGGTACGGTAGGAATCCTCTACAATAAAACCATGGTTGACGAACCGGTTGACAGCTGGGCAATTCTCTGGGATGAAAAATATGCGGATAATATTCTGATGCAGGATTCCGTGCGTGACGCTTTTATGGTAGCTCTGAAGCTGAACAATTATTCCATGAACACACTGGACGAAACGGAACTGGAAATTGCCAAAAATGCACTGATCGAGCAAAAACCTTTGGTACAGGCTTACGTTATCGACGAGGTCCGCGATAAAATGATCGGCGGCGAAGCGGCTCTCGGCGTTATTTATTCCGGCGAAGCCATTTATACCCAGCGGGAAAACCCTGATCTGGAGTACGTTGTCCCGAAGGAAGGAACCAATGTCTGGATCGACGGCTGGGTAATTCCCAAAAACGCCTCCAACAAAGAAAATGCCGAAAAGTTTATCGACTTTATGTGCCGCGGCGACATCGCCCTGATGAATTTCGAGTATATTACGTATTCCACGCCTAACACCGCGGCGCAGGAATTGATTGAAGATGAAGACATCCGCAATTCCCAGATCGCTTTTCCTGATCTTTCCCAGTATGAAGGACTGGAAACCTTCCGTTATCTTGGCGAAGAAGGGGACTCTTTGTATAACGACTGCTGGAAAAAAGTAAAATCGGAATAACCCCCGGTTATGAATACAAAACTCCCTGCAAACCGTTTTTTCGGTCTGCGGGGAGTCTTTTACATTTAACATTTTCCCGGTCACATTTTTAACTACTCTTCTTTATGCAATTCCGTATACAAATGCTCTACCAAGGTACGTGTCTGGTCTTCGCTGTATTCCCAGAACATCATTCCTTTCATTCCCTGCTCTCTCACATAGGCCGCTTTATAAGACAGCGCTTTCTTATCCTCATAAGAAATAAAGGTCTCCCCGTTATATAAGTACGCGGCTTTCGCCACCTCATCCCAAAAATATGAGTAGTTTCCTTCACCGGTTTCAAGCATCCGGCATATTTCATGATACGGACAGCCATGCACCCCCGGCGCGTCGGGAACTTGTCCCAGACCATGGTTTATATCCGGCGCCTTCGGCCAGCACCTTCCGTAAAAGGCCGCTCCCAGGACAATTTTTTCAATCGGCACTCCCGCTTTTACAAACATTCTCACCGCCCTGTCGCCGCTGAGCTTTTCAATAGGCAGTCCGTCGTCGTAAAGATTGGCGTGATGTCCTGTGGTAGGTGTGAAAACGCCGTGAAAATCATATGTCATAAGCTGTACATAATCCAGATATTTCTGCACCTCATCCATTTGCGTGCCGTCCAGAAAGGATTCCAGCGCACCGGCGGCAATCGATAAGGTTTGTCCCCTTCCGCAAGCGTCGATCTGTTTTCTGAGTTCCCGGATCAATGCCGTAAAGTTTTCTTTATCTTCCTCTGCTGAGGCTATATCCGCCTGGCTGGAACAGGGATATTCCCAGTCGATATCGATACCGTCCAGTCCATGCTCTTCCATAATCCGAACGGCGCTTGCGCTAAACTTTTTCCGTCCCTCTTTTGTAGCGGCTGCCTGTGAAAATCCGTCCGCTCCCCAGCCGCCAATGGAAATTACAATTTTAAGATCGGGATTTTTGCTTCGGATATCTTTAAGAACGCTTTCCGTTCCCGCCGAATTCCAATACGCTTCTCCTCTGTCATCGATCAGGGCAAAGGAAATATGGATACTATCCAGTCTTTTCATATCGCCCTCCGTTATGGCAGACAGTTCTTTTGTATTGCAGTATGCAATCAGTACGTGTTTTTTCATAATGTTTCTCCTTAATTCATTTATAAAAACTGCCCCGGCTGCCGCCAGGGCAATTCTTACATCTTATCCGATACTTAATCCTCATCGCATCTTTCACTTGGATACGGAGGAAAAATCCTTGGTTCCCTGCCATTGTTATCACAACCGCAGTCATCTTCTCTTTGTCTTCCCGGCATATTATCCGTACGAGGTCTTCTCGGCGGAGTATTTACGGAAAACGGAGCGGCACACTCACAGTCATGGTCACGGCTGCAGTCATGATCGGGTCCCCTGCGGCCGCCACATTCCTGATCGCAGCGATCCTCTCTGCAATCGTTGCAGTCATTATTCCGGTTCCTGTTACAGCCGTTATCACAGTCGTCATTACAGCCGCAATTGCCAAAAAAATTGCCTCCGCAGCAAAGAAGTAACAGTAAAAATAAGCAATTCATCGTTAATCTCACTTTTCGCTTGTTTCTACTATTTTATTCCGCCGGTAGTAAAAAGTTACAGTACCCTGTTCCGAATATACCAAAAGGTCTTTTTCTCTCCCTTTGCCGCAAGCATCCGCAAAAGCTTCTCAAGCAGTTTCCTGGTATCTTCATGCATAGGCGCGGGATCTTTTCCCGACATATAGTATTCCAGAGGGGACGCGTCCGTATAAACGTCCCTTTTATAGACCATCGAAGCTGCGATCCGGTCCATAAACATTTCCACCACATATTTGGCCGGCATTGGCGCCGGAGCCATGCCCCCCGGTACATTTCTGGTACTGTAGTCTATCCAATATTCATAATGATGTTTATTCCTGCCCTTATGATGCAGCCATGCGCTGGAATATCCAACGGCTTCGCGCTCCGCATTATTAGGGCTTCTGTCTCCCTGAAAAAATCTGGCCCCTACAAAAAATTCACTGGGACTGTATTTTGACAGATCATGCAGCAGGCCCTGTTTATAAAGTCCTACCTTAAAACAATTTTTCATAACCAGATACTTATGATACGTTATCGTTTTAAAATGTTTCCATGGATGCAGTTCCATTCTCTCTACCATTCCTTTTTACCGATATATACCTGAATACTTCTCGGCCCCACCGCAGCCGTCTGCTGATTCTCAAGAAGACGCCCGTTCTCTTCAAAGATATCCCATTCACACGTATCCGTCAGAAGATACCAGTTCCTGCCTTTAGGCAGCTTCGGCAAGGCAAATTCATGTTCTTCCCAATGCATATTCATTGCTATATAAAAAAAGTCATCCTCCGCATCCCGATGCCGTTTCGCATATTTTCCGCAATACATAATGCCGATGTGCCGGCTGTAATTCGCCATATCCGGCTGCCATGCCCTGGTCGCATGATAGGACAAATCCGGATAACCGCAGGATATATAGTCCATCAGACGCAGCTCTGTTCCCTTATGGAGAATCGGATGCGCCTTTCGAACGGCAATTAAACTTTGTACATATTGGACCAAGTCTCTGTTTGTATCCAGGTTTTTCCAGTTCAGCCAGGAAACCTCATTATCCTGGCAGTAGGGATTATTATTCCCCTTTTGGCTGTTTCCGAATTCATCTCCCATAAACAAAAGCGGTGTTCCCTGCGAAAAAAACAACATGCACAGGGCGTTTCGAACCTGTTTCCTGCGAAGGCTTTGAATACTCTTTTTCCGGCTTTTACCTTCTACGCCGCAGTTCCATGTATAGTTATAGATATTCCCGTCCCGGTTGTCCTCGCCATTGTCCTCGTTATGCTTTCTTTCATAAGAAACCATATCTTCCAGGGTAAAGCCGTCATAATTCGTAAAGTAATTGATCTGCCCCTCTTTTGCAGGCTGTCTGCGCATATGCTTTGTCACCGCATACAACATATCTTCATCACCCTTTAAAAACCGGCGCATCTCATAGCGGTAATCATCTCTGTAGGAAGCAAGATTACGCACACCTGGAAGCTGATCTCCGGGGTATAGCTGATCCACCGGAAAGTCATAATAAAAGAGCTTTGTATCTGCAAATCCCGGTTCCTGTGCCAGCAAAAACAACGGAAGATGATCTCCCTTCAAATGAAAACCGTCCACATGATATTCTATTTTCCAATACCGCAAAATGTCAAAGATTTCACTCTGCTTTACATTTCCCGGAAAATAAAACTGAAGAATCACTTCCATATTCCTTTTATGCAGCGCTTTCACCAGCTTTTTAAATTCCCGGTCTCCGCGTCCGGACATGGCATAGGCGTTCCTTGGCATATAATAAAGGCCCTGCGCATATCCCCAGTAATTTACCGTATCCCGGCCTGTCCCATGAACGGCTTCCGCTTTCGTATCCCGTCTTTTTTCTTCCCATTCATAAACCGGAAGCAGCTCCAAAGTCGTAATCCCCAGTTCCTGCAGGTAAGGAAGCTTTTCTTCTATCCCACTGAATGTTCCTCTTCCGGCGACGCCGGAAGAAGGATGGCGTGTAAATCCCCGGACATGCATACAATACATGACGCTGTCCTCATACAAAAGACCCGGGCATCTGTCTTCTTCCCAGTCAAATTCCGCAAGCGACAACTCCCCAAAAAGGTCTTCCGGTCCCACCTCCACGCCAAACCGTTCATGCCCCCGGCACGCTTTCATATGCGGATCATATATAATCTTTTCGTCCTCATAAAACTGGTAAAGCAGCGTTTCCTTTCCTTCCCAAAATATTTTTGTAAAGTGCAAATCTCCCATTTTTGATATTCCGGCAGCCTGCGGACCGCCGGAAAAAGGAATACTTCCTATTTTTTTCTTTTTATCGTCATAAAGAATCATTCCACATTCTCTGTCTGAAGTAATGATCATGGAAACATTGATTCCCGATTCATCTCTGGATACTCCAGGCGGATAAGGCTTCCCTGCCCCGATTCTTAAATCTTTTTGCATACAATTCTCCCCTGTACAAAACTTTTTTTCGTGATATGAGTTAAATTATACGCTATGCGGGCAAAATAATCCATCCTTTTCCACCTGTTTTCTGAAATTTCAACACAATTCAGCTTGTATCCCTGTTAAAAATAGAGTAAAATTAATAAAAACTGTTTAACCTGGTTTGCACGCGCCAAGCGCCAAACCCTTTACAGAAAGGACTTGATTATGGGAAAAACAGAAGAAAACAGCAATCCCGAAGATGAAGAAATGACCGTAACTCTTGATCTGGAGGACGGAACCAGCGTCACCTGCGCCGTGGTAACCATTATAACCGTCAGTGAACGCGATTATATCGTATTGCTTCCTCTCAACGATCATGGTGAAAACGATGACGGTGAAGTCTGGTTTTATCGTTATTCCGAAGATGAAAATGATGTGAATGCCGAACCGGTTCTTGATTATATCGATGACGATGAAGAATACGAACTGGTTGCGGATGCTTTCGACGAATATCTGGATTCCGTTGAATTTGACGAAATTGTCGATTCCGAAGAAACCTGACATGACATTATTTATCATTCTGACAGCGGGAAGAATCCGGCCGCTCTCTCAGAGGCAGTAAAAAACGGGAGGGCGGTTTTTTCCGTTCGTTTTCTCCGTTCACATAGTACATCTGCAATTCTTCCTTTGCTCTTGTCATAGCCACATAAAACATTCTTCTCTCTTCTTCTATAAGTTCCATTTCCTGATTTTTATTGGAGGGTATCGCTCCTTCGTTCAGATCCGGCAGTATAACGCAGGGAAACTCCAGTCCTTTGGCTCCGTGCATGGTAAGAAGGCTGACCCCTTCTTTCTTCTTTTGTTCCGTTTGTTCAAATTCCGTTTTATGCCGATCGACTGCCTTCAGCCATTCTTCCTTTCCATGATACGCTTTTGCGTGCCGCAAAAAAAATCCCAACAGATTTTCGTACTCTTTCTCACGGTCTTTCCTTCCTCGGGCAAGTTCTTTCCAGCAGGCGTCGTAACCGATTCCTTTGCGAATATAGCAAATCGCCGGAAACGGCGACATTTTCTCAAGTTTTTTACAGTCCCTTTCCAGCCGTTCTATAGAACTTATCTTTGCCTGATCCTGTCCGCACGCGTTTTTTAACTCTGTAAAGGTCACTTCTTCCTGCGTAAAAAAGGATCGCCCAATATAGCGGACGGGCTTGTTAATGATCCGTAAAAACAGACTTCTTTTCCTTTCTCCCATAGCAATCCGCAGATAGGCTTCAATATCTTTCATTAAAAAATGCTCGAACACACTTTTTCTCTTTTCCCTGCGCCAAAAAGGAATCTGTTTCTTTTCAAAAAGAAGCGCCCATTCCTCCAGTTCAAAATTAGTGCGGCAGATAATCGCATGGTTTTCAAACAAAATCCCCTGTTTTTTACGATTCAAAAGCAGCTCTGCCACACGCTCCTGCTCTGCCTCCCGGCTTTCCAGTTCCATTAGAAGAACCGAGTTTTCCTCCTCCTTCCCGTGTTTTCCCGATTGAATCTGCTTGGGAACGCGCTTTTCATTTACTGCAATAACTTTTCCCGCAGCCTCCACAATGGAAGCCTGGCTGCGGTAATTGACAGTCAGAAAAATCTGCCTGGCATCCGGATAATCTCCGGCAAAACTTTGCATGATCTTTGGACTGGCCCCCCGAAACCCGTAAATCGACTGATCGTCGTCTCCTACCGCAAAAATATTTTGTTTATTTCCGGCAAGCAGCTTCACCGCTTTGTATTGCGGTTCATTAATATCCTGAAACTCATCGATTAATATGTATGTAAATTGTTCCTGCCAAAACTTAAGAACTTCTCTTTTCTCCGTAAACAACCGCAGGCAAAGGCCGGCCATATCGTCAAAATCCAGCTTTTCTTCCTTTACAAGCATCTCATTATAAGCGTGGTAAATCCACAGAAAATATTCCTTTTCCAGAAAATCCGGACACGACAGATTTTCAAAGACTTCTCCCGTATTTTTATACTTCCCTATATTTTTTATCATTTCCTCTTCCGGAGGCAGTGAGACTTCCGGAAACTGCCGGGAAAACATATCGTATATTTTTTCCAGCATTCGCTCTTTATCTGCGTCTGATAAAATATTCTTTGGCATACTCCGGCTGCTTTGTCTTAAAATATAATAGAAAACCGCATGAAATGTGCCGAACCTGACCGAATACAGGGAATGACCCATCATCTTGTTAAAACGTTCTTTCATTTCCAGTGCGGCGGCTTTTGTAAAGGTAATGACCAGAATCTTTTCCGGCTGTACGCCGTATTGCAGGATCAGATTTTGGAGTCTTTTTACAATCGTAAAAGTCTTGCCGGAACCCGGACCTGCAAGGACAAGCATAGGGCCGTCCCTGTGCGCTGCGGCCTGTTGTTGGGAATTGTTCAGTTCGATAATTTTTGCCTCCTATTTTCGTTAAATTTGGTGTTTCTAATCAGGTAATGTGTGAAAAATATTGTGGAAATTATTGTGAATATATCAGATTTCAGTAAAAAGAATGTATATCGGAAATGATATGTCATCCGGGCAGTTCTCGCATATCCTGCCCGGATGGCAGTATGTTTATTGTGTCTGTTCCAGAAGTGTAATTCCTTTTTGGATTCTTGCAAGAGATTCTTCTTTTCCAAGGATCTCCATGATCTCCGTTGCACCGGCCGGCGTCATTTGTTTCCCTGATACGGCGGTACGGATTGGCCACATAACATAGCCGTTTTTGACGCCTTTCTCTTCCACATATTTAAGCAATGCCTGATAAAGCGCGTCATTGCTGTAATCTTCCTGTTCGGTGAGAATGGGAAGCACGTCCTTTAAAACCCCCAGGGCGGATTCCGTTGTCGTCTTCATCTTTTTATGGGCGTACATTGCCGCGTCATACTCCGGAAGCTCTTCAAAAAAATCCACCAGAGACGGAATATCCGGAAACACCTCAATCCGGGTCTTTACCATCTGCGCAATCTTCTTCAGATCCTGCCCTTTCGTCAGAGTCTGCTTCAGATACGGCTCCGCCTGCGCGTAAAAAATATCAAAATCCATGGCCTTTACGTATTCGCCGTTCATCCACCGAAGCTTTACCATATCAAAAACGGCCGGCGATTTACTGATTCTGTGATAATCAAAGTCCCGGATGAGTTCATCCAGGGAAAAGATTTCACGGTTATCCTCCGGACTCCAGCCAAGCAGCGCAATATAATTTACGACGGCTTCCGGCAAAAATCCCTGTTCCGTCAAGTCCTCAAAAGAAGAATGTCCGCTTCTTTTTGAGAGCTTTTTATGATTCTCATCGGTAATCAGAGGCAGGTGCACATACGTAGGAACCTCCCATCCGAAAGCTTCGTAAAGCCTTGTATACTTTGGAGATGAGGAAAGATATTCATTGCCCCGCACCACATGCGTAATGTGCATGGTGTGATCGTCGATCACGTTGGCAAAATTGTAAGTGGGATAACCGTCCGATTTAATCAGAATCATATCGTCCAGTTCTTCATTTTTTACCGTAATATCTCCATACAATTCGTCGTGAAAGGTCGTCTCTCCCTCTCTGGGATTGTTCTGACGGATTACATAAGGCTTCCCTTCCGCAAGGTTTTTCTCCACTTCTTCTCTGGTCAGGGAAAGACAATGCTTATCATAAACGGTAATCTCTTTTCCCTCCATAATTTCGGTTTTCAGAGAAGCCAGACGTTCCTTATCGCAGAAACAGTAATATGCCTCGCCCTTGTCAACCAATTCTTTTGCATATTTCATATATATGCCGGTTTGCATACGCTCACTCTGCACGTAAGGACCGAAGCCGCCGTCCTTATCCGGGCCTTCGTCATGAATAAGTCCCGCAGTCTGAAGCGTCCTGTAAATAATTTCGGTGGCGCCTTCCACAAATCTTTCCTGATCCGTATCTTCTATACGCAGCATAAAATCGCCGCCCGCATGCCTGGCAATTAAAAATTCATACAACGCGGAGCGCAAATTTCCCACATGCATTTTTCCCGTGGGACTTGGGGCATATCTGGTTCTGATTTTCATTCTTATTGTTCCTTTCATTCCGTCGGCATATCGGGTACTTTCTTAGCCGCTTCTTCTTTAAATTTCTGCAGTTCTTTTGCCGCCTGATTTAACGCAATATTGGTTCCGGCGCCTGCAATACAGCCTCCGGGACAAGCCATTCCCTCAATCAGACATCCGTTTTTCTTGCCTGCCTTGGCAAGCATCAGAATCTTTTTACACTCGGAAAGACTCTCCGCATGTTCGATATGCACATCCACATCGGGATAGTACTCTCTCACGCATGCCTCGATAGCGCTGGCAACGCCTCCCGCAACGCCGTAGCCTCGGCCGGCCGCCGTAGCGTCCCGCATCTCATCCATTGCCTGTATTTCATCCAGAAGAATTCCCCGCGCCTCAAACATGCCGGTTAATTCTTCAAAAGTAATTACAAAATCCACATCGGAACGCACGCTGCGTCTGGAAGCTTCCAGCTTCTTTGACGCACAGGGACCGATAAACACCACGCCTGCATCCGGATGCTCCTTCTTGATAATTCTGGCAGTCGCCACCATAGGGGTAAGCTCATTGGAAATCTTATCCAAAGTCTCCGGAAAGAACTTCTTTGCCAGCATGGACCAGGAAGGGCAGCAGGAAGTTAAGCTGAACGGCTGGTTTCCGCTTGCCACTTCTTTAACATAGTGCTCCGCTTCCGCAATGGCTCCAAGATCCGCGCCGATAGCCGTTTCATATACGTCCGCAAAGCCTAATTCTTTCAGGGCCGTCTTTAACATGTCCGCCGAAACCTTGGGGCCAAACTGTCCCGCAAAGGCAGGCGCCACCTGGGCTATAATCTTTTTTCCGGACTGCATGGCCCGTATCAGCTGAAAAATCTGGGATTTATCCGCTATGGCTCCAAAAGGACAGCTCACCATACACTGCCCGCAGGAAACGCATAAATCGTTATCAATTACGGCTCTTCCATGGCTGTCGCTCTTAATCGCACCCACACCGCAGGCCGCCGCACACGGACGCACCTGATGGGAAATCGCGTCATAAGGGCAGACTGCTTTACATTTTCCGCACTTAATACACTTTTCCTGATCAATATAGGACTTGCCGTTTATCATGGAAATAGCGCCCCTTGGGCATACTTCCCGGCAGGGATGCGCCACGCAGCCCATACATTTATTAGTCACCTCATACCGATTCACCGGACAGGAATTGCATGCTGACGGAATTACCTGCATCAGAGGCGGCTCATAATATTTCTCGGAAATATTGCTTTCCTCAAGTCCCTGCGTCAGATGGGACGGACGGTTTTCCGGCCTTAAGGACATCCCCATGGCAAGCCGCATACGTTCCCTGACAATGGCCCTTTCTCTGTAAACGCTGTCGTTATACACGGCTTCATCATAATTCACTATTTTATAAGGCAATGCCTCCATATCATCAATTAAGTTATCAGAATGATATGCCAGTTCGGCAATTTCTTTAAAAATCCGCCGTCTGGTTTTCCTTACCTGCGTCTCTATTCCTCTCATAAGCCTGCCTTTCTGCATCGTTTATGGATTCTTTTATAAAATATTCCCTTCGGACATGTACTATTTTTGCACAAACCCGAAGGGAAATCAAGTTTTTTTAAAGAAAAAGACTGCCTGCCTGATAAACCGCCGTAGATACCAGCCACGCAAGACCGATCTGGAATGCGATCATGCCTGCCGTAAATTTCCACGATCCGCTTTCTTTCTTAATAGTTGCCACCGTTGCAATACAGGGAACATATAAAAGGCAGAACAGCATCATACAAAACGCATTCAGCGCGCCGAAGGAGGGATTAACCGCCCGTACATTGGCAATAATCGTTTCCATTCCTGCCGCCGAACTGGCATTGGTCACTCCGAACAGAACGGAAAAACTGGTAACCACCACTTCCTTCGCCGAAATCCCGGAAATCAACGCCACCGCAATCTGCCACATGCCAAGTCCCGCGGGAGCAAGAACCGGCACCAACAGACGTCCGACACCCGCTCCGAAACTCTCCGATGCATCCTCCACCATACCGTGCATGCCGAAATTTAAAATAAACCAGATGATAATCGATGCAATAAAAATTGTCGTGCCTGCTTTTGACAGGTAATCCTTCAGCTTATTCCACACGTATATCCGAATCGTTCTGGGATTTGGCCGTTTATATTCCGGAAGCTCTATCAAAAGTGAATCATTTTTACGTCCCTTTTCCAGGCGGTTTACTATTAACGCTGTTATAATGGCAATGACCATTCCGATCAGATACATGGAAAATGCCGCCAGTCCCGCATACCTTCCGAAAAACATCCCCGAAAACAATACATATATGGGAAGCCTTGCGGAACAGGACATAAAAGGCGTAATCAGCATGGTTTTTCTCCGGTCGTGTTCCGTTTCAAGGGCTCTTGTGGCCATAATCGCGGGAACCGTGCATCCGAATCCCAGGATCATCGGTAGAAACGCCTTGCCGGACAGTCCCACCCTTCCCATCACGGAATCCATCACATAGGCGACCCTGGCCATATAGCCGCTGTCTTCCAAAATTGCAAGCGCCAGAAACAAAATGAAAATGTTGGGAATAAAAGTTAAAATTCCTCCTACTCCGGCAATAATCCCGTCCACCACCAGGGATTTCATCCAGTCCGCCACATGCATTGCCGTTAAAACGTTCATGATCTGATCCGAAAACCAGGAAAGTCCGATTTCAAAATAACCTTTCAGAAAATCGCCTACAAAAAAAGTCAGGAAAAACACAAAACACATGATCAGCAAAAAGGCCGGTATTCCCAGCCACTCATGAGTCAGCAGCCGGTCGGCTTTGTCCGTACTCGCCGCCTTTTTGTTTTTGTGAAACACGACCTCATGAACTATTTTTTCTATATAGGAATACTTGCATTGTATAATTTCTTTCTCATAGCTTC
The DNA here is from genome assembly GCA_910587935.1 of uncultured Lachnospiraceae bacterium. GTDB lineage: Bacteria > Bacillota > Clostridia > Lachnospirales > Lachnospiraceae > MGBC143606. The sequence continues at coordinate 17,589 of CAJUNP010000026.1, forward strand.
GCTCTACAATATTTGCCGTCTGAATGGGATGCTCTTCCCTTACCTCTTCATCGTCCTCCAAAAGCTTGACAGCGTGCCAGCGCACGGAAGAATGTGCAGGATAATGCGCCTGCATCATAACCTCCAGTTTGGCAATTTTATCTTCTATCTCCTCCGGATATGTAAGAACCAGCTGATCCATGCCCTCTTCATAATGATGCACAACGGCATGAAGTAAAATATCAAGTCCCGTACGCTTTGCCGCCGACACCGGCACCACCGGAATATCACCAAGCATTTCGGGAAGACGGTGCATATCGATCTCCCAGCCTCTTTCTTTCACAATATCCATCATATTCAGCGCAAGAACCACCGGTTTTCCAAGTTCTAAGAGCTGCAGGGTAAGGTACAGGTTACGTTCCAGCGATGAAGCGTCCACAATATTAATAATGACATCTATGTCGTCATCCATGACGCAGCTTCTTGTCACTTTTTCCTCAATGGTATAACATGTCAGGGAGTAGATTCCGGGCGTATCCACCAGTGTCAGTTCCATCCCTTCATATTCAGTCTTACCCTCGATTTTTTCTACGGTTACCCCCGGCCAGTTAGCTACCTTTAAACGTGAGCCTGTCAGCGCGTTAAATAATGTAGTTTTCCCGCAATTGGGATTGCCCACGCAGGCGACATGAATACTCTTTTTCATTGACATACCCCCTGCTCTTTCTCTTTTACTTCAATGTTAGAAGACAAATGTCTCCCCAGCGCAAGCCGCGTCCCTCTTACCTGAATAATCAGAGCTCCCTGCCTTTTCCGGTTCAATACGGTAACTGTCGTACCCTCGTTCAGCCCCAGCGCCTGCAGCCTTCTGGTAACGGCCTCTTCCACATATAACCCCCGTATTGTATATTCTCCGCCTTTGTGTGCCTCAAACAACGTCATATGTCCCTTCTTCTCACTTATGAATGTATCCTTCATAATCTTCCTTCAGTCTTTCTTAAATATCACAAGGTTGTTGATAATGATTCTCATGTTTTGTTGTAATAAATTATAGCTCGCTGTTCCTTTCATGTCAAGTTATGACAGAATTCTTTCACCGGATAAATTCATTAACATACTATATTATTAAAACAACTTAACATTTATGAAAGGAATTTCATGCAGGATTATAATTTTGACGAATACTTTGACCGCTATCCAATCGCCATGGCATACGTTCCCTGGCAGCATATGAGTAAAATCTATGATAATCTGGAAGAAGCCTTCAGAATCGGAACCATTTTTCCGGAACTGAACAAACCGTTTACAGGAAGGAGATGTGTATCATGAGTTATCAGTCCAAAAATGAACAGGAACGAATGCTTTTTGATATAGGAACCGTAGGATTTCTACTGGTTGATCTGACGCTTTATCTGGATACGCATCCTTATGACAGAGAAGCTATGGAATATTTTAATCACTACTCTCATATTCAACAGGGCATGATGCGTGAGTTTGCTGCAAAATATTATCCTCTGACTCTGGATACCGCAGAGGGTTGTCACAAAGAATGGAGATGGGGTCTTGCTCCCGCTCCGTGGGAAGGAGTATGTTAGTCTATGTGGAATTATGAAAAACGGTTACAGTTTCCTGTAAATATTAAAACCCCCAACGCAGAAATTGCAAAAATAATTATTACCCAGTACGGCGGCCCCGACGGTGAACTTGCCGCTTCCATGCGTTACCTTTCCCAACGTTATACCATGCCGGACCGGAAAATATCGGGACTGCTTACGGATATCGGAACCGAAGAACTTGCGCACTTCGAAATGATCGGCGCCATCGTATATCAGCTTACCAAAAACCTTTCCATGGAAGAAATAGAAAAACAGGGGTTTGCTCCATATTATGTAGATCACACCCTGGCTCTCTGGCCGCAGGCCGCAGGGGGAATCCCCTTTAATGCATGTGAATTCCAGAGTAAGGGAGATACGATTACAGATTTATTTGAGGATATGGCGGCAGAACAAAAAGCCAGAACCACCTATGACAATATTCTCCGTCTCGTAAAAGATCCCGATGTCTGCGCTCCTATCCGCTTCCTCCGCCAGCGCGAAGTCGTACACTTCCAGCGTTTCGGTGAAGCCCTCCGCATTACACAGGACAGCTTGGACTCTAAGAACTTCTACGCATTTAACAATCAGTTTGACCGCTGTAAAAACTGATTTTACTTAAAAAGAACCATGATCCTCCGGGATTATGGTTCTTTTTTACGTTATTAATTGATTTTTTAATCCTGACGGACAGGTTCAATTATATGCGACCAATATCCTATCGCTATTGCATACTTCCGCCCATTCCGTCTGCAGAACCTAATTTCACCATACGTCCTTCGTCCTGCTTTGCCTTAAGCTTACCGCGGATCGTTGGAACTGCACCAAGCAGCAAAAATACATAAAGCAGTAATATATCAAATATGTAAACTTCTTTTCTGATAACGCCTTCTGAAAGCGCCTGTGGAACGATCCTGAAACATTCAAACACATTAAGACCTATGTCGGCGCCGCCGCCTTCCCTGTAAAGCAAAATCGCCCAATTCAACCGGTCTCCCATATAGGCCATAACCAGCATAATCACAACGCATATTACAACGCCCTTTTTCGTCACTTTACCGCCCAGCAGTTCATAACCCTTCAGCACGCCTACTGCCATAACCGCTCCTGACAGCGCCGCCACATATCCCAGCTGACTCAATACCACGATACACAAAACGCCTACCAGAGAACCTAACAGCGCTCCGATAACGCCGCCGACAACATTCTCCTGCCTGGGCTGCTTCATAGTGGCAATATTCTTGCGCATGGATACCTCACATTCCTCACACAGATGATAATAAGCGCCTTCCGATTTATGGCCTGTAACCGCTTCTTCCTTTCCGCAGATACTGCAGCAGGGGGTAAATCCTTTTTCACGAAGAAAATTTGTCAATCCGGCTAATCCTTCCGTTACATTTGCCGCCAGTTTTTCAGGATTCACCTTTTTACCCATTCCGCCTGTTACCGTCACGACAATATTGTTCCCGTCCTGTGAACATGTACCAATCGGTTTCACCGTTTTAGTCAGTTCTTTAATCTGCTCCTTGGTGAGATTGGCGCCTAGCGCATTTTTTGCGGCAGTATGTACGGAAAACAGATAAGGCTGCCCGGAGACCGTCGTATACAGAATCATATCGTAGCCGTCTTTCTGTCCGTACAACACATTATTCACCGTGTCATAACGAAACCCTATCGCTGCCGCCAGCGCAGAATAACTATCACTTTGTTTGCTCATCCTACCTCCATACCTCCATCACGTTTTTTAACTAAACAACCATGTGATATTCATGGCTACAAAAAGTTTATCACAGGACTATAAAATTGTCCACTGTGGTACGGCAAAAAGGATGCCGGACATTCCTTCTGTAAGAAGGATTATCCTGACATCCTATGCCGCTTTCTTCCACTGTTATTTAGCTTTTACCCCATCCGTTTTAATAATAAATTTTACGCTTCCATCCATGCCTTCTGCAAGTCCGCCAAAAGTCTTATATGCTTTACCTGCATCCAGTACGGCTTCCAGCCGTTCAAACACCTCCCCGGTATCTTCTCCTGCCAGTTCGGTCAACTTACTGATTCCTTCCTCATCAAACCGGAACAGCCCGTCTTTTAAAGCAAGACAGCCTGCGGATAATTCCTCCGCTCCGTCTTTCAGGGCAGCGGCTCCGTCGTAAAGGGCCGCAGTTCCATCGGCAAGCGTTTTGGCTCCGTTATGCAAAGTGCCTGTGCCTTCCACCAGTTTACCCGTCCCGGCTTTCAGCTCCGCCGCGCCGTTTCCCAAAGATATAATTCCACCTTTCAGTTCTCCTGCGCCTTTACTCAGAACATCTGACCCGTTTTTAACCGCTTCCGCTCCGGACTGCAGAGACTGTGCTCCTGACTTTAATGCCGGAACTCCCTCCGTCTCACTGGCCATTTGCCTTACACCCGCATCCAGCAGTTTCAACCCCTGATTCAGAGAGGCTGTGCCGTTTGCAATCTGGCCGGAATACGTTTTAATTAAGGCAATATATGCGCCCTGCTCGCTCTGCTCTGCGTTAAGCGGCGTATTCTGCTGTAAAATCTCCTGCAATTGCGCTAACTGCTCCTGAAGCTGTGTTATTTTTTCTTCCAATGCAGATACGTTTGCCTGACACACTGCAGCCTTTTCTTCTGCGGCTTCATAATTCCGGGCCGCATCTTTCAACGTTTCTGGCTGACATACCGTAAAATTGCTTACCTCCGTAATTACCGCTGCATCCCCTCCGCTGACATCATTAGGAACATTTGTTACCGTTTCAATCTGCCGTACTTCGCCGTTACATACTTCTTCCCAAACCGCTTTTGCGGCATCCCTTTCCGCTTCCGCGTTTTCTTTTTCCGCCCTGGCTGCATTAAGCGCCGCCGTTGTATTGTTAATCTGCTTCAGTACATTGTCTATTATAGTATTCAGACTTGCCGCATAAGTACTGAAATACTCGTTTATCAAAGTGTCAAGCGCTGCAGCCGCCTCCGTAACGCTTTGAGAACCTGCCAATATAGCCGGCTGTTGTCCCTGTTGTGTTGCAGAACCTGTTTCCAGCGCCGCCTGTAACATTTTAATACCGGCGTCCACCTGTTCCAGGCCGCCCGCCAAAGCCTGTGCGCCGCTGCCGAGCTGTCCTGCCCCCTGACTTAAACTTCCTGCACCGTCCGCCAGCTTTGACGCTCCTTCCGTCAACTGTCCCGTTCCGTCCTGAAGCTTTCTTGCCCCTTCATCCAGCTGGCCGGATTTTTCATAAAGCTCCTTTGTTCCATCCTTTAAAGTGCCTGAACCTTCCCTTAGAGTCCTTGCGCCGTCTAAAAGACTTACTGTTCCGTCTGCTAACGTTTTACTGCCGTCCTCCAAAGAAACGCTGCCGTCTTTCAGTTCAGCTGTCCCGCCTTCCAGCTGATTCACTGAATCCGACAAATCCCTTACAGAAAAGGTTTCCGTCAGATTCTGGTCAGAAAGCAGATCGCTCATTGCCACTGTCATGGTCATACCCATTTCAAAATTTACGACATCTGCCGTTATTTCCAGGTAATCCGGAATTTCAAAATCCTCCACTTTTGTAAGCTTATTTTCCAGTGTATCAAGTTTTAAACTTTCCTTTAAACCCGGAAACGCAATTCCTGCGACAATACTGTTATTTCCTTCTGATATAATGCGCCCATTTGTCACACTGATATTGGAAAATGTATCCTGCGGAAGAATCATTCCTGAAAGCATTGCAAAAGGAACCTGTATATCTATTTCCTTTCCTCCCGCTTCCGCCTTTTGATAAGCGTTATTTTCATAATCCAGACGAATTATAACCTTCCCGCTTTTTCCTGCAATTTCATCCGGGGTCATGCGCTTTCCATCAAGTGTGTAAGAAATTTTAACCTGAACCGGAACTTCTTCCCTTGTAGTTCCCTGATAATAAATATCCGATCCGTCTGTATCCCATAAAACCGTATTCCCGTCCCGGCTGAATGTTTCCTCTCCTTTTACATTTCAGCCAGTCGCTGACAATTACTTTGTTTACGCCGCCTTCCGCGTCAGCCAGAACATATACGATTTCTTCTTTTCCGTCCGTACTGCTGTGCGCCGGTGCAACAGATGCGGTAAGAACCTCTTTTAAAGTCTCCTCTTCCATATTCAGAATATCTCCCGCCTCCGCATATCCGGACGATTCCGCTCCGCACGCTGTAAGGTTTCCCAACAGAGCAATGCTGACAATGATACTTCCTGTTTTCCGTAATTCCTGCTTCCATTTTTTGTTCATAATGCTGCCTCCTCTTTTTTCTTTCCTATAGTTGTTTTCATAATTGCTCCGTCAAATACCGTCAGCATGGACGGCAAAATAAAAATAACCGCGGCCATACTGATTAACGCGCCCCTTGACATCAGGGTACACAAAGAACTGATCATATCAATATTGGAATACAATCCTACGCCAAAGGTCGCCGCAAAAAAGGATAATGCGCTGACTACAATAGACTTGACGCTGCTCTGGCATGCGTCCGCAACGGCTTTCTTTTTCTCAATTCCCGCAAAACGGTTTCTCTTATACTTTGTAGTCATCAGAATCGCATAATCCACCGTAGCTCCAAGCTGAATCGTCCCGATAACCACCGAGGCGATAAAAGGAATTTCCGTACCGGTATAAAAAGGAATTCCCATATTGATAAAGATTGCCGTTTCAATAACCGCCACTAAAATACAGGGCAGAGAAAGGGACTTAAATACCAACAGTATAATCAGAAAAATAACGCCTATTGATACGATGCTGACTGTCCTAAAATCCTGATCGGTAATCCTGATCAAATCTTTGGTGCAAGGCGCCTCCCCAACCAACATGGAAGACGGATCATAACGCTTACTTATCTCATTTAACCTGTCACACTGCATATTCACCTCATCCGTGGCCACCTTATACTGAGATCCAATCAAAAGAAGCTGCCAAGTGTCATTTTCCAGTGTTTCAGATAAGGCTTCCGGAATTATTTCCCCCGGAATCGCCGGACCCTTTATGGAATTTAATCCAAGAACCCATTTAATCCCTTCCAGAGAATTTATTTCATCAGTCATCTCCTGAATTTCTTTTGCCGGCATATCCGCGCTGACCAAAAGCATATGTGCTGCATTCATATCAAACACAGCCTGCAGCTTTTCGTTTGCAGCAATTCCCGGAAGCGTTTTGGGAAGGGTCTCATCCAGGTTATAGTAAACCGCCGTATGGCCGTATCCATATATGGCAGGAAACAAAACAGCTAGAAATAAGATGATAAATATCTTATAGTGCTTTGTCACAAATTTTCCTGTCCCCTTTAAATCCGGAAGAAGCGCTTTATGTTTTGTTTTTTCCAACGCCTTATCCAGTACGAGAATCAGGGAAGGAAGTATGGTGACACATGCCGCTACACCAATCACTACGCCTTTTGCCATAACAATGCCCAAATCCATGCCCAGGGTAAAACTCATAAAACATAAGGCGATAAATCCCGCTACAGTCGTAATGGAACTGCCCACAACCGAAGTAATCGTATCTGCAATGGCATGAGCCATAGCTTCCTGTTTATCTGGAAAAGTCCTCTGCTGATCCTTATAACTGTGCCACAAAAATATTGAATAATCCATGGTTACCCCTAACTGCAGCACCGCGCTTAACGCCTTGGTTATATAAGAAATCTGTCCCAGCATCAGGTTGCTGCCCAGATTATATACGATAGCCATTCCGATACTCAGCAAAAAAAGAAATGGAATCAGGTAGGAATCCATGGAGAGAGACAGTGCAATACATGATAAAATAACTGCAATACACACATATATCGGCGCTTCCTTTTCAGAAAGATTTTTTGTATCCGTTACCACCGCCGACATTCCGCTTAAAAAGCAATTTTTATCCGCTGCCTTCCTTATTGCCCCAATAGCATCCATGGTGGAATCCGCTGAAGTTGTATCGTCAAAAATAATTGCCATCAACGTTGCGTCTCCCTGATTAAACACTTCATAAAGTTCATCCGGAAGAAGCTCCATCGGAACACGGATATCCATAACCGAATCATACCAGATCACTTTTTTTACATGTGCAATCTGCTCTATGTCTTCCTTTAACCGCTGCACATCCTTAGGCGCCATTCCTTCCGCAATGAACATGGAAAATGCTCCCGTTCCGAATTCTTCCACCAGAATATCCTGACCGCGCATTGTTTCAATGTCTTCCGGCAGGTAGGAAAGAATATCATAGTTTACTCTCGTTCCAAGATACCCAAGCGCCGAAGGAATCAATAGCAAAACGGATAAAATCAAAATGGGAATTCTAAACTTTACGATTTTTTTACCGTATGTGTACATACCTTGTGCCTCCATCTTATTGACCATTAGTCATTTTTCTTTACAAGATTATTTATAACACAAATATGACTAATGGTCAATAAATTATTTCTTTACGTATTCTTAAAAAAATATAAACTTCAGCAGGCAAAAATTACATTGCTTTTCCCCAAAATTCATCTATAATAAAAGTATCTAACTTGGTAAATTTATATAGCTTAAAGGGGAAACCATGGGAAAAGCGGAAGAAAATAAAAAGAAAAAAAAGGAAACCCTGTTAAATTCGGCATTTGATTTGTTTGTCAGGCAGGGACTCGGTCAGACCACCATATCTAATATTGTTGAACACGCAGGAGTAGCCAAAGGAACCTTTTATCTTTACTTTAAAGATAAATACGATATTCACAACAAACTGATCGCCCATAAAGCACGTCAGGTATTTTCTCTTGCAGAAAACGCGCTCCGCCAGTCTGGTATTAAAGATCTGGAGGATAAAATCATTTTCATTGCCGACCATATTATCGGACAATTTACGGAAAATAAAACATTATTGAAATTTATAGCCAAAAACTTAAGCTGGGGAATTTTTAAAAACGAATTAATCCAGGACACTACCGACATTGATATCTCCAATATATTCTGGACCGTATTTGAAGAATCCGACAAGAAATATAAAAATCCGGAACTGCTTGCTTTCATGATAATTGAACTGACCGGCTCTACCTGTTACAGTCCCATTTTATATAATGATCCTCTTCCTATGGAAGAATTGAAACCTTATCTATTTGATTCGATCCGTCAGATAATGCGAAGCCAGGAAATAAAATTTATATAAAAAACCTTACTGATTTTCAATATTTCGGAATAATTTGCTTCCTTTGAAAACCAGTAAGGTTTTATAATTCGTTTAGATTCTTATCTTCTGGACTTAGTTAGCTTCAACCAGCTTCCATACGCCCCATTCACCGGACTCTTCCGGATTATCTCCCTGTGTCCACCAACGCGCTTCATAGGTTTTACCATTGTAAAGAACTCTATCACCACCATTATACACAGTATTGGCATCCCATGTTGTTTCACCGGTTTCGCCGCCAGTTTCGCCTCCGGTCTCGCCGCCAGTTTCTCCTCCGGTCTCGCCGCCGGTTTCTCCTCCGGTCTCGCCGCCAGTTTCTCCTCCGGTCTCGCCGCCAGTTTCGCCTCCGGTACCATTATCAAGCTTATCCATCGCTGAAGACATAGCCTTCGCCCATGCGTAATTGTTGGTTGCATCCCAGTTAATAGACCATGTCATAACGCCGCGCAATGCAGGATATGCCTTGGGCGCTTTGAAGTTTCCTGAAGAAGTGCCGTTTACCAACGCATTAACAGCATTTTCTACAACTGATGTGGATACATATCCGCTGCCTGCCGCTTTCTCCATGGAAGGTACGCCGATCGCTACCTGATCCGGTCTTAAACCAGCTTCAATAATCAAAGTAGTAAGAGATGTCAGGAAATCTGCATTTCCAGGGTTTACTACGCTTCCGCCATAACCGATCATACCGCCGGAATTATAGTACTGAGGGTAACAAACGGTCAAAATATCCTTAATTTCAAGTGCAAGTCTCAAATAAGATGTCGTAATATCTTTGGCATCCAGTCTGTCTGCCTGCAGATAATAAGTTTCAGGAGCCATCGTAATGATGAATTTATCTCCAAAATGTTTCTGAACGGTTCTCAATGCATTTGCAATAAATTCCACACCTGCCACTGCAGAACCCTCAAGGTCAATATCAACGCCTTCAAAACCATATTCTTCAATAATGTCGATCAGGCCTTCTGCAAAGAGTTCAGCTGCCTTATCACTGTTAATTTCAATTCTTCCTTCAGCACCGCCTACGGAAATAATTACGTGCTGACCTTTTTCTTTTAAAGCCTTGATGTCGTTAATAAATTCTTCCTTCGTATAGCCGCCGAGAGCTTTGCAGAGATCTTTGTCAAGCTCAAAGGTTACCTCACCGGCTGTCGCCGTATTTCCGGTAAACGCCACGCAGATCATGTCGTAATACTCGGGAACATCGCTTAATTTCAGATTCGTGGAACCGTTTACAAAATTGTGCCAGTAGCCGGTCACCATATGTGCAGGTAAATCTTCGTTAACCGTATAATTATTATCTTTATCGTCGCTTACAGGAGGCTTTTCCTCTCCACCGGTAGTCTCTCCACCAGTCGTTTCTCCGCCTGTTGTATCTCCACCTTCTACATACACAAGATCCGTTCTCTCTTTCCAAAGAGTAGGCGTACCATCAGGCAGCCAGCCCCTGTGAGAAGTATGAGCATATATACATTCATAAACCTTACCGTTATAAGATACCAGATCCTTTAATACATAAGCCGTGGATTCTTTCCATGGAGCATAATTTCCTTCTACAGGTTTGTCAGGATCGGGATCTACCGGTTTGTCAGGGTCTACCGGTTTATCGGGATCGGGATCTACCGGTTTGTCAGGATCTACCGGCTTATCAGGTTCTACATCCGCTCCTTCTCCGTAAACAGCCTGTGCACCAAACTCCTGCATATTAGGAAGAATTCTCTGTGTCAAAGTAATTCCAACGATATCGTTAACATCCGCATCTGCAGAACAGTTTACAGTGAATGTGTGGGAAGTTCCCGGTTTCATAGATTTTGCAGCATAAACTCCTGATAAATCTACTACGCCGCAGCCATCCTTATTTGTTACGGAACCGCTTTCCATGCCGGCGCTGAAGGTTGCACCGCTCTTTGTCTCAATATAAAGCTTTGGAAGCAATACGGTTTTCTTAAATAACTCTGCATTCTTTAATGCAACATTTTTTTCTTCTGCCGTTTCACTGTTTTTAATCGTAATCGTATAAGTCTTGCCTGACGCGGTTACGGAAGCGTTTACTTTCGCACTGGAGGTTATGATTTCATGCTCCGGAAGGCTTGCAGATCCGTACATGGATTCCTTCATAACTCTCGTAATTGTATTGTTGCTGTCCAAAGACGCCATCCATGTAATCAGTCCGCCAAGACCTTTTTCTTTTACATAAGCGCCCTTTGCAGCCGTACTACGCTCGTTGTCACAGGTAAAGAAATAACCGGTTTCTTCACCGTAGTAATAAGCTGCCTCAGCTTTTTCGTCATAATATTCCTTTAATCCATATTTCTGAATCAGTTCAGGCATGTCTGTAAGCGCATACGTGCCGCTGGTGGTTCCGTCCGGCGCCTTTACGCTGTTCGGTTCCGCCGTCGCATATAATCCCGGATTTGAAGGATCGGGACCATCCTTCTGAACGCCTGCCCAGCCTCTTGTATAGGGAGCTACGCCGATAACAATCTTGGAATAATCAATTTTGTCGCCATATGTATCTTCCAGGTACTTGATACAGGTATCAACAGAGAACATACCGTCAACCTGTGTCTCATGATTATAGGAATCATTAACATATAAAGCAGTCTGATGTCCTGTATAACCATTCCATGCGCCGTTCAAATCGTAGGTCATCATGTTTGCAAAATCGACAATTTCCATTACCTTGTCATACTCGATCTTAGCCATCATGATCGGTGATGCGGACATGGCAACCGACAATTCATAATATTTGCCATTTGCTTCACCCAATGCATCCAACTCATCTCTCAGATCCTGCATTAAATATGTAAAATTCTTGGTATCTGCAGGCGATCCGGGACATCCCTTATCAATGGTAACGCCGTTACCCTGAGGGTCGGGATCTCTCTCAGCGGTCGGATATTCCCAGTCGATATCCACAAAATCATATCCCAGATAATCAATGAATTTCGCAATATTTTTTGCGAAGTTTTTACGTTTGGAAGCGTCTGCCGCAAAAATGGGGAAGTCACCGGATCTGGTCCATCCACCTACGGAAACGCCGATTTTCATATTCGGATACTTGGAACGGAGAAGACTCATTGCCCCAAATACGCCTGCATAGGGATCTCCGTATGTAAGACCGTTCTGCTCCGGCAGAATTGCCTGAAAATCCGCATGCTCGTCACATAATACAAGGTCACCGTTTTTATCTACGTCCAAAAATGCAAAATTCAAATGAGTAATCAGACTTCCGTCGATCTTACTCGGATAAAAATATTTCTGGCCTGAATAAATTGACCAGTCTCCGTAATAAACCACATTACGGTATGCAGGCGCAGCTTCCGCTTTCATAGCCGCCTTCGGCATAGAAATGCCGCCTAAAACCATGGCTGCTGCCAACAGCAGTGTTAAGAATTTACGTACTCTCTTCTTTTTCACTCTATCCCTCTCCTTTACATAATACATAATCGGCTCTACCCCGAGCCACCTCAGTTACAAACAACAGTATAGACAAAAGAGTTACGTTAATCCATGAAATATATTGGCATTTTTTGTATATAATTGTTAAAGTTGTCCAGTATATGCAAAATAATTTTTTTACTTTTAGTACAAATACCCCAAAAATCGTACCATTTTCCTATTGCAAAATTATTTTTTGCCCAAAACAAACATTTTATATTCGAATTTTTATTCATTTTGCACAAAGAGGTGTTTTGACCTTGTGAAATCATGTCAGTCGTATATAAACCCCCATTAAAAGCGGACAGAAAACATCCCTTAATGCTTCCTGTCCGCTCTATATATAATCCGCTGCCTATCTCTCATCTCCCATAAAGAACAGCGCAACCGTTCCCGGCCCCGAATGTGCCCCGATGGTAGGGCCTATATAATTCACCAGAAACACTTCCGTTCCCAGCCGTCTTTTCACCTCTTCTTTTACAAATTCCGCGTCTTCCTGGCAGTCGCCATGGCTGATAAATACAATATCATTGGAATTCCGGTAAGAACCGATTTTCTTTTCCAAATCGTCCACCAGCGCAAGCAGGGATTTCTTACGCCCTCTGACATTCCTCAAAGGAATCAGATGCCCCTCGTCGTCCACATGCAGAATCGGCTTGATTCCTGCCAGAGTTCCCATGATCGCCGCAGTTTTGCTGACCCTTCCGCCCCGGTGCAGATGGTTCAGATCATCCACCGTAAACATATGTACCAGATTCAGCTTGTGCGCTTCAATCCAGTCCGCGGTCTCCTGCAGGGACTTACCCTGCTTTTGCAGCTGAACCGCTTTGTGCACCAGAAGTCCCTCCCCCATAGAAGCACACAGCGTATCGATTACAACGATTTTTAAGTCCTCCTGTTCCTCCATCAAATCCTGTGCGGCAATCCGCATATTATTGCAGGTACCGCTTAATCCTGATGAAAAAGCAAGACATAAAATCTCTCTGTTCTGCCTTGCGCATGCCAATAAAAACTCCTTTGCCTCCTCCGGATTCACCTGGGAAGTTGTCGGCATTTTGCCGCCGCGCATCAGCTCATAAAAAGCATGCACTTCCATTTGTTTATCCGATCCAAAGCTTTCATCGTCAATGACATATCGCACATTTATCATATCAACTTCATGCTCTTTCAAATACTTCTCCGGCAAATCGGCCGTACTGTCCGTTACAATTTTGAAAGTTTCCATCTTTATACCTATGCCTTTCCTTTTGTATTCTGACCAGCGGGCAGAAACTGCCCACTGTCATTATTTTAACACCCGGCCCCTATATTTTCAAATTTTATTTTTGTGCTCCCGGCAGCCGCATCCTGAATATTCTCTTAGACAGCTTCTTTATATTAAGAGGAAACAGCGGATACAGATAACTGTTTCCCGAAATGGTTTTATTACACACAAGCGACACCACCAGAATGAGGCAGCCTGCAATATATCCTCCCAAGCCGAAAATACTGGTCAGAATCAAAGTCAGAATCCTCAAAAATTTGAATGCGTATCCCAGCTCATAATTGGACTGCGTGTAATTGGCAATAGCCACAAAAGCCATATATAGCATTACTTCGCTGTTAAACCATCCGCTGTTAACCGAAAATTCTCCCAGCACAAGCGCTGCCATAACACTTAACGGCGTACTCAGCATATTCGGTGTGTTAACCGCCGCAAGACGCAGGCCGTCGATGGCCAGCTCCAGAAGAAGAAACTGCCAGATCAGCGGAATATTTTCGGCATCCTTTAATATGATAAATTCAAAACCGGCCGGTATCCATTCCCTGTGTCCCATAAGCAGCAGGAATGTCGGAGTTATGAAAAAGGTAAGAATCGCAATCAAAAACCGCGACATCCTAAGATATGTTCCCGTAATAGGCGGGAAATAATAATCATCAGCTTCTTCCAGTACATCGAACACCGTCGTCGGAAGGATCATGGCAGAAGGAGAATTATCCACCAAAACCACAACGCTTCCTTCCAGAATCTGCGCAGCCGCGGCATCGGGACGCTCCGTATATTTAAACTTCGGAAACGGATTATACCATTTGTGTTTATACAGACATTCCGCCAGACTTTCCTGGTTCATGGTCAGGGCGTCTACCTGCAGTCTTTGAATACGCTCTTTAACCAGTCCCAGAAGCTTCCGGTCCACCCGGTCTCCCATGTAGCATACCACGATATCCGTTTTGGAACTTTTTCCGGCGCTTAACATCTCCATCCGTAATTCGTCACTGCGGATTCTTCTGCGGATTAACGCCGTATTAAATACGATAGTTTCCACAAATCCATCTTTGGAACCCCGCATTACTTTGTCCTTATCCGGCTCATCCACACTCCGGGCAGGGTATGTTCTTGCATCAATCAGGATGATCTTTTCATAACCGTCTACCAGCAAAAGGAACACGCCGGAAAAAAAAGCGTACAGCACCTGCTCCCATTCGTCCGCCAGATCGATTTCCCCGTAAGGCATATGTTTCCCCGCCATAGCTTCCGCGTCGGAAGGCATGTCCTCTTCTTTCAATTCAATAAAATACTGCAGCATTTTCTGCATGACGTCATCTTTGCAAAATCCGTCAATAAAATAAATACAGGCCTTCTTCCCGCCCATCTCGATCATACGGGATATCACGTCAAAATTTTTCCCCGTTCCCAGGCGCTCATCCAGATATCTTTTGTTATCCTCCATTGACTGATATATTTTCTGCATTAATCAAAAACTCCCTTCCGGCAACCTTTTACCAGTATGCCAAAAAAGGGAGTAAATTATTCAAAACTCTATTTTGTTGTGCTTCCGAAGCCTCCGTTGCGGATCATTGAAACATCGTCGTCCTCCGTAAGTCCGTACTGCAGGAAAATCCCCTGCATAAATCCTTCACCCGTTTTCACGGAAAGCGTTTTTCCGTCTTTCGAATCGTTGGTAAGCTTCGCAAAAATATGCCCTTCATTATCCGAATCATAATAATCGCTGTCAATAATCCCGACCGTATTATTAAGCTGCAGACGATACTTAAAACCCAGGCCGCTTCTGGGAAAAAGCATCAGAACATAGTCCGGCCGCATCCGTACGCGGATTCCGGTAGGAATCTTTACGGTCTCTCCCGGCGCCAAAGTCAGATCAAAGGGGGCAAAAAAATCATATCCCGCGCTTCCCTTTGTCGCCCGGCGCGGCAGCTTCAGACCTGAAAACATCTCCTCCCGCTGTTTTTGATTATATTCCGTAAAATCTTCTTCTACCGCCCTCAGAAAATTTTCCCGGCTGACCACTTCAAATTTCGCCGCTCCTGCCATAACTATACTCCTCTCATTCTCATGCATAATCCGGACTGTGCAGAACCGGAACCGCGGGATCCGGCTGCAAAAGCGTTTTCTGCACGTCGATGACTCTCTGGTTTTTGCTGCCCTTCCACAAAAGCTTTACATCCTTCTGCTCCGCAACAAACTCTCCGTCCACCAGAACATCAATATTCTTTATCATCGGATAATGCAGGATATTCTCCCATACATCGCCGGTATACAGCCAGATTGTCTTATCCGGAAATTTTTCTTTGATTTCCTCGATCAAATTCCGCACATCCACACGATTGGCCGCATGAAGCGGATCGCCTCCGGAAAAAGTAATACCTGAAATATACGGTTTTGCCAGCTGCTCATACAATTCCCGTTTTGCCGTTTCGTCAAACAAAAGCCCCCCGTCCGGATTCCAGGTGACCGGGTTCTGGCAGCCTTTACAATAATGACTGCACCCCGCCACCCATAAAACAACACGCAGGCCGTCGCCGTTTAGCATGTCGTCCCTGGTAATATTATGATACCGCATTTTTACATACTCTTCCTTTCCGCAATCTCAGCCATCTTGGCATCGTTGAGCCTGGTATCCCCATGTACCCTGGAATACGAAAGATAACCGTTCATACGGTCAATCTTTGTCAGATTACGGCTGCCGCAGACAGGACACTCGTCCATCTCCAGCTCCTCATGTCCGCAATCATCGCAATAAGCCAGCGATAAATTAACGCCTTCATAGAATCCCATATCCATTGCCCGGCGGATCAGCGTTTTGACCGCCTCCATATTGTAATCAATCGGATATTTTACATACTGTATTTTTCCGCCGTTGGACAGATTCCAGAAACGTTCTTCCAGATCCTGCTTCTCAATCGGCGTGATATCTTCCGCCACATGACAGTGAAAGCTGTTGCTTACATATTCTCTGTCGGATACGCCTTCCACAATGCCATATTTCTTACGGAACTGTTTTACCTGCAGGCCGCAGAGATTCTCTGCGGGCGTACCGTAAATAGCGTAAAGATTTCCGTCCGCTTCCTTAAATTCAATGACCTTCTGATTAATGTGTTCCAAAACCTCCTGCGCAAACTGTCCGTCTTCTACCAGTGATTTGCCGTTATAAAGCTCCTGCAGTTCATTAAGCGCCGTAATGCCGAAGCTTGCCGTCGCCGATTTTAAAAGCGGCTTGATTTTATCCCCAAGCTTTAAATGCCCGCCTAAAAAACCGCCCTCGCAATAGGCGAGCGGATTGGTGGAAGCGCGCATTTCACCCAGATATGCGTAAGTGCGGATATGAAGCTGGCGGATCAAATTGAGATAATAATCCAGAACTTCATAAAAATCCGTGCTTTCCTTTCTCGCTTTTGCCAGAATCATAGGAAGATGCAAAGACACGGCGCCAATATTAAAACGTCCCACAAAAACCGGCACATCCTTGTCGTCAGCAGGATGCATTCCGCCTCTTTCATACCAGGGTGACAAAAATGCCCTGCAGCCCATGGGAGAAATAATTTTGCCGTACTGCTTGTAAATTCCTGCAACATACCCCTTCCCGGTCAGACTCAGCCAGTCGGGATACATGGTTTTTGTCGAGCACTGCACACCCGCCTCAAAAACATCCTCCAGAGGTTTCCCGGGTCCGTGCAGATTCTCGTCATATAAAAAGACTATTTTGGGGAACAGCACCGGTTTTTTATGGCCTGTCTTTCCCTGGCCCCTGCGTCTTACATTCAACATGGAAACCGTAGCCAGCCTTGCAAATCTTCCGGTTCCCGTACCTGCGGTAACGGTAATAAAAGGATAATCCCCGCGGCTGCTGGCAACCGTATTAAATTTATACTCCCATCCCTGAAATCCCTGTTCAAACTCTTTCACTACATCCGCGTAAGCTTCCCCTTCCGCAGTCGCATCATCGATCCCGAGCCTTGCGTATTTTTCCAGATTGCGGTTATAAGATTTTTCTGCATAGGGCTCCAGAATCAAATCTACGCTGGGTACGGTAAAACCACCGTACTGCTGGCTTGCCGCACTCAGTACGATATCGCCGATCACGTCAAAGGCAACGTCAAGAGTCTTCGGCTCATTATACCAGATATTGCCCATCTCAAAACCGCCGGATAATACATTCTGCACGTCAAAAAGACAACAGTTCATGGTATCCCTGCGGGCCGACATATCATGAACATAAATATAGCCGTCCCGGCACGCCTGAATCTCTTCCGTAGTCATAAAAAATTTCTGGTACAGTTCCTTGTTGAGCTGGTTAAAAATCAGACTTCTTTTCGTAGAAACGAGAGCCGAATCCGTATTGGCATTCTCTTTATCTCCGATATACATGATCGACTGGCTTTTCTTATAAACATCATCCAGCATCCGCACAAAATCCTGTTTATAATTCCTATAATCCCGGTAACTTTTGGCCACGATCGGCTTTACCTGTTCCAACGCGCTCTCTACAATATTATGCATAATCGGAATGGGGATCTCTTTTCTGCCAAGCTCGTCTACTTTATCTACCACATATTTACAAATCTGCTGTTTCTCTTCATCCGTAAACTCCGTTAATGCACGGTACGCGCTTTTACCTACCGCGTCAACTACCTTCTGCACATTAAAAGCCTCACGGCTCCCGTCTTTTTTAATGACCATAACCGTATGCGCCGGCTGAAAAAGCTTCCCATATTCCATTGTTCTTTCCTTTTGTGTACCGCCAATGTCCATAAATCTTCATTCCTTCCTAAAAAAATCCTCCCGGAGTCAGTAATACACGTATCCAAGAGGAATTACTACATATTGGGTTTGTTCCACATTCCCATTCCAGATATAGTGTCTTGTATCAGTATATGGGATATCTTGAAAAAAGTCAATGGATGTCCTGAACAAAAATTGTATTAAATAAAAATCATTCCGGACTGCCATCGGTAAAGCCATAATGACTCAAATCTTTCAAAAGATAATTCCGGTATCCGTCCACCGCCTCCCGGGGCGAAACAATCCACGCGCCTCCCCCCAGTCCGGCAAGCCACCCGTAAAACTGCTGGCTGACTACCACTGTAAGACGCACCTGAAACGTATTCTGTTCCCGGTTTCTGATGGAGATATCCTTCCCGAAACGGTCGATCATTACGCCTGCCAGCTCGTTTTTTACCTGCAGGGTCACCTGCTTTTCCTCTCCTCCGAACATGCCAAAAGTACGGTTGGAATACTGCGCCACGTCAAGCTTTTCGAAATATTCTTTTCCGTTTCTTTTTCCCTCTAGAATACGGGCGCTTCCCATCTTGTCAACCCGGTAATGCCGCATGGTCTGCAATTCTTCGTCAAAAGCGGCAAGATAATAATTTTCTTCCTGCCATATAAGCGCCCAGGGACTTACCACATATGGCTTCCCTTCTTTTCTCGGCGTCAGCTTTTTGTCCGCAGTCCATGCCAGATACTGAAACTCCAGCCGGGAATCCTCCTGAATGGCTTTATGTATGGCGTCCACATTATAATATATATTTTCATTCTCAGCCTTTGATCTGCCCGCCACATATACCTGACGCTGAAGCTGTACGGCCTCATATCTGCTGGTAAGCTTCTCAAGCTTATGAATCAAATCCCGGGATTTCTTCCGCGTTATGAAACGGGTCGCCTGCACCGCGTCCACAAGAAGCTTTAACTCCGCCAATTCAAACTCCCTGCTGGCAAGATAATAACCGCCCCCGTTTCTGGAATCCCTGCCGATTATATCATATCCCATGCGAACCAGTTCTTCCACATCCGAATAAATCGTTTTCCTGTCCGCATGGATTCCGTTCTCCTGAAGAATTCGGATAATCTCTTTGGTGGAAACCGCATGCTCCTCGTCGGTATTTTGTTTTAAAATATCCAGTATATACAGCAGCTTTACCTTTTGCATCTGTGACCGTGCCATTACCACACCTCTTACGGTTTTTAGTTTTTTATCCCGATAATTTGCTCCACTTCCCATAGATTCCGGATTTCATAATCCGGACGCGCTTCATCCTCCGGCGCTTTCCCCTCCGGATTATACCAGCAGGATACAATTCCGGCATTGTTTGCTCCCTTTATATCGCTGCTTAAAGAATCTCCGATCAGAAGCGCTCTCTCTTTTGAAAAATCGGGAATCCGGGAAAAGCATACGTCAAAAAATTCTTTCCGGGGTTTTACAAAACCCACCGGCTCCGAAATAAAAATGCCGTCCATAATCCGGTTCAGACCCGAAATCTCCCATTTGCTTTTCTGGGTGACCTCCACGCCGTTCGTCACCAGATACTGGCGGCAGTATTTTTTTAATTTTGTACAAAGCCTGTCGGCCTCGTCACGAAACTTAAATACGGAACCAAGGGCCCGTTCATACAGCCTTTGGAAACCGTCGGGATCGCCTCCCTGCAGTCCCATCTCTCCGAACAGATCCGCAAACCGCCCCCGCAAAAGCTCTCCCTTAGATACTTCTCCCTTTTCCAGCCGCTTCCAATAGCTCAGATTAATCTCTCCATAGCGTTTCACCCAAAAGTCCGTAACCGGATATCCCATCTGCGAAAAACAATGGCGGATGGCATATTGCTCCGAATATGGAAAATCCAGTAATGTGTCGTCGATGTCCCACAACAAAATATCATATTTCATTTTTCACTGTCCTTTAAAAAAGGCGTCCACTCTGTGAACACCTGTTTTTTCCTGCTATTACGGATCTCATTCCGCTTTTTTAAGCGTGGGTTCCTCTCCCCCGGCCAGCTCATTCTCATTCTTGCGCTTCCTTAAGGTTGTTCCGATAAAAACCGCCACAACCGCCAGCAATACGTACACTCCAAATAAAATTAAATAAGATACAAAAGAATTAAAAAATGTTATTAAATTACTCATCCTTATACCCATTCCCTTTTCTTTTAATCAATGCCTGTTCCTATATCATATCATTCTAAAACCGTATCGTCAAGTAAGTCCGTACGATCTGCCGCCGCAGTTGCCAACGCGTCGCAACGCTCGTTCTGCGGATGTCCGTCATGCCCTTTTACCCACTGAAAAGAAACATGGTGAGACTCCTTCGCTTTTAACAGCCTTTTCCACAAATCCACGTTCTTTACGGGTTTATTGGTACTGGTTTTCCAGTTTTTTTTAAGCCATCCCTCTATCCAGTGAGCGTTAAACGCATCCGTCAGATACTTGGAATCCGATACCAGCGTCACCTCACAGGGCTTTGTCAGCGCCTCCAGTCCCACAATAGCGGCCATCAACTCCATGCGGTTATTGGTGGTCTTTTTATAGCCTGCCGAATATTCCCGTTCATGAAGCGTTCCTTTTGCATCCACGTACTGCAGTACCGTGCCGTATCCTCCCGGCCCTTCCGGATTGCCTCTTGCCGCTCCGTCCGTATAAATCGTTACTTTCATAAAACGCCTCCCTTCCGTCTATGCCTTCAGACGCCATACGCCTTCGTTCAGAAAACGTTCCGACATTGCTTCCGCTTCCCGGATCAGAGAAGCCTCGTATCCCATCACGGATAACAGCCGGATCGCGTTTCTTGTAGTTGCTTTTCCCTCTCGGATCTGATAGGAAAAATGTACGTCTCCCTCTACGATCTCCTCCTCAAAATGATGATTCTCATACCGCCCCTTTAACAGCTCCGCCAGCTCAATATCATGGGTAGCGGCAAAACAAATCACCCCTTCGTCCGAAAGACACCGCAGAATTTGTGTGGATGCCGCGATCCGCTCCACCGTATTGGTTCCCCTGAGCACCTCGTCCACAAAACACAAAACTTCTCCGTCCGCTTCACGGCTTTTATCAAGAATCCTCTTAATGGACTTAATTTCCACAATGTAATAACTTTCTCCGCTTCCCAGATCGTCTCTTAAAGACATGGACGAATAAATATGGTAAAACGGGCCTTTATAGCTTTCTGCCAAACAGGTATGCAGTGTCTGTGCAAATACCGCGTTCAAAGCCACCGATTTTAAAAAGGTAGACTTTCCGGAAGCATTGGACCCGGTTAGGAGAATCCCCTTATCCGCACGGATGCTGTTGGGCACCGCTTCTTCCAGCAAGGGATGATACAATTCTTCTATCCGAAGGCCGCTTTCCCGCTCCGGTACGCACCATGTATGCAGGGAAGTCCGGTATGCTCCGATAGCGATGGCCGTTTCCAGGTATCCCGCCGTCTCCAGCATTTCGTCCACATCCGTAAGATGTCTCCTTACCTCCGCCAGCATACTGTTAAATTTAATCAGATCCAGATGAAACATCATGCGCAGATAATCCAGTATAATGTCAAGAGGATTTCCGGAACCGCTCATCCTCCCCGCCGACATCAGCCAGAAGGAACCTCGGCGGAATTTTGAAAGCGCTTTTCTGCATCGATCCATCCGCTGCCGTTCTCTTTCAAAACCGGCTATAGTAAGCGCACTGACCTGGTCCGCACAGCGAAGCAGACGCATCACATAGGAAAAACTTACAATATAGGGATCGATTTCATTTTTCTCCTTAAAATAAGATGTAAAATTATAAATAATCAAAACGGCTATGGCAAACAATCCTACGGAAGGCTCCGCCGCACACAGGGCAATAGCGGGAATAAATAATAAATCGCATATATAGTGCCTGCCGTTGCTCCGCTTTCCCAGAATATCCAAATGATCCATATAATCATAAATAGAAAATTTCCCCGAATATCCCATTTGTGACAAAACAAACTGAAGTTTTACCCGTTCATCGGGATGTTCCATAAAATACCGGACCAGGGATTCCTTATGCTCCAGATCTTCCATGGAAAATTCCGGCGTACGCAGCGTATAATATAAATACTCTTCTCCTGCGGAGGTATACGTATAATTCACCCGTTTAAAAACCTCATCCAGATTCAGATCGTTCCATGTAATATCATCGAGCTGGCCTTCTCTTTCATGCCTTTTGTAAAACTTTGCAATATTTTCAAGCTTTCCGGGCGCATACTCTTTTTTAGGAAGCTCCCCGTAATTTTCATAAAGCGATCTTATAAATCTTTCTTTTTCCTTCCGGGCGTCAAACGCTCCCTTGATAATAAGACCGGCAAAAAACAAAAATATGGCGGCAAAAAACACAATGTATTCCATGGTTATACCTCCCGCATCCATTGATCGTTTTCTATTGTACTACATGACAGAGGGCATGACAACAAAAAAGGACTGTGAAAAAGCAGGAGTTGAGAAATTCCGGCTTTCACAGTCCTTATGATTCCGCTTATCTGTGCCTGTTTACAGGAAAATATATTTCAGGATAAACAGAACCGTAAGTACATACATCAGAATCGTAAGTTTCTTTTCTTTTGCCTTACCGCAGATTAAATTAATTAATGTATAGGAAATTACACCGATTGCAATACCCTCGGAAATGCTGTATGCCAAAGGCATGGCAAGGATACACAGATATGCGGGAATTGCTTCCGTCATATCGTTAAAATTAATCTTCATAACAGAGCTGATCATGTAGAAACCTACAATAATCAGAGCCGGCGCCGTAGCAAAAGAAGGAATGGTCAAAAACAGCGGTGAGAAAATCAGCGCAAGCAGGAACAGAAGGGCTGTCGTCACTGCCGTAAGACCTGTTCTTCCGCCTTCCGTAACACCGGATGCGCTTTCTACGTAAGTAGTCGTCGTAGAAGTACCAAAAATCGCACCCACACTGGTTGCAACCGCATCCGCCATCAAAGCGCCTTTGATTCTCGGAAGCTTTCCATCTTTATCAAGCATATCCGCCTTGGTAGATACGCCGATTAACGTTCCCAGCGTATCAAAAATATCCACAAACAGGAATGAGAATACAACTACGATAAAGTTGAAAACGCCAACTCCGTCGAAATTCACTTTGAACACCTGTCCAAAGGTCTGTCCGAAGGACGAGAAGTCAAAGGAAATGATCGCGGAAGGAATCACGGAATACATTCCCGCATCAGGATTCGGAACATAAATTTTAGTTAACTCACAGATAATTCCCAGAACCCAGGTAATCAGAATACCAAACAGAATACCGCCCTTTACTTTCTTTACAAGAAGAACAGCCGTAATCAGCACGCCCAAAAGAGCCAGAATTGCGCCTACTCCAACAGAATGGAACAAATCTCCCTTAAAAGTCTGATAAGAAACAAGAGTAGTATCATTGTTTACAATCAGTTTTGCATTCTGCAGACCGATAAATGCAATAAACAAACCGATTCCGGCGCTTACCGCTGACTTTAGGGTCATAGGAATCGCATTGAAAATAGCCTCCCTTACGTTGGTCAGTGAAAGCACGATAAATACAAGGCCTTCCACCAATACTGCCAGCAATGCAATCTGCCAGGAATAACTCATACCGATTACGACAGAGAATGCAAAGTACGCATTCAGTCCCATACCCGGAGCCAGTGCAAACGGATAATTTGCAAACAAAGCCATGAGCACGGTTCCCACAATGGATGCCAGCGCAGTTGCAATCAGTACTGCATTAGCGTCCATTCCTGCCGCTGACAGGATGTTGGGGTTAACAGCCAGAATGTAAGCCATCGTCATGAAGGTCGTAATGCCGGCCATGATTTCTGTCTTCACAGTGGTGTTATTTTCTTTCAACTTGAAAAATTTCTCTAACATTTTTAATCCCTCCTATAAAATATTTTGCAGAGAAACACAGCTTATGCTGAATTATTGAAAAGCATCTGTATCCCAAATGCCTTGCAACCTAGAGTACATCGTCCGGTCCGAATCGGTGCGGAACCAGTTCTTCCAGAGTATAAATTTTGTAATCCTCTTTATGCTTTGCCACTAAAATTCTGAAATCGCTTTTACAAAACTCTGCCATAACCTGCCTGCACACACCGCAGGGATACGTATAATCCGTAATCGCTTCTCCCGTTCTCCCGCCTGCTATGGCAATTGCGGAAAATTCTGTTTTACCCTCGCTTACCGCCTTGAAAAAAGCCGTCCGCTCCGCGCAGTTGGTAGGCCCGAACGCCGCGTTTTCAATATTGCAGCCGGTATATACGGAGCCGTCTTCACACAGCAGGGCCGCGCCTACCTGAAAGCCGGAATAAGGCGAATAGGAAAAACCCTTCGCCTGCACCGCCCGCTCTACCAGCTCCTGGAGCTGCTCATCCTTCAAAGTGTTCATAATAATCTCCTCTGCTTCTTTTGAGAAGCTGTATGAATCAAAAACGTAATATACTTTCCGTTACCAGCTTCTGAAAAAGAGGCGCCGCTTTATCTGCCGCCTCCTGCACCTCCGTATGGGTCAGGGGATTCTCATTCAGCCCCGCTGCCAGATTGCTGATGCAGGATATTGCGCACACTTTCATGCCCATATGATTGGCGGTAATCGCCTCCACAGCGGTGCTCATTCCCACAGCATCGGCTCCAAGAGCTTTAAGCAGACGGATTTCCGCCGGAGATTCATAGGAAGGGCCGGTAAGCTGCGCGTAAACTCCTTCCTTTATAGGAATCCGGAATTCTTCCGCCACGCTTTCTATTATTTTCCGTAAAGAACGGTCATAGATTTCACTCATATCAGGAAAACGCGGCCCAAACTCTTCCGCGTTCGACCCGACCAGCGGATTAGGCACAAAGCAGGCAATGTGGTCCGTCAGCAGCATAAAATCTCCCGCCTTCATCCCGCTTTGGATTCCGCCCGCCGCATTCGTCAAAAACAAGGTCTTAACGCCCATAAGATACATCAGCCGCACAGGCAGAACTACATCCGAAACGACATACCCCTCATAATAATGGACGCGTCCCTTCATACACACAACAGGCTTGTCCCGTAAATAACCAAAAATAAATTTTCCGGCGTGTCCTGCGACTGTGGAAACCGGAAAATCTTCAATTTCACCGTATGAAATCTCAGCCTCCACCTGAATATTGTCCGCAAAGCCTCCAAGACCCGAACCAAGGACAATTCCAACCGCTGGCTGAAAATCTGTTTTTTGCCTGATTACATCAAAACACCTTTTTACTTTTTCGTAGACCAAATTCATAATGCCCCCATAAATCCGCTTAGAAAATACGTTCAAAAACAAAAATACGTTTTTATTGTACTATACATTTTTGAATTTGACCAGTAGAAAAAATAAAAGATTGTACTAATTAATTTTCTCCCTTTTCGGAACAATGTTCCTGATGCATAAATTTTGAAATATAAAGTATATTTCTACACAGATTACATAATCTTCAACAATCTAACAGTTTTATAAACAGGAAATTTATAGCAAGTGAGTTTGCCCTTACGTTTTCCCTCATGTTATATCCTTTTCTCTCCTGTTACGAACTCTCATAAGGGCAAAAATAAGAGAAAGAAAAACCTGTAACAAATTAAAACACAATATAGACAGACATGAAGAATTGATTGAAATGCTTTCACAATATTTTAGGGAAAGGGTTGCAGACTACTCCCTGCTCGTAATGCGCCTTAAATGCCCTTGCTATTGATGAGCCAGAAGAATCAATTAAAATATAATGTTATACCGCTTGTTATGCGACTGTGTACATCAATGGCCGACTTGTATTCACCATATGAAATGGCATAGAAGTCGAAACAAAGATTTAAAATTAAGCAAAACAGGAAAGGTATTTCTCCATTTATGTGTTATTCTATATACGTAGCTACAAAACCATAAAAAGGGGGTGAAATTAATCGATTACCGAAAAAGCATGCAGGAGAGCCTCGATTATATTGAGGATAATTTGAAGGCTCCTATCACTGCCACGGAGCTTTGCGAGCAGGCAGGTTATTCGTTGTTCCATTATTACAGGCTGTTCCAATCAGCCGTTGGAATATCAGTGATGCAATATATTCTTCGGCGCAGGCTTATTCATGCGATTTATGAAATTCGTTGCGGCTGCAAAAGAATTGATGTGATAATGGAATATGGTTTTGATACCTATGCTGGATTCTACAAAGCTTTTCGGCGCGAATTCGATTGCACTCCCTCCACCTATATAAAAAAAGGGCGGGCTAAACGCCCTTACAAACCGAACTTGTATAAGGAGGACTACATGGTATCTCATAAGAAAGCTTTGGATGTTCTGAAGCACTGGAAATTAGAAAATGAATCAATCTCTGACGTCTACCACGATAGCAATGGAGAAAAAAATAACAGAGCCTTTTATGTCGGCAAAAATTTTATCCTGAAGTTCTCTAAAAATTATGATGAAGTCAAAAACGCAATCGCGCTTTGTAATGCAATAAAAGGCGCTGGCGTGTGTATATCTTCCCCGATCGAAACAACGGATGGGCGGGCATGCGTACAGGACGGCGAACTGTTTTTCTATGTAACTCGACGAATCTCCGGCACACAAATGATTGCCCATGATTTTTATGAAGGAGATTATGTCGCAAAAGCAAGATTTGTTGGTGAAATCATTGGGCAACTGCATCTCATTCTTTGTCAGGCTGAAACATCGGTGAATGACGTAAATCTGTATGAATCCGTAAAGAATTGGGCACTGCCGAAATCAAAAAATATTTTGTCACTTTCGGAGTCATTTTGCCGAGGTTATTTGAATGAATTTGGAAAACTGTATGACAAGCTGCCCAAACAAATCATCCATCGTGATCCGAATCCCTCAAACATTATCGTGTCGCAGGACGAATGGGGCTTTATTGACTTTGAACTGTCGGAGAAAAACCTGCGTATTTATGATCCCTGCTATGCGGCTGTGGCAATTTTGAGTGAGAGCTTTGATGAAAAAGATCAAGCTAAGTTATCAAAGTGGCTGGAAATTTACCGAAATATTCTTTGGGGTTATGACAGTGTAGTAAAGCTTACCAATGAGGAATGTGCTGCACTTCCTTATGTGGTCATGGCAGATCAGCTAGTTAGCACAGCGTGGTTTTCAGAGCAGGACAAATATACGGAACTTTTTGAGACAAATAAGCGCATGACCCAATGGCTTATCACTATTTTTGATGAATTAAAGTTTAACTAGGGAAACGCTGATTAATTAGCCTTACACTCAGCATTATCCCAGTTTGCTAAA
>CAJUNP010000027.1:0-39826 GCA_910587935.1 uncultured Lachnospiraceae bacterium
ATTTAGCAAACTGGGATAATGCTGAGTGTAAGGCTAATTAATCAGCGTTTCCCTAAATAAAACTTCTGCTCTTTTTCAAATAAACCGGTCAGCCTGCTTAAAGTATTTTTTTCCCGGAACTCTTTCAAACCATCCAAATATTCGTTTCTATTTATATCTTCGATCACAATTGGTACTACTCCGTTTTTAAGACATTCTCTAAAAAGAATCAATCTGCCTGTCCTGCCATTCCCATCTTGAAATGGGTGAATACACTCGTACCTGGCATGGAACTCAGTCAGCGTGGAAATATTTACTTTTTGACTGTTATACCAACCCATAAGTATATGCATTTCCTGCTCAACATTTTCCGGCTGTACCGTTTGATTAATTCCAATCATATTGGGACACTTTTTATAATCGCCAATTGCATATCCATTGGCGCGATCCTCAAATACGCCCGATTTCAATTCATAATGAAACTGTTTTATTAAATCCTCCGACAACGGTTTATCCAACGTATCCAGCATTTTATTAAACATCAAGAAATGACCATTCATTTCTTCAACATCTTTTGCCCTGTAATAATCATCAGATTGAGAAAGCGTACCGTTGTCAAACAACGAAGCCGTATTAATTCTCTTTATCGTTATTTTACCACAGCCAAACGCATAATTCTATTGAATATTCCTCAAATCATGTTACAATGAAAAAAACATCGGAGGCCTTTCGTATGGGCAGATTTTTCAGTGATCCGGTCGAGCAGGCGCTCGAGTACATCTATTATGACCTGCGTGCGGGGAAAGGCGCTAAAGGGATGCTGCTGCTGAAAAAAGCAGTTTCAGCAGGTAACGACGGAGATGCCTGCTGCCTGCTTGCGCAATGTCTTCGCGGCCGTCAGCATGTCTGGACAGGACACCGTTTCCCAAAAGACGACACCCTGGCCCAAAGACTGTTATGCCAGTCAGTACAACACGGCAGCGCATTGGGCATGCTGATAGCGATACGCTGCGGAGAACTGCGGTACCGGCTGCAGGACGAAATGACAACTGAAAGACTGAAAAAGTCTTTTGATATCGTAATGAAAAAAGCAGAGGACGGCGAACCATACTGCCAATATATAATTGGCAATGCCTGCCTGCAGCATGACTTTATGTACATTGAAGGAAAAACACGGGATTCCTTTTCACATGAAACGGAATTCAATTCCTACATGAAAGAGAACATCGCAAAATGCGAAAACTGGTTCCGGAAAGCTTTCCGCCATGGCGAATTCATCAGCCGCAGCCGTCTGGATACCCTGCTCTACAGGGGGCGTTGATAACCGCTACAATTCGTTCAAATACAGCTGCGACCGGTTCTGTATCACCTCCACAACCTCCTGCACTGTCTTTGTACCGTTCCAGTAGTTTTCAATTTCTTCACTGACAATAGCTTCAATCTGTCCGTAATCATCCCCTGCTTCCGCTTTGCTGATCACTTCCCGGATGTAAGCCACCTCTTCATCCGTTGGCGGACAGACAGGATACGTTCTTTCCTCTCCCTTGGGACTGCTATAAGTGACGCTGTTATCTTTGGGTATAACATTGCCTTCCGTATCCAGCGTCGTATTATCCTCCACCACCTTTTTTATAATCAGATCAAATCCGCTTTCTGTAACCGGAAATCCAACATTGGCAGCATAATTATCGCGGCCGGCTTGGTAACGGTCTTCCAAAAACGTACAGATAAACTGCCAGGCTGCATTCTTATGTTTTGATTTGCTGTTGATGGCAAGATAGGAAGAGTTCGTATTAATCCTGGGACCGCAGCCCGTAACGGAAGGAAAACCGATTAAAGGAGCGCTTTCTCCCATTAGCGCACGATAATGGGTATACTCCAGAAAGCTTCCGATAGGTCCGTTAAAAAACAAATACATTTTACCTTCCTGCAGTTTATCATAATCTTCAAAAAGCTGATCATAATTTCCCATATAATTATCATCAAACTGCGCCGAAAATTCCAAAAGCTGTATAAAATCATCATTAACAAAATTACAGGTATGGCTTTGCATATCTACAAAGTTTTCAATAGACGGAATAATACAATAATACAGAAGATAGCTTTTAGTCAGGCCATTATAGACCTCAATTTCTCCGTTCTCCCGATTTTCCTCGTACATTTCCTTCAGCTGCGAAAAAGTAACTTTGTCCACATTTATGCAGACAGGGTTAGCGATCAGACTCATAATTTTGAAAAAAGGAACCATTCCGTAAAGCTTTCCATCCGTTTCAAAATTTTCAAGAATATTATCCACAAAATCTTCGCGTCCAGGCCACTCTCCTCCATCCAGATAGGGATAGAGATCCTCAATAATACCTTTTCTGCCAAACTGGTAAAGAAGCTCTTCATTCGCAATTTCAAGAATGTCCGGCCCCCTGCCTGCGGAAATGTCTGCATTCAGGGCATTTAAACCATCCTTATAACTGTCTTCACCATATTTGATAATCTCAATAAAATACTCGTCCTGGCTTTGATTGAAAGTAACAATCCTTTCTTTGACAGTATCCGGCATGTCCTGGTGACTATATGCATCGATATAGCCATAGGTTAAAATCTCTGTTCCAAGTTCCCCTACTTGTAAATTTTGGTTTTTATTTATGGAAGCATCCTCTTGATCCACTGCACAACCAGCAAATAGAATACTTGCTAAAATTAACGGAAAAATTCCAGATATTTTTCTCATAAACATCTCCCATTTCTTTTATGAGAACACAATCCTCCCCAATATCCATATCAGGAAAGATTGGGCCCCCAAAAACCTGTTTTTATCCATGAGGTTGGCTATGAACCTCACGACGTTCAATACGACTACTTGAATTTTCAGCTCCACACTTACATACATAATAATCAAATAACTCTGTTACCGAAACAGTACAACTACCATACTGCGAATTGTGTGTATAACCAGATTTCCTTGTAATAACCCCTTGATAATACATAGTTCCATCGCAACCAGCCTGATGAGCCGCACTACCCTTAATAGGTGCAATATAGATGCTTCCCAATAAAATAGTCACTGCCATTACAGCTATAATTACCATACTGTTTTTTTTCACTTTATTATTCATAGTATTCCTCTCTTCTTTCTATATTTCAACTTTTGTCATAAATGAAATAATATTGTATAAATTTAATTAATGTGGTAATGAATGTAACTCCTTTTTAGACACCGTCTCAGTGATTATCTTGTATCCGCACTGACACTTACTGACCTTTTTAACCTCCTCTATTCTAACATGGCACGTTCCATGCGGTGAAGAATGATCATATGTAGTTACATATGTTGGATATGATATATCTGTCATAACATGCAATCCACCGCCACAAACATATTCACCCGCACGAACAGATATTTGGGCTACAATAAAAATTGTAATAATTAATGTACATGTCAAAATGATATATTTTCCTTTCATGTTTACCTCCCTTTTTTAACTTTTTTACGTTCTGTGAAATTATATGAAAATTACTTGTAAAATACGGTTTTTAACACTCACACCCCTTCCCTTAAAATACTTCAGAAATCTATTTGCTTAAAATATATAATTCATTTTTGACTATACGCATAATTTGTCAAAAATAATATTATAATATATTAATTATATTTATAATATACAATTTATATTTTTATTTGTCAATATATTATATTATTATCTCTTTCAATATATATACGTGTATCTTTTGCAAATATGGTTTACTCTGCCAGATAAAGAAAAAAATATTCCATTTATGCCAGCTATACAACGTGTACATTTTAATAAAGGTTTAGGGGAGGCCGTGACCCATATCGGTCATTGACTCCCCTATTTTTGGACTATCTATTTCTCAACAGTCCCTTATGAACTTATAAAAAATTTACTAAAACTGCCATATTTTCAAACCACTTCAGACTTTACCTGAACCCCATCCTCTGTTCCCTTCATCCTAAATAATAATACAAACCATCCCACCATTAGAATCATTCACGATTTTCTGCATGGTTTCCTGCAGTTTCAGCTGACTTTCGTCCCCAATCATGGCGATTTTGCTTGTAATTCCGTCATTTACCAGCTGTTCGATCGTCTTCCCGAAAATATTTGTTTCCCAGATTCCGTCCTCTCCGTTCTGCGCTTCCGCAATATAACGGATCAGATCCTGGGCCTGCTGTTCCGTTCCCACAATCGGCGCGATCTCCGTCTCGATATTCGCCCGGATCATATGAATACTGGGACTTTCAGCCTTAATCTTAACCCCAAACTTATTTCCATGCCGGATTACCTCAGGCGTATCCAGATGAATCTCGCTGCGCTCCGGCGTCACCACCCCGTATCCCTTAAAGCGTACGGACTGCACCGCGTTTTGCACCTTGGCATATTCCCTGCGCATCTTTGCGAATTCTTTCAGGATATGGATCAGCTGATATTCACTGGTTATTTCCTCGCCGATCATCTCGCTGAGCATTTCATAATAATAGGCGTCATCCACATCCAGCACAATTTTAACGCTGCCGTCCGCCATATTTATGGCGTCCGTTTTGCAACGCTTCACGTATTCGCTTTCCATGGATACCGGACGTTCGATCACATCCCGGACGCAGGTAATTCCTTTCATAAGCTCCGTAACCTGCGCCACAATATCCTGTTTCATGCGATTCGTTACCGGCAGCATTTCCACCCATTTAGGCATATAAAATTCCATAACCGAAATGGGGAACTCATACAGGACTTTTTCCAGAATCTGATTAATATCTTCCTTTTTCAGCTGTTCGCAGTTCACCGGCATGGCGCTGACCTGATATTTTGCCTCCAGCTCCTGTACAAGCTTTTTAGTCTCCTCCGCAAAGGGCCTTGCGGTATTTAGCAGAACGAGGAATGGTTTATGTAAGCGTTTTAACGCATGGATGGTCTTTTCTTCCGCCTCCAGATAGCTTTCCCTTGGAAGCTCCCCAAAGCTTCCGTCCGTGGTAACCACCAGTCCGATGGTCGAATGATCATGGATTACCTTATCCGTTCCGATTTCGGCTGCCTGCGTAAACGGAATCTCATAATCAAACCAGGGCGTTTTTACCATCCGCTCCTGCTCTTCTTCCATATGTCCTACCGCGCCGTTGACCATATAACCCACGCAGTCGATCATGCGGACTTTTACACGGATATCGTCGCCTAAGGCAACCTCCGCCGCTTCCTTGGGGATAAACTTCGGCTCCGTGGTCGTAATCGTTTTGCCACCCGAACTTTGCGGCAATTCATCCTGCGCCCTGGTACGGGTATGTTCATCTTCCATAAAAGGAAGCACCATTAAATCCATAAACCGCTTGATAAATGTGGATTTCCCGGTCCGTACCGGCCCCACGACTCCCAGGTATATTTCCCCGCCCGTGCGGATTTGTATATCTTTGTATAAATTATAG
Source organism: uncultured Lachnospiraceae bacterium (assembly GCA_910587935.1). Lineage (GTDB taxonomy): Bacteria > Bacillota > Clostridia > Lachnospirales > Lachnospiraceae > MGBC143606. The sequence continues at coordinate 5,411 of CAJUNP010000027.1, forward strand.
TCCTGATAATTTTCCAAAAAAATCCCCTCCGTATATTGCTGTGATTTCTACAATATATGAAGGAGATTCTTTCTTTAGAATAAATATTTATATTTTTCGTACAGATCTTCAAGCTCTTTTATATCCTCAGGCTCCACCTTTTCCTCTAAAAAGTCCATAGCGGTATCCAGATCCCGGCTTTTAATAACATCCACGCCTTCTGCCAGATTTTCTTCATTAACATATTTTTCAAGCATTTCATTGACGGTTTCGGCATCCTCACTGTCCATCTCTTCTAACACCCGATCCAGATCAATTTCAAAACCGGTCTGTTGCTTTATCACCTGTTCCGCCGCAAAAATACTTGCCTTTTTCAAAGCAAAACCTCGGATGGTATCCCACATTAATATTACCAGAACCACAAGACAGGCCAGTATCAGCGCTGTGATTCCCCCTATTCTCTTACCGTACGATTTTTTCTTTTTTTCAGCCATTATTTTTCATTACTACCTTTTTATAATTTTTCTTTCCGCGCCTTACAAGAAGTCCTTCTCCCTCAAACTGTTCCGGAGCATATGCGGTTTTGATATCCGTCACTTTTTCTTCGTTCACACTCACGCCGCCCTGTTCCACGGCCCGCCTTGCTTCGGAACGGGAAGCGTTCAGTCCCGATCTGACTAAAACGGCCAGAATATCGATTGTCCCATCCCGGAAATCCTCTTCGGTAAGCTCCGTAACGGGCATATCCGCCGTACTGCCGCCGCCTGCAAATAAAGCCCTTGCGCTTTCCTGCGCCTTTGCGGCTTCCTCTTCACCGTGTACCAGCTGCGTCAGCTCAAAGGCAAGAATCTCTTTGGCTTTATTTAACTGACTGCCCTCCCATGCATCCATTTCGTCAATCTGCTCTAAAGGAAGGAACGTAAGCATCCGCAGACACTTTAATACGTCCGCATCCGATACGTTTCTCCAATACTGATAAAATTCATAAGGAGACGTCTTGGCGGGATCAAGCCAGACCGCGCCCTTCTGGGTTTTTCCCATTTTTTTGCCTTCGGAATTCAAAAGAAGAGTGATCGTCATGGCATATGCGTCTTTTCCGAGCTTTCTGCGGATCAGTTCGGTGCCGCCCAGCATGTTGCTCCACTGATCGTCCCCGCCGAACTGCATATTGCAGCCGTAACGCTCGTACAGACAGAGGAAATCATAGCTCTGCATAATCATATAGTTAAATTCCAGAAAGCTCAGTCCCTTTTCCATTCTCTGTTTATAACACTCCGCGGAGAGCATCCTGTTTACGGAAAAATGGGCTCCCACCTCCCGCAAAAATTCTATATAATTCAGGTCAAGAAGCCAGTCCGCATTATTAACCATCAGCGCTTTTCCCTCGGAAAAATCAATAAAGCGGCTCATCTGCTTTTTAAAACAGTCACAGTTATGAGCAATCGTTTCCTTCGTCATCATGGTACGCATATCGCTTCTTCCGGAAGGATCTCCGATCATACCCGTACCGCCTCCGATCAAGGCAATCGGTTTATTCCCCGCCATCTGCAGCCGCTTCATCAGGCAAAGCGCCATAAAATGCCCTACATGAAGGCTGTCCGCGGTAGGGTCAAAGCCGATATAAAAGGTTGCCTTTCCGTTGTTTATCAGCTCCTTAATCTCTTCCTCATCCGTAAGCTGTGCCAAAAGTCCTCTGGCCTTCAGTTCATCAAAAATCGTCATATTTATAATCCGCCTTTCTGCTATTTATTCGCTATCAGCTTCGCCATCGCCTGATTCAGTCCCGCAACCGTCAGCTTATACATGGGAAACAATTCTTTTACCGCGGTTTCCGCTTCACGCCATGGCGCATGCCCCGGCGCCATCTTGGGATTCAGCCAGACCACCTTTTTATAATGGCGCTTCACCAGCTTTAACCACTCATATCCGGAAAGACCGCCGTTTGGGCCTCTGTAATTCCCCGTATCGGAATACAGTTCCTCCGGAGCCATAGCTGCGTCTCCCACAATAATCACTTTATAATCGCTGTCCAGATTCCGAAACATCCAGTCCGTATCAATCCAGTCTCCGTTTTCACATTCCGGGGTCTTATAAAGCTTACTGTATATGCAGTTATGAAAATAGTAAGCCTTTACGTCCTTGTAATGATTGGACTTATGCACCGACTGAAACAAATCGTTGAGCAGCGTGGTGTAGGGAATCATGGTTCCGCCGGAGTCCATCAGCAGCAAAAGCTTTACCGCATTCTTCCTGGGCTTTTGCATAACAATCTGCAGACAGCCGCCGTTGTTACAGGTCTTATCCACCGTACCGTCAATATTTAATTCCGTCTCGGGAATATCCAGCCTTGCCGAAAACTGACGAAGCTTACGCAGCGCCATGGTAAACTGGCGGTTATCCATGACTCTGTCGTCCCGGAAATCCCGGTATTTTCTGGCGCCCACCACCGCAAACGCCGATTGGTAGCCGGTCTGTCCGCCTACCCGTACGCCGCCCATATTGCCTCCGGTATTTCCAAACTGGGTTTTTCCCATGGTTCCGATCCAGAAGCTGCCGCCGTTATGTTCGCTGTCCTGATCCCGCAGCCTCTCTTTAAACTTCTGTTCAATATCTTCTTTGGTAAGCGCCGTTTCTTCCATCTGATTCATGAAATCCCGCTCTTTTTCATCCACCAGATCCATCATATCGGACTTATCAAGCCACCGAAGCATTTGAGAGGTCACTTCATTTTCCGACATAACGCCCTTAAAGCACTCTTCAAAGGCCATGTCATATTTATCAAAATCCGTCTCGCTTTTCACAAGGATCATACGGGCAACATAATAAAACTGTGTCAGGGAACTGCCGCACAGATTCTTATCAAGAGCCTCCTGCAGGGTCAGCCATTCGCTTAAGGTAACCTGCAGGCCTTTCGCCTTTAAGGTATCGAAAAATTTACCAAACATACTTACAGCTCACCCTTTTTTTGCTTTACCAGTTCCAGATCCTCATCTTTTTTTACGATTACCCCCACAAAAGGAAGCGCCGCTTTAATCCGTTCTGCGCCGATTCCCCCGATCTGCAGGGCGTTAATCCAGTCAATCAACTCGGAAGTACTGGGTTTTTTACGTATATCGCGGAAACCGCGGAGCTCATAAAACACTTCCATAGCCGCTTTTAGCAGATTCTCTTCCACATCCGGGTAATGGGTCTTTACGATTTCTTCCATCAGCTCCTTATCCGGGAAATCAATATAATGGAAAATACACCTTCTTAAAAATGCGTCGGGAAGCTCTTTTTCCGCGTTGGACGTAATAATAACGATGGGGCGTTTTTTCGCCTTTACCGTACGTTTTGTCTCATGAATATAGAATTCCATCTGATCCAGTTCCCACAAAAGATCGTTGGGAAATTCAATATCCGCTTTATCGATTTCATCAATCAGAAGCACCGCATGTTCTTCCGATTCAAACGCTTCTCCCAGCTTGCCCAGCTTAATATAACGGGCAATGTCATCCACCCCTTCTTCCCCGAACTGTCCGTCGTAAAGCCGCTGGATAGTATCGTACATATAAAGTCCGTCCTGCGCTTTGGTGGTAGACTTAATATTCCAGATAATCAGTTTCATTCCGAGAGAATCCGCAACCGCCCGTGCAAGCATCGTCTTGCCGGTCCCCGGTTCTCCCTTTATAAGCAGCGGTTTTTGCAAAGCAATCGCCACGTTTACGCTGGCCATCAGTTCTTCACTGGCGACATATTGTCCGGTTCCTGCAAAGCTTTTATTATTTTCACTCATATCCGTACCTGTTCCTTTCCGGCTGCAATCCTTTAAAAGTCCTGGAATCACCAGGGAATCAGCGGGTTTTCAATTTTTTTATCCCGCAGCATCAAATCCTTTACCGCCTCGTCGGCAGGTTTATGTTCAAACAGTACTTTGTTCACCTGCTCGATAATGGGGAGCTGAACCTGGTACTTCCCGGCCAGTTCCATAGCGGCCTTAGCGGAGTAAACGCCTTCCACCACCATTTTAACTTCCTCCATGGCTTCCTCCATGCTCTTCCCCCGGCCAATCAGTATACCGGCCCTGCGGTTCCTGGAATGCATACTGGCGCAGGTCACAATCAAATCCCCGATTCCGGAAAGACCGCAAAAGGTCTCAAATTTCCCGCCCATAGCGGTTCCGAGTCTTGCAATCTCCGTAATGCCTCTGGTAATCAGAGCCGCTTTGGTATTATCTCCATACCCCAGTCCATCCGCAATACCCGCCGCTAAAGCCACCACATTTTTCAAAGCGGCGCCAAGCTCGATGCCAAGCACGTCCGGACTGATATATACCCTGAAAACATCGTTCATAAACAAGTTCTGCAGATATTCCGCGGTTTCCTTTTTTCTGGAGCCTACCACGATGGTCGTCGGAATTCCCTTGCCCACCTCTTCCGCATGGGAGGGGCCGGACAGAACGGCAACCTCCGCCTGGGGCAGTTCTTCCTCGATGATCTGGGACAGGGTCAGCTGGGTATGCTCTTCAATGCCTTTGGAAACATTAATGATAATCTGCCCTTGCTTCACAGATCGTTTCAGCTTTTCCGCCGTACTCCGCGTAAAAAGAGACGGTACGGCAAAAACCAGTAAATCTTTTTCTTCCGCCGCCTGTGCAATATCACAGGTAAAATCCATATCCTCCGGAAGCTTTACTCCCGGAAGCTTGTCTTTGTGTTCGCGTTCCTGATTCAACATCGCAATTTCGGATTCAATCGGCGACCAGACCGTAACCTGATGTCCGTTCTTATGTAATAAAAGCGCAAGGGCCGTTCCCCAGCTTCCCGCGCCGATTACTGCAACAGCTGCCATTATGCTTCCTCCTTGTTCTTTTTGCTAAGATAAGTCTTGCGTTCGACGCCTTTTACCAGCCTGACAATGTTCTCCCGGTGTTTCCAGTACGCCATAACCGTAAGAAACGCTGAAATCCCGTACAATTCATAGAGCTGGGCCTGGGTCAGCCCTCCAAAAACGCCCGTCTGTCCGCAGATTACCATTTCGATCAGGAAACCGGCATATACCAGAAGCGATCCCAGCGACACATAATGGGTAGTAAAAAAGATTCCGAAAAATAATATCACGCCCATGGGAATAAACAACGGGTGAAAAGACAGAATCAGCCCGGCCGTAGCCGCAATCCCTTTTCCTCCTTTAAAATTCAGGTAAAAGGGGAAATTGTGTCCCAAAATAGCCCCCGCTCCCGCATACAGCATCAGAAGATAAATAATCTCTCCGTAATTTCTTCCAAAAAGCAGCCGCACCGCGACCACCGCCAGGATACACTTTATCACATCTCCCGCAAAAACGATCAGTCCCGCCTTCGTTCCGAGAACCCGCAGGGTATTGGTCGTTCCCGCGTTGCCGCTTCCGTGGCTGCGGATATCAATACCGTGCGCCTTCCCGTAAAAATACGCGGTCTGAAAAAGACCGAATGCATAGCCGATTGCTAAACATATAATTCGTTCCATTACTGCTTTTCCTTTCGCTCCCGAATAATAAATTTTAGAGGGGTTCCCTTAAAGCCAAAAGCTTCCCGGATCTGATTTTCTATATATCTGGTATAGGAAAAATGCATCAGTTCCTTATCATTTACAAAAATCACAAACGTAGGCGGCTTTACCGACGCCTGGGTAATATAGTACAGACGCAGACGCTTTCCTTTGTCGGATGGAGGCTGCTGCATGGCGACGGCTTCCGACATGATCTCGTTTAATACGCCGGTGGCAACACGCATGGCATGATTTTCACTGACCATATCGATCGTCTCAAACAGCTTATTCATACGCTGTCCCGTTTTGGCCGAGATAAACAAAAGCTCCGCGTAAGGCATATACGCCAGAACATTCCGTACCTTTTCGGTAAAACGGTAGATGGTCTTATCATCCTTTTCCACCGCATCCCATTTATTTACGGCTATAATGACCGCTTTACCCCGGTCATGGGCAATCCCTGCAATCTTGGCGTCCTGTTCCGTTACGCCCTCCGCCGCGTCGATTACCAAAACGGCCACATCGGCGCGTTCCACAGCGCTGACCGTCCTCACGATCATGTAATGCTCCAAATCTTCTTTTACCCTGTTTTTTCTTCGAAGTCCCGCCGTATCGATAAACATATAATCTTTACCGTTATACCGGACAGGCGTATCCACCGCGTCCCGGGTGGTTCCCGCAATATCCGAAACAATCAGACGTTCTTCCCCAAGCAGCTTATTAATAATGGAAGATTTTCCCACGTTAGGCTTGCCTACAATGGCGACCCGAATACGGTCATCCTCTTCCTCCTCCTGGCTGTCTTCAGGAAAATATCCGATGACCTCGTCCAGCATGTCTCCCAACCCCATCCGATTCACTGCGGAAACGGGATGCGGGTCTCCGATGCCCAGATTATAAAACTCATAGACATCCGCCATATATTTTTCAAAATGATCCACCTTATTTACCACAAGCACTACCGGCTTATGGGAACGGCGCAGCATGTCCGCCACTTTGGAATCGGCGTCCACAAGGCCCTGCTTTACATCCACCATAAAAAGAATCACGTCCGCCGTGTCAATGGCAGTCTGCGCCTGCTGCCGCATCTGGGCTAATATGATATCCTGGCTGTCAGGCTCGATTCCGCCTGTGTCAATCAACGTAAAATTCTTATCCAGCCAGCTTACATCCGCATAGATCCGGTCTCTGGTAATGCCCGGCGTATCTTTAACGATTGATATCCGCTCCCCCGCCAGCGCGTTAAACAGCGTAGACTTGCCTACATTGGGACGTCCCACGACTGCCACGATAGGCTTGGTTTTTCTCTTAGACATATATATACCTTCCTGTTTTATCCATTCTTACCTATTTTATCTCGAAATTCAGGGTTTGTCACCTAAAATTGCCAAAATAAAGTCACATCCGCTTGATTTTACAATATCTACGGGAACTTGTAAAGCATTTTCCAATTGTGTAACCGTAACGTCGTCCAGAAAAACGGCTTCCCCGCTGCGCAGAACATTCTGCGGCAGCAAAAGCCGCTCCCCCAATTCCTTTCCCGTCAGCTGCTTTCGGATATCGCCTCCCGTCAAAAGACCGGAAACCGTAATATTTTCCCCGAAAAATTCATTGACCACAGGATACACATGAACCGTAAGACAGGGAAAAGCTTCCTGCATCCGTTCCGCCATTTTCCGAATGTAAGGATACGCCAGAAGTCCTGTCGCCATGGACACCGCCTTTTGTACGCTTCTGTCCGGCAGGCTTCTTTGAACCGCCAGCTCCTCCATTCCCCGCTCAAATTCATTCAATAAAAGACGCAGCATACCGACCCCGTTCTCCAGCTGCAGATAACCGTCGTAACGTTCTTCCTCCGGCAGTTCCTCTCCCGCCAGAATATACCACTCGTCGCTGGCATGGACAAAATGAATGCCGCGCTCCCGATACAGCTTATCCTGCCACCGGTGAATGGTCCGCAAAACCGCCCTGGCATCTTCTTTTGTAAAAGGCTCCAGGGGATATAAGCCGTCCCGGTACCGGGAAAGCCCTACCGGAACTACGGAAACGCTTTCCAGATGCGGCAGGTAACGGGTCAGCTCCCGAATGCTTCTCTCCAGTTCTTCCCCATCGTTAATTCCCCTGCATAAAACGATCTGCCCGTTCATGGCAATACCCGCTTCAAACAGTCTGTCCACCTTTTTTAAAGCGTCCCCTGCAAAACGGTTGTTTAGCATTTTGCAGCGAAGCTGCGTATTGGTCGTCTGAAAGGATATGTTAATGGGAGACAGATGATACCGGATAATCCGGTCGATATCGTGCTCCGACATATTGGTAAGCGTTACATAATTCCCCTGCAGAAATGAAAGCCTGGAATCGTCGTCCTTAAAATACAGGGTCTCCCGCATCCCCTCAGGCATCTGATCGATAAAACAGAAGATACATTTATTATGGCAGGAACGGTAATCATCCATCAGCCCGTTCTCAAATTCAATTCCCAGATCTTCGTCAAATTCCTTGTCAATTTCCAGAAGCCACTGCTCCCCGTCCGGCTTTTCGATTAAAACCTCCAGATACTCATCCTGTATCAGAAACTGATAATCAAATATATCTTCAACAGGCGTCTGGTCAATCTCCAAAAGCCTGTCCCCCGGAGCAATCCCCATTTCCTCCGCAATGCTTCCCTCTGCTGTCTTTTTAATTATATGTTCTTTTCTTTTCATCTTGGCTTTCCACGCTCCTGTCTCTTTATTCTACTAGAAAATCCTTGACGTGTCACTAGCATAATGATATAAAAGAAATGAAGTATACCTATGGAGGTTCATATGCCTAACTTACGCGAACTGGAAAATGCGATGCCTGTGGCGCCGCTCAAAATTGTAGCTCTGGAATCTGCCGAAACCCTTGCGGGCGAGGTGAACAATTATCTGGTAGATTTCCGGAAAAGTGTAAATAACAAAGTCAAAAACGATCCCGCCTTTCACGGTTACAGGGAAGACAGCTATCTGACATCGTTTGACTGCCCGCGCTTCGGAACCGGAGAAGCCAAGGCCGTCTTTCATGAATCCGTCCGGGGCAAGGATCTGTTTATTCTGGTGGATGTCTGCAATCATAGTATTACATATAATATGAACGGCTATACCAACCATATGTCGCCCGACGACCACTATCAGGATTTGAAGCGTGTGATTGCCGCCGCTGCCGGCAAGGCAAAACGAATCAACGTCATCATGCCTTTCCTATACGAAGGACGCCAGCATAAAAGAAGCGGCCGCGAATCCCTGGACTGCGCCTACGCGCTGGAAGAGCTTCGCGATATGGGCGTTTCCAACTTTATCACCTTTGACGCTCACGACCCCAGAGTCGCCAACGCCATGCCCTTAAGCGGTTTCGATAACTTTACGCCGCCCTACCAGTTTATGCGCGCGCTTCTGGAAAATGAGGAAGACCTGCTGGTGGACAAGGACCATATGATTGTAATAAGCCCCGACGAAGGAGCGCTTGCCCGCGCTATTTACTTTGCAAGCGTGATCGGCGTGGATACCGGCATGTTTTACAAGCGCCGCGATTATTCCACCATTGTTAACGGCAAGAATCCCATTGTCGCCCACGAATTCTTAGGCGACAATATAGACGGCAAGGATGTGGTAATCATCGACGACATGATTTCCTCCGGAGAAAGTATGCTGGATACCTCCAGACAATTAAAAGAAATGAACGCCAAACGCGTTTTTATCTGCTGTACCTTCGGACTGTTTACAAGCGGACTGAAGGCCTTTGACGAAGCCTACGAAAAATGCTATTTTGACCGGGTAATCACTACCAACTTAAGCTACCAGCCGCCGGAGTTAAAGAAAAAACCGTATTTTGTAGAAGCCAGCATGAGCAAATTCCTGGCTTCCATTATCGATTTTATGAACCATGACGTATCTCTTTCCAACGTTCATGAACCGACGGAAAAAATTCACGAAGTTCTGGCCAGGTATAATAACCGGGAAAACACAGAAATTGAATACGAATAGGCGGCAGGTAATCTCCCTCCACAATAAAAAGAACCGATTCCAGACCGGACCGGTTCTTTTCTTATTACATGATTATGCGTCAAGCAGCGGGAATGTCAGAGATACCTTAAATAAATCCCCGTCCAGATAAATGTCAAATTTCCCGTTCTGCGCTTCCGTCAGATTCTTTGCGATGGAGAGTCCCAGACCGCTTCCTTCCGTGCTTCGCGATATATCGCCGCGGATAAATCGTTCCGTTAACTCCGACGCATCAATATTCAGGGGCTGCGCGGAAATATTTTTTACCGAAAGAACCGCCAGCTTTCTGTCATCATAGCTTTCAATCTGCATAGTCAGATAAATTCTTGTATGCTCCAAAGCATACTTGTAAATATTGTTAAACAGATTTTCAACGACGCGCCACATTCTCCGGCTGTCCGCTTCAATATAGGCGGTCTGTCCCGCCAGGTTATCCATTACCTGAAGCCCCCTTGCCTCAAATTTTTCCGAAAACTCTCCCACCGCCTGGTTGACAAGCTCCGTTAAGTTTATTTTCTCAAATACATAGGAAATATTTCCCGACGAAATCTTGGACGCTTCCACCAGATCCTCCGTCAGTTGCTTCAATCTCTGGGATTTCGCATCCAGAATGGCGATATATCCTTTTATCTTATCGTCCTGAATATCTTCCCGTTTCATCAAATCCACATAATTAATAATGGAAGTCAGCGGCGTTTTAATGTCATGGGATACATTTGTAATCAGATCGGCTTTCATCCGTTCATCCTTCATGCTGGTTTCCACCGCTTTGCGGATACCGTCCCCGATATTGTTTACCGCGTCCGCCAGCACCTGGTTCTCCCCGTGGGTTTCCTCCCGGATCTGATATTCGATTTCACCGTCGCGTATCCGGTTAATCCCCTTGATAATCTCATACCGCTCGTTTGTCCCCCGCATTAAGAGATACCCGATCCACAAATCAAAGCCCAATAACAGAAGAAAAAGGAATACCGCTGCCCAAAAGTTCCTTCTGGTATAACAGCCCAGATAAAATACGAGAGCCATACCTGCGCCGTTTATAAACAGATACGCAGCATAAATACCCCAGTTACGCAGCATATGATCTTTATTTTCCCGGATGGACTCCTGCCACCGTTCATGAATACGACGGTACGTCGAAGCGATAAACGTATCCCGCAGCAGGTTTTTCCCTTTGATTCTCCGCACCAGACTGAGCAGGAAGCACCCGAACAGGAAAAAGCTGAAAAATGCCGCCGCTCCTACCATAAAGAATCCCACCGTACCGTTTTCCATATAAAATACTCTCTCAACAAATCTCCATCCGCCAAACAGAGCATACCACAGCATACAGATTAACCAGGCGGAAAAACCCGCCAGAAGCAGAACGAATTCCGTATGCATCCGGTCAAAAAGATTCAGATATAAAACCGTATTACCTTCCTCGCCGGGTTCCCATCCTGCCTTACAGCAAAGTATGATCATGATAACAAAATACGCCATAAAGAAGATTCCCGCCAGAATCAGCATATTTGCCACAGGAAACGTACTGCTTTCATAAACCCGGGAGGCATTGTAAAAATCGTCTTTCACAGGATATTCGCTGTCCAATCCGATCCAGATTTTTGTTGTTTCCGGATAGGCATACTCCAACAGGTTACTGGTCATCTGACTGAAAACAAGCTCCTCGCTTATGGGCATATTCGTGTCATACTCCATTTCCGCCGGACAGTAATATAAATATTTGTCATAAGTATCCTGAAAGGTCTGCGTTATTGTTTCCGGACTTGAAATCTGTCCGTCAAATTTTTTAAGATTGGATATCTGAACCTTCGAGTCCCCCGACGTTGCAAGAATACAATACTTTACATTACTTTTATCTTCTCCATACAACTCCTGCAAATACTGATAATTATTATAGTTAATGGAAAGATTTGCAATTGCCAGATCCAGATTATGAACCAAAGTAAAATAGTCGTCCCAATTATTTACCAGCTGTTCCAGATTCTTTCCGTTAACGGTCTGATACCTGCACTTTAATATATCAATATAGCCGTAAACATATCCGTCCTCATCCGTAAAAATATCCTTAAGCCCCGAATAACTCGTCATAGTGTGAATACTTTGCTCCATCCAGACAGAAGGTATAAAATATCCTTCTCCGTCTTCTGAATTACCGCCGGATACGGACTGTCCGGGATAAGCCTCATAATCCACCACTGATATGGACAAGCCTTTCTCCGATTCCGCGAAATCAACCACCTCATACCAGTTATCCACCCGCACACATTTCGTTTCGTACGCCAGGCCATACTTGCTCCATTTCAGCAAATCCTCCAGACGGAAAACCGCCGACACCGATTCTTTGGAGCTCTGATCCCTCCGGTGTACGTAATCGGTAATATCGATCTCTTTTTTGCCGTCAAAAACCCCGTCTGTTTCCATCTGGCTGCGGACTACGGAGAACACCATAATATCGTTGACTGCCGCTCCTATCATCTGGCGGAATACATCGGACTCTTCAAAAATTTCATTGCCTTCAAACGGGCCGATCTGACAATATAAGTTCCCGTCCAGCGTTGACATCCTGAAGCTTCCGCCGGCCAACGTTCTATACAGGCACAGAATACAGGAAACAATCAGCAGCTGCGCCAGAAAAAACAGAAGAATCTTCTTCCATGTTTTCACCGGCTTCTTTCTGTTATTCACAATTCTTTTATCTTCCATTAGTATACCCCCTGAGCGATTGTCTGTCACTGCTTGTCGATCTTATATCCAACTCCCCATACCACCTTTAAATAGCGCGGCTCTTTTGGGTTAATCTCAATTTTTTCACGGATATGGCGAATATGCACGGCCACGGTGTTGTCTACGCCGATTGCATCCTCGTTCCAGATATTTTCATAGATCTGGTCGATGGAAAAAACCCTTCCCTGATTCTTCACCAACAGCAAAAGAATATTGTATTCGATAGGAGTAAGCTTTACCGGCTCTCCGTCCACCGTCACTTCTTTTGTCTCGTCGTTAATGGAAAGGCCGCCCACATTAAAAACCGCATGGTTATCCGTATTCAGACTTCCAAGACTTGTATAACGTCTTAAGTTGGACTTTACCCTGGCAATTAACTCCAGCGGATTAAAAGGTTTTGTCACGTAATCGTCAGCTCCGATATTCAGCCCCAGAATTTTATCCGTATCCTCCGACTTGGCGGAAAGAATAATAATCGGAATACTGGAATACTCCCGAATCTTCAGAGTGGCATGAATTCCGTCTAACTTGGGCATCATCACATCCATAATCAAAAGATGAATCTCCTGGCTCTTTATAATCCCGATCGCCTGTTCTCCGTCATAAGCCTTAAAGATTCGATACCCTTCGTTCATCAGATAAATTTCGATTGCGTCAACAATTTCCTTATCATCGTCACATACCAGAATATTTGCCATTCTCTTTGCCTCCTCATAAGCTCAGTTAAGATCTTACATTTTAATATAAACACACAATTTTTAAGGGTTATAGAGGAAAATTGTTAAGATTTTCTTAATCCCAGAAATGCCGCCAGATTTCCCCTCTTTCCCTTACTTGCCCTGTGGGAAAAAAGAAGCCCTGCATTGCAGCAGGTGCAAAGATTTGCGGTGAAAATCCGCTCTGTTGGAACGCTACATTCCCTCAGGATCAACTCATTAGCCCTCTGCAGATTCAAATGATACTTTGTTCCGGGAACGGTCTCCGTTAAAAGCTCCCGCTGCGCCCTCCGATCCGGAAACGCCTGCTCAAACTGCTCCGCCACATCCGCGCTTACTTCATAACAATCCTGACAGATACAGGGGCCGACCGCCGTAAGAAGATCTTCCGGCCTGCTCCCGAAAACCTCTTTCATGGCGTCAACCATCTTTTCCCCCATTCGCGCAACCGTGCCTCTCCACCCGGAATGAGCCAGTCCCACAGCGCCCTGCACCGGGTCATAAAAATACAGCGGCACACAATCGGCATAAAAAGTTACAAGCACCAGTCCCTTTTCCTTTGTAATCAGCCCGTCTACATCGCGGTAATCCTTTTCCCGCACAACGCCTTTTCCCCCGTCCGCTTTTGTTACCAGACGGATATTGGTGGTATGGGTCTGATCCGAACATACAAAATCCTCCGGCCTGCATTCTAACACCCCCGCCATGCGCCGGTAGTTCTCCATAACCCTGTCAGGATCATCCCCCCTGGTAAAGCTTAAATTCATAGTGGAAAAACAGTCCTCGCTGACACCGCCCAGCCTGGTGGAAAACAGATGCGCAAGCTCCCGTCTTTCTAAAAAAGCAGGAAAAGCCAGAAACGTTACTCCGTCCTTCTCCTGCCGCACCATCCCCTGCTTTTTTTCATTTTTATATTCCTGCATAATAGATCCTTTCCCACACTTTCCTGTCTATTCGTTATGATGTTCAAACGCGTCCTTATACCATCGTATTCTGCCGCCACAGACCGCCACCACATCATACCGCACCGGCCGGGTCTCATAGGCTGGATGTGTATATAAATAATACAGCGCTGTCCTGCAGATTCTTTTCTGCTTCTGCCATCCCACCGCTTCTTCCGGGAAACCGCCTGCCGCCGACGCTCTGAATTTTACTTCCACAAACACCAGATACTCTCCCTGCAAACCGATTACATCAATTTCTCCCTGCCTGCATCGGAAATTTCGGCAGAGAATTTTCATTCCCTGCCGAACTAAATACTCCGCCGCTTTTTCTTCATAGTCTTTCCCGATTGCACAATTTCTATTTCCCCTGATTCCCATATAATTCCGCTTCCGGTCTATTTTCCGGCTACGGAAACGTCCGCAACTTCGACGCAGGGAGACCCATATACGGACTGTCCGCCGGGAATTCCGAATTCCAGTTCCTTCCCTACTTTCAGGACTTTTTTGATAAATTCATAAAAATTGTCGGAAACCGTAAAATTTTGGATTGCCGCCTTCTGCTTTCCGCCTTCTATCAGATACCCCGCGGCCGCCAGTGAAAAGTCGCCCGTAATCGGGTTCGCGCCGGAATGTAATCCGTTTAACTCGGTAATATAAAGACCGTCTCCTACCTCGCTCATCATCTCTTCCAGCGTAATTTCTCCAGGTTTTATATAAAAATGGAACGGCATTACGCATAACGGCGAAGCATATCCCTGTCTTCCCGCATTTCCTGTCGTTTCTTTTCCCTCTTTGGACGCGGTGGACAAATTATAAAGAAACGTCTTAAAAATGCCGTTTTCAATTACAGTTTTGGCATATGACGCAGACCCTTCCGCATCAAACGGGTACTGCATCGATGAGCCGCCATAAAAAGGATTGTCAATCAGAGTCACCGCCTGCGAAGCCACAGCCTCCCCTTCTTTTCCTTTTAACAGGGATAACCCCTGCTGCGCCGTATCTGCATAAAATACCTGAGAAAAAGTCTGAAGCAGCGACGCCATCATCCTCCCTGAAAAAACACACGTATATTTTCTGCTATCCACGGAATCCGCGCCGATCTTACTGATTGCCTGCCCAACCGCTTTTTCCGCCAGCTTTGAAAGATCGGCTTTCATAATATCTCCGACCACCAGATCATCTCCGTCGTATACCTCTTCCCCTTCTTCAATAACGGCTTCGGGGAAAAGAATTCCCGTACTGACGGAATGGCTCAAATCAAGTCCGTTGGAATTCATAATCGCCCTTTCGTTCTTTTGAAACAATACGAAAGTCTGCGTAGCCTGCGTAACGCGTTCGTCCTGTTCAAACAGCTTCTTTTGAAGCGCAAGTGCAGTTTCCTTTAACTGTGCTGCGTCCGGCCTCTCTATTTCCCGTACGGTACAGTCCTGATACGTATCTCCCGCTTCTTTCAAAATCACAGGATCATCACTTTCTGTCACAGCCGCATTTTCAATCGCATGAGCCACCAGCCGGCCGGCCGTATCCTCGGAAAACAATTCCGTAGCGGCATACCCCGCTTTCCCGCCATAAATACAGCGAAAGCAGGCGCCTCCTCCTTCCTTTACGGAAAAGCTTTCAATCCGGTCCTGGTAAGTTTCCACTTCGGTTCCTTCCTGGCTCTCGTAATATAATTCATACTTTTCAATTCCTTTTTCTTTTGCCGCTTTTATAACCGCTTCCTTAAACTCCTGATAATTCATATTTCAACCTTTACCTCTCTACTAATTTATCGGCCGCCCACCGTTATTTTGCTGACCCTGAGCAAAGGCTGGCCTACGTCGATCGGAACACTTCCGCTGGATGCGCCGCACATGCCCTGGCCCCGGTCCAGATTCTGTCCGATCATATCGATATCCATCAAAATATCGGAACCTTTTCCGATCAGGCTTGCACCCCGGACCGGCTCACAGATTTTGCCGTTGCGGATTACATATCCTTCCACTACGGCAAAATTGAAATTGCCCGTAATGGGATTGACAGAACCGCCGCCCATACTTTTGGCGTACAATCCGTATTCTATCGATTTAATAATGTCCTCATTGCTGTCGTTTCCATTGACAATAAACGTATTGGTCATGCGGGACGTAGGCTCAAATTCATAGCTCTGCCGCCTGCAGTTTCCCGTAGAAGGAATACCCAGACGCATCCCGTTTAAACGGTCTGTCATATAAGATTTGAGCACGCCGTTTTCAATCAGTACGTTCCGCCGGGCCGGCGTACCTTCATCGTCAATATTAATTGATCCCCAGGCGTTTTGAATCGTACCGTCATCTACGGCAGTCAGCTTTTCATTGGCAATTTTCTGCTCCATTTTACCGCAAAACTGAGACTGTCCTTTGGCAATGGCACAAGCCTCCAGAGAATGTCCGCATGCTTCGTGGAAAATCACGCCGCCAAATCCGCTTTCTATAGCTACCGGCATCACGCCGCCTTCAATATAACCCGCGCTCAACATGGTAAGCGCCTGTTCGGCCGCTTCTTCCCCGTAACGCTTCGGCGGAAACTTCTCCAAAAGCTCCATTCCCAAACGGGCTCCATACGCAGTTCTTCCGGTCTGGGTTTCTCCGTCCCTGCCTGCAACGGCGTTGATCAGCATACGGGTTCGTACCTGTCTGTCCTGAGCCAGAAGTCCTTCGCTGTTCGCAATCAGAATCTTATGATCCACATCCAGAAACATTCCTTCTACCTGGCAGATATCCTGATGATAATTTTTAGCGGTAAAGTAGGCTTCCTTCAGATAATTAATTTTTTCCTCATTGCGGACTCCCGCCGGAACTACGCGGATCGGATGTCTGTCGCCAAACAGCCTTTCCCGCAGATAAATATCCTGCTTTCCGTCCGCCCCTTCCAGCGCATCCGCAACTCTGGCAGCGCATAAAAGCATTTTACTTTTATCAATTCCCGAACAGGAGCCGTACACGCTTCTCGTTCCCTTAAAAACCCGGACGCCCACTCCGGCAATCTGCTGGTCTTTCAGGCTGTCTACTTTGCTGTCTACCATACTGATGCTTTTCTGGCTGGTATTTTCCACAAAAATTTCCGCAAAATCGGCTCCCGTGGATAACGCCCTGGCCAATACTTCTTCCAGTATTTCCTTTGAAACCATATCAATACCTCCGATTGTTTTATTTTTATTTGTTCAAGACTTGATTTTACTTTTGATTTTGTCCATGGAATCCACAAACATTAAAATCTCCGCTACTACTTCATAAAGCTCCGGCGGAATCATATCTCCGATTTCCAGACGTGATAAAGTATCCGCCAGTTTATCGTCACGGTGAACCGGTACGGCGGATTCTTTCGCCTTCTCAATGATTCTCTCGGCAAGAGCGCCCCGCCCGGCCGCGATCACACGGGGAGCCGCATCGGAAGGATCGTATTCCAGAGCAATCGCCTGTTTTACCTTGTTTTCTTCCTTTTTCATGTTAATCACTTCCTGTTATTTGTCTCGCCACATAAACGCCGCTGGCCGACGCATGGGATAAAGAATGGGTAATGCCGCTTCCGTCTCCGATTACGTATAAGCCTTTATACTTGCTTTCCAGACAGGAATCCAGCTCAACCTCCATATTGTAAAACTTAACCTCCACGCCGTACAGAAGCGTATCGTCGTTGGCCGTTCCCGGCGCTATTTTATCAAGCGCGTAAATCATCTCGATAATTCCGTCCAGAATCCTCTTGGGAAGAACCAGACTTAAATCTCCCGGCGTAGCCGCCAGAGTCGGCGTCACCTGTCCTTCCTCCAGTCTCTTGCTGTTACTTCTTCTTCCCCGCACCAGATCGCCGAACCGCTGCACGATTACGCCGCCGCCCAGCATATTGGACAATCTTGCGATACTTTCCCCGTATCCGTTGCTGTCCTTGAAAGGCTCTGAAAAATGCTTCGCCACTAACAGGGCAAAGTTCGTATTTTCCGTCTGCATCTTTTCATCTTCATAGCTGTGTCCGTTTACCGTAATGATTCCGTTCGTATTTTCGTTGACAACAATACCGTGCGGATTCATACAAAAGGTACGGACACGGTCCTCAAACTTCTCGGTGCGGTATACAATTTTGCTTTCATACAGTTCATCCGTAAGATGGGAAAATACCACCGCCGGAAGTTCTACGCGCACGCCGATATCCACCCGGTTGGATTTTGTCGGGATCTGAAGATTCCGACAGATTGTCTCCATCCATTTGCTGCCGCTTCTTCCTACGGAAATAATACATTTTTTGCATGTGTAAGCGCCTTGATCGCAAACAATCTCATAACCGTCTTCCAAAACCGCCACATCCCTTACGGGCGTATCGAAAAAGAAGTCCACATGCTGTTTCAATTCTTCATACAGATTCTTCAGAACAATATAATTGACATCCGTCCCCAAATGGCGCACCGACGCATCCAGAAGATTCAGTTTATTCTGGATACAAAGCTTTTTAAACTGGGAACCTGCCGTCGTATACATCTTCGTTCCTTCACCTCCGAAGCGCATATTAATATCGTCCACGTACTTCATCAGGTCAACGGCCTGCTTTTTGCCGATATATTCAAACAGGGTTCCGCCAAAATCATTCGTTATATTGTATTTGCCGTCGGAAAAAGCGCCCGCTCCTCCAAATCCGCTCATAATGGAACAGGTTTTGCAGTTAATGCAGCTTTTAATCTTTTTTCCGTCGATAGGGCAGCAGCGGTTTTCCAGCGCGTGCCCGGTTTCAAATACGGCGATCTTCATTCCCTTCTTTTGCGCAACTAATTCATATGCGGAAAAAATACCACCCGGTCCCGCTCCGATTATAATGACATCATAGTTCATACGTTTCTCCCTTATTTATGCCCTTACGTCAAAAGAATACTGTGATAACACGGAAACCTCCTCTCCCGTGCCAAGCATCTCCTCCACCGCCGTCTTTTCTTCGTTTTTAACGGACAATACCGGATTCAGGGCATATCCCTTTTTTTCAAGACGCTCGTTTAATATATGAATATGCGCTTCAATAAAGTCAAGCATGGCCTCGTCCGGCAGATAAAAATGCGTTGTTACCCGCTGTTCCTGCATGGCCACATATACGTCAACAGGGCCTAAATGCTCCATATCCAGATGAAGCAGCGCGCTGATGCTGCCGTCCTTTGACGCAAGGCTTTTTTTATTGGCATATACATAAAGATCTCCATGGGCTTTTCCCTCGCTCATTTTAAGAGGCAGCTGCACATACGAATACATCTGATTGATCTGGTTCATAAAGTCCAGATTGCTTCTTAAATCAGCTACGCTTTTTGCCATTGGATTATCCCCTTTGCCGCTTGACGAAAGAGCTTCCGAAAGCCTTGCAAGCTGTGAATCCAAACGTTCATAAAGCGCTTTCACATGGTCTTTATCCTGTACTTCGTCCGGTGTCAGCAGCCATTGCTGTGTTAAATTCTGCCGGACCAGATTCTGAAAGCCTTTGGACGAAAATATTTCACCGGAAACATGTTCTTTTTCTCCGGGGGGAAGCTGCGCAAGCGCCCTGGCAATCTCCGTAAGCGCCTCTTTTCCCGTCAGGGTTCCCTGCTCCAGAGCAGTCAGGGTATTTTCATTGATCCCAAGTTCCCTCATCCGTCCTGTCAACTCCGCCAGCTCTTCTTTTCCAAGCAACGCCAGAAGCGCGTCGTCCATGGACTTATTGCCAGCGGCCACAATCTCTTCCGCCTGCGTTCCTTCGGACAAAATCTGTACGGTGTTAGCGGCATCTGCGTTTGCACCCGTTTCCGTTCGGGACGGAAATGCCGGCTGTCCCGCAGCTGCTTCTTCCTCTACAGGAGCCTGCAAAAGATTTTGTCCCGTTTCTTCTAAAATAGCAGCCGCTTCTTTCATAACTCCGTCTTTAACAATTACAGTACCCTCTTCCGGCATCCCGGCCGCCATATCTACGTCCGTAAGCATCATAAGAAGCTCCCGGTACAGAGCCGAAGCCCCTTTGGTATCCCCGGCCGCCAGCATGCTTTCATACTGGAATGAAATCTCGTCAAGGATGTTCGTCATATCCTTAATCAACTGATGCTCCAGATTTTTATAGTTCTCCAGCTGCCGTATCGTTTCACCGGTAACCTCCAGTCCCATCTTCTGCAGTTCCACAATGGTTGCCGGCCGACATTCCGGGAAATTCATGACCTGCTTATACATGGAAGAAAGACTGTTTTTGTCAATCGACATGCCTTCCCGCATCATGGCTTCCGTCATGGCAACCGACGCCTTGTTTACGGGAAGCCCCGCCATTTCCAAAGCCTTCAGCACATTGGCGTCAGTTCCCATATTTTCAAATAACGGGCTGATTGCCAACAAGCCGTTGCTGTTATTTTTAACTTCAAAAGTTACCACCCTGCCAGGCTCCATCTCCATACTTTTCTCAAGCCGGGCGGAAAGCACCGCATCGTCGCTTAACCGAATCTGCACTTCGTTTCCGTTTCTTGCAACCACTTCTCCCTGCAGAGTCTGCCCCGGCTTCATCCCGCGGATTTCCTGATTGACCCGGTTCTGCTTATAAGGATCTCCGGATACGGAAGGAGCATTGTTTGTATTACCGATATTCTGTGTGTTTCTCGAAAAAAAATCCGATAATTTCATGTAGCGTTCAAGCCTTTCCCAACAAAATGTTTAATAAAGCTTCGCCGGTGTATCGGACAGGGACCGTATTTTTTCAGCGCTTCAATATGCGCGGCCGCTCCGTACCCCTTATTGGACGCAAATCCATATTCCGGAAAAACAGAGTCATATTCCACCATCAGCCGGTCTCTCGTAACCTTGGCAATAATACTGGCCGCCGCAATGGAAACGCTTTTGGCATCTCCCTTTATAATGGGAACCTGTATAACCTGTGTTGTAATTCCCGGAATCGTCACCGCGTCGTTCAAAAGCACGGCCGGTTTGACGGAAAGCTTTGAAACGGCTTCCCGCATGGCTTCATACGTCGCCTGCAGAATATTGATTTCATCGATCCGCTCCGGTGAAGCGTAACCGATTCCTGTGGCGGCCGCCTGGTCCATAATCACCTGATAAAGCTCTTCTCTCTTTTTTTCGGACAATTGCTTGGAATCATTAAGATATAAAATGGAACTATTCTTCGGGAGAATAACGGCGCCTGCAACAACAGGCCCCGCCAGAGGTCCTCTTCCCACCTCGTCGATTCCGCAGACATACCCGTACGCCTCGTACTGTTTTTCATAGGCTTTTAAGGCTTCCGTTCGTTTCTTTTCCTTTTCCAGTTCTTCCAGCCGTTTTTTTGCTCCGCGCACCAGATTTTGGACTCCGGTTCTTGTATCTTCCTCATAAACGGATATGAATTCAGGCAGCTTTTCGATCGGCGCCGCCTGAAATACAGCTTTAATCTCACTAATCTTTTGTTCCATAACTGCGTCCTGCCTGTCGCTACTGATGTTTTAACACGGAAATCTTGGAGAAGGGCCAGATACGCACCCAGGCTCTTCCGATGATATCCTTTCTGTGAATCAGTCCCACAGACGAGCTCCTGCTGTCGGAACTGTTGTTCCGGTTATCGCCCAAAACAAAATATTCGTCTTCCCCAAGCGTAACCGGAGAATAGGCATTCCCCGGATCCCGGATCACTTCTCTTCCGTAGCCTTCCTCTAAAACCTCTCCGTCAATGTAAATCGTACCTTCTCCTGTAATCTGCACAGTCTCTCCCGGCAGGCCTATGATCCGCTTAATATAATAGGTATCCTCCTTGTACTGGAAAGGAAACACAATGATATCAAACCGCTGCGGAGCCTTAAAGTGATATGTAATTTTATCTACAATCAGATTGTCTCCATCCTGCAGCATAGGCTCCATGGATTCCCCCTGCACCTGCGTCCTCTGTCCCACAAAATGAATTACCAGATAGGTAATCACCAGAACTACCAGCAGATACAGGCTGGTGCTGAGTATTTCTTTTAATACTTTTTTCATCGCTGCTCCTATCTGCCCGTTTCCGCGGGCGCACAAATCAAGGATCTTCCGGAAATTCCAGTGTGATTCTCCCAAGCCTGCCGCTTCTGAAGTCGTCCATAAAAAGAGCCGCCGCCTTGGCATAATCAATACTTTCTCCCTTTGTATAGCACTTCCGTCTCTCTGCAATCTGCTTTAAACATTCCGTACTTTCCGCTTCCTCATCCAGTCCGTAACGTTTTTTTATAACGCCCGGATACCGTACTTTCAAAAAGCCGATCAGAGATAACGCCAGCTCATCCATATGCAGTATTTCATCGTTCATGGACCCGATCAGAGCCAGTCTTTCTCCAACAAGCTGATCCTCGAATCTGGGCCATAAAATGCCGGGTGTGTCTAACAGCTCCAGGCTTTTGTTCAGGCGAATCCATTGCTTGCCCTTCGTGACACCGGGTTTATTACCCGTTTTGGTACACGCCTTTCCTGCAAAGGAGTTGACAAACGTTGATTTGCCCACGTTAGGAATTCCCGCCACCATAGCCCGTACCGGACGGTTTACAATACCGCGCTTTCTGTCCCGCTGCGTTTTTTCCCTGCATACCTCCTGCACCATCGGCCCGATCAATTTAATTCCGGCGCCCGACCGGGAATTTATTTCAAGCGCCGCATACCCTTTTTGCTTGAAATATTCAGCCCATAATTTATTATACCGGCTGTCCGCCAAATCCGCCTTATTCAGAAGGACTATTCTGTATTTGTTCCCTGCAAGCTCATCCAGATCGGGATTCCTGCTGCTGAAAGGAATTCTTGCATCCACCAGCTCGATCATTAAATCGATCAGCTTCATATTCTCCTGCATCATACGCTTTGCTTTTGTCATATGACCGGGATACCACTGATAATTCATCTGTCCGTTACCTTTCCTGACTCATTTTATAAATCCTGTTCCGCCTTCATCAGACGCCATATGAAACCACGCCTTTCCGATAATATCCCGGTGCTTTACGGCGCCGATATTGGCGGAACGGCTGTCTTCGCTGTTATTCCTGTTATCGCCCAAAACAAAACACTCGTCTCCCGCCAGTACAATCTCATTAGCTGCAATTCCCGCGTCCGCCATCTTATCACGGTCCGGTTCCGCTGCCTGGACTCCGTTCACATAAAGCCTTCCGTCACGGATCTCCACCCGGTCCCCCGCCGTTGCGACCACACGTTTCACATAATAATGGGAATTCTCATTGCCGTTGGGAAGAAAAACAATAACGTCTCCTACCGAGGGTGTCGTCAGAATATAGGCAAGCCGGTTAATAAAAATCTTCTGTCCATTATACAAAGACGGTTCCATGGATACCCCTATCACACTGGTGCTGATTCCCACGGTATATACCAGCACACCGGCAATAAAAACCGCCGCCGCAATCCCGAATATATAACTGAATATCTCATGAATTACACGGGCGCTTAATTTCTTTTTTTTCTTATAAAAACTTAAGCCTTTATTTCTTGTCATAATAATCCTTCATACTCCATTTTAACATCATACCATAAGACAAAAAAAGAATAAAGGACAATTACAAAAAGTAATTGTCCTCTCCTGTTTTCAGTACAGCCGATTATCTTACAAGCTCTTTTACTTTCGCTTTCTTACCGACACGTCCTCTTAAGTAGTTCAGTTTCGCGCGTCTTACTTTACCTCTTCTAACAACTTCAATCTTCTCAACATTCGGAGAATGTAAGGGCCATGTCTTCTCAACGCCTACGCCGCCGGAGCTCTTCCTGACGGTAAAGGTCTCACGGTTGCTTCCGCCCTGTCTCTTCAGCACAACGCCTTCAAAAATCTGAATTCTCTCGCGGTTACCCTCTTTGATCTTGCCGTATACCTTAACGGTATCGCCTACGTTAAAATCATCCACCGATTCCTTTAACTGTTCCGCTTCAATGCTCTTAATAATTTCGTTCATGATTTGTCTCCTTCTTAAATGGATGTTCTTAATACAAACCGTAACAGAGGACCATCTTTTTTGCAACGGTAATACTTTACCATAGAAACCGTGAAAAATCAACTATTTTTTCGAAAACCAGCATAACGTGTCCCGGGAAATCCGAAATCCCAGTTTTTCCTGTAATTTCATACTGGCGTCGTTGCCCTTTATAATCTGTCCGAAAGGAATCCGGCCCTCCGCGAGCATCTTATTGACATAAAAGGCTTCCAGCGCCGCGCCGATCCCTTTTCTCCGGTATGCCGGCAAAACCTCCAGCATACCGATACTGCCTTCTTCATGTTCCCCGATAAATCCTGCCGGCAGACCATCAACAAAGGCTCCGTACATAACTCCCGCCCGGATTCTTTGCCGCACGTAACACAGATCCCCCGCCAGATCATAATGGTTTCCGACAAATTCCGCATATTCTTCCGTCAGCTTGCGGATCTCAAGTCCTTTACCGACAGGCAGCGTGACGCCTCTTGTGTAGACGGCCTGACGGCAGACAATTTCCTCTTCCCATCCGGTTTCCTCCCGCAAAACAGGAAACATAAACGTCTGGTGAGCCACAAAATTCCGCACCGTCCCCGGGTCTTTTCGGGCAAACGTTTCCAAAATCCGCCTTCCCGCAGCCTCGTTACGGCAATAGAGCATGGCAATCTCCGTCCCTTTCGGCGACAACAGTACGCCTTCCCCGTCTTTTACCAGAAATTCCGCCTCTCCCCGTCTTAGAAGCTCAATCATGTCCATGTGGATCAGTTTGTTCTCCGACAGCTCCTCAATCAAAGCCTGTGTTTCCAGATATTTTCCATATAAATCAGGACGTTTCTTTTCGGTGCGCAAAATCGATTGTTCCAAGCGCCATGCTTCTATTTTTTTGTGGTCTCCGGACAAAAGAATCTTCGGCACTTCCCTTCCCCTCCATGTTTCCGGCCTGGAATACTGGGGATATTCCAGCAGATCCTTATGAAAGCTTTCCGTGCGCGCCGATTCCTCATTGTTCAACACACCGGGCGCCAGTCTTGCAATGGCGTCTATCATGACCATAGCCGCCAGTTCTCCTCCGGTCAGTACGTAATCTCCGATGGATACCTCGTCGGTAACAATTTCCTCCAGCACTCTTTCGTCAATTCCCTCATAATGTCCGCACAGAAAAATCAGGTTTTCTTCCCTGGAAAAATCCTGCGCCATTTTCTGGGTAAACGTTTTTCCCTGGGGGGTCAGATAAACGACTCTTGTTTTTTGTCCCTGCGAAGTTCCAAGCTTTTTTATAACAGCCTGATATGCATCGTAAACAGGCTGCGCCTGCATCAGCATGCCGGCGCCGCCGCCATAGGGATAATCGTCCGTTTTCCCGTGTTTATTAAGCGTATAATCCCGGATGTTTACCGCGTGCACGCCAATCAGGGAAGCTTCCCTCGCTCTCTTAAGAATACTGGTATTCAGTCCCTGCTCCACCATTTCCGGAAAAAGAGTCAGAATGTGAAAATTCATCTGTATTCCTCCCCTGTCAGTCCAGCAGTCCCGGCATAACATGCACCTGAATCAACTGCTTCTGTATATCCACCTTCCGGATACATTCTCGGATTGCCGGAAAAAGCAGTTCTTTTCCGTCCGGAGTTCCTACGACATACACATCATTTGCTCCCGTTTCCAGCACCTCCTTCAAAATGCCCAGTTCCTTCCCTTCTTCATCGACCACCAGGCATCCCGTCAGATCTGCAATAAAATATTCGTCTTTTTTTAAAGGAACCGCATCCTTTCGTTCCACACAAAGACTTTTTCCTTTATATTTTTCAATATCATTGATATTGTCATAACCTTCAAATTTCAGAATTACAAATTTTTTAAAAAATTTTACTCCCTGAATCTTTAAAACCAGTTCTTCCTTTCCGGTATCCAAAATCACTTCTTTTAATTTTTTAAAGCGTTTCGGATCGTCCGTCGTAGGAAAAACCTTTACTTCTCCGCGAATCCCGTGAGTCGAGGAGATCACGCCAATCTGAAATCTTGTTTCCATTTTGTTCCTTTCCAAAAGAAAGGGACAGCCCCGTCGGATTGTCCCTTTCTGATCCTGCACTTACATAATTTCAACGTCCACCCTCATATTGTCTTTGGAAGACGCCGCTTTAACCACGGAACGGATCGCCTTGGCGATGCGCCCCTGCTTTCCGATTACTTTCCCCATATCGGAAGCTGCCACATGAAGCTCCACGACGACATTTCTGCCCTCTGTCTTCTCTGTAATCGTTACTTCATCCGGATAATCTACAAGTGCTTTTGCAATAACCTCAACCAATTCTTTCATAATCCACCTCCAGGCGCTGCAAACAAGTCCTATTTTCCAATTCCGGCTGCTTTGAAAATCCGGCTGACAACATCTGTAGGCTGTGCTCCGTTTGCCAGCCATTTCTTAGCCAGCTCTTCGTTTACCTTGAAGGTACTGGGATCGGTAGAAGGATCGTATGTTCCGATTTCCTCGATAAATCTTCCATCTCTGGGAGAACGGGAATCAGCTACGATGATTCTATAGAAAGGAGCTTTCTTCTGACCCATTCTTCTTAATCTGATTTTTACTGCCATTTTTTTCACCTCCGAAAAATTATTCCATGTTTTATATGATAAGGATTCACAGACGCTTTCACAGTCTGTTTTAATTCCATATCTCACTTATTTGTTAAAAAGGAAACCTTCCGCCTCCCATACCGGAAAACATGCCGCCAAGGCCGCCTCTGCGTTTTCCGCCGCCGCCAAACTGCTTCATCAGCTTCTGGCTCTGTTCAAACTGCTTCACAAACCGGTTAACCTGCGCAATATCAAGCCCGGCGCCTCTTGCTATCCGGTGCTTGCGTCCCGGGTTCAGAAGTTTGGGATTTTTCCGTTCCGCCGGCGTCATGGACAGCACGATGGCCTCCATATGCGCCAGCTGCTTTTCGTCTATCATGGAATCAAGATCTCCCATTTTGGAACCCATACCCGGCATCATGGAAAGAATTGCGGATAAACCTCCCATTTTTTTCATCTGTTTCATGCTTTCGAGATAGTCGTCAAAATCAAATTTGCCCTTTTTCATGCGGGCCGCCATATCTTTTTCTTTCTGTTCGTCTATCTCCAGATTGGCTTCCTGTACCTTATCAATCAGCGAAAGGACGTCTCCCATACCGAGAATCCTGCCCGCCATCCGGTCCGGATAAAACTGCTCCAGATCGGAAAGCTTTTCGCCCATACCTACGTATAAAATCGGCTTGCCGGTCACGGCTTTTACGGAAAGCGCCGCACCGCCTCTGGTGTCGCCGTCCATCTTGGAAAGCACCACGCCGTCGATTCCTACTTTATCGTCAAATTCCTTCGCCACGTTGACCGCATCCTGTCCGGTCATGGCATCTACCACCAGAAGCGTCTGATGGACCTGAACCTTCTCTTTAATCTCAATCAGCTCAGCCATCATATCCTCATCTATGTGAAGACGTCCGGCCGTATCCAGGATCACTACGTTATGGCCATTTTTCTGGGCATGCTCCATAGCGGCTTTGGCAATATCCGCCGGCTTATGTCCGGTTCCCATAGAAAACACTTCCACCTGCTGCTTCTCCCCGTTAATACGGAGCTGTTCGATCGCCGCGGGACGATAAATATCGCAGGCCGTAAGAAGCGGCTTCTTGCCCTTCAGCTTAAGCTTACCCGCAATCTTGGCGGTGCTGGTGGTCTTACCGGCGCCCTGCAGGCCGCACATCATAATCACAGTAATAGCTTTACCTGGCTGAAAAGAAATCTCCGTGGTCTCGCTGCCCATCAAAGAAACCATTTCTTCGTTAACAATTTTAATAACCATCTGGCCCGGATTCAATCCGTTCATCACATCCGCGCCAACCGCGCGTTCTTCCACGGCTTTGACAAACTGCTTCACAACCCTGAAATTCACGTCCGCTTCCAGAAGCGCCATTTTAACTTCTTTTAAGGCGGCTTTTACATCTGCTTCGGTTAAACGGCCCTTGCTTCGTAAGTTCTTAAATACATTCTGAAGTTTATCTGTTAAACTTTCAAAAGCCATGCTTAAAGCTCCTCCAAAAGACTTTCTGTCAGCGCTCTGATGCGGTTAAGCTCAGGCGTCTTTTCACTGTTGTCAATAACCGAACGAATCTCGTCCGCTTTTCTGCGTATCAATGCGCCTTTTTCCAACAGGTGAAGCTTGTCTTCATATTCCTGTAAGGCTTTGTCACACCTTTTTATCAAATCATGCACGCCCTGCCTGCTGATTCCCGCATCCTCCGCAATTTCGCTCAAGGATAAATCGTGATAGACCGCATCTTCATATATCTTCCTCTGATGTTCGGTTAAAAGCTCGCCGTAACAGTCATACAATAGTCCCTGCTCTACGATTTTCTCCATATCGGCCTCCCATGTCAAGGGAAAATCCCTGACACCTTGCTTATCATACACGAAAAAAGAAAGGGTGTCAAGGGAAAATTCTTGACACCGGAACAGTATACAGCAGCCTACTCCTTTCCCGGATCATAGCAGTCCCTGTATTCCGGCTTTAACTTGTCTTTAAGGATGGACATGGGTATCTTAAAGCATTGATCTTCATCATTCAGGGCATAGTATCTGTAAATACACAAATGATTCCCGTCTTCATCCTGGTCGATGAACCAGTGGTAGTATTTTACCTCGCCGTTGATGAATTGTTCCCTTTTTTCTTCATAATATTGCATATCAAAGTTAAAGTGATATGCAATGCTTTTTCCATAATTGCCTGCGACATCACCAGCCTGCCATCTGTCATTCCGGTACTCCCGTTTCTCTATGAGATCAAAAAATTCATCATCCGCTTCAAAGACATCTCCAAGCATCAATTCCTTTCCCTGTGCAATATCATAATTAAATGCCTGAAGATATGGTTCTTTATGTATTTCCTCTTTCCGTATTCCATCCTCTGCGACATACGCTTTTCGTGTCACTTGTTCCATATGGGTAAAACTGAGTATCGGCCCATTCAAATAATAATCTGGCAATACAGATTCAATATATATCATACTTTCTTTCTTGTCATTGTTCTCATCAGAGTAGTAATCATTATTCATATACGCATAACTCAAATCATTGACTACTGCATCAATTGTTACGTCAAGAATAAAATCATTTACTTTCTCCTGTAAAACAATATCTGACATTCCCATCACTTGAAAATAATCCAGTTTCACGTCCTTTTCATACTGGTAGCTTTTACGTTCAAAATACAGGGGTTCCTCTGATGCTGTTTTTATATCCTTATTTAAAGATACACTTGACTCATCCGAGTCGGAAGACACAGAAAAATCATATCCCTGAAGTCCTCCATTTGCGTAATCTTTATATTCCGGTCGTATAATTGTATAAAACAGACTCAGTGGTACTTTAAAACTCTGCCAGCCATCTTGTGATTTATCCAGAATCTCCAGATTTCCCTGTTCATCCAGAAGCCATTTATAACGTGTTGTCTTCCCAGATTTCACAAATTCTTTTCTATCCGTTCCATTCATGTTTTTCATAAATGATTCATAGATTGAAATA
Organism: uncultured Lachnospiraceae bacterium; assembly: GCA_910587935.1. GTDB lineage: Bacteria > Bacillota > Clostridia > Lachnospirales > Lachnospiraceae > MGBC143606. The sequence goes on from CAJUNP010000027.1 coordinate 34,784, forward strand.
TTCCAAGCCTTATCATTATATTGGGAAATATCAACATTTTCCAGAATTTGAAAAAATTCATCGCCGAGCTCCAGGATATCATTAAGTGTGACTTCTTTCTCTGATTTTGTATCAATATTCAGTATTCTGTAAAATGGCTCCCCCCTTCCAGTTTCCCAGCTTCCATCACTTGAGAGCATACCATCAGAATATGAATTTCCGGAATAGTTCATACTTAAAATTCTTCCATATAAGTAACATACGCTTCCATAACATCTGACATCTATATTTGCATTTACCCTTACTTCCCCCAATTCATTTTGCTCCTTATGCATACCGTAAAAAAAATTCTGCGTATCATACCAATATTTATAACTGGACAACAGACTGCCAAACATATCATCCCATGCCATCTTCTGGATATATGTGTTGATTTTTTCCTGGTATTTTTGATCTTCCAGTCCGGAAATTTCAGGATAGCACAAATACACTTCATCACTGTTCATAAACTCAGAATTACGATATGTGTATACCCGCATAACGCAATTATTCCCGTCCTCCTGCGCATGAACATTCGCAGGCATCATACTGCTTATGATGCAGCATAGCAGGCAAATAACAGTTATTTTTTCAGGTAAATAGACTTTCATATGTCTCCTTCCTGATCACCTGTTTTTATCGGATACAAGAGATCTCTACATAAGCGGTAGTAATACTGCCTTGTTGCAAAACTTCCCCCGTCAGCTAAGGTTCCTATGCCATCTTCACTGCGCCCCGTTATTACACTGCCAAGCTTTATTACAGACCTATATATCTCGCTATTATTATATTGCTCTCCATTAAAGCCTTCATCACTCGGATATTTTTCACAGTCGAGCCTATAATCTTGATTATCCTGCTCTTTACTTGCCTTGCAAAATTCTATTAGATTCATGTCCTGAATTTTGGGGGATGTCTTCCACCCGAAATAGAACGTTGCTGCTTCCCATGGATATTTAAATGCAACATAATTACATCCGTTTTCTTTTATTGCTTCCAGACCATCAGATTCACACATTATATGGGGATCATTCTCACCTTTCCATTCTTTATGACCAGCAGCGAATTTCTCATAATGCCCCTCGCCTGTTAAATGAATTGCTCCTACCGGCTCAGCAAAAGAATTTCCTTTTTTCGCATTCGGCCATACACTGCGCAAGGAAATGGCAAATCACATTAGGGTCTGTCATGTTGTAGTGTTCCAAGCATTCATTTAAATCATAAATATCTTCTTGATTAAGTTCCCTGCTATCTGGTTTTTTCACCCATGTTTTATTTACTGAAGGATCATAGGTATATTCAAATTCTACAGCTCTTTTCCACCCTAATGCCTGCATGGCCTTCAAGGTAACGACAAGCGCTTCACAGGATACCTCTGCCATTTTATTGGAAAGCATAGGCGCATATTCTTTATAATCTCTTCCAAATCCCAGATAAAGCGGCAACGGAAGCGTTCTGTTTATGAGACGAAGCGGAACCGCCCACTCTGCGCAGGTCGAAGTCCTGGCAAAGGGTATCGTCCCAACCTCTTCCCAGACAGAATCTGATCCCGTCCCTATATATTTTTTAAGGGTTCCGTTGGATACCATATAATCAATACCCGCATCCTTCCAACCCATATTCCGAAAACCGGAGGTTACCGTTCCTGTCGTATCAATAAACAGGTTCAGTTCCCCTGCCTTATCCAATTCTGATCCTGTTACCATAACATACAGACTGGCATTACTGCATACAGCTGCTAAATCATGGATTCTCCCCTGACCGCAGGCAAGTATACTGTCGTTTGCCCATTCCGAAGTATCTCCATCAACTTTATGCTCCGTATAACTAACCTGCATTTATTTGACGGAAAACACGGGATTCGGCGGATGGGAGTTTGACAGTCTATACAAATTAGCTGCTACTTTTAAACAATATATTCTTTAAACCTCAGAAAATGAAATCCAACAATACAAGGGGTTAGCTAATGGCCCCCCAAAAACTTTGATTACATATTTATCATACTATAATATATTGGACCCAACCTCCAATACAATAAAATTGACAATACACCGAGAACAAACCATACTATAAAATACATCGCAGTCCCCTTCTTCCGCATCAAAATCCATGTCCAGGAAACAACCGTATATACAGCCACCACCGCAATATATACATTTATTGGAACATAATAAAATGTGACACACCATATCAGCATCGCTATAATAAGCATTACCAAATGTAAATTCCTTACCACTTCCGGCATATCATTTATGAATGCATTTATCCTTTCAGGTGCAATATCAGCAAACAATACAGGAATAAATAGCAACACCATAAAAATCAATGGCACTAGTGTACTGACCTGTTGATATTTAACCAAATAATTCTGGTAATCACAGTTGTTCTGATGTATAATAAAAGAAACGGCGGTGATTCCTATGGCAAGACCAAAAAAGTACAGTATCCATCTTACGGAAAATGAATTAAAAAAGTTGAAATCTGTTATCCGTAAGAAAGAAACTTCAAAAACTATCCGCAGCAGATGCCAGATTATTCTCGATCTGGACGAAGCGCACGGGAAAGCCTTAACCCATGAACAAAGTGCAAAATCCAATGGTGTCTGCATGGCAACTGTCACCAACACTGTGACAAAATATATGAGTGGCGGCATTGATGCTGTCACTGAATTTAAAAGGAGCATAAATTCAGATAATGCAAGGCGCAAGGTTGACGGACGTACAGAAGCAAGGCTGATTGAGCTTGCCTGCGGCCCCGTACCGGAGGGGCATTCGCGGTGGACAATCCGCCTGCTTGAGGAAGAATCCAAAGTAATCCTGGAAACCCCGGTAGGCAGGGAGGCAATCCGCAATACTTTAAAAAAAACAAACTTCGACCTCACAAAAACGAATACTGGTGCATCCCCGCAAAAGAAGACCCGGAGTTCATAGCCTGCATGGAGGATGTCCTTGACGTTTATGAGCTTCCCTATGATGAAAAACATCCCGTTGTGTGCATGGATGAAAAACCATACCAGCTCTTGGGAGAAGCCAGGGATCCTTTGCCGATGATTCCCGGAAGTGACCGGAAAACCGATTCGGAGTATGTCCGCAATGGCACTGTCAGCATCTTTGCCTTTGTGGAAGCACTCGGAGGGGTCCACCATGTGAGTGTACGGGAACACCGCACAGCCGTTGACTGGGCGGAAGAAATCAAGTATCTGGTGGACACCATGTACCCTGATGCTGAGAAGATTGTCCTTGTGATGGATAATCTGAACACGCACAAACCGGCATCCCTGTACAAACGGTATCCGCCGGAGGAAGCAAGGCGTATCACGAAAAAGTTGGAAATACACTATACACCAAAGCATGGGAGCTGGCTGGACATCGCTGAAATAGAGCTGAATGTAATGACCAGGCAATGCCTCAGCCGCCGCATCGCTGAAATAGGGCTATTACGCAGGGAACTATCCGCATGGGAAACGGAACGGAATACACTGGCAGCGAAGGTCAACTGGCATTTTAGAACCAGCGATGCCAGAACGAAGCTTAGCTCGTTGTATCCCACATTTACTACTGCCTCTTAACGAGGTGGTAGTATTGCTAAATATCAACAGGTCGGTGCAGTAGGGCATTGACACTTCTAACTTCAATGCCCAAACGATTTAGAATAATATAGGTAGAAATGGGAGAAGCCCGATGTAGGGCATTGACACATCTTCTTCACTCTCCACAGTGATTTTGTCAGCAGAGTAGAAATGGGAGAAGCCCGATGTAGGGCATTGACACAGCATGTTCATGGGAAATACCTCTTTCTTTCCGGGCTGTAGAAATGAGATAAGCCCGCCACAGGGCATTGACACGTTGTTGTTGGCATTGCTGTTGTTGTTGAACAGAAATTGGACACGCCCGCCGCAGGGCACTAAGAAAGCGCATACAAATGAAGAGACGATCAGGAAGTACAGAACAGAAAAGGGTCTGTGAAAGAATCCGGAATTGCCGGGATTTTTCACAGACTCTTTTTTGTTGTTACGGCACGAATGCAGCTGACATTTCGGATTTTCAGAAATTTTCACGCCCGCCGCAGGGCATTGCACCTGAGGATCTGAAGATTATGGAAAGAAAGGGGGGCGGGAGAGACGCTTGGAAGCATCGGCCGTCAGATGCGCAGTGTGCAGTTACCTGACAAACGTAAACGATGGGGCATTACGCTTCCAAGACAGCGTCATTGATTCGCCGTTTACGGACAAAAGAGAAAAAGGAGAAAACAAATGGGAAAGACAACAAAAACAACAAACACAACGGATACAAAAAGAAAGCAGACCGGAAAGAAAAGCCTGACGGAGCTTGCGGAGCACTGGAAGCAGCTGGAGCGCAAGACGGCGGAACAGAGAAAAGAAGCGGAAGCTTATTATGAGAACATTCTCATGGAGCCCATAGTAGAGACGTTTATACAGAACAACCGCCCGCAGGTGACGGAGCCTGTAGAATGCCTGATTCTGTCTGTGGGGACCTCTTACGAACCGTTGGTCCTGGATATTATGCTGCTGGAGCCCAAAAGGGTTCTTTTTTTGTATACGGAAGTTTCCGAACGGTATCTGGCGAAGGTGGTGGATTACTGCGGTCTGGACGCGGCCGGATATGAGAAGAGCATCATCCATGAGACGGAACCGCTGGATATCTACCGGGAGATCAAGAGGGCCTATCTGAAATGGAAGAAACCGGAGAAAATCTATATTGATTTTACCGGAGGGACAAAGGCCATGTCAGCCGCGGCAGCCATGGCAGGCGCCATGATCGGCGTGCAGCTGCTCTATGTGGGATGTACGGAATATCTGGTGGATTTCCGGAAACCCAACCCTGGAACGGAACGTATGTTCCTGATTGATAATCCGATGGAGGTGTTCGGAGATATTGAGATCGAAAAGGCGCTGACTCTGTTCGGAGAATATAACTATGCCGGAGCAGGCGAGCGTCTGCTGACGCTGAAGGAGGAGATTCCGGACCCGGCCATTCGCCAGGAGATGAACTTTGCGTATCTTCT
>CAJUNP010000027.1:39836-42631 GCA_910587935.1 uncultured Lachnospiraceae bacterium
AAGCGTGGGATGCACTGGATTTTTCAGAGGCGTATGAGCATATGCAGCAGTTGAACCGGGAAATCCGAAGAGACAGGCGGACCCACCGGCAGTTTCTCCTGATGGATTATGCAGAGCATCTTTGCGCACAGGAGGAAGTTCTCGGCAGGCTGGTACAGATCCCGGAGCTGATCGCGGCGAAAAAGCAGATGGAGGTCCTGACGGACCGGCAGTATATCATTCCGCTCATGTTTACCATGTATACCAACGCGTGCGTGCGGGAGGTTCAGGAGAAATACGATATGGCCACGCTTCTGCTCTACCGTCTGCTGGAAATGATTGAGCAGCGGCGTCTGGCAGTATACGGCCTGTATGTATCCCGCATGGATTACAAAAACATCCGTTACAATTTTGAACAGAGACCAGATCTGGAAGGGCAGTCCCCGGAGGACTGCTTTTCTCAGCTCAAAAACGATATCAATGACATCAAGAAGGCGCTGTATGGAAGAGTCGGGAACGGTTATCTGCCGGAACAGGTCTCTCTTCTGGAAGGCTTTGTGATCCTGCAGGCTCTTGGCGATCCCATCAGCAGGATGGCAAACGGCAGGCATGTGGACAAGCTGAAACGGATCCGCTCCATGGTATATCTGCGCAATAACAGTATCTTTGCCCATGGACTCGGACCGGTGGGAAAGCCAAATTTTGAAAAATTCAAAAAGTTTGCGGAGGAAATGTTCCGGGAGCTGTGCGCCATTGAAGATGTGAATTTTGCAGCGGAGAAACGGGTCATGGAGTGGGTCAATCCCATGGATTCCGAGTATTACTCCAGAACGGAGGCATGAGACCATGGCAGTATTGTATGTAAAAGAACAGGGCGCTTATGTCCGCCGGAAAAATGAACGCGTGCTGGTGAGCAAAGGAACGGAGACGCTTCTTGAGATTCCTGTGGCAAATCTTACGAATATGGCGGTCATCGGCAGCGTGCAGGTGACGGCGCAGGCGCTGCAGATGCTGATGACCAGAGGTGTGGACGTCAATTATTTTTCCCGTTCCGGAAAATATCTGGGCTGCACGGCGGCGGAGGCGTCCAAAAACATCTTTCTGCGTCTGGCGCAGTATGAGGTCTGGAATGATCTGGAACGGCGTCTGGCAGTGGCGCGCAGGATCGTGGACAACAAGATCCGCAACCAGATGACCATGATCCGGAGGTTTCATTTTGACAGGGACACTTATGACTGGCAGCCGGATGCGGAAAAAATGGAAGAATATCTGGGAAAGCTTCCGGGCAGGCAGACGTCCAGTGAGATCCTGGGCGTGGAAGGCATCTGCAGCAGTATTTACTTCGGAGCCTTCGGCCATATGTTCCGGTGTGAATTTGAATTTCACGGGAGGAACCGGCGGCCGCCCCGGGACCCCATCAATGTTATGATCAGTCTTGGTTATACATTTCTGACGAAGGAGGTCAACAATGCACTGGATGCGGAATCCTTCGAGATGTATCTGGGATTTCTCCACGGCATCCGCTATGGGAGGAAATCGCTGGCGCTGGACATGGTGGAAGAGTTCCGTCAGCCGGTGGTGGACCGTCTTGTCATCCGGCTGTTTAACAAGCGCATGATCACGGAATATGATTTTTCCGCGGAGGAGGACCAGATACTGCTGAATGAAGACGGCTTTCAGAAGTTCTGCCGGGAATTTGAACGCTGGATGACGGACAAAAGTTTTTCCGAAGGAGAGATGAGCTTCCGGTCCCGAATCCGGGAACAGGTAAGTCTTCTGAAAAAAGCGGTACAGACAGGCGCAGACTATGTGCCCTTTCGATGGGAGGGCCCTACATGTATTTAGTCTGTTATGATATTACTTCTGACCGGGTGAGAAACAAGATCGTAAAGACGCTGGAAGGCTATGGAAGACGGGTGCAGTACAGCGTCTTTGAATGTGATCTGGATGAGAAGCGGTATAAAGAGCTGTACGGAAAACTGCTGCGTATTATGCAGGGAGTCGAAGCGCAGGATGGGAATATCTGCTTTTATTACATTTGTAAGAACTGCATGGGGAAGAAGCAGGTCATCGGCGTCCCCAAAAAGCCGGAAGGCTGGCCGGACGAGGAAGTCATTATTATATGATGGGGCCGGAATACGGGAGAAACTACAGGAAAAAGACATCTGCCTGGTCTGGGAAAGGCAGATGCACGACAACACACAGGAGAAAAACATGAGTCTTTATACGAGGATCATCGATCTGCAGAAACTGGATGCAGGCCTTCAGAAGGTGCTGAAGAACAAGCCGGCTCCGGGAGCAGACGGGATCACATATGATATGTTTGAAGCGAATAAGAAGGAGTATCTGAAGCAGCTTCATCTGGAACTTCAGGAGCATCGGTATCATCCGCTGCCGGTTAAGCTGGTGCAGCTCTATAAAGGGGAAAAAGAGCGGACCGTGGCGCTTTATGCCATGAGGGATAAGGTGATACAGCAGTCCATCGCCTTTGAACTTCAGAAAATCTATGAACCGGCATTTTCCGGGGGAACGTATGCATACCGGAACGGACGCTCCGCACTGCAGGCCATCGATCATATGGAAGCTCAGATACGCAGACGCAGGGATGGATGGGTGCTGAAAGCGGATATTCATTCCTTCTTTAATACGATATCGGCAGAAAAACTGAGAAAGGAACTGCAGCATACGCTGAAAGAAACGGACGTTGTGGATCTGATTCTGGAAAATGCACAGGCGGAATCGCTTATGGAGGATGGCGAAATCGTGAAAAAGGAGCGGGGAATCTGGCAGGGCTCTGGTATCGCGCCGATTCTCTC
>CAJUNP010000028.1 GCA_910587935.1 uncultured Lachnospiraceae bacterium
GTAAAAGCCGTTATAGCGTGTTCGGGTTTTAACGCTTCACCGAATCTGTTTGAAGCAGAGGGAAAAAGGCAGGTAGGGAATGGTATTTATTTGATGTTGCCGTTTGTAAAGCTGCATGAGAGGATTCAATATGGCGGGTATGCATCAAATACTGCGTTGGACGGCTTTTCAAAGAGCAATGCCGCTGTTATGATTGTGCATAGCTTTGATGATGAAGTTGTCCCAGTCAAATACGGCTACGAAATTTATTATGAAAAATACAAAGACGATTCCCGCTTTAGCTTCATTGCTCTTGAGAATAAAGGACATAACTATTTCAACGATGACACCTATCGCGATGAGTTTAATGCGGAATTTGATGAATGGCTCAAAACGCTTGACTATGACTATGGTACTGCGGAAAACAAGGAACGGTTTTCGAACGATAAAGCCGATTATATATACCATAACCTAGACAGGGATAAATGGTGTAATTCATTGGATTTGGAGTTATTCGAGGATTTTGTTGATTTTTATGATGAACATATACATTAACAGGAATGTCCGGTTATTGAGTGGATTCTGACTGCTTGAAGCGGATATTCCCAGATGCTTTATCTATGTCATATTCTTCAGGCCTGACAAAATGAAACCCCTCCGGCAACGGATATGCTACCCTTCCGTTTTCTGTACATTTTCGTGACAGTTCAGTGACCATCGCAATATGATTATAATCAAACTTACTGCAAAAAGACGCCCGTGTTGTATCACATAGGCGTCTTTAATCACTCCTCATTATCTTTATCTGCTTCCCAACAGTCAATTCAAAAAATACTTCTTTATTTCACCAGCCCCTTTGACAGTAAAAACTGCCTTGCAACTTCGCTGTCTTCCCTGCCATTAACCTCTACTTCATAATTCATCTGCTGCATTTCCGCCTCGCTTATCAGACCATTTAATTTCTGAAGAGTATCCAGAAGCTGCGGATACTTTTCAAGCGTATCTTTGCGGACTATCGTTCCCGCTTCAAAAGTTTCAAAAAAACCGCCGTCGTCGGTAAGAAGCGTCAAATCCTTGGCGGCAAGCTGCGCATCCGTGGTAAAAGCGTTGATCACATCTACTTCACCATGGATCAAAGCCTCATATTTTAACGCGATTTCCATCTGCTTCGTTTCCTGAAACTGCATATTGTAAGCCGTACAGAGTCTGGGATATCCGGTCTCCAGTTCAATATAATCCGGATTGCCCCCAAAAGTCAGTTCTCCTGACACCGCGGCCAGATCCGAGTAGGTAGAAAGACCATACTGATCCGCCGTGTCCTGCCTGACCGCAAGGCCGTACGTATTGGAAAACCCGTACAATCCCGTCCATGTGAGCCCCATTCCATCATAATCCGCAAGCAGCTGTTCATACAGCTTATCGTCGTCCTTCTCCATTTCTTCTTTTTTCAGGACATTCAACCAAGCGGTTCTGGTATATTCCGGATACAGGTCAAACTCGCCCTTAAGCAGCGCCGGATGAATATTGGTGGTACCCCCGCCGATTCCCTTGGTTATCTCCACTTTATAATCCGTTTCTTCCTCAATGAGCTGGGCAATAATTTCGGTTAAGATATACTGCTCCGTCATAGGTTTGGAGGCAATTTTCAAGGTTTTTTTTCCTCCGCAGGCGCTCATTCCCAAAACCATGGCCGCCAATACAAAAAACATCGTCACTCTTTTCATTTTTATACCTATGCCTTTCCTTATTCCTTTTATCTTAAAAGCAGCTGCCGGACAAAAGCGTCCTTCGGATTCTTAAGCAGCTCCTCCTTCGTGCCTTCCTGCAGGATACCGCCGTCTTTCATAATCAAAATGCGGCTCCCCAGTTTAAAGGCTTCTCCTATATCATGCGTAATAAATATAATCGTAATTCCCATCCTCTTCTGTAAAGAAAGCAGTTCTTCCTGCAGACCCTTACGGGTAATTTCATCGACTGCTCCAAAAGGCTCGTCCATAAGTAAGATGTCAGGCTCCGCCGCCATCGCCCTTGCAATTCCCACTCTCTGTTTCTGTCCGCCGGAAAGCTGCCTTGGAAAACGCCCTGCCAACTCAACCGGAAGCTGCACCATGTTCAGCATTTTACCGGTCAGAATATGTTTTTCTTCTTTTGCCAGCTTCCGCGTAAGACCCGGGACATAACAGATATTATCCTCCACCGTAAGATGCGGAAACAACCGGGCGCCCTGTACGGCATAGCCGATACGCCTCCGCATGGCAACCGGATTACATTCCGTCAGCAGTTCGCCATGTACAAGCACTTCCCCTTCAGCCGGCGCCACAAGTCCGTTTATCATCTTAAGCAGAGTCGTCTTCCCGCAGCCTGAAGGCCCGATTATAACAATAAACTCTCCCTGATTTACCGTCATGGATACCTGCCTTAACACCTCGTTTTCTCCGTAAGCGGCAGTAACGTTTCGAATCTCGATCACCTTACTCAATGCCGTACCTCCTGTTCACTCTCTTTTCCGCTGCGGAGAGAAGCCTGTCGCAAAACAGTGCAAGCAGGGCAATCAGCACCGATCCCGCCGCCGTAAGCGTCATATTATAAGTGGTTATCCCTCTGTAAATGGCTACGCCAAGGCCTCCGGCTCCGATAAAAGAAGCAATTCCGCCCATTGCAATAATCATAACCACCATATTCCGAAATCCGCTGATAATGACCGGCAGCGCCAGAGGCAGCCTTATTCCCAAAAGCTGCTGTTTTCTGTCCGCTCCAAGTCCTTCCGCCACTTCAAGTATCCCGGCATCCACATTCGTCAGCCCCGTGTACGTGTTCCTTACAATGGGCAGAAGTCCGTATACCGTCAGGGCTATGACGGCAGTTTTATTTCCGATTCCGGTAAAAGGAATCAAAAATCCCAAAAGGGAAATCGAAGGTATCGTGTAAATTACATTGATAATACCCAAAACCACCCCTGCCAGCTTTTTGTGCCTGCTGATCAGGATACCTGCCAGAATTCCTGATATTCCGGCACAGATTATGGCAGTTAATGATATTCGGATATGTTCTGCCAGACAAGTGAGAAAAAAATCCCGTCTGTCCCAGAGTATCTGCAAAATCTGCATAATTCGTACCTCTTTCGTTGATCAAAACATAACTGTCTATTCCTCTATCAATTCCATGGCCTTTTCAATCAATTCATCTCTTCCCGCTCTGATTCCCTCTATGGTTTTCAAACATTCCACATCAGGCTGAAGGCCCACACGCTGGGTCTGTCCGCCTTCCGGCGTATAAACTCCCAAACCGGTGATGTTCATGGAAATGTCTCCCGGCAGGCTGAAAGATGTCACATTACCGTCCGCACCAACGGACGGACTGCCCACCACCACCGCACCCGGAGCCTGTCTCAGACTCATCACCGTAAACTCCCCATGGCTCTGGGTACGCTGATCCATAAGCAGGATCAGCCTGCCCGCATAGCTTTCATAACCGCCTGCTTCCGTCAAAGTCCCCGCTCCGCTTTTCAGTTCCTCCTTCATTAGCCAAAAGCTCCCCGGCAGCGCCGGATTTGCAAACCCGGCCCAGGCAAAGACCGTGGGCTGGGGCTTAATATATTCTGCCAAAAGATAAACAAGATTCACAGAAGGATAATACCGCAGATCCAGAATAATACCGTCTGTATTTTTAAAGGTTTCCATCAGCTTTTCCAGTTCTCCTTCCTTTAGGGAGGACGGGTCAATATAGCCGATATTATCCTTCAGAAGTCCGTTTTTGTATGGATTTTGAAATTCCGTCAGGGTGTCTTTCGTTTTTACGGAAAGGGTTATTTCTTTTCCGTCGCGGATTAGTCTTACATCTGCCCGCTCCTTATGTGATTTCAGCAGAAAATACTGCAGCTGATTGGTAAATTTATCTTCTTCGGGAAGAGCTGCATAGCGGCTTAAAGTTCTGATCCTCTCTTCTATGGAAATTCCGTCAACCTGTCTGATTATATCGCCTGTTTTCAGTTCTCCCGAACCATCCGTACAGGAAACGACGATTTCTCCCTCCGCCTGCTCAAACCTGCATGGCAGATAGTATTTACCATAATAATTAAAAAGCGTCAGCTCTTTGTCAACAACCGTCAGATGACCGTCTCCCGTTTCCGCCGCTATTTGTGCAATGGCAAGTACATAATCCTTTTTACTCTCTGTCAGCACGATTTTGGGAATGGCCTCCCGCAGCGCCTGATCCCAGTCGCTTTTAGTAATGCAGACATTGGGCGAATAATATTCGTAAATATTCCAGAAACGAAACAGGGACAGCAGCTTTACGCCGTCATCCTCACAATGAAAAGGAATGTCCATTTCATATTTAAAGGTAACATAGTTCCCATACTCGAAATAATCATCTGCATTAAAAGAAGCAAAAGCATACCTCCTGTCGGAAATATATACCTGTGAAAGCCGGCTCAAATACCAGCAGACCGCTTTTCCAAACAGACCGCTGTCAGATATCCAATCCGTATTTACCCCGCCATAACCGTTTTCTTCCTGAATGGAAAGATAGATTTGTGTTTCTTCCGTCACGGCAGGAATTTCAAAGGGAAAGCCGTTCAGCCATTCGGCCAAAATTTGGTTCGTCTCTTCCCCGTCTTTGGCAGAAAGCACCGCAGGCATGACCCGCAGCAGCTCATAGTCCCAATGCAATGTACCGTCGATTACGGACGGATGGCGGTACTTGGCGTAGCCCCATATCTTACACAGCTTATACAGAGATTCTGTCTGAAGCTCTGTCAGCTCATCCAAACGGATATCCGTGCCTTTTCCGGAAAATTCATTGTCCTTTTCCCTGGGCAGGGTATTTACACCTTTATAATAAAACAGGCAAGCAATGCATAAAAGCGCTATTGCCGTCAGGGAAACCGTAAAAAGCAATTTCTTTATTTTCAAACTTGTGTCCTCTCACTTTTTTACGACAGACATCCTCATTTAGAAAAACCGCACCAGCCAATGACCGGTGCGGTAAGATCCAATTCGGTTTCTCTTAGAATTTGCCTGCGCTTGCCGCTTCCTCGATGGAAACTGCAACAGCAACCGTCATACCAACCATAGGGTTGTTTCCTGCGCCGATTAAGCCCATCATTTCAACGTGAGCCGGAACAGATGAAGATCCCGCAAACTGCGCGTCGGAATGCATACGTCCCATGGTGTCGGTCATACCGTAAGAAGCAGGACCCGCCGCCATGTTATCGGGATGCAGAGTACGTCCCGTGCCGCCGCCGGATGCTACGGAGAAATATTTCTTGCCCTGTTCAATACATTCTTTTTTGTATGTACCTGCAACAGGGTGCTGGAATCTCGTCGGATTGGTAGAGTTACCGGTAATGGAAACGTCCACGCCTTCCTTATGCATGATTGCAACGCCTTCGCAGACATCGTTGGCGCCGTAGCAGTTAACTTTAGCGCGAAGACCTTCGGAATAGGATTTGCGGTATACTTCCTTTACCGTATTGGTATAAGGATCATACTCAGTTTCCACAAAAGTAAATCCGTTAATACGGGAAATAATCTGCGCCGCATCCTTTCCAAGACCGTTCAGGATAACACGCAGCGGTTTTTTACGAACTTTGTTTGCCTTTTCGGCAATACCGATAGCGCCTTCTGCTGCTGCAAAGGACTCATGGCCCGCAAGGAAGCAGAAACACTCTGTTTCTTCCTCTAACAGCATCTTGCCGAGATTACCGTGGCCAAGTCCCACTTTACGGGTATCCGCAACGGAACCGGGAATACAGAATGCCTGAAGTCCCTCTCCGATTGCCGCAGCGGCGTCGGAAGCTTTTCTGCAGTCTTTTTTAATTGCGATTGCAGCGCCAACGGTGTAAGCCCAGCATGCGTTCTCAAAGCAGATAGGCTGAATACCTTTTACCTGGTTATATACGTCAAGACCAGCGTCTTTTGTGATCTTTTCCGCTTCTTCAATAGAAGCGATTCCATAACTGTTTAAAACGGAATTGATTTTATCAATACGTCTTTCATATGATTCGAATAATGCCATCTTCCGCTACCTCCTATTCCTGTCTCGGGTCAATAATCTTCACAGCGTCCGCAACACGGCCATACTGACCTTTTGCCTTTTCCCATGCTGTGTTAGGATCATCGCCCTTTTTGATAAAGTCTGTCATCTTTCCAAGACTTACGAACTGATAACCGATAATCTGATCCTCTGCATCAAGAGCGATACCGGTTACATAGCCCTCTGCCATTTCCAGGTAACGGGGGCCTTTCTTCAAGGTGCCGTACATCGTGCCGACCTGGCTTCTTAAACCTTTTCCAAGATCTTCAAGACCTGCTCCTACCGGAAGGCCGTCCTCGGAAAACGCACTCTGGGTACGTCCGTAAACGATCTGTAAGAACAGTTCTCTCATAGCGGTATTGATTGCGTCGCACACAAGGTCTGTATTTAATGCCTCCAGCAGCGTTCTTCCGGGAAGAATTTCGGAAGCCATGGCAGCGGAATGAGTCATTCCGGAACAGCCGATCGTCTCAACCAGCGCTTCTTGAATAATTCCCTCTTTTACGTTCAGGGTAAGCTTGCAGGCGCCCTGCTGCGGCGCGCACCAGCCAACGCCGTGGGTCAGACCGGAAATATCTTTAACTTCTTTTGATTTTACCCATTTTGCTTCTTCTGGGATAGGCGCACAGCCGTGATTCACGCCCTGTGCAACGGGACACATTTCTTCAACTTCCTTTGAATAAATCATGTGAAATCTCCTTTCAAGTATAGAATCCTATGGCAACAAAATAAAATATGTATTATTTTGTCATCGACACAAAGAACGTGTCGCTTTTTCACTTGTATTATTTTCGCATATTTAATGGAAAAAATCAACCTGTACTTTTACCGGATTTTTCCGCGTAAAAATCCGTTCCGCCATACGTATTTAAACCGGCTGCCGCCGCTTACTCACAACATCGCCCCTTTTCTTGTAAATACTGTTCGCAGGAACAAACCCGCGGACCATGGACAGGGGATATATATTACTCTTTTTTCCGACTACCGTACCGGGATTCAAAACGCTGTTGCAGCCTACTTCCACTTCGTCGCCCAACATGGCTCCGAATTTCTTCAGTCCGGTTTTCACTTTATTGTCTTTTATTTCCACGGTAACCGGCGTTTTATCGCTTTTCACGTTGGAGGTTATGGAGCCTGCCCCCATATGCGACTTAAATCCGAGAATACTGTCTCCCACATAATTGTAGTGGGGAACCTGCACCTGATTAAACAGAATTACGTTTTTAAGCTCCGTGGAATTACCCACAACGGCGCCTTTACCGACGATGGCATTGCCCCGGATAAACGCGCAGTGGCGGATCTCGGCTTCCTCGTCAATGATAGCCGGCCCGTTTATACAGGCTGTGGGAGCCACTTTGGCGCTTTTGGCGATCCAGATGTTTTCCCCCCGCTTCTCAAACTGTTCTTCCGGCAAAGCAGCTCCCAGTTCCAGGATAAAGCTCCCGATTTCCGAAAGCGCCTCCCAGGGATACTGACAGCGTCCTAACTGTTTCCCCGCAATCGTTTCCGTTAAAGTATACAACTGTTTTACCGTTAATCGTTCCATGTGTTTTCCTTCTTTCTACTTTTTATAGTTTCCTTCTGCGGCCTGAAACTTCCCATACAATGCCGACTGATTGTTTAATTTCCTGACAATATTGGTGCGCCTGGATACAAAATCATCCAGTTTTTTCATATATTCGTCGGAACTGATGGTTCCGTCGGCCACCATGGTAAGTCCCTTTTCCCAGCTTGCCGTAAGCGCCGGATCAAGAAGCGGCCGGATGGAATTATCCACCACATCATAAATCATTTCTCCCATCAGCGTGGGCGTCAGGATCTGGGTTTTCTTATTCAGATTCAGGTATTCTATATTGACCAGCTTTTTTAAAATTTCCGCACGGGTCGCAGAGGTCCCGATTCCGCTTCCTTTTATCTGGGCTCTAAGCTCCTCGTCTTCAATCAACTGGCCGGCGTTTTCCATGGCCAGAATCATGGTTCCGGAATTATACCGCTTTGGCGGGGATGTCTCGCCTTCTTTAATGGTTATGCTGTCCGTCTCCAGAGTCATTCCTTTTTTCAGTTCCCGTACCATTTTAATCAATTCCGTATCACAGCCGGTCTCTTCCCCGCCGTCCTGTTCGTTTCCTTCTTTTTTTGTCTCCGGATTTTTCCTGGCAAAAGAAAACGCAGCAACCTCCAGATACCCTACTTCACTAAGAAGCTTGAAATTTGAAAAAAACTTCTCTCCCTTTAAAGTGGTCGTCAAAGATACTTTCTGGTAAACTGCCGACGGATAAAAAATACTTAAAAACCGTCGGCAGATAATTTCATACACCTTTGCCGGAGTTTCCTTCAGACTGCTTACCGCCTGCATCCCCTGCCCCGTAGGGATAATCGCATAGTGATCCGTAATCTGTTTATCGTTTACATACCTTGTTTTTGCCAGACCGGAATAAGACTTCTCTTCCAGAATATGCCTGGCAAACCCGGAAACATGACGATCATTCTGCAAACCCTGAATATTTTTATGTATTTCCTTTGCTACCGCCGTGGACAGAACCCTTGCGTCCGTTCTCGGATACGTTACCAGTTTTTTCTCATACAGCTCCTGTACCACCGCCAGAGTCTGATCGGGACTGATCTTAAAATACTTGGAACAGTCGTTTTGCAGCTCGGCCAGATTATATAACAGCGGCGGTTTTTTCGTTTCCTTTTTTCTCTCTATACTCTCCACCACCGGAAGTTCTGTCGGCGGTTCCTGCAAAAAAGCCGTCAGTTTTTCGGCCTCTTCTTTTTCCTTAAACCCGTTTTCTTTATACAGCAGGGGGGATTCAAAATATTTCGACCCCGCTGCGGCGCGCCATTCTCCCTCAAAATTCTTTCCGTTCAGCAGCAGATTTTGTACGACCCGGTAAAAAGGCGTTTTCACGAAAGAACGGATCTCCCGCTCTCTATTGACAACCATTCCCAGAACGCAGGTCATAACGCGTCCTACGGAAACAACCGCGCGGTCTCTTTTCAGATAATTTTTAATGGTATATCCGTATTTCAAAGTAAGAGCGCGGGAAAAATTAATTCCCATCAGATAATCTTCTTTCGCTCTTAAATACGCGGAATCACTGAGGGCATCGTATTCCGATAAGTCTTTTGCTTCCCGGATTCCCCTAAGAATCTCATCCTCCGTCTGCGAATCGATCCAGACACGTTTCCGTTCTTTTCCATGAACGCCCGCCATCTGTTCCACCAGGCGGTAAATGTATTCCCCCTCGCGTCCGGAGTCCGTACAAACATAAATACAGGTTACATCCTCCCTGTTTAAAAGTCCGCTGACAATCTGAAACTGTTTCCTGACGTCCTCGATCACTTCGTACTTAAATTCGGCGGGAATAAAGGGAATCGTATCAAAAGACCAACGTCTATACTTCTCGTCATAAACCTCCGGATAACTCATCGTCACCAGATGTCCGACACACCAGGTTATAATTACTTTTTCCGACTCCATATAACCGTCTCTGCTATTTGCATTTACTTTTAACGCTTTGCCAAACTCCCTTGCCACGCTTGGCTTTTCCGCTATAAATAAACTTTTACCCATAAATTCAGACTTCTCCTTCTGCCTTGCCCAAAGCGACCAGTTTCAGCCTTTCATCTTCTTGCGCCAGTTCGGACAGACCTGCGTCAAAACCGCCCGCCGAATATAAAATGACCGCGTCCGGAGTCAGTTTCGCCTTTTTAGCCAGAAACAAAATCCATTCATATGTTTCCGTCTGCAAAACCGGCTCCTTATAATTACAGAAAGCAATCAGGGTGTGCCCTGCATCGTCCTGCGCAACAATATCGATATTTCCGATTTTACCGGCCCATTCGCCTGTTTTTGTAAAATAAAAAGGCAGTAATCTTTTATTGTTTTGAATCTCCAGCCGTTCCCGGCACATTGCGCGCATGGAAAACTCCGCCAGAGAGTTCAGTTCCTCTTCCACAAACCGTTCATAATATTTTTCAGCGGACAACAGCTTCCGGCTGCTTAAAAAGGGATACATACACCGAAAATAGAAAAGAACCAGCGGATTCGTAAACGCCCTTCTGTGTATTGGCCTTCCCATCCGTATCACAGGAAAAAACCTTTTCAACCAGTTCCCGTTCCATTAGATTCTTCAGATAGACGCTGATTTTGGCCCTGCCGAATCCGGTATGACGATGCAGATCGTTCAGCTTTTGCATCCCCGACGCCAGGGAAGTCAAAAGCGTGTAATATACGCCCGCCTCACGCAGTTCGTCCCGCACATAGCAAACCGCTTCTCTCTGTATATAGCTTCCTTCCTCCAATATATACCGGATTATGTTTTCTTTTGGCGAAACAGACTTGTCAAACCGCTTCCACAGTCCCGGAAACCCTCCTAAAATCCCATAGACCTCCAGGCACTGCCGTAAGGAATATCCCGAAAAATACTTTTGCAGTTCCACAAATCTCAACTCTTTTACTTTTAAGAAGCCGGATATGGATAAAGCTGCTTCTCCAATCCGGCTTACCATATTATTTTCAACAAAGCTGACGGAGGAACTGCCAAGAATCAGAAAAAGTTCCTGCACCTTCCCCTGATATTTCAAAAAATCCGCCAGTTCTTTCATAAACGCGGGATCGCTTTTTACCGCGTTTTGGAACTCGTCCACAACGACGACAGTTTTCTCTCCGGCAGATTTGGAAATTTGCGAAAAAAGCTCCGTATAGGAGGGAAAATCTCCTGTTGTAACATGCTGCAGTTCACATTCCGCCGCCCACAAAAATCTTTGTTCCTTTCCGGAACAGGATCGGGCGCACAAAAACACCAGCTTCTTATCTTTGGCAAATTCTTTCAGCAAACCGGTTTTTCCCACGTTCCTTAGTCCGTAAACCACAAGCATCCGGGCGCCCGGCTTTGCATACTGCTCTTCCAGATACTTCAGTTGTGCAGTTCTTTCCAGAAGCATGTTATTCTCCCGCTTATAATAAATGTATCAGCAATTCCTCAATGCCTTCCGCCGGCATGGGATGTCCCAACAGATATCCCTGAATCACATCGCAGCCGATATTTTTCAGGTAGTCGTACTGTTCCTGATTTTCCACGCCTTCCGCAACGGTTTCAAATCCCAGCTTGCCGACCATTGAAATCATGGATTCCGTAATAATTCTGCTGGAATCGTCCTCCACTACGGAATCAATGAAGGATTTGTCTATTTTAAGAGTATCGATCGGAAGTCCCTTCAGATAAGCCAGGGAAGAAAACCCTGTTCCGAAATCATCTAATGACACGCGGATTCCATACTCCTGCAAAAGATGCAGCTTATCCTTTACCTCCGAAAGATCGTCAATCAATACGCTTTCGGTAATTTCCAGTTCAATCTCTCCCGGACTGATTCCATACTTATTGAGAATACCCAGAATCTGGTTCACAAAATCTTCCCGTTTATACTGAATCGCAGAAATGTTAATGGAAAGAATCAGCGGGTAACCATATTTGCGTTTCCATTCCGCAAAGATCCGGACGCTTTCTTCAATTACCCAGTTCCCAATAGGTACGATTGTTCCGTTCTTTTCCGCAATCGGAATAAACACAACCGGACTGATCATTTTACCCGATTCATCCCGCCAGCGGATTAAAGCCTCTACCCCCCGCAGTCTTCTGGTATCCGCATAATACTGGGGTTGAAAATGAAGAACAAAGTTTTCGTTATAAACCGCGTCTTTCAGTTTGTTTTCAATGGCTACGCTTTGCAGGAATTCATTCAGAATCGGCGCATTAAAATATTTAATCATGTCCTTTCCCGAATTTTTAGCCTTAAACATAACGATTTCCGCACAGTTAATCAGTTCCAGCGCGTTCTGTGCCGCCTCCGGATATTCGGCGACGCCGATGCTGACCGTAACCTTTAACTCCTGTCCGCTGCTTAAGCGAAATCCCTCTTTCACACGTTTCCGAATCACCTGATGGATATGTTCCACGCTTCTGTCTCCGCAGGGATCATAAATGGCAATACAGTAAATATCGCTGTTCATATGGCAGATGCTTATCTGCTCGTCGCGAAACGTACCCAAAAACTGTCCCACCTGCTGAACCAGTTCATCTCCGATCAGAATACCCAGACTGTCGTTGATTTTACGGAAATCGTCCAGATCCAGAAACATCACGCTGACAATTGCTTTTTCCTCTTTGGCGCGTCTGACGAAATCCCCCAGAATACGCACAAAATAGTTC
The DNA here is from genome assembly GCA_910587935.1 of uncultured Lachnospiraceae bacterium. Lineage (GTDB taxonomy): Bacteria > Bacillota > Clostridia > Lachnospirales > Lachnospiraceae > MGBC143606. The sequence goes on from CAJUNP010000028.1 coordinate 12,231, forward strand.
CGGTTATATAGACCGGTAAGAGAATCGTAATACGCCATGTAGGTAAGCTCTTCATTCTGAACCTTAAACTTCGTCACATCCTTAATCCGGATAATTTTATCGGTAGGAGCTCCGTTTTCGTCGTAGCAGACATCTGTCTCAAATTCCAGCCACGTTTTGCTGTCTTTCAGGCGGCACTGAATACTGTCGCTTAACAGCTTCTGCTTTTCTATATAAAGAGTGTCCCGAAGAGGCAGAACATACTTATCGTCTACAATATCGTAAAACTTTACAACATCCTTGCCGTCCCTTATGTGAAAATCAAAAAGCCTGTCCCATACGCCCAGTGTACGGACCTGGCCGGTCCGGAAGGAATAATATAGGAAAGCGTTGTTGGACGTATCGCAAATCAGTCTGTACATCCGTTCGGCATCGCTTAATTTCTGATTCATTGCTTTCAACAGATCGATCTGATAACGCATCTCTTCCATACCGCGCTCTCCTTTCCGTTTGTCTTGTCATAGATGTCCGTTAAAATCATTTCTTTGCAATATATCCCTGTGCTTTCAAAAGTTCCGCGCATAATACGGCTCCACCGGCCGCTCCGCGGACGGTATTATGGGACAGCCCCACAAACTTCCAGTCGTATACCGTATCCTCACGCAGTCTTCCGACGCTGATTCCCATTCCGTTTTCGTAATCCACATCCATGGATACCTGGGGTCTGGCATCCTCCTCGAGATATTGTATAAACTGCCTCGGCGCGCTGGGAAGCTGCAAATCCTGGGGTTCCCCCTTAAAAGCCCGCAGCCTCTCTATCAGTTCCTCTTTGGCAGGTTTCTTTCTGAACTTTACAAATACGGCCGCCGTATGTCCGTTTAATACGGGAACACGGATACACTGACAGGTGATAACGGGGGAAACTGCCGGCACGATTACACCGTCTTCAATTTTTCCCCAGATTCTTAAGGGCTCCTTTTCGCTTTTTTCTTCTTCGCCGCCGATATAGGGAATAATATTACCCACCATTTCCGGCCAGTCCTTAAAGGTTTTTCCGGCGCCGGAAATTGCCTGGTATGTGGTTGCGACAACCTCGTATGGCTCAAATTCTTTCCACGCAGTAAGCACCGGCGCGTAACTTTGAATGGAACAGTTCGGTTTCACCGCAACGAAGCCTCTTTTTGTTCCCAGACGTTTTTTCTGGAATTCGATCACTTTCATATGCTCCGGATTGATCTCCGGAATGACCATGGGCACGTCCGGCGTCCACCTGTGCGCGCTGTTATTGGAAACTACCGGCGTCTCCGCTTTTGCGTAAGCTTCCTCAATGCTTCGGATTTCGTCTTTTGTCATATCCACGGCGCTGAAAACAAAATCAACCTCCGCAGATACCTTTTCCACTTCGTTCACGTTCATAACGCGGATGGCTTTCACTTTTTCAGGCATGGGCGTATCCATTTTCCAACGGTCTCCCACCGCCTCTTCATAAGTCTTTCCCGCAGAACGGGGACTTGCCGCAATCGTCGTCACCTCAAACCACGGATGGTTTTCCAGCAGCGCGATGAAACGCTGTCCTACCATACCCGTACCGCCCAGAATTCCTACTCGTAATTTATCGCTCATTTTTTAGTCCTCCCTGTTTTTTAAATACTCTTTTTCCATTGCAATAACCTGCTTCATGGCGTCTCTTCCCGGCGCGCCGACGGTGAGACGTTTCTCCACGCAGGTTTTAAGGCTTACCGCGTCATAAATATCCGGTTCAAATTTGTCGCTGACAGCCTGTAATTCCTCCAAAGACAAAGCGTCTATCGACGTGTTTTTATCGATACAATACAAAACCAGCCGCCCGATAATACTGTGCGCGTCCCGAAAAGGCACTCCTTTTAAAACCAGATAGTCCGCGGCGTCCGTCGCGTTGGTAAACCCGTTCATCGCGCTTTTTGCCATATTTTCTGTTTGAAACTTCATGGTGGAAATCATACCTGTAAAAAGAAACAGACAATCCTTAACCGTATCCATGGCGTCAAAAGCAAGCTCTTTATCCTCCTGCATATCTTTATTGTATGCGAGAGGAATTCCCTTCATGGTCGTAAGAAGGGAGATCAGCGCGCCGTATACGCGGCCTGTCTTGCCCCGTACCAGTTCCGCAATATCCGGATTCTTTTTCTGGGGCATAATACTGCTTCCCGTGGAATAAGCGTCATCCAGCTCCACAAATCTGTATTCGTTGGAATTCCAGATAATAATTTCCTCGCTGAAACGGCTTAAATGCATCATGATTGTAGAAAGCGACGATAAAAATTCAATCAGGTAATCCCTGTCCGATACGGCGTCCATACTGTTCAGCGCAGGTCCTTCAAAGCCAAGCAGCGAAGCCGTATAGGCACGATCCAGAGGATAGGTGGTGCCGGCTAAAGCCCCGGCCCCCAAAGGACAGTAATTCATGCGCACATAAATATCATGAAGCCTCAGACGGTCTCTTTTAAACATCTCAAAATACGCGCCCAGATGATGCGCTGCGGTAGTGGGCTGTGCTTTCTGCAAATGTGTAAATCCCGGCATATACGTATCCAGATGTTCTTCCATCATGGAAAGCAGAACTTCCATGAGTTCCTTTAAAAGTCCGTCAACGGTAAGAACCTCCTGCCGCACATACAGGCGCATATCCAAAGCCACCTGATCGTTCCGGCTTCTGCCGGTATGCATCTTCTTGCCTGCATCTCCAATTCTGCGGATCAGAGCGGCCTCCACAAAACTGTGAATATCCTCGTACTCTCCGGTGATAGCAAGCGTTCCTTTCTCCACCTCCTCGCGGATCTCCGTCAGCCCCCTGACAATATCGTCCTTCTCTTCTTTTGTTATAATGCCCTGCTTTTCCAGCATAACCACATGGGCTATACTGCCCTCTATGTCCTGCTCAAATAACCTTTTATCAAAGCGGATGGACGCGTTAAATTCAAAAACTCTCCGGTCCGTCTCTTTCGTGAAACGGCCGCCCCAAAGCTGTGCCATAGACAACCTCCATATATAAAATCTAAATTTGATAGTAACACAAAAAGTACTTTGTTGCAATAAAGTATTGAAAATGCTTGCAAATTTGCCGCTAAAAACCTCCGTTTTTAGTTTTTTCTACAAAATATTTCCCTTTTCAGGAACAATCGCCTTTTTCACGCATACTATATGATAAGCGCAGGGAAAACTCACCCCTGCGGCATTGACAAGCGACGCTTGCTTAAGGAGACATTCCATGCAACAACCCTTTATTCATGTCAAAAACATCTCTTACACGTATCCGGGCATTGAGGGAGAAGTGGAGGCTATCCGAGACGTATCCTTTCAGGTATACAACGGTGAATTTCTTGCCATTGTCGGTCCCAGCGGCTGCGGAAAATCTACGCTCCTGTCGATTATTGCCAGACTGCTGGAGCCAAGCGGCGGAACGATTTCATTCCAAAATCCTGACGGCTCTTTACACTATCCGCGAATCGGTTATATGCTGCAGCATGACTATCTGTTTGAATGGCGCAGTATTTACCGGAACGTTATCCTCGGACCCGAAATCCGGAAAAATTTCACACCGGATACAAAAGAACATATTGACCGTCTGTTAAAGGATTACGGACTTTATCCTTTCCGGGACAAAAAACCCAGCGAGCTCTCCGGCGGCATGCGGCAGCGGGCCGCGTTGATCCGTACCCTTGCCATAAACCCGGAACTTCTTTTACTGGATGAACCTTTCAGTGCGCTGGATTATCAAACCAGACTTTCCGTATCCGACGATATCTGCAAGATCATCCGCTCTACCGGAAAAACGGCAATTTTAATTACACATGATCTTTCGGAGGCAATCAGCATGGCCGACCGGATCCTGGTCCTGACAAACCGGCCGTCCACAATTCAGGCTGAAATTCCGATCCACCTGACATTAACGGACAATTCCACCCTTGCAGCAAGAGGGGCGCCCGAATTTTCCGCTTATTTTAATCAGTTATGGGAGGAGCTTTATCATGAAAGAAAAGAAACCGCGGGGTGAACTGACAACCCAGGAAGCCTTCCTTTTAAACCACCGAAGACACAAGCATAAAATTTTGCTGTTGCGTACGGCTCTGTTGATTTTCTTTTTGTGCATATGGGAGTTATGCGCACGGTCCGGAATAATTGACAGTTTCTTTTTTTCCAGCCCTTCCATGGTCGTGCAATGCTGTATCAAAATGACGGCGGACGGAACCCTTTTCACCAATATCGGCATCACCCTTGCGGAAACCCTGATTAGTTTTTTCCTTGTAATTGCCATCGGAATTCTCTCGGCTACCCTTCTGTGGTATTGTAAAAGCGCTTCCGAAGTACTGGAACCGTACCTTGTTATTTTAAACAGCCTTCCTAAATCTGCACTGGCTCCGCTGTTCATCGTATGGCTGGGAACCGGCATGAAAACCATTATTGTAGCCGGCATTTCCGTGGCCGTGTTCGGATGTATTATAAGCATTTATACCAGTTTTCTGCAGGTGGATCCGGAAGAAATGAAACTCATCTATACTCTGGGCGGCAAAAAAAGCGACGTATTCCTGAAAGTGGTTTTTCCAAGCAGTATTCCTACAATTTTAAGCACAATGAAGGTTAATATCGGTCTTGCGCTGGTCGGCGTTATTATCGGCGAATTCCTGGCTGCACGCAGAGGACTCGGCTATCTGATCATTTACGGCTCTCAGGTATTCCAGTTAAATATGGTTATTACCTCTATCCTGATTCTCTGCCTGATTGCCGTGCTTTTATACCAGGGCATCCGCCAACTTGAAAAACATTACGAAAGGAAGCTCTGAAAAACTTTTGGCCATACGCAAAAGTCGCCGCAGACTGCGACGACTTCTACATAATACATTAAGCTGAAAAAGGGACTCGAACCCTCGACCCCTTCATTACGAGTGAAGTGCTCTACCAACTGAGCTATTTCAGCCTGGCTGTACTGAGGATCAGCACACTTTGATATTATAATGGGAAATTCCTGATTTTGCAATACCTAATTTTAAAATTTATTTTTTTATTTTTTTAAGGGTTTTTCATATGAATATCCATCTGCGGATAAGGGATTCCGATTCCGTTTTCATCCAGCGCATACTTCACTTCTTCCGTTACTCTCCATTTCCCGGTCCAGTAATCCTCGCTTAAAAACCAGCACCGAATACCCAGAATCACACTGCTGTCTCCCAATTCATGCACATATACAAACATTTCCTCATCCTTTAACGTATCCTCGTCGTTTCTTAATACGTCTGTGATCACCTGCTTCGCATACCGTATATCCGCCTGATACGAAATCCCCACCCATATATCCATCCGGCGTTTTTCACAGGCGGACACATTGGTCAGCGAAACATTGGCAAGATTCCCGTTGGGCAGAACAATAATTTTATTGTCAGGCGTTGCCAGTTTCGTATAAAAAATCTGAATCTCCCGGACCGTACCCTCGTTTTTATTGGTATCCTCAATAATATAGTCCCCCACCTTAAAGGGCTTTAACAGCAGAATCAATACCCCGCCCGCAAAGTTGGAAAGGCTTCCCTGCAGCGCAAGACCGATGGCAACTCCCGCCGACCCGACAATCGCCACGATGCTTGCGGCGTCGAGGCCGAAACTGCCGGCAATCATAAAGGCCAGCAGCACATACAAAACCGCCCGGATGAAAGAATCCATAAACTGGATGACACCGGTTTCCGCCTTGGCATGCTGCATGGACTTTTTAACGATTTTACGTATTATCCGGATTAACTGGGTTCCGATAAAAAAGGCAACTACAGCCAGCAGGACGCGGATTCCCAGTCTTAACGCCTTATCCGGCAGTTCCGTTAAAAAACGTTCGACAAGCCGGGGATCAATTTCTTCGATTTCATTCATAATCTATTCCTTTACCCCTTTACTTTTTCTCAGGTTCATAAGCGAACATACTGACTGACAGCGCCGGCATTTTAACCTTAATGCTGTAAGGCCTCTCGTCCCAGGCCGTTTCCGATGTCTTTTTGTCCTTTCTTCCCGCGGAGGACATACTGCCCCCGTACTTCTTCTCTTCCGAATTAAAAATCCTTACATATTTGCCCGGCAGGGGAACGCCTACACGCACATTCTGTTCAACTCCCGCAAAGTTTGCCACCGCAAGAAGCAGTTCCTCAGGCTTTTCCCCTTTCCTCAAAAATGCCAGATAACACTTTTCGGAACTGATACAGTTAATCCATTCAAATCCATCCGGACTCGTATCCAGTGCATGCAGTTCCGACCTCGTGGTATACAAGCGGTTCAGTTCCTTTACCAGCTCCTGTATACCCTTGTGTTCGGGAACCGCAAGCAATTCCCACTCTACGCTTCTGTTTTCGTTCCATTCATCAAATTCTGCAAGATCCTGTCCCATAAATAATAGTTTTTTCCCGGGATGCAGCATCATATACGCATAGGCAAGCCGTAAGTTGGCAAACTTCTGCTCCCGCTTTCCGGGCATTTTTCCAATCATGGAAGCTTTGCCGTGTACCACCTCGTCATGGGAAAAGACCAGCATAAACTTTTCGGAATAAGCGTAAACCATACTGAAGGTCAGTTCATTATGATGATGGCTTCTGAAATACGGATCATAACTCATATAACCCAGATAATCATTCATCCAGCCCATATTCCACTTTATGTCAAAGCCCAGACCGCCCCGATCTAATTCTCCCGTTACCATCGGCCACGCCGTACTTTCCTCCGCAATGGACAACACACCGGGATTACGCTTATGGAGAATGGAATTCAAATGTTTTATAAATTCCATAGCTTCCAGGTTCTCATTGCTTCCGTACATATTGGCAACCCATTCTCCGTCCTGTTTTCCGTAATCCAGATAAAGCATGGAAGCCACCGCGTCCATGCGGATCCCGTCCGCATGATATTTTTCCACCCAGAACAATGCGTTGGCAATCAGGTAATTGCTTACCTGTGGTCTCGCGTAATTGTAAATCAGAGTTCCCCAGTGGGGATGGGAACCCTGTCTCGGGTCAAGATGTTCATACAGACAGGTTCCGTCAAAATTAGACAGACCGTAAGAATCCCTCGGGAAATGCGCGGGAACCCAGTCGAGAATCACACCAACTCCCGCCTTGTGCATCTCATTCATGAAATACATGAAGTCCTCCGGCGTACCGTATCTCGCCGTAGGCGCATAATATCCGATCGTCTGGTATCCCCAGGAACCGTCGAAGGGATGCTCCATAACCGGCATCACCTCAATATGGGTATACCCCATCTCCTTTACGTATTCGATAATCCGGGGCGCAAGTTCCCTGTAATTCAGATAAACGCTGCCGTCTTCTTCGCTTCCCTCTTTTCTTGCAAAGGATCCCAGATAAAGTTCATAAACGCTGACCGGCGCGTCTTCCTTCTGCTTTTCGGTACGGTTTTTGATCCAGTCCTTATCCCCCCATTTAAAACGGCTGATATCCGCAACCACTGACGCCGAATCCGGACGCAGCTGCCCCGCGCTGCCGTAAGGATCGGCTTTCAGATAAGTAAGTCCGTCCCGAAGTTTTATCTCAAATTTGTAACAATCCGAAACCCGGGCATCCGGTATGAAAATTTCAAAGACGCCGAAATCCCCCAGCCTCCGCATCTGATGCACTCTTCCGTCCCAGTTGTTAAAATCTCCCACCGTGCTGACCCGCATGGCGTTGGGCGCCCATACCGCAAAATGAACTCCGTCCACACCGTTTATACGCATGGGATGGGCGCCCATTTTTTCATAAATCGTATAATGAATTCCGTGACTGAATTTATCCAGGTCGCCTTCCGTCAGGACCGGAGCGAAAGCATACGCGTCGTAATGCTCTTCTTTCCGGTTTTTATCGTGTTCTGTCTCATAGTGATATCTGCCGTGATTTTTCCCCGGAACCAGAACCGCAAAAAAACCGTCTTCATCCGCCATTTCCATCTTTTTAACGGTTTTTGTTTCTTCCAGAACAAGCGAAACTTTTTTTGCCTCCGGAAAATACGCCTGGTATAACGTCTGGCTGCCGCATATATGAGGACCTAAAAGATCATGGGGATGATCGGACTCCGAATAAATGATTTCTTCGATCTCAGGCCAGTTCATCAACTTATACAATTTATTTGTCATGGCAATACCTCCTGCTTAATGCTATGTATAAATAAACCGCTCCGAAGCTTCGGTTCAAACCAGGTGGACTTGGGCGGCATCAGCGCCCCTGCGTCCGCAACGGCAAACAATTCTTCAATCAAAGTCGGGTACATGCTAAACGCGGCCTTCATATCCGTATCCGCCCGTCTTTCAAGCTCTCCCAGTCCGCGAATTCCTCCCACAAAATCGATTCTCCGGTCAACCTTGGGATCGTTAATGGAAAGAATCGGCGCAAGCAGGTAATCCTGTAAGATGGAGACATCCAGATTTTTAACGGGATCTTTTGAAAAAAGTTCTTCTCCCGCACATAACTCATACCATATTCCGTCCAGATACATGCCGAAGGTTCCTTTACGCCGGGGACTGTATGGCGTCTTTCCCTGCTTAGTAACCGTAAAACGTTCTCTTACACGATCAAGAAATTCTTCTTCCGTTAAGCCGTTCAGATCCTTTACCACCCTGTTATAATCCATAATCATTAACTCGTCGTCCGGAAACAGCACCGACAGAAAATAATTGAATTCCTCCTCTCCCGTAAAAGAAGGATTGGCCTCGCGCCGTTTTAATCCTACTTTCACCGCAGACGCACAACGGTGGTGCCCGTCCGCAATATAAATGGAATTCATGCCGCTAAACGCCTTCCGCACGGCCTCGATCCGCGCATCGTCGTCAATTCTCCATACCTGATGCCGGATACCGTCCTCCGAAGTAAAATCATACAGGGGTTCTTCTCCCCTTACATCCCTTATAATGCCGCGCAGTCCCTCATTCGACCTGAAAGCCAGAAAAATAGGGCCGGTCTGGGCTTCGCACACATCCACATGGCAGATTCGGTCAATTTCCTTATCTTCTCTTGTGTTCTCATGTTTTTTTATAACGTTTGTAAGGTAGTCGTCAATCGAAGCGCAGGCTACGATTCCCGTCTGGGTTCTCTCACCCATGGTCAGACCATACAGGTAATAACATGCCTTATCCTCCTGCATGAAATCCCCTCTCTCGATCCCTTCCCAAAGCATATTCCGTGCTGCCTGGTAAACTCTGTCTTCATAACAGCCTGCTTCCTCCTCCCTGGGAAAGGAAGTCTCCGCCCGATCGATCCGCAAAAAGGAAAGCGGTTCTCTATTTACAATTTCCCTGGCTTCTTCCGTGTTATAAACATCATAGGGAAGCGCCGCAATCCGTGCTTCCAGCCCTTTTCTGGGACGGATCGCCGCAAACGCTCTGATATCTGCCATACTAATCCTCCATACTGCCGTCTGAAACGCCGGCATAAATTTATAATCATTTTATCAAATATCGCTATACAGTACAAGCGTCTGGTGATAAAATATTCTTTGCACAGTTAAGAGGCTGTCAAAATGTGAATCAGGAGGATGAATACCATGACAGATGAAAACAGAAAACTGCTGACCCGCATCAACGCTTACGCCGAAACGGTTCTCGCAGATATCGACCCGCAAAAGGTTCAGGTTTCCTCACAACTGGAAAAATTGAAACCGGTGATGCAGGAAATTGCAGAAGAACGGAATACTTCCGTGGAAGATATTTTCATTTTATATATGGATCTGCAAAGCGAAGCAACCGTCGCCGCCGAAGAAAAGCTGCGGGAGGAACTGCGCGACCTTGAATCCCTGACATAAAGAGTTAACGACATTGCCCGCATAGCAGGTGGGCATGTCGTTAACTTTTTTCTTTCAGCCAGTTTACTTTTCTTTTACCGGTATCCAGACCTCCGCGTAATATTCAGAGTCCTGCATACCTTCCGTAAAGTCTTCCGGATTGCTGTAATATTCAATATTATAGCCTTCCGCAATCTCGTACTGCCCTGCCGGAAGCCATTCGGAAAAAATCTTTCTGTTGACCTCCTGCAAAGGTAACGGCATTGCTCCCCGGCAGGGAAATACCGCCCAGGTATGCGCAGGCACTTCATATTCTTCCAGTCCCTTTAAGAAAGCTTTATCCTTATCCCAATCATCCGCTATCATGTACCGGAATTCATTTCCCTTCATTTCCTCGTCAAAGCAGATTCCATACATGCCCATCACCGGCCTCTCCTTTGCCTGGGCTATAACTTCATCCCAGTACTTCGGAACCTCCTCGTTTGCCGTTTCATAAGAAAACTTTCTTGATAAGCCCATCACTTTAAATGCAGGCTTTTGCTCCATTCTGTACTCCATCACGGTACCTCCTTCCAATGTCAGCTTGATCTGCAGCGGTGCAAATGATTTGAGCAGCGCGCCGTTTTTCTTTACTTCAGTCGGTGTGCTTCCATGAAACCTTGTAAACGCCTTTGTAAAACTGTCCGGCGAATCATAGCCATATTTTAACGCCAAATCTATCACCTTACTGTCCGAAGAAAGTATTTCACTTCCGGCCAGTGACAGCCGCCGCATCCTGATATATTCACCCACGGTATACCCGCACAGCATGGAAAAACCTTTCTGAAAGTAAAATGCGGATATATTTACTTCACCGGCTATCCTGCCTACCGTCAAATTCTCGGTAATATTATCTTCGATATAAGCAACGGCATCTCTTATCGCTTTCGCCCAGTCCATGCAGCTCACCTCCTGTAACCTTAGAATAGCATTTGCCGGATGGAGTTTCCCGATAATTTCTGCTTTCTTTTGTCTGCCTTATATTACACCAGTATTTATTGCACTTCAAAATGGAAGCTTCCTTCAGCTTTTTCCCCCTTACAGGTAATTATATAATTTCCGTCTTTCTCAATTTCCAGTTGAAAGTTTTCCGGATTTTCCACATACTTTGAAAATACCGGCGCTTCATTCTCGCGGCTTATTTCTATTTGCAGATTTCCTTCTGTCAGTACAAAAGAACCCTCTATGACGTCTCCCTTATGCAGTTTCTGCTGCTGCGTTACGGTTCCGTCCAGGTATTCTGCCCCAATGCTGAATCCGTTTTCATATTCCCGCAGCATGTACTTATCCCTTTGGACCCTGCCCCTGAAGGAAACTGCAAAAGTGCCTGTTACAACAGCAGAAAGAAACACAATGAATAAAAAAAGTCCAATATATTTTATAAGTACCCCTTTGTCATCCTTCCTGACGTTTCTTTCGTACCGGAAAAGCTGAAAATAAAACGCCGCAAAGCAGATGAGATACATGAAATAGAAACCAAGCAGCATAACGCTCACCGGCCTGCTTCCCCCGGACCCGACTGTATTCAGAAAAAACTGCGGTATCAGGCAGCAAAAGAATACAATCAGCAGGGGGACGATCCGTCCTCTACGCACTCTTTTCATCATTTCCAGTCTTGATTCGGCATCACAGAAAATTTCTTCATTCCCCTGCATCAGGGCTTTAGGCTTGCGAAAGTAACTGTATCCGAAAAAATCCTGCAAATATTCCCAGTCACAGTCTGTAAACATTTGTATATATTCGCTTTTGTGCGCCAGGCCGTCCTGATTGTAATCAAGCTGGTACACCACATCCTCCGAAACGCTTTTAACAAAATGATAAAAACCGGGAAAAGTAACACCTGTAAACTTCCATCCGTCCCTGTGCATCCTGCCAAGATACTCCGCTTCTTCTTCATGCTGCATAATTGTAAAAACTCGAAATGTCGTTTTATTATCACCCATCATGTCATCTCCTTTATGTTCTGATACAACCGCTCTATCCTCTTAAGTTCCAAGGAAAGTACATCTTTTCCCAAATCCGTTATCTGATAAATTTTCCTTTTTTCTTCTTCCCTGATAAAATAAATCAGGCCGTCTCTTTCCATCTTTGACAGACTCCCGTACATGGTTCCCGGAGACAGAATAATGTCTCCCGCAGTCATCTCCTTCACCTTCTGCACAATTCCATATCCATGGTTTGGCTCCTTCAGACAGAGCAATATATAAAAACCCGTTTCTGTCATGGGAACATATACTTTTTTGATATGCGCGTCCATGAAGCTCCCTCCTTGCATTTCAGTTCGATGCATCGCACTGTGATATAATTATTATATTGCAGTGCGATATATTTGTCAATGGGAGACAATAATAAAATCAGGGAAGAACTTCAAAAACAGAAGTTTTCCCTGATCGTCATTTTTTCGGCACTCCCTGATTCATTCACATGGATTATTTTACAACACGCACCCTGATTACACCCTCTATGGTCTCCAGTTTCTTTACAATCTCCGGTGTGATCACAGCCTCTACATCCAGCATGGTATAGGCGAATTCTCCCTTTGATTTATTCATCATATCCGTTATATTGATTCCTTCATCGCCGAAAGAAGCCGTAAATTTGGTAATCATATTGGCAATGTTTTTATGAAAAATTGCAATTCGGCCCGGCTGTGAACAAACGCCCATGTCACAGTTCGGATAGTTTACGCTGTTGATAATATTTCCGTTTTCCAGATAGTTCATCAACTCTTTTACCGCCATCTTCGCGCAGTTGTCCTCACTCTCTTCGGTGGAAGCGCCAAGATGCGGAATTACGATACAGCCCTTCTGTCCCGCCGTTACAGGATTGGGAAAATCCGACACGTATCTGCGCACCTTGCCGGCCGCAATTGATTTAAGCACCGCCTTTTCATCTACAAGAAGGTCTCTGGCAAAATTCAAAAGGATCACGCCGTCTTTCATTTTGGAAAGCGCCTCTGTGCCGATCATGCCTCTCGTCGCATCCATCAGCGGAACATGAATCGTGATAAAATCGCAGTTCTCATAAATTTCTTCTACATTAAGCACATGTTTTACGTCACGGCTTAAATTCCATGCGGCATCAACGGAAACATACGGGTCATATCCGTACACTTCCATTCCCAGATGCTTCGCCACATTAGCAACCTTTACGCCGATCGCGCCAAGACCGATAATGCCAAGCTTTTTATCAAAAAGCTCTGTACCGGCAAAATTCTTTTTCTCTTTTTCGGCGGCTTTGGCAATATTTTCGTCGTCTTTTTCGGAGACAACCCAGTTAATTCCGTCCACAACATCCCGGGACGCCAGAAGCATACCGGCAATTACCAGTTCCTTCACGCCGTTTGCATTGGCGCCTGGCGTATTAAATACGACAATTCCTTTTTCTGCACATTTATCCAGCGGAATATTGTTAACACCGGCTCCCGCCCGCGCAACCGCAAGCAGACTGTCCGGAAGTTCCATTTCATGCATGGAAGCGCTGCGGACCAGAACGCCCTCCGCTTCTTCAATCCTGTCAGTTTTTTCATACTGATCCGTAAATTTTTGAAGTCCAATCCCTGCAATGGGATTCAGACAATGGTACTTAAACATATGTATCCCCTCCTGCTTATGCGTTACGGCTTTCAAAATCTTTCATAAACTCAACAAGCTTCTCAACACCCTCAATCGGCATTGCATTGTAAATACTCGCACGCATGCCGCCTACGCTTCTGTGGCCTTTAAGATTTTCAAAACCGGCTTCTTTTGCTTCTTTGACAAACTTTGCGTCTAACTCCGCGTTTCCTGTCACAAACGGAACATTCATCAAAGAACGGTCTTCTTTGCGGACGGTTCCTTTGAACAGTCTGCTTTCGTCCAGAAAATCATACAATACTTTGGCTTTTTTCTCGTTGTATTCTTTCATGGCGCCAAGACCGCCTTGTTTCTTTAACCATTTAAATACTTTTCCGCAGATATAAATTCCATATGCGGGCGGCGTATTATAAAGGGACTCGGCATCTGCATGCGTCTTATATTTTAACATGGTAGGCGTTCCGGGAAGCGTATCTTCCGTAATCAGGTCCTCACGGATAATCACGATCACAACCCCCGCCGGGCCGATATTTTTCTGAACGCCGCCATAAATAAGGCCGTACTTTGTCACGTCTACAGGCTCGGATAAAAAGCAGGAAGATACGTCTGCCACCAGCGTTTTTCCCTTTGTGTTGGGAAGCGTTTTAAACTTTGTTCCGTAAATGGTATTGTTTTCGCAGATATAAACGTAATCCGCATCCTCGGAAACCGGCAGATCGGAGCAGTCCGGTATATAAGAAAAAGTCTGATCCTCGGAAGAGGCAATTTTATTGGCCTTTCCGTACAGGCTTGCTTCCTGATAAGCTTTTTTAGCCCACTGACCAGTGACAATATAGTCGGCAACCTTATTTTTCATAAGATTCATGGGAATCATGGCAAACTGCTGGCTTGCGCCTCCCTGTAAAAACAAAACCCTGTAATTGTCCGGAATGTGCATCAGATCTCTTAAATCGGCTTCCGCCTCTTTAATAATCGTATCGTATGCCTTGGAGCGGTGGCTCATCTCCATTACGCTCATCCCGGTTCCTCTGTAATCCAGCATCTCCTCCGCCGCTTCCTTTAAAACTTCCTCCGGCAGCACCGCAGGGCCTGCTGAAAAATTGTAAACACGTGACATCTTATTTAATCCTCCTTGCTTTATACTAAAATCCCAACATAGAGTCTTTTAGCCATACATAACTTTCATTGTAACCGTTTCAGTCACTTTAGTCAACTACTTTGTTAAATCATCCGCAATGTTTATACTAAATATCAATAAAACATAATAACCGGCGTTCCCACTTCCACCTCGTCAAATATAGTTTTCATGGCGTCATAGGGGGTATTGATACAGCCGTGGGAACCGTTGGTTTTATAAATCCCGCCGCCGAACTGACTGCGCCAGGAAGCGTCATGAATCCCGATATTGCCGTAAACGGGCATCCAGAATTTCACTGGCGAGGCATAGCCGGGCCCCCGCAAAATACGATCCGTCTGTTTCAAATATACGGAGCAGATCCGCGCCGGCGTACCGTGCCCCGTTTTCAGATTTCCCGTGACAACAGGCGTTTCTACTTCCAACTCGCCGTCCGCATAGTAATACATAACCTGTTCCGTCATATCCACCTCAATATACGTATCGCCGATATCATCTTTTCCCCTGTACAGCGCCTCCTTATCGTAAACGGGAACATGGATTTCTTTCTTTTTTTCAAAAAAAGCCTTCTCCAGATAGGCGGTTTCCGCTTTCCGGTCCAAACGGTTTCCATAGGTTCCTTTCTCGATCCGGATCGCATCCCCTCTGGTTGACTGAAATTCTCTGGGAACATTATACGTATCAAACTCTTCCGCAAGAGAATCAATAAATGTTTTGAAACAGTTTTCCTTTAAAACCGGATTACCTTCTTCATCCACTATAACAGAACCGTCCTCATCCGCTGCAATCCATTCTCCCACCACAGCGCTGTCAACGGGAACCTGCACATCTCCCATATCGTAAATAATTCCGCAGTTTTGCAAAGCTTCCACTTTTTCCCAAAGGCTGAAAACCTCCGCCATTTCAGCAGTTATCGGCCGTTCCTCATAGCAGTCCTTTGACAGAATGATTTCCTCCTGTCCTTCTTCAATCTCCTCCAAAAGCAATTGTGTTATTTTTTCCGCATCGGGAATACCCGAAAGATTTTCTTCCAGGATAAAACCCTGTTCCGTTTTCATAATTTCTGCTTTGGGCGCGCCCGCCGTTCTGCCTTTCCGAACTACCGAAAGTCCGTCTATTTTTTCTATCAGCACATCCCTGTCACAGAAAATCATCGGCCTTACCTGCGCCGTTTCCGGCGTCAAAAGACGCAGTCCCCACAAAAACGGATTTTGTTTCCTGATAAATTCTTTTAAATGCACAGTATAATCAATCCTGCAGTCTATATCTTCAAGAGAAATCACTTCTACTTTTCCTTCCATATCCGTAACGGTTATATCCGGCAAAACAGTATTCGCAATTAATAGCCCATTTACCTCTTCCACACTTTTTCCGGTACAATAAATTCCATTGATCCATGTACCAAGAGAAAACTTGTGATTATAATAAACTGCCAGCAAAAAATATAATAACAGCAAAATATGAACGGGAATCAAAAGAACCAGCCATTTAAACGATTTTCCTGCTTTTTTCATAAATTATCCTTTTATGAAGTTTCTATATTCTATAATATGATAAACTTATTAATTTTCCCGTGCTTTCAGGTCATCCGCGTCAAAAGCGTCGCTGATGGCGGCTCCTGCCGGAACCATGGGAAATACTTTATCATCCTCCGGAATAACACATTCGATCAAAACCGGCATATTCATCGCGATTGCTTTCTCCAGAGCGGGAGCGACTTCTTCTTTGCGGGTCACACGAATCGCTTCGCATCCGAGTCCTTTTGCAACCATGCAAAAATCCACCTGATCCTGCAAAACAGTCTGGGAATAACGTTTCCCATAGAACAGAGTCTGCCATTGTCTTACCATTCCCAGAACATGATTGTTGATCACTACCTGAATGATGGGAATGTTATAACGGCTGGCGGTAGCCAGTTCATTCATATTCATGCGGAAACACCCGTCGCCTGCAATATTAATACAGATCTTATCCGGCCTGCCAAGCTTGGCGCCAATACATGCACCGAGACCGTATCCCATCGTGCCCAGACCACCGGAAGTAAGGAAGGTCCTTGGCTGTGTATAGCGGAAAAACTGTGCCGCCCACATCTGATGCTGTCCCACATCCGTGGAAATAACGGCTTCGCCGTTTGTAACACGGTCTATCTCTTCTATTACATATGGACAGGACAATGCGTCCTTTTCATATTTCAGCGGATATTTCTCTTTGAGTTCCCGTATATGGGCAGTCCATTCCGGATGGGACTGCTGTTCCAGACGGGAATTCAGAACCGCCAGTACGACTCTTAAATCTCCCACAATGGATGCCGTTGTGGGAATGTTTTTATTAATCTCCGCCGCATCGATATCAATCTGTAAAATCTGGGCTCCGGAGGCAAATTTTCCGGCATTTCCCACTACGCGGTCAGAAAATCTTGCGCCCAGCGCAATCAGAAGATCACACTCACTGACGCCGAAATTAGAAACCTTTGTGCCATGCATGCCGATCATACCGGTATACAGATCGTCTCTGCCGTCAAAAGCGCCTTTTGCCATCAAAGTATCGCAGACCGGCGCATCGATTAACTTTGCAAAGGTTCTCACTTCATCGGAAGCGCCGGAAAGAATGGCCCCTCCGCCCAAATATATAAAGGGTCTTTCGGCCTTTTTAAGCAACGAAAGCGCTTGTTCCAGATTTGCCTCTTTTATGGAAACCTCCGGTTTCAGGGTCTCCGGTTTTTCCGGTATATATTCACACAAAGCCGCCGTCACATCCTTGGTTATATCCACAAGCACAGGGCCCGGACGTCCGCTCTTCGCAATGGCAAAGGCCTTTCGCAGCGTATCCGCCAAAATGGAAACATCTTTTACAATGTAACCATGTTTGGTAATCGGCATGGTTACGCCCGCTATATCCACTTCCTGAAAGGAATCTTTTCCAAGCAGCGGCAGCGTTACATTGGCAGTAATCGCTACCATGGGAACGGAATCCATAAAAGCGGTTGCAATCCCCGTTACCAGATTGGTTGCGCCGGGTCCGCTGGTAGCCAGACATACGCCGACCTTTCCGGTGGCCCTTGCGTAGCCGTCCGCCGCGTGCGCCGCTCCCTGTTCGTGCGATGTAAGAATATGACGGATTTCGCCGCTATATTCATATAAAGCGTCATAAATATTTAAAATGGAGCCTCCCGGATATCCGAAAACCGTATCCACTCCCTGTTCTTTCAAACATTCTATTACAATCTGTGCTCCTGTTAACTGCATATTTTACCTCCTGTTATCCCCTTGCGTTTATTTTTTCGGAAGCTCTAAAACGGCGCCCCGGTTACCGCTTGTAACCAACTCCCGGTAACGGGAAAGATAACCGGTCGTAATTTTGGGTTCTCTCGGTTTCCATTCTTTTGCACGTCTTTCCATCTCTTCCTCAGAAATCAGAACCTCCAGCTTATTTTCCGGTATATTGATGCGGATCGTATCCCCTTCCTCTACCAGCGCAATCGGACCGCCCACTGCGGCTTCCGGCGACACATGGCCGATGGATGCCCCTCTTGACGCTCCCGAAAAACGTCCGTCCGTAATCAGCGCAACGCTGGAACCAAGTCCCATCCCCGCAATGGCGGATGTGGGATTCAGCATTTCCCGCATGCCTGGACCGCCCTTGGGTCCCTCATAACGGATTACCACAACGTCTCCGGATACAATTTTTCCGCCTTTAATCGCTTCTATGGCATCCTCTTCACAGTCAAAAACTCTGGCAGGACCGTCATGTACCATCATCTCGGGAACTACCGCGGAACGTTTTACAACGCCGGAATCCGGTGCAAGATTTCCTTTCAATACGGCGATTCCGCCTGTCTCGGAATAAGGAGTTTCCAGGGGACGGATTACTTCAGGATTTTTATTGACGGCATCCGCAATATTTTCACCGACGGTTCTGCCCGTAACCGTGGGAAGATCCGTATACAGCAGGTCTTTCTTTGTCAGTTCTTTCATTACCGCATAGACTCCGCCGGCTTCGTTCAAATCTTCCATATATGTAGGACCCGCAGGGGCCAGATGACAGAGGTTCGGCGTTCTGGCGGAAAGCTCGTTGGCAATGTCAAGATTCAGTTCCACTCCCGCTTCATGCGCAATCGCCGGCAAGTGGAGCATGGAATTGGTGGAACATCCAAGTGCCATATCCACGGTTAAGGCGTTCAAAAACGCCTTTTTTGTCATAATATCCCTGGGTTTAATATCTTTTTCTACGAGTTCCATAATTTTCATGCCCGCATGCTTTGCCAGACGGATTCTTTCGGAATATACGGCGGGAATCGTTCCGTTTCCGCGAAGCCCCATTCCAAGCGCTTCCGTCAGACAGTTCATGGAGTTTGCCGTATACATGCCGGAGCAGGAACCGCAGGTAGGACATACCTTTTCCTCAAACTCCGTCAGTTCTTCCATGGTCATACTTCCGGCCGCCACGCTCCCGACCGCTTCAAACATGGAAGACAGGCTCCGCTTCTGCCCTCTTACCCTTCCCGCAAGCATGGGGCCGCCGGATACAAAGACAGTGGGAATATTTATGCGGGCTGCCGCCATGAGCAGACCCGGAACATTTTTATCACAGTTAGGTACGCAGACAAGTCCGTCAAAACCATGGGCTAACGCCATACATTCGGTACTGTCCGCAATCAGATCCCTGGTGACAAGAGAATACTTCATCCCGATATGTCCCATGGCAATACCGTCGCACACCGCGATCGCCGGAAATACAATGGGCGTTCCGCCGGCCATAGCTACCCCGAGTTTGACCGCTTCCACAATTTTATCCAGATTCATATGTCCCGGGACTATTTCGTTATAGGAGCTGACAATCCCGATCAAAGGCCGTTTTCTCTCTTCCTCCGTCATTCCCAGCGCATTAAACAGGCTCCTGTGGGGAGCCTGCTGTGTTCCTGTTTTTACCGAATCACTTCTCATGGTTTGTGTCTCCTTTTATCTCACTTTGTTCATTTAAAATCGCTTCCGGCAGAAAATATACTTTACCACCATAAAGTATATTAACACATTTAGCTGAATGTGACAATCTTTTCCCGATTTTTTAATATCCGTCAATTATTATTTAAATTTATTCCAGTGTCACCTCCAGCGTACCGCTTAGATCCTTTCCCGAAAGAATAACTTTTCTGTCCCCTGAATCAAAAATGACTTCAAAAGTTTTTGGTCTAAGCGGCCTGTACCCGCATCCCATCGTTCCCACAAGCAGCACAAACAGTAAAAATCCAAAAACAATACGTTTTCCTTTTTTCATAAGTATTCCTCTTACTTCTCGTCAATGATCCGCCGGCTGCCCATATACGTCGCCAGAAAATATCCGCCGTAAACAAAAATCAGAAAAGCGCCGGTAAACACGAGAGAAGACCGCATATCTTTTTCGGCGTACATGTTCAGGAGATTCGACGCATACAAAATTCCGAAAACGGCATGTATCATTGCAAGCAGCATCGGCAGCCCGAAAAAGATTCCCATCTGCCACAAAAGCGCCTGGTGTTTCTGTTTTTCATCCACGCCGATTTTATCGAGAATCGCATAACGTTCTTTATTAACCGTACTTTCCGACAGCTCCTTAAGAGCCAGAAGCGCCGCCCCGGCAATGAGAAACACAATCCCAAGATAAATGGCAATAAACGTAATCACGGAGCTTAAACCCACCGCGGAATCATAAATATAAATTTTTGTCAGTCCGTCCACGGCTATTCCGGAGCCCGCCATATTGCGCCACACCGCGTCATCGTTCATCCATGCCTTAACCCGTTCTTCAATCTCTTTCTTTTCCTGCTTTTTTTCCGCCGCATAATTAGCCGCCAGAATATTTTCTTCCCGGCTCAAAACCGTCCCCGCATATTCTGCAATAACGGAATCCGGCACCAGATAGAAACCGAGATTACTGTTCTGTATATTCATGAGCAGAAAACCATCCGCACAAACCGTTTCCCTTGGAAGAAGCGTGGTTTCTCCGATTGTTACAGGCGTGTTGTCCGCAAGAGAACGGTTGAAAAGCCTCTCCATGGAAGAAAAATCACAAACCACCTGATATTCCCCTTCCGAAAGCTCACAAACAGGCATTCCGTAATAGGAAGCCAGCTTATTATATTCGGAAACGCCTACAATACTCTGACATCCGTCCCAGCGGATTCTGGGAAATTTTTTTTCAACCTCTTCCTTCATTTCTCCCCGAAAAACCTGATTCCATGTAAAAGTCTCATCCGTATAAACCGTGATTTCCACCCAGTCCTGCAGCAGTGAAAAATCAAAGTCCAGATTTTTCATACTCTCTTCCACCGTAAGCAGGGAAGCCGCCACTGCCGGATCATCCGTACTTCCGGGCACATCCATGGTTTTCACAAGATTCATATCAACCGGACAGTTTCTCGTCAGTTCCTGCCTGAACGCATGATTTAAAGATAAACCGGTAGAAAGAACCGTAATGGTAACAAAAAATAAAAGACAGATAATTGTCATGGAAAAAACGGCCGTATTAATATTGCTGTTCACCTGGCGCAGAACAAACGCATTCAAACCCCGGTGATAGAATTTTCCGATCCGCTGCAGCAATTTTAACAAAAAGCCGGACAATGACCAGAACATCAAAAAAGTTCCCACGCACCCCAATACGATCATAAGCATTGTTTTCTGTTGGTCCAGTTCCTGCGTATGAAAGGCCACCTGAATATAGGCATAAGCCAGAACCGCACAGGAAACCGCAAACAGAACAACGGCCAGTCCCGAACTTTTCAGCCGGCCTTTTTCATTTTTCCGGCAGGCATGGAACAAATCGATCAACTTATACCTGGAAATCGTAAACACATTAAATATAATTACGATCAGATACATAATTCCGAAACAGGCAACGGTCTTTACCGCGGCTTGTCTGGAAAATATAAATGTGTATGCGCTCATATCGGTTTCAAACATTTTTGCAACCAGAATGGACATAAACTGAGACGCAAAGACCCCGATTCCGATTCCTGCCGCCAGCGACAACAGTCCGATCAAAATGGTCTCTCCCAAAAGAATTCTGGAAATTTCTCTTTTTCCCATCCCCAGGGTCATATAAATGCCAAATTCCTTTTTTCTTCTCCGGATCAGAAAATTGCTGGCATAAACAATCAAAAAGCCAAGAATCAGCGCAACGACAACCGAAACGCCCGTAAGCATGTAAATCATTAATTCCACAATTTCTTTCGTTGACTGTGACAAACGCATCATGGCGGTCTGCGAATCCATCGCGTTAAACACATAAAAAATTGCAACGCCAAGAATCAGGGTCATAAAATAAATGACATAATCCTTAAAACTTTTTTTAATGTTCTTAAGAGATAATTTAAATAACATCATTTAACTCACCTCCCAGCAGCGACACCACGTCGATGATTTTCTCAAAAAAGAGTTTGCGGCTTTCTTCTTTTTCTCTTCTTAATTCCGAAAAAAGCTTTCCGTCTTTAATAAACAGAATCCGGGAGGCATAGCTTGCGGTAAACGCGTCGTGGGTTACCATCAAAATAGTGGCCTTCATACTCTCGTTTAAATACTCGAAACTTTTCAGAAGCATTCTGGACGCCCGGGAATCCAGCGCGCCGGTAGGTTCATCCGCCAGGATCAGTTTCGGATTCCCGATCACGGCCCTTGCCGACGCCACCCTCTGTTTCTGCCCTCCCGACATCTGATAGGGATACTTCTTCAACACATCTTCAATATCCAGCTTTTCGGCAATTTCTTCCACTCTCTTTTCTATTTCCCTCACAGGAACCTTTTGAATGGATAACGCAAGCGCAATATTTTCATAAGCCGTCATGGTATCCAATAAATTGAAATCCTGAAAAACGAATCCGAGCTCTTCCCGCCGAAACTTATTTAACCGATTGCCTTTCAAAACCGTAACATCTTTTCCACTCACCAGGATATTCCCGCAGGTTACCCTGTCAATCGTAGAAATACAATTCAAAAGCGTCGTCTTTCCGCTGCCGCTGGCTCCCATGATCCCTACAAACTCTCCGGCATCCACCGAAAAGCTGATATCATCCAGCGCCTTTGTAAAATTGCCTTTTGAACCATAATATTTTTCCACATCCCTTACTTCCAAAATCTGTTCCATTTACAACCTCCGTATCTGCAAATTCAGGTTTATTTGCTTTTTTCTTTATCCCTATCTTAACCGTTGTTCACAAATACTGCCATTTAAACGCCTTACGGAAACCTTACGCTTTTGTAAGAAAACGTTATCTTTTTACGTCTTCAATATAACTGGACTTTGGAAACACAATTTCCACCGTACATCCCTTTCCCTTTTCACTGCTTAAAAAGATGGAATGTCCCAGCCGCCCGCAAAGCTTCCTGCACAGATACAATCCGATTCCCGTGGACTTTTTATGTGTTCTTCCGTTGCTTCCCGTAAATCCCTTTTCAAAAACACGGTCCACTTCCCTCTCCGGGATTCCGATTCCCTGATCCTTAATAACCAGAGTCGTGTTTTCTTTTCCCTCCATTCCGAAAATTTCCAGGCGTACTCCCACATCCCTGCCATTCTCATCCGTCCCTGCATATTTCAGGCTATTGGATAAAATCTGCCCCAGTATAAAATTCATCCACTTTCCGTCGCTGTATACATGACAGTCCAAATCATGCAGACGGATCTCGCAATGTTTTCCGATAAACGCCTGTCGGTTCTGGGCAATCACCTCGTTAACCACATCTTCAAGACAGACTTCCCGGATCAGATAATCCTTTTCCACATCGTTGCTCCGTGCATAAAAAAGCGCCTGCTCCGTATATCCCTCGATTTTGCCCAGTTCTGCTTCCAGACCTTCAGGAACCCGGTCCCTGTGGTTTTCAACCATCAGTTTTGCCGCGGCAATCGGAGTTTTAACCTCATGAATCCAGAGTTCGATATACTCTTTGTATTCTTTTGTTTCTTTCTGGTATATTTTCACATGCTCCTTCATAGTTTTCCCTATATCCTGAAAAAACTCCCTCCAGAGCTTTTCCTCCTCCGTCAGAGCCGGAAGCTGCATTTCCCCGATCAGGTAGGACTCTTCCATCATTCCGGCCACTTCCGTGACCTCGGCAAGAAAGCGCCGGCGCCTTGTATATTCTATATGCGTCAGCAAAAAATAGCCGCCGGTTAACATCACTCCCACATAGGCCATCAGCCACCAGGCGCCCCGGATCGTCATTAAAAATGTCTCTATGGAAAAAAGAAGCCACCCGAATATCCCTGCCGCATACCCGCGTTCTTTTAAGAAACTTCCGTATTTCATAATAACTGATACCCCATTCCTCTCTTTGTTATAATCCGGTCATAAATCCCAATATTCTCCAACTTGCCACGCAGTCTGGTCATGTTCACGGTAAGCGTATTGTCATCCACAAACAGATAATTATCCCACAGCGCGTTCATTAATTCTTCTCTCGTTACAATGCTGCCCCGTTTCTGCGCAAGCGTCTGCAGAATCCGCAGTTCATTCCTTGTCAGCTCTTCCTTTTTCCCGCCTGCCGACAGAATTCCGGTTGAAACAAAAAATTCAAAACCGTCCAGACAAATCCGGTCCTGACCGCTTTTATAGACCCGTTTAAAAATGGCCTCCATATGCGCAATCAAAAGCTGCGGCCGGATCGGCTTTGCCACAAAATCATCCGCCCCGTAATTCATACTCATCAGCTCCGTAATTTCCGTATCCTTACTTGTAATAATCATGACCGGCAGATCCGAAACCTTTCTGATTTCCCGGCATAACGCCATTCCGTCCGTGCCCGGCAGTCCCAGATCCAGCAAAAGCATTTCATATCCGCCCTTTAAGATTCCTTCCACACAGTAATCTTCCATGGCAACGGCATGCGCTTCATATCCGTTGGATTCCAGAAAATATACAATTTCCCCACAGAGCGCTTCATCATCTTCTACTACCCCGATTTTCCTTTTATCCATGTTCTCACCTCGATTCGCTTATTTACCGAAAAAGACTTCCGGTATGCTGACCGAAAGCCTTTTTGTTAACTTACGAAATAAATTCAGCCAGCAGATCGCCCATTTTACTGCAGCCTACTTTCCTGCATCCATCCGACATAATATCTCCCGTCCGGTAACCTTCTTTTAACACCTGTTTTACCGCACGTTCTATAGCGTCAGCTTCCCGGTCCAGATCAAAGGAATACCGGAGCATCATCGCGGCGCTCAAAACCGTTGCAATGGGATTGGCAATATCCATTCCCGCAATATCGGGAGCGGAACCGTGACTGGGTTCATAAAGCCCGAATTTCGTGTCGTTGAGACTGGCAGATGCCAGCATACCGATGGAACCGGTTACCATGCTTGCTTCATCCGATAAAATATCGCCGAACATATTCTCCGTCAGAATCACGTCAAACTGAGCCGGATCTTTTACAAGCTGCATCGCGCAGTTATCCACCAGCATATGCTCTAACGTTACGTCCGGATACTGTGCCGCCACTTCTTCCACCACGCTTCTCCAGAGTCTGGAAGAATCCAACACGTTCGCTTTATCCACACTGGTTACTTTCTTCCTTCTTTTCTGAGCAATTTCAAATCCCTTCACCGCGATTCTTCTGATTTCATTTTCATTATAAGCAAGCGTGTCCACCGCTTTCCGCACACCGTCCTCGGTTACCGTCTTTCTCTCTCCGAAATATAGACCTCCCGTCAGTTCCCGCATAATCAGCATGTCAAAACCGGCTTTGCTGATTTCTTCCTTTAAAGGGCAGGCCGCTGCCAACTCGTCATATAAAACAGCGGGCCGCAGGTTGGCAAACAGATTTAACGCCTTGCGGATCGCCAGAAGGCCCGCTTCAGGACGCCGCTCAGGGGGAAGCTTATACCAGGGAGATTTGGTGGTATCTCCGCCGATGGAACCCATCAGCACTGCGTCGGCCGCCTTTGCCGCCGCAACGGCTTCCTCTGTCAGAGGAACTCCGTGTACGTCGATGGAAGCTCCACCCATTAAAATATCCGTATAATTCATAGTATGGCCGTATTTTTGCGCGATACGGTCCAGAACCTTTTTCGCTTCCGCTACAATCTCCGGGCCGATTCCGTCCCCCGGAATACAAGTGATCTTTAATTCCATCCTGATACCCATTCCTTTCTCTAAAAAATCCTGTATCAGCCGACACAGGATTTTAACCTTTTGCTTATTCTGTTATTCGGAAACCTTTTCGACCTGCGTAATCGCACTCTTCTGCATGGGAATCCGGCAGTTCTTATTGTTACCGAACTCTACGATTACCGTATCGTCCGTGATATCAATAATGCTTCCGTAAAAACCGGCCGTAGTGCATACACAATCCCCAATTTCCAGACTGGCAAGCATCTCCTGCAGTCTCTTCTGCTCCTTTTTCTGCGGACGCATCATAAAAAACCAGAGCGCAGCCATAACAACTACCCAGAAAATCAGCATCGTTCCCATTCCCATGGCTCCGCCTGCGGCTGATGGATCTGCTGTTAATAAAATATTCATTTATATACCTCCTGCAAACTGCGTGCTTCCATTTCAGCACCTATTGCTAATAATACACAATATTTATCATGTAGGCAAGCATTTTTAGCTGAAATTTTCCTTAAATTTCTAAAATATTATGTTTCCTGCGCCCTCATTCCGTCCAGCTTTTTCTTTTTGTAACCCGCAAAATCTCCCGCGTCCAGTGCGCCTCGTATTTCTTCCATCATTGTATTGTAAAAATACAGGTTATGGAGAACGCACAGACGCATGCCAAGCATTTCTTTTGCCTTTAACAGATGGCGTATATAAGCTCTCGAATAACGACTGCAGGCAGGACAACGGCACCCCTCTTCTATGGGTCTGTCATCCAGCTCATATTTGGCGTTAAACAGATTGATTTTTCCCTGATTCGTATATAAATGTCCGTGTCTCCCGTTCCGCGACGGATATACACAGTCGAAGAAATCGATGCCTCTTTCCACGCCTTCCAGAATATTGGCAGGCGTGCCGACCCCCATTAAATAAGTAGGTTTACCGTCCGGCAGATACGGTACCGTTTCCTCCAGAATATGATACATTTCTTCGTGGGTCTCGCCTACCGCCAGTCCGCCTACCGCATACCCGTCCAGGTCAAACTCCGCAATTCTTTTCGCATGCTCCACACGGATATCGGAAAAAACAGCTCCCTGGTTAATCCCAAATAACATCTGTCTGTTATTAATGGTCGTCTCCAGACCGTTTAACCTTGCCATTTCATCCTGACAACGCTTCAGCCACCGGGTCGTCCGGTCTACGGAATTCTGCACATAGGTCCAATCCGCCCTACTGCTCGGACATTCGTCAAAAGCCATGGCGATCGTGGATGCCAGATTCGACTGAATCCGCATGCTTTCCTCCGGTCCCATAAAAATCTTCCGTCCGTCAATATGAGAATGAAAGTAAACGCCCTCTTCCTTAATCCTGCGAAGCCCTGCCAGGGAAAACACCTGGAATCCTCCGGAATCCGTAAGAACCGGTCTGTCCCATGACATAAACCTGTGTATTCCTCCCAGTTTCTTTATAACCTCATCCCCGGGCCTTACATGAAGGTGATACGTATTGGACAATTCCACCTGCGTCCCGATTTCCTCCAGATCCTTCGTAGAAACGGCTCCTTTAATGGCCGCTGCCGTTCCCACATTCATAAAAACCGGGGTTTGAATCACACCGTGTACGGTGTGAAGCTCCCCCCGCTTTGCACGTCCTTCTTTTTTCAAAATACGATACATATAAAATCTCTTTTCTGACTATTCATTAATGATTGATATATTCTTCCCAGAACTCTTCTAACGTAAGACCGTTCTGTGTGATTACCGTCGCCGCATCCACGCCTACATACCGGAAATGCCATGGTTCAAACCCAATGCTGGTTATGTATTCTTTTCCTTTGGGATAACGTAATATAAATCCGTATTCACAGCTGTGCTCCGCAAGCCACTGTCCTTCTTTTGTATCTGCAAACGCTTCATTCAGCGTATAGTAGGTATCGCTGGTTATATCCAGCGCAAGCCCCATCTGGTGCTCGCTGGCTCCGGGCACCGTAACCGACTGGGACGCCGCCTTATAAGCATCCATATAAGACATTCCGCCGTTCATATAACGGTCGATCTTGCGGTTAAAAAGGTATTCCTGCCGGCTCAGATCACGGTACGGCGAACGGATTGCCAGATTAATGCCCTGCTCCTTTGCATCCTGTAACATTCGAAGCAGATCCTCAAGAATCCTTTTGTCACACTTCATGTTATCTTTGATTGTCTCCAGTTCAAAACTGTAATCGTCGGGAATGGGATGCTGCTTGTTGACCAGCGTCAGCTTCCAGTCGTCCGCCGAAAATTCCGTCCCGCCGGAAGCGCCATAAGATTCCTCTTCGCTGCCATCCTCCGTGGAAGCCGGCATATACTGGCCGTGTTCCTCCAAAATGTCGTCCAGCGTATAACGCTCTCCTTCTTCATCATGAAAATCCGCTTCGATATATTCGTCCAATACATCCTCGTCTTCAATGACTTCCGCCAGCACTTCATCGGATTCGTCCTCTCCCGCAAGCGTGATGTCCGACTGCGATAAAACTTCTTCCGGCTGTTCGCCGCTCCCGTAAAACGCAAAGCTGCTGGTGGTGACAAAAAACAACATAAAAACGCAGCCGCATAAATAACGTTTGCTATTTAACTTAAAATGCATGCCAAAATGATACATAAACAAAACAACGGATCTGTAAACCGTTGAAAGCCATTTATACTCAGGATGCTTTTTATTCCAATTTTTCACCCGTATATCCAAATCTTCCAGAAATGTCCTATTCATTCGTATTACCCCTTGCAAAACAGGCGTCATTTGCACTACTTTACATGATAGCACAAATCTATTATTTGTACATCTATTTTTTCGATAATCTTGATAATTCTTGATTAAAACCGAAAAATTAGTTATAATCGTACAAAATGCAATCCCTGTACGGGGATTTATTCAGGAGGTAACTTACATGGCCGGTTCATCGTTTGGCACAATTTTCCGTATCACAACCTGGGGTGAATCCCACGGCAAAGCCCCGTCTTTAGGATTTAGCACTATAATTCTTTAGGAGCAATTTAATACCATACAC
>CAJUNP010000029.1:0-34142 GCA_910587935.1 uncultured Lachnospiraceae bacterium
TTAAGGAAAGCGGATCGATGTGGATATCATATCCGGGAAATACCTCCAAAAGCTCTTCCTTTAACCGGAAAGCCGCTTCATCGTTGTGGGTATGGGCAATTTCAAGCCATATCCCTTTCTCTTCGGTCATGCCGCCGAAACGATTGATAATATCGTTCTTAATCGCGTTGATCATAATGGATTTGCCCTGATTCACGGTCCGCGCTTTTGCAAAAGCGTCAAGCTTCTCACCCTGGATGGTCAGCACCGGCTTTAATTTTAAGATCGTTCCGAGGGCTGCGGCCGCCGGCGTTATCCGGCCTCCCTTTTTCAGATAATACAGCGTATCCAGCATAATATAGATACTGCTGTTAAACTTGTCCTCTTCCAGGATCCGTTTAATTTCTTCCGCGCTTTTTCCTTTTTCCGCAAGCGCTGCGGCATCTAAAACAGACTGCCGCTGGGTAACGGAAATCCGCTGGTTGTTGACTACCTGAACCTTCCCTTCAAAATCCTGTGAAAGCATCATGGCGCTCTCGCAGGAACCGGAAAGACCGCTGCTCATAGGGATATGTACAATCTCATCATATGACTCAAGAAGCCCCTTCCACAGGTTCATTACCGATTCGGGAGAAGGCTGGCTGGTTCCGATATTGGCGCCGCTCTCCAGTCTTTCGTAAAACTGTTCCTGATTCAAGTCTATATCTTCAAAAAAAGTTTCTTCATTAATCATAAAAGGCATGGGCAGTACCGTAACCCCCAATTCTTTTGACGCTTTTTGCGTAATACCGCTGTTACTGTCCGTAACGATTGCAACCTTTGCCATGTTAATCCTCCATACTGCCGTTTCTATAAATTAATTAAAATTCCAATAGTACCATTGTAAAGTTATATGGTTTGAAAGTCAATATGATTTCCTGCCACGGTTTCCAGATTCTGCACAAAAAAAGGAAGCATCTCTTCGCTTATTCCCCCGTTTCCCGCATATACGGCGTCTACACAGCCGCCTGCCTCCTTCAGGATTTCACTGTCCTGATAGATATCCGCAAGCTTGAATTCCAGATCTCCGCTCTGCCTTACGCCAAACAGGTCGCCAGGACCGCGCAGGCGCAAGTCTTCCCCGGCAATAAAAAAACCGTCGTTAGACTTGGTTAAAATTTCCAGACGTTTCAGGGTCTCTTTTTTATCGTTGGCGCTTACAAATACACAATAACTCTGGGCGCTGCCGCGCCCTACACGCCCACGGAGCTGGTGCAGCTGGGCAAGTCCGAAGCGTTCCGCGTTTTCAATGATCATAACCGTTGCATTGGGAACATTGATGCCCACTTCAATGACCGTAGTCGATACAAGAACGTCGATTCGGCGTTCTTTAAAGTCGTCCATAATCTGCTGTTTCACAGCCGGCTTCATTTTCCCGTGAAGACAGGCCACCTGTATCTGCGGGGGCAGGATTCCTTTTAACTTTTCCGTGTAATCCAGGACATTTTCAAGACCTTCCGCGTTTCCCTCTTCCACCATGGGACAAATAACGTAAGCCTGATGAGATGCGGCTACTTCCTTTTCAATAAACCGGTATGCGGCCGCACGTTTTCCGGCCCCTACCACACAGTTTTTTATGGGCAGTCTGTTTTCCGGAAGCTCTTTTATTACGGAAAGATTAAGATCTCCGTACAAAATCAGCGCCAGGGAACGCGGTATGGGCGTAGCGCTCATAACGAGAATGTGCGGCATTTTTCCCTTAAAAGCAAGATTTTCTCTCTGCCGGACGCCAAAGCGGTGCTGTTCGTCGGTGATTACCAGCGCAAGCTTTGCAAATTCCACTTTATCCTGGATTATCGCATGGGTGCCGATCACCAGGTTTACACTGCCTGCCGCAATGTCCCGATACAGTTCTTTCTTTTCTTTCGCTTTTACGGAACCGGTTAAAAGAACGGCTTTAAAAGGCAGGCGGTATTTTTCGGTCAGTTCCCGGATACCTTCAAAATGCTGCCGCGCCAAAACCTCCGTGGGAGCCATAAAAGCTCCCTGGTAACCGTTGGAAACGCACAATAACAGGGCAAGAACCGCCAGAATCGTTTTACCGGAGCCTACGTCTCCCTGTATCATACGGCTCATCACACAGCCGCTCGTCATATCCTGCGTAATTTCCTTAAGCGCTTCAGTCTGTCCCGCTGTCAGACGGTATGGGAGCGCCTGTACCAGACGCGTGGTTTCAGCCGTTTCAATCATGGTGTAAGGACTCGGTTCCTGCCGGATAAGCGTTTTATTCCGCCTAACCAACAATAAAAACAGGAAAAATTCCTCAAAAACAAGACGGCGTCTGGCATGTACCAGCGCTTCCTCGGTAGGAGGAAAATGCATGGTATAAACAGCCTCTTCATAGCCTGTCAGATGATATTGCTCCCGTATCCACAGAGGAAGCGGGTCATTGGGCAGTGAAATATTTGACAGTGCCTGTTTTACCGCTTTTTTAACGGTATGGTTCGTTATTCCCTTTGTAAGCGGATAAGCAGGCTGAATTTCTTTTTGAAGGATTTTATATTCTTCTTCTTTGAAAAAACGGGGCTGTTCCAGTTTTCCGTCCCTGAAAATACCACGGAAAATATAAGAATCCCCGGGTTTTAACGTGTTTTTCAAAAAGGGCATGTTAAAAAAAGTTAATATTATTTTTCCTGTTTCATCCGCCGCGTGAAATTGAAGTATTGTAAGATTTCTTATTTTTTTCAGCGAAGGCGCTGCGAGAATCCGGCATCTAAACGCCTGTATTTCGCCGCCGACGGCTTCCCTGACGGGAACCGGAGCTTCATAAGTCTCATAAGTCCTCGGAAAATACCGGATCAGGTCTCCCACGGTAAATAACTGTAATCTTGCAAAAAGCGCCGCTGTTTTTTCGCCTATGCCTTTCAGTTCACGAATATTTGTATCTAAATCCATACGCAGACCTCCTGCCCCTGTATATATATCAGAAAAAGGGCGCAGAAAATACGCTTCATCTTCTGCACCCGTAAGTCTGATCTTCTTATTCTGCGGAGACGATATAATAATAAATAGGCTGTCCGCCGTACTGCAGTTCCACATCGCAATTGGGATATTGCTCTGCAACCGCATTTTTTAAAGCTTCCGCATCCGTCTCGTCTACATCGGTTCCGTAATAGATACTGATCAGCTCCAGCTCATCCTCCATCATGGCGCGTACCATATCCATGGAAACGTCGTGAATCTGCGCACCTACGGAAAGGATTCCGGTATCGCCGATTCCCATGTAGTCGCCCTGACGGATCTCCTTATCATCAATCATCGTATCCCTGACGGCATACGTAACCTGGCCGGTTCTGACCGTTCCGATTTCCTCGCACATGGTCGCTTCGTTTTCTTCCGCGGAAAGTCCGGGAACATAATTAATAACGGCCGTAATTCCCTGGGGAACTGTTTTGGTGGGAATCACCACGATTTTCTTATCGGAGGTCATGGCCGCCGCCTGGTTAGCCGCAAGAATGATATTTTTATTATTCGGAAAGATATAAATCGTATCTGCATTCACTTTTTCAATAGCGTCCAGCATATCTGCCGTACTTGGATTCATGGTCTGTCCGCCCTCAATCAGATAATCTACCCCAAGTCCTTTAAATATTTCATTCATTCCCTCTCCGATAGACACGGCGATAAAACCCGCTTCCTTCCGCGGCTTCTCTTCCGTGGAAACGGACTCAGAGGAAACAGGCTCTTTGGAAGCCTCTTTAAAAAGTTTTTCCTGATGCTCCAGACGCATATTGTCAATCTTCATGTTGGATAATGCACCATACTTCAACGCCTTCTGGATTGCAAGTCCGGGGTCGTTGGTATGTACATGTACCTTAACCACATCGTCGTCTGCCACAACTACAATGGAATCGCCAATCGATTCCAGATAATCCTTAAAATCCATTTCATGCTTAATATTGAAAGTTTTGCTCAGCATGATAATAAATTCGGTACAGTAACCAAATTTAATCGTTTCCTCCGTCTGCGCGCTGATACGGGAAGCCGGAGCCGCATGGGTAACCTCGGGAAGCGTCAGATCGATCTCTTTTCCGAGAAAAGCGTCAAAGGCGCCGCTCAGCACTTCCACAAGTCCCTGTCCGCCGGAATCCACTACGCCGGCCTGTTTTAATACGGGAAGCATTTCGGGAGTCTGGCTTAAAACGTATCTGGCATGATCGATCACCTGCCTGAAAAATTCCTCCAGATCTTCCACTCCATCGTCCGCAAGCTCTCTGGCCTTCTGGGCGCCGCCTCTCGCAACGGTAAGAATCGTTCCCTCCTTGGGCTTCATAACGGCTTTGTAAGCGGTCTCCACCGCTTTGTCAAAAGCGTCTGCAAGAACGGAAACATTTACCTCTTCAAAGTCGCGGATCCCTTTGGTCAGTCCGCGCAGAAGCTGTGAAAGAATAACGCCGGAGTTGCCTCTTGCACCCCGCAGGGAGCCGGAAGAAACCGCCTTGGCAAGAGACTGCATATTCACATTTTCCAGTGCGGAAACTTCCTTGGCGGCAGACATAATCGTAAGGGTCATATTCGTACCCGTATCTCCGTCAGGAACCGGAAAAACATTCAGCTCGTTGATCCATTCTTTCTTATTTTCCAAATTTTTGGCGCCGGCTAAGAACATCTTAGCAATCATATTAGCGTCGATCGTATTTACAGCCACAACTGAGTCCTCCTTAATCAATCACTCTGACACCTTCAACAAAGATGTTGATCGTTTCAATCTCCATACCTGTAAACTCTTCAACCTTGTATTTCACATTGCTGATTAAATTCTCAGATACAGCTACAATACTAACACCATAAGCAACGATTACATGAAAATCCAACCGCAGTTTATTATTCTCAATCAGTACTTTAATTCCTCTGGTAATGCTGTCCATCTTCAGAAGACGTACCAGCCCGTCCTTTACATTGACACCGGCCATGCCTACGATTCCGAAGCACTCCACAGCTACCGAACCTGCATACTGTGCGATCACTTCACTGTCAATCCGGATATTTCCCATATGTGTATTTATGGAAGTCGACTTCCTGGAATTACCGTTTACAGAAGAACCTTTCATACAAAACCTCCTTCAAAAATTTGACATATATGATGTATTATAACCTGTTTTACCATAAAATGAAATAAAAATATAAAAAAAATTGAAATGCTCCATCAAAAATTTTCCATAAATCATATTTTTTGCTTGCAATATCGGCTATCATCTGTTAAGATATTAATGTTGCGGGCAATGCTCGCTTTGTTTCTTATGAAAGATTGAACGAACAAAGAAAATACGACATAGTCGCCAAGGAGGTGTGAAGATGGCTAAATGTGATATTTGTGGTAAAGGCGCTCACTTTGGGAACAACGTAAGCCATTCTCATAGAAGATCGAACAGAATTTGGAACTCGAATGTAAAGAGTGTAAAATGTAAAGTGAACGGCGGAGCACGGAAGATGCATGTTTGTACGAGATGCTTAAGATCCGGCTTAGTTGAGAGAGCATAATCCATACACGAAATAAAACCTGTCTGTAAGGCAGGTTTTTTATTTTAATCGCTTCTCTTCTTTTCATATTCCTGGGTAATGATCTGCACAATCCGGGCATCGCCGCAGACATTATCGGGATGAAAAATTTTAAGAAGGTCGCGGTAACGCTTCTTTAAGCTCAAGGAGTTATTCACACCGGAAAACAAAACGTCTGCAATCTCCGACTCTTTCCCGAAAAAACGTCTTTCCCGTTCTCTTCTGCCGGCTTCATAGGTAAGCTTGTCCTTCTCAAATTTACGGCGGTCAAGATCCAGCTGCCGGAATCCGTCCTGAAGAATCTGCATCTTTTTTTCAAAAAAAAGATTTTCATCCCGGAGTCTCTTCCGTTCCATAACCATTCTTTGGTTCAATGAATTCATTTCATCGCGAAACTGTTCCCGCTCTTTAATAAAGCGGCTTCTGCTCTCTTCAAGTTCTTTCTGTTCCGTTCTGATTCTCACGTTTTCCTGAAAAAGCCAGACCTTTAATTCCTTCAAGTCATCCTCCGAAACTGCGGATAATAACTCTTCCCACTCTATCATGACAGATCCTCCTGCTGTCTGCCGCCTAATCGTCACAGGTATAAAGCGTATAAGCGGCAAATAGAAGCAAAAGCATCATAATAAGACCAATCAGACGGTTCGTAACAAAAAGCATTAATAACATACCGACGGCAATCAAAAAAATCGCCACACCGATTATCTTTTTCAAACTTATACCTGCACATACTTTCTCTTGCTTCTATTTTATGCGGCAGTATTCCATTTGTTGTTATTTTTCTTCATTTAAATCCGGAAATGCAATTTCCACAACATCTTCGTCCGGGACGTCCGTTTCTTTTTTAGTGGTAAAGCGGTCCACCAGATCCGGAATCAGATCCAGCACTTTTGTAACCATATCCTGATTTTTAATATTGACCAGTCTGGTCTGTCCGTCTTTTATAACTAAAACCGCGCTGGGCGTCATTTTGCCTCCGAGACCTCCGCCTCCGCCCTGCTTTTTATCTTTATTGGATGCTCCTGCACCCACGCCAAATGTCACATCCACCAGCGGAAGTATAATCGTGTCGCCGATTTTAGTAGCTTCTCCGACTACCGTCTTGGTAGAAAGTACGGAATCCATTCCCTTAAATAAAGATTCCACAACGGATGAAAACTGATTGTCTGCCATTATGATTCCTCCCTTTTCAATTTACGGATAAATTTACGTAAATCTTTGTCAAAATAGAATTTTACAGCCTGAAGTAAAATCACAAAAGAAGTGATTTGCCCTTTGAAATAAATTTGTCCCTCAAAGATAGTTTTTTCAAAATCCGGCTCGATATTCACGAACCGCCCCAAATGTGGATAAAGAATTCCTGCAAGCGCCATACAATAGCCGGTCGTATCAGGAGAACCTGTGCCTATTACCAAATCCGCCCTGAGTTTCCGCGGCAGTACGCTTCGCAGTATTTTCCACAGCCTTGCTTTGCACGTTCTAAATAAAGCCGCTGTCTCTTCTTCCCTGATAAGCTCGACATAATACCGGATGTTTTGCAGTATATCTCTGATTTTATCATAAATGTTTTTAATTTTACAAATACAGTTTTTTATAAACTGCCTGATCCGTTCAAAAACAGAAATTTTCCCAGGTGTCTCTCCAGGTTCATCGGTTCCGTCAGGTTCCTGTGGTTCCGAAACCGTCTCCGGTATCTGTTCAGGAACGGCCGGTTCCGTAATATCCGCAGGTGCTGCCTTTGCGGATTCCTGCCTGGCAGGCCTCTCTTCTTTTCTCTTACGCTTTTTCTTTTTTTCCTTTTTAGGCTTTCCTGAGTCATACACTTTGAAAAACAAAATGAATGCCCGGATTACAAGCTCCTTTTCATAAACGGCTTTTATACGAATCAGCCGGAGCAGCCATGACGCTTTTACACTAAAACGCATGGACGAACCATCTTTTGAAAAATTGCCGCCGTACCGCAGCGGCACAAAAAAAGCAAGCAGGACGACTGCCAGCAAAAGACCTGTGATACAAAGCAATCCAATGCCAAAAACAGCCAATATCCGCAATATAATAGAAAGAACTGTCTGTATCATGCTAAACCTCATCGTGACTGGAGATAAGCTTTTAAATTGCAGGTCCCCGTATATATAAGCGAATCCTCCACGATCTGTATCAACAATGCAACGGCTTCCTCATAGTCTCCTGCCAGTCCTACAATCACAGGAAAATGCTTCCGGTAAAAAGGCTGCTGCAGACAATAAGCCGGATAAATTTCCAGCTGGTCCATCCCTCCGGAAAGAGTTAAAACAAAAAAATGGCAGGGCAGACTGCTTTTCTGTAATTTTTTAAGCAGTTTCCTTGGATTTTTAATTGTTGCCGATAAATATAAGGGTTCGCAAAGCTCCATGAATTATTCCTCAAAGATATAAAAATCATCGATGTCCGCCACGACAATCATTATAGCATGTTTTTATAAAAATCCAAAGAGAAATATAAGAAATTTAAAGATTCCTCATAAATCCGATAAGTTGTATTCCTGATATAATCTTTTTCTTGTCTCCGCATCGGACAGACGCTCCATGTCCTGGAAACGCCCGTCATGCTGTAAACAGGCAACAAGCCTGGCCAGCAAATCTTCTCCGGCCTGCAGACCCGCTTCTTTGCCTTTTATAATTCCTTCCCGTATCCCTTCCTGTATTCCCTCTTGTCTTCCTTCCTCTCTCGCAATCTTTTTCTCACTTTCAATGTGGGCCTGCTCATCATATTCTGACAGTAACATGGAACATACCTCCTCGCGGTTTTCTCTTAAGATTTTCTCCAGTATTCCTTCGTTGATACATTCTTCCACGGCATGATCAACGGCGTCTTTAATCGGCATTTTACGATCTGTATTCTCTCTGACTTTTCCGATAAAAATAGAATATTCCTCAAGCTTGCGGCACTTTCGCATAACCTCCGGAAACGCACTGTGTAAATGGAATACCTGACGCTCCGGCTGCTGCTTTGTTCCGTTGTAAAAGACCACAAACTGCGGAAAAGGCAGTTTAATCAGTTTGCTGCTGTAAATATCTATATCGATTCCCGCCAGTATCTTCCAATATAAATCCGCAAAATAAAACACACCCCGCAGAGGAAGATTAGGACTATAGGTACTCTGATGCTCGTAAAGGTTGAGAATATCCTTAACCAGAAAGGATACGTCATTCTTCATTCCCATATATACCGCATCTTCCAGCGTATTAATTTCCATATCCTCCGGGTTATCATAATCCGTGCCGTTTACGGCATTATAAAGCTGTAGCAGGTCTCCTTTCTCCCGAAAGATCAATTTGAACAGTCGGTCCTTATACTTTCTGTTCACATTATTTCGTTTATTTGTCATGTATTACCTCCATTATAAGTTTTTTGGGTAAATTCTGCAATACTGAAATTTGGCTGATAAGGCCGGAATTTGTAGAAATTGTAAGATAAAGTTCATAGGTCATAAGAAATTCTTAAAACATAAAAAGTAAAGCTGCCTGCTTCACGTGACAGCTTTACTTTATCGTAATATCATTTGCTTGTCAAGAGAGGGTATTCAAAATAAAGATTACATGTTCTTTAAAACGCTAATTATGTATGGGTCATTTAGAAAGATTTATATTCGCCGGAACAGCATTTCCAGCAGCATCTTCTAAATATAATATTAATTCCGTATTTTCACAATTCAAATTTATAAAAATGCAATCAAATTTTTCCTCTGTACCAACGTATAAATTTTCAGTTCCTATATCAAACCACTTCCAATCTAAAGGATACCAATAAGCCAATTTATCTCCTTCCTGTAATGTATAGGATTGACCATTTTCTAATACTTTCCTTTCTCCCGTAATATCATTGCAACCGATTCTTCCGTTATACTCAACGTAGACGGCTTATCAGATAAACAAATCAAACTGATACGGGAATTAGCTCAGGAATTGAAAAACTCCTGAATATTATCAAAAAAAGAACCTGACAGACAAAACGTCCGCCAGATTCTTTTTTCACAATTCTCTTAGAAATACTTCCTGCAGCCCCAGAGATTATTTTTCTTCAAATCCAGGTACTCGGCGTAAGCACGTTCCAAAATCTGCTTCTCATTGGCAAATTTTAAAAGATGATATGCCTCGTGGTATTTGTAAAATCCTGAGTCCACAAAAAATTCTTCACGCTGTGGTTTGCTGTAATAGCTGTCCGCCATCATCAGATACCAGTGTACTTCCTTCTCCACGGTATCCTCCGGCACATTAAAAGAATATTCACTTTTTCCAATATACTTAATAATGGATGCCTTCGCACCTGACTCTTCCAGAACCTCTCTTAAAGCGGTTTCCTTATACTCCTCACCCTGCTCTACAGTTCCTTTCGGCAAGACCCATCCTTCATATTTATTTTTAAAATTCTTATAAAGAAGAAGGATCTTTCCTCGAAAAATAACCACACCGCCACAGCTGGTTGCTTCAATCATTGCAATTTCCTCCTGAACTGGTGTGTCTTATGACTTAAGAACAGTATATTGCAAATTGCAGACTATGGCAATCATTTTATGCAAAGACACCCGATTTTATTCAGCAAAATAAGCGTCAAACAGACGTTTCGCAATCGGAACCGCATAATCTCCGCCGGAGCCGGCGCCTTCAATGATAATTGTCACGCAGACCTCCGGATTATCTGTCGGCGCAAAACCGGTAAACCATGCATGGGAATCTCCCTTGGAATTATATTCTGCGGAACCCGTTTTCCCTGCGGCCGTATAATCCAGTCCCGATAATACGGTGGCGGTTCCCCCGGTAACCACTTTTTCCATCATCCCCGTTAAAATTTCCGCCTCCTCCGCAGAAAGCAGCCGCCCGTAAGAAGAAGGAGGAAACCGCTTTATATTAC
Organism: uncultured Lachnospiraceae bacterium; assembly: GCA_910587935.1. Taxonomy (GTDB): domain Bacteria; phylum Bacillota; class Clostridia; order Lachnospirales; family Lachnospiraceae; genus MGBC143606. The sequence continues at coordinate 10,408 of CAJUNP010000029.1, forward strand.
TGCCCGCGCTGTTTTCCACATAATCAATTACGTATGGCTTCATCAGAACGCCGTCATTGGCGATGGCGCAGGTCAGCATGTTCAGGTGAAGCGGCGTGATCTGGGTTTTTCCCTGGCCGATAGACGTCTGCATCATTTCCTCGGCGCCCATGCCTTCTTCCATATGCACGGAGCTTTTGGAATAATTCAGCTTTACGGGAAGCTCCTGATCAAACAAAAGCCCGTTTAAGGTCTGCCGGAAAGCGGTCCGGTCAAGACTTGTACCGATATTGGCAAAAGAAGAATTACAGCTTCTGGCAAAAGAAGTGATAAAATCTTCGCTTCCGTGATTCGTGCCGTGATAACAGGAAATCGTGTGTTCCTCCAGTTTGAAACGGCCGCTGCATTGAAAATGGTAATTGCCATAAGTATTCGGATTCTCCCGGATATATTCCAAGGCCGTAATAATCTTAAAAGTAGAACCGGGAGGATACAGCCCCTGGGTGGCCCGATTTAAAAGCCTGCCGCTTTCCGTATCGCCCGCAAGCTCTTCCCACATGGCGTCCACTTCATTGGGATTAAAATCCGGCTTTGACACCATAGCCAGAACCTTTCCGGTGGACGGCTCCGTAATAATAATCGCCCCGTCATAAACTCCGAGCGCTTTATAGGCAGTTTCCTGCAGTTTCACATCCAGTGTGGTAAACACATCGTCTCCCGGATTTTTTACTCCCGCCATATCATTGACAACCTTATCGGAAATCGGCGCGTTGCTGTTAATCAGGTAATAATTGGCCTGCGCTTCGATTCCTGTACGCCCATGCGTTGAAAATCCCACTACATGAGAAAACATTTCATCGTAAGGATACATTCGAGTCTCATTTTCCTCACCGTCCAAATCAGAGTACGCTAAGACTTCTCCGTCTCTTGCATAAATGGACCCCCTGTAATTTTGTGACAATAAAAGTTCCTGCCTGGAATTATAACTGTTATTAAAAATCTCCTGTTCGTTGGTCGCCACAAAATAGCATAAATACCCCATCATTCCCAAAAACAGAATGACAAAAAAATACGTAGTCAGTAAGACCTCAAGATTCTTTTTAGTTTTCCTCCCGGAAGTCCGTTTCCGCCCGGGAGACGGTTCTTTTGCCTGTGCTCCGTCTTTTTTGATTCCCTTTTCTAAGAACACGTTTTTCTTCCTCCTGCTGTCTTAAAATATAAAATCCCTGTACCAGATAAAACAAAATCAAAGTCGTTAAAACCGAACTGCCTCCATAGCTGACCAGCGGCAGCGTCACGCCGGTTAACGGAATAAACTTAATTCCTCCTCCGATGGTCAGAAATACCTGAAATATATAGACGATCCCAAGGCCATAGGCCGTCAGCTGGAAAAATCTGTCTTTAAGCCTTAAAGAAATGTTCATGATCATAATAAAGCAGCTTAAACAAATCAGAATCAGAAACAATCCGAATACAACGCCCATTTCTTCGCATACGGCGGAAAAAATCGAATCTTTCTCCACATAAGGAATAGAATCCGGGGTTCCCGAATAAAGCCCCATTCCAAACCAGCTTCCACTTCCGATCGCAAATAAGGACTGGGTAACCTGATATCCCTGGCTGTCAATGTAGGTCCAAGGGTCCAGCCACGCCTGCACTCGCACCTGCACATGTCGGAACACCCGCCAGGCAATTACCGAAGCTAACGCGCCTCCTCCCATACCCAGAAGCAGATACAGATAATTGCGGGTCGCCGCAAAAACCATAAAAACAAATACCACAAAAAAAATCAGGGCGCTTCCCAAATCTTTAGACGCCACCAGAACTACCACATGCACCGCGGCAATAACCGTTGTAAGCGATAGATTTAAAAACGAAGTATCTTCCATTAACGAAGCGGCAAGGAAAAACACAAAAACAATTTTTACAAATTCCGAAGGCTGGAATGTGATTCCTGCAATCGTAAAAGAAAGAAGGGAACCGTGCGTAACCTGACCCAAAATCAATACGCCGCTAAGCGCCGCCGTTCCCGCAAGCGCATAAGTCCACCGCAGACTTTTGAGGAATTTCATTTTCTCCAGACAATACGGCACAAACATAGCAAAGACCATGGAAAAAAGAACAATCACGAACTGCCGCATGGCCCGGTCAAAAGAAAGCCTGGAAAGTATCAGGAAACCGACGCCCAAAAGCATGCACATGTTATTGACAAGCAAACGGTTGGACCTCGGATACATCATTCTGGTCATAACAATAATTCCAAACAGCAAAAGCTGTACGATCCCGTAAAAAAACAGATATTCCAGATTCCCGCTTTTAAGACAAATCGTTAAAAATCCTGCAAACTGAATAAAAAACAACACAATATACTGCCTTGTGTAAATACCGCTTCGGGAAGCCTCGTCCTTAAAACGGAATACGGCAAACCCTTCATAGGTATACAAAGCCATGAAGATTGTAATGAAATATTTGGATAACTGAACGATATATTCCTGCATTGTATTATTCTACCCCACGCTTTTCATGTCCCGTTGTATACGCAAAATCAGGTTCGCTTTCTTCCGCTCCCCCATCCATAAAAAAGTCCAGAATCTGTTCCGTCTGGGCCGCGGTCTCCGTTGTAAACTGCAGACGTTTCAAACAGCCTTCGTACTCCTGCAGACTCTTGTGCAAAGAAACGGGAAGACAGTTCCAGATAACATTATAACAATGGCTGCATACGGTTTCTACCGGGAAATCATGGCGGTACCGGTCCGTTAATGTTACGGTCTTCGTGATTCCATCCTGACATCGTCCCGCCGTTTTTAAAACACAATTTGCCGTGACCATCATAGGAATCCTCCCGTATACAACCTGTTCATACAAAACGTCCGGCGTCTGTTTCATTAATTGCTTTTTCTCACGAAGATTTAACTCATAGGGCAGGCAAACGGTATCCGGACAAATCCCCTCTACCGACCCGAAAAAGCGAACGGCCGATTCGTTAAACCCATACATTCCCGCATCAAAAGCAGCCGGCAGTCCGGAACTCTTCCGTTTTGCAAGCCATCCTAACTCTTCAAAATTGCGAACCAGAAAACCGGCAATCGGTTCCTTTTTTATCTGTTCCCACAGCTTCTCAAAATAAACTTCATCACGCTTCCCCGCTACAAACGGAAGTGCGGCAAACAGCGGTGTCTTATTCCGGCATTCGGACAATTCCATGCATCTTTTTGTATCTTGTGCCATCTTAAGATATAGATCGCTGTCCATATAAATGCGCCGCAGCGCATTAAATTTCTTTCTGCAGGCTTCCCATTGCTCCGGGGTAGAAACAAAAACGCAGAAACCGGCCGGTTCTTTTACTGCCGGCTTTTTCTTTTCTTTTAGTATTTCCGCTTTCTTTGTTTTTCCTGCAAAATTGTTCTTAACGGTATCATTCTTTTGCTTCAGAATTGCATCTTCCAAGAGAGCGGCGGCTTCCCGACGAAGTTCATTGATCGCTTTCAGAGGAACAAAGATATTTTCATCTGCCTGAATCCGACATTCTTTTACCTCAAAAAAAGTATTTCCAAACCGGCAGATCCTCTCTTTTAAAACGGAATGTTCCACCGGCTGCTTTAAGGACGCTTCAACCACCGGTCCATTCACCGTAACTTCCTGATTCCGACAGTACAGGGTCAGACTTAAAGGCTTTCCAATTCTGCCATAAACAACTGCTGTGATTTCCGTCTTTTCTTCAGCCATTAGAAACGCTTCCCGGACTTCTTCCAAAACAGACTCGTCGTTTCCGGAATACGCCGGAGAAGACAACGTAATCATTTCGCTTCCGTTATGCCGGAAATAATAACCGCTTTCCACCCCGCTGCGGATATAGATGGAAGAAAGCTTTTTCAGATCCTCCGGTTCAACCGGCCGTTCTTTATCTCCATATTCATAAAAAGCGTCTATATATTTCCGGTAAATGGACGTAACGCCCGCCGCATATTCCGGCTTTTTCATTCTTCCTTCTATTTTGAACGAATCGATTCCTGCCCGAATCAATGCAGGAATATACTCGACGGTACACAAGTCCTTCAGACTCAGGGGATAACTTTCTTTTGTAAAATACTGCTTCCCTTCCACCCTCATCCGGTAGGGAAGTCTGCAGGGCTGCGCACACCGCCCCCTGTTACCGCTCCTTCCTCCCGCGATACTGCTGAAAAGACACTGGCCGGAATAACAATAACACATGGCGCCGTGGATAAACGTTTCCAACTCCAGCTTTGTTTCCCTTTTAATCGTCTTTATCTCTTCCAAAGAAAGTTCTCTTGCCGGCACAATGCGAACGGCTCCCTGGCTTTTGAAAAAGGCGGCTCCCTCCGTCCCCGTAATCATTGCCTGGGTGCTGATGTGCAGAGGAAGAAGCGGAAAATGTTCACGCACATAAGAAAATACGCCCATGTCCTGAATAATAATGCCGTCCAGGCCTTCCTCATAAAACGGCGTAAGATATTCTTTCATTCCGGAAAATTCCGATTCCTTAACCAGCGTATTCAGAGTCAGATAAACCTTCCGTCCCGAAAGATGCGCGTAACGGATCGCCCGGCATAATTCTTCCGTGGAAAAATTATTGGCATAAGCCCGTGCGCTGAATTTTTCTCCGCCCAGATAAACGGCGTCCGCCCCGGCATGGACTGCGCCCAGAAAGCTTTCGTAACTGCCGGCCGGTGCAAGCAGTTCCACTTTTTTATCTTTCATACTTACCCCATTCCAAAATAAAAGCTGCCTTTTAACAAGACAGCTATCCTTTACGTTCCTTTTTGTATTCTTTCAGTTCCGTCTCCAGCCGAACCATTTTCTTACCGTTCTCATTCAATTCCGACTGCATGTCCCGCAGATTCTTTTCCGTCGTTTCAAGTTTAATCTGAGCGGCAATCAGTTCATGTTTTAAATCATATAATTCTTTTTCTTTGGACTGAATGTCTTCCTCCAGAATACCGATCTGTTTCTTAGCTTTAAAATAATCGTCCGCAATGTTCAATTCCAGCAAAACGTTCTGGGTCTCCATGGACTGACGCCTGTAACTGTCCAACCGGCTGTATTCCGCAATTTTATTATTAATATAAGAAGCTACCTTTTGAAGATATTCCACACTTTCATAACCACTTAAAGTAAATACCTTTCCGCCGATAATTACTTCCGTATCCGTCTTAGATATAGCCATATCCGTACCCCTCAACATGCAATACATCCTGTATGTTCCTGCGAATAGAAATGCCGGGAAAATTCATAGTTATCTTTATTTTACACTATATATGCCGTCTGTGCAATAGCCAATACACAACATTTATTATAAATCCTGTTAAAGCGATATCTCAAGACCAAAGTGCGCATAGGCCGCTTCCGTTACCACCCGTCCTCTGGGAGTACGGTTTATCAAACCGCATTTTATTAAAAACGGTTCATAAACATCTTCAATGGTTCCCGCGTCCTCTCCGGTTGCCGCCGCCAGTGTATCGAGTCCCACCGGGCCGCCCTTAAACTTCTGTATCATAGTTAAAAGCAGATTGCGGTCTACGTGGTCCAAACCCAGTTTATCCACATCCATCAGATCCAGGGCGGTATCCGCAACCTCCCGCGTGATTTTTCCGTCATACTGTACCTGCGCGAAATCCCGAACCCTTTTTAAAATTCGGTTGGCAAGGCGGGGCGTTCCCCGGCTTCTTCTGGCAAGCTCCACGGCTCCCGCTTCTTCAATGGGCACCTGCAAGATATTGGCGGAGTGCTTAATAATCTGTGTTAACTCTTCCACCGAATAAAATTCCAGACGATGAATCACACCGAAACGATCTCTTAAGGGCGCCGTTAACAGACCGGCTCTTGTAGTGGCTCCCACCAGAGTAAACTTCGGCAGTTCCAGACGGATTGAACGGGCGGAGGAACCCTTCCCGATCATTATGTCAATGGCAAAATCCTCCATAGCGGGATACAATACTTCTTCCACCTGTCTGTTCAGACGGTGGATTTCATCCACAAATAAAAGATCGCCTTCCTGCAAATTATTTAAAATAGCAGCCATCTCACCCGGCTTTTCGATGGCGGGCCCGCTTGTCACCTTCAGATTCACGCCCATTTCATTTGCTATAATGCCGGCCAGAGTCGTTTTTCCAAGACCGGGCGGCCCGTAAAAAAGCACATGGTCCAACGCGTCGCTTCTCTGTCTTGCAGCTTCAATATATACTTTCAGATTCTTTTTTGCCTTTTCCTGTCCGATATAATCCTTCAGAAACTGCGGGCGCAAAGACCCTTCTATTTTACTGTCTTCTTCCGTAAAATTCGTTTCAATCATTCTGCGTGCCATAGCTGCCAACTCTTATCCTTAAAAAATGTTTTTTAATGCCGCCTTCAAAATTGCTTCGGAGTCCATTCCTTCAGCCCCCTCGACTCCATTGACGGCTTTTAAAGCCTCCGCGGACGAATAACCCAAAGCGGTCAGCGCCTCCACGGCTTCCTTCTTCTGTGCATTTCCTGTTCCGGCAGGGCCCGCCGGAATATCCGCCGTTTCTTTCCTGAAAATGTCTTCCGTCTTGACTTTATCCTTCAATTCAAGAATCAAACGCTGCGCCGTTCTCGCCCCGACTCCCGGCGCCTTTGCAATTGCCTTTGCATCCCCCGAAAGAATGGCAAATCTCAGGGAATCGGCATCCATTACGGATAGAAGGGCAAGCGCCCCTTTCGGTCCGATTCCGCTTACCGTTATGCATTTTTTAAACATTTCCAGATCATCTTTTTTCAAAAAGCCATAAAGCAGAAACGCATCTTCCCTCACATGGGTGTATGTATAAATCTTAACTTCGCTGCCCACAGGCGGAAGATAACCCAGCACATTTCCCGCCACGTAAATGTTATAACCGATAAATCCGGCTTCCACAACCACGGAATCCTCTTTCACATCCGCCAAAATGCCTCTTATATACGCAATCATACACGATTCCTCTCTATTCTGTTCAGATACGGCTGAAGAACTACCGCCAGAAAACCGATCAGCCAGCCTGTCAGAATTCCCGCCAGCAGCAGATACGGAATATAGAAAAAAACGCCGACTGTCTTTACCACGAACGCCGCAATCAAAATCTGTCCCAGATTATGAAAAACGCCGCCCGTGACGCTGACCCCTTTAACGGTAAATGAATTTGTTTTCTTCGCCAGCCACATAAAAAAGAAGCTTAACATTCCTCCCGCCAGACTGTAACAAATCGAATATAGATTTCCGAACAGAAAACCGGCCAGAAAAATCCTCGTTATATTCAGTCCCAGGGCTTCCTTTGTCCCTCCATAATAAAGACACAGCACAACAGCCAGATTGGCAAGTCCCAGTTTAATTCCCGGAATTCCAAATCCAAAGGGAATTAAGGATTCCACATAGGAAAGAAGTAAAGTAAAAGCCAGAAGAAGGCCCATATTAATTGTTTTTTTCATTCCGCTTCTCCCGCTCAATATGCAACCGCGTCAGTTTCTCCTCCCAACGCCCCCGTAACGGTTACGGCAAGCCTGTGCGGAAGACAAATCAGACTTTCCCCTTCTCTTGAAATGGCTTTTTGTTTCCTGCAAAGGCCGTCCGGACAGTCCGCTTCTTCAATCCAGGCTTTTCCCTCTCCGATTATCAGGAGATTATAGCCGTTTTCACTGATCATGGGAATTCGGGCTTCCTTCCGGAGAGAATAGCTTCCCTTCTCTTCTCCGTCCAGCGTCACAACCACGAAAGCGCCTTCCCGTGCTCCCGCCGTATTCTGCCAGATTAAAAGCAACAGCGTGACGGCAAACAGTCCGGTAATCAGAAGCCTGTCGTTACGTTTAACTTTTTTCTGCTTCATAAGTCCTTCCCTGCCTCTAAAGCCAGCACTTTTTTTCTGACTGCCAGAAAACACAGCAGATGCGCCGCAAAGGTAATTGTCCAGGTTACGGGATAGGACAGATACAACACGAAAAGCGATCTGTTCGCCGCAAATATTGTAAACACCCATAAAACCCGCAGACCGCATGCCCCCGTTAAGGATACGACCATCGGCATAACCGCATACCCCATCCCCCGCAGGACGCCTACCATTACATCCATTAAGCCGCACAGAAAATAAGTCGTGCAGATGACGGACAGACGCACCATGCCGTATTGAATTACATCCACGTCAGAGGAATACATACCTAAAAGATATTTTCCGAAAAAGCTGGCTCCGTTTCCCAGAACCAGGCCGACAATCGTGACCATACCCAGACATATGCCCATGATTTTATATACGCGTCCGTATTTTCTGGCTCCTATATTCTGGCCTGCAAAGCTTAAAGCCGTCTGATGCAGCGCGTTCATTGCCGTATAAACAAATCCTTCTATATTGGCCGCCGCCGTATTGCCCGCCATGGCCACCGAACCGAAGGAATTGACGGAGGACTGTATCAGGACATTGGAAATGGAAAAAACAGACCCCTGCAGTCCGGCCGGAATCCCGATTTTCATGATTTTTAAAAACTTATCCGGGTAAAACCGCAGCCTGCTCCATTCCAGCCTGTAACTGCCCTCGGACCGCATCAGGCAGCGGATAATCAGCGCCGCCGAAATAACCTGGGAAATCACCGTGGCAAGAGCCACTCCCGCCACGCCCATATGGAAATAAATAACAAAAATAAGGTTTAAAATCACGTTGACAACACCGGCCGCCGTCAGATAATACAGAGGCCTTTTCGTATCCCCTATGGCCCGCAAAATGGAACTTCCGTAATTATAGAGAAGCATCACCGGCATCCCCGCGAAATAAATTCTCATATATAAAACGGAATAATCAAGAACATCCTCCGGAGTTCCCATCATGGCAAGCAAAGGACGGGAAAGGAAAAAACCGATTACGGCAAGCAAAAGGCCGCCGGCCGCCGCTGTCAGGACCGCCGTATGAACCGTTTCTCCGATCTCCCGCTCCTGATTTCCGCCGTAAAATCTTGCTACCAGTACATTGGCGCCTACGGACAATCCCATAAACAGATTTACCAGAAGATTAATCAAAGAACTGGTGGCGCCCACAGCCGCTAACGCATGGTTTCCGGCAAAACGTCCCACAACGACAATGTCCGCCGCGTTAAACAGCAGCTGTAAAATTCCGGAGAGCATAAGCGGCACCGCAAATACCACAAGTTTTCCTGTCAGCGGCCCGCTGCACATGTCTATCTCATACTTTTTGGATCTGCTATGATTCCTTAACATGACTTACGCCTTCTTACTTATTGTTAATATAATTTACAAGACCTTCCGCCCGGATAATTCTCTGCATAAATTCGGGAAAAGCCTGTCCCTGATACGTAATTCCCTTCGTTACATTGGTAATCAGGCCGGAATCAAAATCCACTTCCACTTCATCTCCGGCTTCGATTCCTTTTGCCGCTTCGGCACACTCCACGATGGGCAGCCCGATATTAATGGAATTCCGGTAAAAAATACGCGCAAAGGTCTCCGCGATCACGCATCCGACTCCCGCCGCCTTAATTGCAATCGGCGCATGCTCTCTGGATGAGCCGCATCCGAAATTTTTATCGGCAACGATAATGTCCCCTTTTTTCACCTTTTTTATAAATTCCGCATCCAAATCCTCCATACAGTGGGAAGCAAGCTCCGCCGGTTCCGAAGAATTCAGATACCTTGCCGGAATTATTACGTCCGTATCCACGTTATCTCCATATTTAAAAACAGTTCCATGCGCTTTCATAAAAGTCCTCCCTATCATTTCATTATTTTCATCTATTCATTAACGTTCCTTAAAGCCGGCAGGGACAGGAAATCTTTCCGGTCACGGCGCTTGCTGCCGCTACCGCCGGGCTGGCCAGATAAATCTCCGATTTAACGTGTCCCATACGCCCCACAAAATTCCGGTTTGTGGTGGAAACGCACCGTTCCCCTTCCGCAAGAATCCCCATATATCCGCCCAGACACGGTCCGCAGGTAGGCGTACTTACCACGGCCCCTGCCTGCAGGAAAATTTTAAGAAGTCCTTCTTCCATTGCCTGCATATAGATAGCCTGGGTAGCCGGAATAATAATGCAGCGCATCCCCTTTGCCACATGGCGGTCCTTTAACACCCTGGCGGCCGTTCTTAAGTCGTCAAGACGACCGTTGGTACAGGACCCGATCACCACCTGGTCGATCCGGATATCCTCCGTAATTTCATCGATCGTTTTTGTATTCTCCGGCAGATGCGGAAATGCCACGGTAGGCCTTAAAGCGCTTAAGTCAATCGTATATTCTTCGTCATAGACGGCGTCCGCATCGGCTTCATAAACCTTGAATTCACGCGCGGAATGTTCTTTCATATAAGCGGCGGCAAGTTCGTCCACCGGAAAAATACCGTTTTTGCCGCCGGCTTCGATCGCCATATTCGCAATGGTAAAACGGTCGTCCATGGTAAGATTTTTAATACCCTCGCCAACAAATTCCATGGATTTGTAAAGTGCGCCGTCTACTCCGATCATACCGATAATATGTAAAATCACGTCTTTTCCGCTGACCCATTCGGAGGGTTTGCCGACCAGATTAAACCGGATCGCCGAAGGAACCTTAAACCATGCCTTCCCCGTAGCCATGCCGGCCGCCATATCCGTACTGCCCACGCCGGTGGAAAAAGCGCCCAGCGCTCCGTAAGTACAGGTATGGGAATCCGCGCCGATAATTACGTCTCCGGCAACCGTCAGTCCTTTTTCCGGAAGAAGGGCATGTTCAATTCCCATCTCACCCACTTCAAAATAGTTCGTAATCTCGTTCCGGTAAGCAAACTCACGTACGCATTTGCAGTGCTCTGCGGATTTAATGTCTTTATTCGGTACAAAATGATCCGGTACCAGCGCAATTTTATCTTTGTCAAAAACGCCTGAAACCTTCATTTTATCCATCTCTTTAATGGCTACGGGACTGGTAATGTCATTTCCCAGCACCAGATCCAAATCGGCCTCAATAAGCTGCCCTGCTTCTACACTCTCAAGGCCGGCATGCGCCGCCAGTATTTTCTGTGTCATTGTCATTCCCATGAAATTCTCCTCCTGCTCCTTCTTCTCACTTTTGCATTTTGAATCTATTGTACCACAGATTCTATCATTGTGAAACAATGCTTTTTCCCTCTGGTAAATTTTTTCTTTTGTGTTATAATACATATTGCTCTGTTCAGAGCAATATCCCACATTAAAAAATAATATAAGGAGAGTCTGACTATGAAGAAATTTCATAATCTAAAGCAGAAAATTATTTTCTATGTAATGACAGTCGCTGTTTTAACGACTGTCCTGATTACTGCCATCATGTCCGTGGGCAGCGTCCGTTCCACCAATTCGATCATGTTGGAAAATATGCGGGTTACCGCACGAATTGCCTCGCAGAATATCAGTTCCAATCTGCATCTGCTGACGGAACGTATATGTAATCTTTCCTCGGAAAAAATATTTACGGATCTTTCCGGTAATTCCGCCGATAAACAGGCCCGCCTGGACGCCGTAAAACTGCAGATTGAATTTGTCTGGCTGTCAGCCTATGATTTGCAGGGTGAAAAACTCTTCGGCGACGAAACCGCGCCTGCTTCCATCGCAGACACCGCTCTTTTTAACCATTTGTCACAGACGGGTTATACCGCAATCGGCGATCCTTTTTATGACGACGGCCTGTTCCAGCTTTGTGTCGGCTCCCCACTGACGTCGGACGGCGAGGTGGCCGGTTATTTAATCGGAAGCTATAAATATGATCTTTTAAACGATGTTCTAAGCATGCTGGTCCTTGGCAAAAACGGGGGCGCATACATTATCAATCCGGATGGGATGATTATAGGCGACCGCAATTTAGAAAATATGCGGGAATCCAAAAACGTATACGGGCAGGATTCTTCCATACAAAACAAATCTATCTATGACCGGATCCTCGCATTTCAGACCGGTTCTGCAATCATGAAGCTGAACAGCCAAAAGCAGTACGCCGGTTACGCTCCCATTCCCGGAACCAACTGGGCCCTGCTGATTTATGCCCCGCAGGTTCAGTTTATGGGGCCCGTCCTTTCGACGCTGGTACTGTCGATATTGTTATCCGCTGTCCTTCTGCTTTTGGCGGCGCTTGTTATCGTTCCCGTATCCCATCGGATATCCGCGTCTCTCTCTTCTGCCACCAGACGTCTGCAGGCGCTGGCGGACGGTAATCTGACAGAAGAAGTGGTACCCGCGGTTACCCGTGACGAAACACAGCTTTTAACGGAAGCTCTTGCCAAAACAATCGGCAGTCTGAACGAATACATACAAAATATTCAAACCAGCCTGGGAGCCTTGTCCTCCGGCGATTATACGATCCGGATTCCGGAGAACTTTTCCGGTGATTTTTGTTCCATCCGCGATTCCCTATGCAACATTACGGATTCCCTGAACAGAACAATGGAAAAAATGAATCAGGCTTCCGCCGAAGCAAATCACAACTCCACAGAGGTGTCCGATTATGCCGGAAAGCTGTTCGACGGTTCCAAAAACCAAACCCTTCTTTTAGGCGAATTGGAAGAAAGCATGGAAGATATTACGGCCTCCATCGAACAGAACAAAGTTAACGCCGAAAAAATCCAGCAATGCTCTGCAAGCGCCAATGAAAAAACAATGCTTGGCGACAGTAATATGCAAAGTATGCTGGATACTATGGATCAGATTCATGCCGCAGTTAACGAGATTTCCCAGATCAGTCTGTTAATTGAGAATATTTCCAAGCAGACTAATCTGTTGTCCCTGAACGCTTCCATCGAAGCGTCCAGAGCCGGTGAAAGCGGACGCGGTTTTGCCGTGGTAGCCGATGAAATAAGACAGCTTTCCGACCAGACGGCAAACGCCCTGAAGCAAACCGGCGAAATTATCAAGCATGCCGCCGATATAATCGGAAAGGGCCTGGAAACGGCAAATCAAACGGCAGTTGCCTTTCAGGAGATTCAAAATGTTACCGAACAATACCGGCTTATATCCGATCAGCTGTCCGCTACCGTTTTAGAGCAGACTACTGCCGTAACCAATGTAAACAGGCAATTAGAGTCTCTTAAAAATATTGCGGAAGAAAACAGTACACTCGCTGAAGAAACGAATAAAATGGCTGCCGATTCCCTTGCACAGTCAAACAGTCTGAAGGAATATGTAGCGCAGGTAAAAATCAGAGAAAACCGGTAGGAGGATGCACATGAAAAAATATTTAATTATAACTCTGTTTTGTATGGCCCTTCTGTTATGCGGATGCGGCGATTCTTCAAAGCTTAAGGACGGCTTCTACACGGCCGAAATGGCGGAATATTCCCACGGATGGAAAGAATATCTTTGTATTATGGTAAAAAACGACACGATCATATACGCAGAATACAATGCAAAAAATCCCAGCGGCTATATTAAATCCTGGGATAACTCTTATATGCAGAATATGCTTACCGTAACCGGAACTTATCCAAACGAATATACAAGAAACTACGTATCCCAACTGCTTGCATCCCAAACGCCGGGAGCTCTTGACGCGATCAGCGGCGCCAGCAGTTCCTCAGAAACTTTCAAAAAATTGTCCATAGCCGTAATCGGCCAGGCCGTTAAAGGGGATTCTGCAACAGTTATTGTTGAATAAAAAAAGATACATTTTATTGTATGGCAAAAGCAGGAGTTGTCTGTAAATAACAGTACATCTCCTGCTTTTTCCTAAAATACCGTTGCCTTATTTGTACCAGACGGTAGTTACCTTAAATAAATCCCCATCCAGCTCCAGACTCATTTTCCCATTTTGAAGTTCCGTAAAGCTTTTTGCAATTGCCAGTCCCAGACCGGACCCCTCCGTATTTCTGGAAGAATCCCCCCGGACAAACCGTTCGGTCAGTTCCATGGGATTCACGGTCAGCTCCGTTGCCGATATATTTTTGAGCACTACGGATACCGAATTTTCCTCTTCCGTCACATCAATATAAACCCGCGTATCCCGCAGCGCATATTTGCAAATGTTACCAATAAGGTTCTCATAGATCCGATAGGTCTTCTGACTGTCCAGTTTTACGGACACTTTTCCTTCCGGCGCATGCATACGCACTGACAGGCCTGCAGCCTGCAGCTGTTCTTCCAATTCAAGCTGCACCTGTTTAATCAGATTTACCACATCCACATCCATCAGATTTAAAGTAATATTCTTACTGGTCGCCTTACTGACTTCAAACAAATCCTCAATCAGAACTTTTAACCGCATGGATTTGCGCTCCAGTGTATCTACATATTCTTTCCTTTGTTCCGGCGTCAGATTTTCGTCCTTTAACAGATTCACATAAGTGATGATTGCCGTAAGAGGCGTTTTCAAATCATGCGATACATTTGTAATCAGTTCCGTTTTCATACGCTGGCTTTTCACCTCCTCTTCCACCGCATTCCGAAAGCCTTCCTGGATCTTATCAATCTGAGGCTTAAAGGGTTCGAAAATACCCAGATACTCCGGAATGACCACCTGCAGATTCCCTTCTGCAATCCGGTTGGTGGCGCGAAGCAAAATATCATATTTTTTCTTAAGATCGTTAAAATACTTTCTTAAAACAAAGTACAGAAGCACAGAATAAACCAGCACTCCGAAAAATCCAAAAAACCAGAAGCTGCAGATAAAAAATACTATAATTGCGTTGACTACAAGAAGGCGGATAATGACTTTATTAGTCTCCGTACTCACGTCAAAGGAACTCATGTAGTTATAAAAGGATACCAGCTTACTTTTTACAAAAGGGAAGAAACGGTAAATATAGCTGTATTTCCGAATGTATGCTTTCAAACCTGTTTCACGGATCTGTCTAACGTTATACACCAGAAACATAACCGCTAAAAATGAAAACGCGCAAAATGCAAAATTTAATACATATGCCAGAATCCAACTGCCGTTTTCCGGTATTCTCCACTGAGAACTGATCAGCTTCGCCTGTCTCCCCGTTATAACCCTTGCCGACTGTCCGGCAAGAAAATCCAGAAACCCGGGCAGAAAACAGAAAATTATAAAAACAATTTCAAAGGGAAGCTTGAAAATGCGGAATTTCCATGGTGTCTTTTCTCCAAAGGGAAGTAATAGCGCCAGAATGGCAACCGCTAACGCCAGCAGCACAAAATATTCCGCCAGACTGTTATACAGAAACAAGTCTTCCGTCCTATTCCATGTGTAATAAACAAAGTCGCTGGAAATTTCAAGACCGTCGCTGGTAACAATCATTTTATCTTTTATATTTTCCCAGTTTTCCAAAGTAATACCGTATGCCACGGTACAGGAAACCGGTCCTTTGATTCCGGCCTGCAGATAATATCTGCTGTCAATGGATTCCTGTAATTGAGCCAAAGGATTATTCCGTCCTGTTTCGGATGCCCTTTTTAAGAAAGCATCCGGATTTTCACCCCGGACACAGTGGGATGAGACTTTCCCGGAAGCGTCGTAAGTAACGCGGAAATACAGATAAAACTCTTCCGGAGAAGAAAGATTCCTGCCGGAATTCGTAATGGTTTTCCCTGTTTTATCATCGGTAATGGAATAATCAAAGATCCGTGATAAATTGTGAAAAGGCTCCTCCAACCGCTCAAAAAAATCGGTTTCCATCTCGGCAAAGGAATCGTCTTCATTCAAAACATGGGAAAGATATAAGTCTTCCGGATTCCCCTTCATATCCGCAGTAAGGTCACTGTTCTCCAGATAATCTTTTATATCCTCGGTTTTTCCTTCCTGGGGAATAATATCAAGATAAAGTTCCCGGTAACTGATCTGCGTTTCATTAACCTTTTCGTACAGATCTTTATACAGAACATAATTACTCATATAAAAGTTCCAAATAAACGCTTCCGTTTCCATCGGGTTTTCATATTGTTCCTCCGCCGTCATTTTAAGCTGCGGATACCGGACCATATACACGATTGCCGCCAACATGGGAAGGCATATCAAATAGAACAGCCACTTATTTTTGATTTTTTTAAATTTACCGGATTCATTGTTTTTCGATTTTATATCCAACACCCCATACCACCTTTAAATATTTTGGATTCTTCGGGTCGATCTCAATCTTTTCCCGAATGTTTCGGACATGTACCATAATGGTGTCCGTGTTAATAGCTTTTTCATTCCATATCCGTTCATAAATTTCATCTGCGGAATACACTCTCCCGGGATTTTTTATCAAAAGCTGAATGATTTTGAATTCCATGGGAGTCAGCTTTACAGGCGCTCCGTCCACACTGACCTCCACCGTATCCTCGTTCAGTTCCAAACCGCCGATCGTATATATTTTGTCCTTATTTCCCTGCAAGTTCACGGCTTCCAAATACTTTGCATATCTTCTCAGATGGGAATTAACCCTTGCAAGCAGTTCCAGCGGAGTAAACGGTTTCGTCACATAATCGTCTGCGCCCATATTCAGCCCCATAATCTTATCCACTTCTTCTGACTTGGCGGATAACATGATCACAGGAAAGTCGTAACCCTTTGCACGCATCTGCATCAGCATGGTTACTCCGTCCATAACAGGCATCATAATATCTACAATTGCAAGATGAATGGCGCGTTCTTCTATCACGGCAAGGCCTTCTTTTCCGTTTTCGGCCTGATATACTTCATACCCCTGATTTTTTAAGTAGATTTCGACGCCTTCCCGAATCTCCTTATCGTCCTCCACGATCAAAATGCGGTAATTTCCTTCCATTTATACACTCCTCCTGAATCACAAGCTATTTTTCTTTTCAGTATACCATATAATTCTTATAATTCAGAGAGTAAGTTGATACCGGTTGTCGCCATTTGGAAAAAATTTCGTTCTTTTTCGTGATTTCTTTTGACAACGGCTTTATAAATTTCCGCTGCCTTTTTAGCAATTTCCTTTTCCCTGAAAGCATATGCCGTTTTAAACGCCTCCCCGGCGAGAGCCGTATGCAGCTTTCTGTTATTTAAAACCTCCGCCATACGTTCCGCAAACAAATCCATATCCTCTTCTACGCAATATCCGTTTTGACCGTTCTTCACAAGATCGGATACCCCCGTCGCCTTCAGCGCGATAACGGGCGTCTCGCCGGCCATGGCTTCCAGGATTACGATTCCCTGCGTTTCCGTCTTCGACGCGAACAGGAACAAATCTGCCGCCCTGTAATAATCCGGCAGCGCCGCGTTGGCAACCGTTCCGGTAAAAATCACTTCTTCTTCCAATCCCAGACTGCATACCAGCTTTTCATACGAGCCCCGTTCCGGCCCGTCTCCAATTAATAACATTTTGAAAGGTTTCCTGAAGCTCCTTTTAAAACGAGACAACGCGTACAGCAAAAAGGAAATATTTTTTTCATGAGCAAGTCTGGATACAGAAACAAACAGCGGACAGTTTTGCGCGTCATACATTTTTCGAATCCGTTCCGTATTCTGTAATTCGCCGTGATAGCTTTCCTCTTTCAGACCCGTGGGAAGCACGGACACCTTTTCCCCTTCTACCCCGCATATTCCGGTTAAGTAATCTTCCATACCTTCCGTAGGTGCAAATATATGTTCACATTTTTCAAAAAAACTTTTCAAATATGCGGGAACAAGGTTTTTCACCCACATCATAGGCTTTACATAATGCAAATATTCTTCATAACGTGTATGATACGTAAATACCATGGGAACTTTATATTTATGCGACAGATACGCGGCCGTATTCCCGATGGCTATGGGGTGGTGTACATGAATGATATCATAATCCTCTTCCCGAAAGCGTCTCTCAATAACGGGATCCAACGGATTAGGGATCACAACCCCGCCTGCAATTCCTTCCAGAAAAGAATGAAACCGAACCACCCCTTCTTCTTTCATCTGCGCTTTATAAGCGGGCGCAAATACCGTTACTTCATGCCCCTCTTCTTTCAATCCCTCCGCCAGCCGTTCCACGGAAATCGGAACCCCTGCGATAAACGGCTTATAGTTGTTCGTCATCATTGCAATTTTCATTTACCGATACACTCCTCTGCACTTATTTCACGGCTGTTTATACGGCAACGCCAAGATATCCGAATACGGCGTCTCCGAGTAAATAACCGGCTCCTACAAAAACAAAATTCCAAAGAAAAATTCCCATCGTTGAACTGATGCTGTACTTGACCAGGTTCATACGCATAACGCCTGCCGGAATTGATATCAGAGTACGGATCATGGGAATCAGCTTTGCCGCAAATATGCCGACGTATCCTTTTCTTTGCAGCAGCTCCATATTCCGGTCAATAGCCGGTTTATGCTTCGGAAATTTTTTAATATATGCTTTTAAAAACAATTCCCCTCCCTTCAGTCCGATAAAATATAAGATCAGGCTGCCCGCAAGCCCTGCAGCGACGCTGACCAGCAATGCAAGAAAAAAGTTAATCCTTCCGTTCGCTGCAAAGACTCCCGCCAAAGGCATAATAATCCCGGCCGGAAATCCCGGAAGATTCAAATATTCCAGAAAAACTATGACAAAAATGGCAATTAGCCCGTACTGTGAAAAATAATAGGAAATATCGTTGATGTTCACTTTTGTTCCCTCACTTCTTTAGTTATTTACCGATATTCTCCGGCTCTGTTAAAAGTATAGGTACAAAATATGAAAAACAAATGCTGAAAAATTGAAAGAATTTCTAAAGAGATTATTGGATTTTTGTTAAGAAAACAACCGCCGCATCTAAGATATGTAATCTTAAATACAGCGGTATCTTGTATAAAACAACAAAATTTAATTATTGATCAGCTTATCCTCTCCGTTCCAGCTATAAAGCTTACGGATCTCCTCGCCTACAACCTCCGCGGGATGTTCGGATGCCAGCTTTCTCATAGCCTTGAAGTGTACCTGGCCGCCGGCGTCAGACATATCAAGCAGGAATTCTTTCGCAAAAGAACCGTCCTGAATATCGGAAAGAATCTTCTTCATAGCCTTCTTGGTCTCGTCCGTAATAATCTTGGGACCGGTAATATAATCGCCGTACTCAGCCGTATTGGAAATAGAGTAGCGCATTCCGGCAAAACCGCTCTGATAAATCAGATCTACAATCAGTTTCATCTCATGAATACATTCAAAATAAGCGTTTCTCGGATCATATCCCGCCTCAACAAGCGTTTCAAAGCCTGCCTGCATCAATGCGCAAACACCGCCGCAGAGAACAGCCTGCTCACCGAACAGGTCCGTTTCCGTCTCGGTACGGAATGTGGTCTCCAATACGCCCGCTCTGGCTCCGCCAATTGCCAATGCATAAGCCAGCGCTTTGTCCAATGCCTTTCCGGTAGCATCCTGATGAACCGCTACCAGACAGGGAACGCCTTTACCGGCCTGATATTCGCTTCTTACCGTATGACCGGGGCCCTTCGGCGCGATCATGGTAACGTCCACATCCTTCGGCGGATTGATCAAACCGAAATGGATATTAAAGCCGTGGGCAAACATCAGCATGTTGCCTTCTTCCAGATTGGGTTCAATATCTTTCTTGTATAATGCGGCCTGTTTCTCATCGTTAATCAGAATCATAATAATGTCCGCTTTTTTTGCGGCTTCTGCAGCCGTGTATACTTCAAATCCCTGCGCCTGTGCTTTCGCCCAGGATCTGGAGCCTTCGTAAAGACCGATAATTACATTGCAGCCGGACTCTTTCGCGTTCAGCGCATGAGCATGTCCCTGGCTGCCGTAACCGATTACGGCAATGGTCTTTCCCTCCAATAAAGATATGTTACAATCTTCCTGGTAATAAATATTTGCCATGTTTCTTTCCTCCTGATTTTGTTTGGTTAGTAACTTTATAACTGAAAGGTATGTCCCTAGAGTTAACTGTTGAATCCTGTTACAGGTAAGTAACATTCTCAATGCCGCGTCCCAGTCCTGCAATTCCGGTTCTTGCAAGCTCCAGAATTTCGTATCCTTCTAACAGCGCCAGAAACGCGTCAATTTTGTCCTGATCTCCCGTAAGCTCTATAATCAGGCTTTCCGGAGCCACATCGATAATATTGGCCCGGAAGATGTCCGCTACCGTAATTACGCCCTGGCGTTCTCCCGCCGCCGCACGCACCTTAATCAGCGCAAGTTCCCGGTAAACGCTGTCCTGGGACTTTAACTCCTTGACGTCTCTTACATCCACAAGCTTGGCAACCTGCTTCTCAATCTGGTCCAAAATATCGTCGTCTCCGCTTGTAACAATCGTAATTCTGCTGAAACGGGGATCGGCGGTCACCCCTGCCGTAATGCTCTCAATATTATAACCTCTTCTCGAAAACAATCCGGAAATACGGCTCAAAACGCCGGATGTATTATCGGCAAGAAGCTGAAACACTTTTTTTCTCATTATAATCCTCCATAACGCCTGATACTTGCACTATTTTACCAATTACAGCGAATTCTGTCAACCCAAACGCTTCACTTCTCTAAATCAATGCATTTGGGAAGCGCTAAAGTGCCTGTCCGCGCTACTTCCACGACGCTGACAGACTGAAGCATCGTAAGCATCAATTGAATTTTTTCCGGTTCATCACAGATCTGAATCACCATATAATGCTTCGACATATCGACGATACTGGCCTTCAGGATATCGCAGACTTCCATGATATCGCGGCGGTTCGACTTGTTATATTTAACCTTTACAAGCATCAGTTCCCGGCTTATGCTCTGCAGCTCGCCAAAGGTTTTCACCTTAATAACATCCAGCTTCTTATTCAGCTGCTTTTCAATTTGCTCGATGGTCCGCTCGTCTCCGCTGGATACGATCGTCATGCAGGATACTTTTGCGTCGTCGGTCTCGCCTACCGCAAGACTGTCGATATTGAAACATCTTCTGGAAAACAGTCCCGCAACCTTGCATAAAACACCGGAACGGTTTTCCACCAAAACAGAATATATTCTTTTCATAAGCTTCATTTGCTCCTTTTACAATAATCCCCGTTCTTACTTTACCAAATCCAGGGGATCGACCAGACATTCCAGCAGCACCGATTCGTCTTTTTCCAGGAACTTGTCAAGAACTTTATCCGCATCATCCATGTTATGAAGCCTTAAAAACTTCAGATCATACGCCGCCGAAAGCTTTTCCAGATCGGGACTGCCGCTCAAATCCACGACGGAATAATGATCCTTGTAGGTATAATGCTGATATTCGCGGACCATTCCCAGATATTGGTTCTTAAGTACAATAATCTTAACGGGAATATCATGCTGGCGCATGGTAGCCAGCTCCATCATGGACATTTGAAAAGAACCGTCTCCGCACACTGCAATTACCTGTTTCTTTCCGGCTGCAAGCCTGGCCCCCATGGCCGCCGGAATGGAATAGCCCATAGTGCCCATACCGCCGGAGGTTAAAAACCTTCCCTTTTTAACTACGTGATATCCGCAGGACCATATCTGGTTCTGTCCTACGTCCGCAACATAAATACCGTCCTCATCCATTTTGTCGGAAAGCATGGTAATGAATGCCGCCGGATCCACATAAGCGGGATTCGGTTTCCTTTTTACCTGCATGTCCCTTCTGTAACCGTCAAGCGCATCAACCCATTCATCATGGCTACACTCTGCTTCCTGCTTATCCAGGTCCTGAAAAATATGCTTTGCATCGCCCACAAGGGGAATATGCGGTCCTACGTTTTTACCGATTTCGGCCGGATCTACGTCAATATGTACAAGCACCTTATTATACGTAATCAAATCCGGCTGGCTGACCGCCCGGTCCGCCACACGCGCGCCTACCATAATCAGCAGATCCGATTCATTCATGGCGCGGTTGGCACAGGGGTGCCCGTTATTCCCCACCATTCCGTAATAAAGAGGATGTCTGGTTGGCATAACGCCGATCCCCATCATGGTAGAAACGACGGGTATCCGGAACTTTTCGGAAAAATCACGCAGTTCCTGTTCCGCATCCGACAGCAGGACGCCGCCACCCGCACAGATAATCGGGCGTTTCGCCTTTTCCAGCTCTCGCATGACTTTTTTAATCTGAACCATGTTCCCCTTTACCGTAGGCTTATAGGTACGCATGGAAACTTCTTCAGGATACTTAAAACTGCGGACCGGCGCGTTCTGTATATCGATCGGAATATCAATCAGCACCGGACCTTTTCGTCCCGAATTGGCGATATAGAAGGCTTCTTTAAAAACCCTCGGAATTTCGTTTACATCTTTAATCAGATAGCTGTATTTTACAAAAGACTCTACCGCTCCGGTAATATCGGCCTCCTGGAAAACATCGCTTCCCAGAAGCTCGCTGTTTACCTGACCGGTAATGCAGATCAGGGGAATACTGTCCGCAAAAGCCGTGGCAATGCCGGTAATCACGTTGGTCGCTCCGGGGCCGCTGGTGACGGCGCAGACTCCCGGTTTCCCCATAATACGCGCCATACCGCTTGCCGCATGGGCGGCATTCTGCTCCGTACGGATCAGAACGGTACGGATATGGGATTGTAAAATACTGTTATAAAAAGGACAGATGGCTACGCCGGGGTAACCAAAAACAACTTCTACGCCTTCTTCTTCCAGGCATTTAATAACTGCGTCCGCTCCTATCATAAAAAAACTCCCATCCTGTCAAATTATACATTTCATCTATTTTAGCATACTAAAGCAATAAATTTCAATAGCATTATGAAAGATTCAATAGTCTTTTTGCAAGCCTGACTGCCTCCGCCGCATCCGCCGAATAGCCGTCGGCTCCGATTTCAGCCGCGTATTCTTCCGTAATGACGGCTCCGCCTATCATAATTTTAGATTTGATCCCTTCTTCTTTTGCATAAAGAA
This sequence comes from uncultured Lachnospiraceae bacterium, assembly GCA_910587935.1. Taxonomy (GTDB): domain Bacteria; phylum Bacillota; class Clostridia; order Lachnospirales; family Lachnospiraceae; genus MGBC143606. The sequence goes on from CAJUNP010000029.1 coordinate 33,123, forward strand.
CGACTTCCCTCATCTTCTGCATTGTGGTGGTCATCAGAGCGGACAGCCCGATCAAATCCGCATGATATTGCCTAGCTGCTTCAATAATCGTTTCTTTTTTTACATTTTTCCCCAGATCCACCACTCTAAAGCCATGGTTTTTTAGCATTAATACCACCAGATTTTTACCGATATCATGAATATCGCCTTCTACCGTGGCCATAACAATGACAGGCATATTCTCGTCTTCGGCGCCTGTTCCCAGCTTTTCCTCCAAAACGGCAATAGACAGCTTCATGGCTTCCGCGCTGGCAATCAACTGCGGCAGAAAATAAGTTCCCTGATCATAATAATCTCCTACCAGGTTGATGGCAGGAAGCAGTACCTCATCCAAGAGTATTCTGGCTTCTTCCCCCTGGGCCAGCGCTTCTTTGGTAATTCCTTCAATTCCTTTGCGGTTTCCCTTCAATACCGCATTTTTCAGAACATCCCGCAAACCAGCTTCCGAACCGGTTTCTTTCTTTTTTTCTTCGTTGGCAGCCGACGCTTCTGTGCAATATACGGCTTCTCTCTGTTTTTGTTCCTGAACCTTCCCGGCAAATTCTATATAAGCTTCGTCGGCGCCCTCTCTGTTTAAAAGCAGATCCGCAGCAAAAACAGCGCCGGCCAGCATTTCCTGACAGGGATTGGCAATAGCCATAGTCAGACCGTTTTGAATGGCCATGGTCAGAAAAGTACTGTTTATAAAACTTCTCCCGGGCATTCCGAAGGAAATATTGGAAAGTCCGCAAACCGTCGCAAATCCTTTTTCCCGGCAGAACCGGATGGTCTGCAGCGTCTGCAGCGCCGCGTCTTTCTGGGCGCCCACCGTCGCCACAAGACCGTCCACCACAATATCCTCCTGACACAGTCCCTCTTTTAACGCCGCTTCATAAAGTACTCTGATATTCTCTTTGCGCTCCTCAAAATCTTTGGGGAGTCCCGCATCGGATAAAGGCAGCAAAATAAACATGGCGCCATATTTTTTAATAAGAGGAAGAA
>CAJUNP010000029.1:34152-40788 GCA_910587935.1 uncultured Lachnospiraceae bacterium
GCTTTTCGGGTTTTCCTTTTTCAAGAGAAACAGAATTCACCAGAGCTCGTCCCGGATAATGACGCAAGGCGGCTTCCAGCACCTCTACGTGGCTGGAATCTATGGCGAGAGGAAGGCTTGTGGCTTCCGTTACCGTTTCCAGCGCCTGCAGCATTACTTTTTTCTCATCAATGCCGCTCATACCCACGTTAATATCCAAAATCCCGGCGCCGGCAGCTTCCTGTTCCTGTGTAAACCGTAAAACCCGGTCCGTTATATTTTGCCGTAGCTCTTCCTGCAGTTTTTTCTTTCCTGTCGGATTAATCCGCTCACCGACAACGATAAAGCCGCTGTCCAAAGTAAAGGAAAGTGTTTTCCGTTCCGATGTCAGATATCTCTTATAATTACAATGGGAAGTTCTGTATGCTTTCGGGTCCAGCGCTTTATACGCTTCCGACAGCCTGCGGATAAATTCCGGTGTAGTCCCGCAGCACCCTCCCAGGATTGTTGCTCCGGCATCTATCAGCGCGCCCATATATTCCGTGAAAGCGGCGGCGTCCATATCATAACAGGTTCTTCCCTCGCTATCCACAAAAGGCAGTCCCGCGTTGGGTTTGGCAATCACGGGAACCTTAACAGCCTGTGCCATGCTTCTTATTAATTCCACCATTTTATCCGGTCCCGTCGAACAATTCAAACCGACGGCATCGGCTCCCAGGGAAGCCAAAACCACCGCCGCCGTCAGAGCGTCCGTTCCGTACAGAGTTCTCCCGTCGCTTTCAAAAGTCATGGTAACCAGTACCGGCAGATCACATGTCTCTTTTGCGGCAATCAACGCCGCTCTTGTTTCCTGCAGACTCATCATGGTTTCTACAACCAGCAGATCCACTCCTGCTTCCACAAGATATCCGATCTGCTCTTTATATATATCAATCAGTTCTTCCAGCTTCAGTGTTCCAATGGGAGCCAGCTGTTCTCCGGTCATGGTCAGGTCTCCCGCGACAAACGCCCGGTCTCCCGCCGCCTGTCTGGATAACCCCACAAGCTCCAGGATCATCTCCCGCTGTTTCTCCTTAAGACCGTACTCGTCCAGCTTAATTCTGTTTGCCGAAAAAGTGGGCGCGTACAAAATATGGCTTCCTGCTTTTACATATTCTTCCTGTAAACGTATTAATATCTCTCTGTTCTCCAGAATCCAGACTTCCGGACAGACGCCGGACGGCATCCCTGCCCGCATCAGGTTCGACCCTGTTGCCCCGTCTAAGAATAACATCCTTTCGGCCGTAAGCGCCGCAAATTCCTTTTTTGTCATAATCATACCTCGTTTTCATTACTATTTCTTATATTATCACGGCTCTTATTCCCCGTAAATCAAAATTTAAACTTTTCTTAAAATCGCGAAGTTTCTTGCTAATCTCTTATAAATATGGTAAATTTTTATTTGGTAAAGGTTATACCAAAAAGGGAGGAACTACACTTGAAAACAAAAAGAATACTCCTGTCCGTTCTGTCGGCCGTACTAACACTTTTTCTTTTGGCCGGATGCGGAGAAAGCAAAGAACTGGCAGAATTTCGTACGTCCTTTGAAGCTTTCTGTTCAGATGTTGCCGGTATTGACGCATCGATCAACAGCATCGACGCCACCGCCGATGATGCCGTACCGTCCCTGTTGGCGCTGCTTGACGAACTGGACGTAAAATTTCAGGAATTGGCGGCTCTTGAAGTGCCTGAAGAATTTGCTTATATGGAAGATCTCGCAGACGAAGCAAGTGAAAATATGACGCTGGCAATTGAAAATTATCATCTGGCTTATGAAGCGGAAATTTATGATGCATCCGCCGCCGGTATTGCTTCACAGTATTACGAACGCGCATACAAACGAATCCAGTACATGATTACTTTTATGCACGGCGAAGTGCCGGACGATGAGAATGTACAGATTCATGAAGAATAAAGTTTAACAAATAGAAAAACGCTGTCCGGGGTAGTATATTGTGCGGACAGCATTTTTTGATCTTATGTATATCGATTTATTAATATTTCAGAATCCGAATACCACCGATCAACGGAACTTCTTTTTCTTCATCTTTCAATGCGCCGATAAAACCAATCAGCCAGCATACAAAAATGAAGAGGCCCCATACCATGGCCAGAATCCATCCGATAAAAGGAATAAAACCAAGCACAACGTTAACTAAAGCAAACAGAAAAATAACAAGAGCCTGATTTAAATGAAAAGATGCGCCTTCCTTATCGCCTGCCACTAAAGCAATGATCAATCCGATCCATGTTAAGTATGCAACAATGCCTGTCGTCTTTTTATCCATTTACTATCTTCCTCCCTTCTGTAATTTTAATACAATTCTATAATAAGATATTTTTCGTCATCTTACAAGCATAAAATGAAATATTTATAAAAAAAGAATAAAATTAACGTGAACCCTTTTTCCCTGCTATTAAATCATAGCTCTCCGCAATCATCTGTTTCACGTCTTCATCCGGCACGGTTCCGTCCAAAATCACGGTATTCCAGTGTTCCTTATTCTGATGATAACCGGGAATCACCGATGCAAAAGCGTTTCTCCAGAAATCTCTCCATTCAGGGGCGGCTTTCACGTTAATGCGCATCTGTCCCTGATACTCATAAGTCCATAAAAAAGCTTTTCTGTTTTTCTTATACCGGACCAGAACCCAATTAGTATCGTGAAACGGCGCGTCCTGATAAACTTCCGGAAAAGACAATCCCCATGCAAGCGCTTCTTCTCTTGTTTTCATATGTCAATCCTATCCCATTCTATGCTGGTTAATCTTCATCCCGATACTTATTAAGCAGTTTCTCAAATTCGTTTTTTGCTTCTGCAAAAGCTTTCAGTAATTTCGGTGAAAATGCGCCGCTGTCACCGTTAATAATCATCTGATACGCTTTATCCGGTTCGTAAGCCGTTTTGTAAACGCGTTTTGAAGTAAGCGCATCATAGATATCCACCAGGGAAACAATCTGTGCCGCAATGCTGATCTCATCTCCCTTCAGCCCATCGGGATAACCCTTTCCGTCATATTTCTCATGATGGTGTCTGGCAATATCATACGCATAATCGTAAATTGCCTCGTCGCTTAAATGGACAGTCTGCGCGATAATCTCCGCCCCTTTGGTGGTATGGGACTTCATATACTCAAATTCGTCCGCGGTCAGCTTTCCGGACTTTAGTATAATACTGTCAGGAATTGCAATTTTGCCGATATCGTGAAGTGATGAAGCCCATCCGATCTGTACCAGCTTCTCAGAAGTCAGATCATATTCCGGATACAGCTTCATAATACTTTTTCCAAGGCACAGAGAAAACTCGCGGATTCTCTTTATATGCAGTTTTGATTCCAGATTTCTGAACTCCACTATATTACTCAGGGAATCAATCAGTATCTTATTCATATGACTGAGCTTTTTGGCCTGCTGTCTTAATATTTCATTTTGTTTTTTTATATTTTCATTCTGTCTTTTGACTACTACTTCCAACTGCAGTTTATACTGAAACCACCCGGTTGCATTGCTGACTACCTGTTTGATTACTTCCGGCTGATAGGGTTTTTTAATATAACTGACAATCCCGTACTCATAACCCTGTTTTTCAAATTCTGCAGAATCCTGCCCCGTAACCATGATAAACGGTATTTTATTCAAAATCTTCTTTTCATGTAAACGCTCCAATACTTTAAAACCATCCATTACAGGCATAAAATGATCCAGCAAGACAACGGCAATGGAAGAAAAATGACTGTTTAAGAGTTCAATTCCCTCCTTACCGTTGGCCGCCTCCAGTATTTTATAATCCGGCTTGAACAGTTCTGCCAGAATTTCACGTTCAATGGAGTTATCTTCAAAAATTAACATCGTATCACGCTTCATCATCGTTTAATACTTCCTTTTTATAATGTTACCGCAACCACTTGCTTGTTGCGGAGTTTAAAAACAACCCTGCTTACTTCGGATGACAGCATATAGGTGACGGCGTTGATCATAATGATACTGCCGCCATACGCCTTCCCACGGACGCATACAGGCGCTTTCATTGTGTGATCCGTTATGTTGGCCAGTTTGGATATTTCGGCGTCCAGTTCCGCAAGCTCATGGCCTTTTGCTACAATTGCGGCATGTATCTTTCGTACCATGCTTTCCGGTACCTTGTTGGGGGATGCGGTCACCTGCACGAGTTTGTTCCATCCTGTTTCCAGCACGGACAGCTCACTTAAAAGCAGTTCCCGTTTGTTTGCAAATCCGGCCTGCTCCTTTTCATACATCTCATTTCTGCCTACCTCCAGATATGTCTTCAGATGCGAGCTGTTTCCGAGATTATAAGTATCTACGCCTTTTACCGCACATATCCGACCGCCAAGGAGAACGCCCTTGCTTCCCGATACGATCACTCTGCCCAAAGTGTTGATATTGCTGTTCATAATGTAATTGGCTTTTACATTCCCTCTTGCGTTTATGTTAGCCGCCTCAAAAAAGCTGCCCGAAACCTCTCCGCCGGCATCAATAAAGCAGTCGTGCCGGGAACAGCTCCCTTTCTTAATCATGACGTTCCCTCCGGCAACCAGTCTTGCGGTCTCTACATTATGCTCGATTATAATATCCCCGCTTGCCTTGATATATCCGCCCGAATAAATGCTGCCTATTACATAGACGGAACCGTCCACCTCCAGTTTACCCGTAACGGCGGTAACGTCTTCCCGGACAACCAGCATATTTGAGATAATAATCCGGCCGCCGGTGAATTCAAATTTTCCGTTTATCCTGGAAAGATAGGTGACGCCGTCAGGCGCAATTACGAACCCTTCGCCACGCAGAGGTTTTTTCTCAGCTCCGTTATCTGCATGAATGGTTTCGCCATATATATTTTTTCCGTCCACACCCTTTTCTGCCGGATGATAAACAGCTATTTTCTCATCTTTATCTACCATTTCAAAGGCTTCAATATTCACATAATCAACACCGCCGTCCGGAAGAGGCGCCGGAATTCGGGGTATATCAAGCCTGACAAAAAATTCAAACCATCCGTCTTTGCCAGTCTGTGCGCAAACTCCCTCGGCAATCAGTATCTTTTCATTCATTCTCCGCTTGTCTATCAGCTCGGAAATCGCTTCATGATTAATTCCAAAGACGATTTCCCTTCTTTCCAGATCGTCATAAATATCCTCTTTGGTAACCATATTGCCGGGAACCCATGGTATAAAGGCATAAGCCCTGTTACCGTTATCTTCAACGGTAATTACAAATTCTTTTTTAACCAGGGAATCAAGAACGGATTCCTTCCCACTGCCCTTCTTTGGCTTTGCCGTCTTATCTCGTAACAATCCCTGACGTTTTTCTTTCATGTCCGTTGCGGAATAGATCAGACTGCAATAAGATGATACATCTAAACCATCTTCCAATCCCTTGCGTATTTCCCTCATCTGGGAATAACTGTAGAGATGGTTTGTATAAAGAGATATATTCAGCTTCTTTTCCACCCCCAGTCGGATTTCCTGCATCTGCATCCAGTTAAATTGGGGATCGGCATAGACGGAAATATCCAAGTTCTCACATAATCCGATTCTTATTTCGTGAATCTGCGGCGCACACATATCATCCCACAGCCATTGGTCAATGGGCAGTCTGTCTGTCTTCGCCAGCCTGATTTCCTCCAGCGCATCATCCCTGAATCCCCTGTTAAGATAGGGAATAATATCTATTGCAGCATAAAGAGACAGACGTACCTGTTTCATGGTTTCATAATTATAAATTGGATTGGCATAAAGAGAAACGTCCAGATTATCTTTCAATCCCATACGGATCTGCTCCATCTGCAGCCAGTTAAATTCCGGGTTGGAGTAAACGGAAACATCCAATCCCTGTTCCGCTCCGAGTTCAATTTCCTGATTTTGCGCTTTTCGGTATTCTGCGTTTTCCATCATGGAAAAATGCAGTTCTGCCGTTTTCCTTTTTGAATCTAAATTACTCATATCTATTACCACACTTTCCCATGACATTCCAACTGTTCAAGTCTCTATTATAATATAAAAGTGTACAATATTAAGTTGATTATAGCAATCTTATTGTAAAAAGTCCACCCAATTTTATTTTGATCCGGCGCTGCATAAAAATTTATTTAATCTTAGGACGAACGGGTGTATAATAACGGTAAATCGGAATTTTCCGACACAACTATAAGTCGAAAAGGATATGAATATGAAACCGAAATCTAAGAAGAAAAAAATTTTCTTTATTGTAATATCTATCGTGGCCGTACTAATAATTGCCGGCGATTGGGCATTGTCTGTAATGGTATATAATGAGAATTTTAACCAGCGATTTGAGAGCTATGAGCCGCTTATGCTGTACGTTGATGATTTTGACGGATTGCAGCGCACGAAATATGAGTTTATTTCCAATAAGGGGCAGAAACTGGCGGGATATATGTATAGTTTGGGAGAAAAACAGCGTGGTATCATTGTAATGGCACATGGCTTTGGTGGAGGCGGGCATAATTCTTACATGGATTGTGCGAATTATTTCGCCCGTCATGGATACTATGTTTTCTCCTATGACGCTACGGGAAATGATGAAAGCGAGGGAAAAGGAGTCGGAGGGCTTCCACAGGGAGTAACAGACCTTGACTA
>CAJUNP010000030.1 GCA_910587935.1 uncultured Lachnospiraceae bacterium
ATACATTATATCAGAAATTACATTGAATAGTTTGAATTAATCAGCGTTTCCCTAGGAAAGTATTTCAGAATGGAATAGAAATAGAACTGACGGTGAAGGAATTTGACCTTTTGGCAGAGCTGATAAGAAATAAAAATATTGCCCAATACAGGGATAAATTGTATGAAAAAATCTGGAATGAGCCTTTTCTGGGAGATACCAGAACCTTAGATACACATATACAGCGGTTAAGGAAAAAGCTGGGCTGGGAAGATTATATTAAGACGGTATTTCGGATCGGTTATCGTCTGGAGGGATAGCGTATGAAGCTTGGTACAAAAATCATTTTCTTTGTGACCATGTTTTTCAGTATCATATTTTTGCTTGGCGGGTACAGCTTGATTTCCTACTATGATAAGACCTCTATGGAAAGAGAAGTAGAGGCTGCGGTGGAACAGTATCAGTATAACAAATTTGTGATACAATCGGCCTTGATCACAAAGGGAGAAGAATGGCTGGAAGGTGTTGCGGATGGAGCGTATGATATCAGCAGTATTGCTTCCGATATGAATCATACGGTTGCAATTTGTTCTATAGATGGAGAAATATTGTTTTCTGACTTTCCGGAAGAAACGCAGCTTGATAAAGTCTTGGAAGGTGTAGAAACGGGAAAGGTAAATTATCAGTTTGCAGAGATTGAAAGCCGGATGTATGTGCTGGCTGCAGGAAAAATTTTGCAGGCGGACACAGGCATTTATTTAATCACAGGTGTTGATGTGGAAAGGGTCTTTTTGCAGCAGGAACAGATGATTCAGCGGTTTGGATATGTTTATGCGGTTGCAATAGGCGCAGGTGTTTTACTGATTATTTTATTATCTGTACTGCTTACCCGTCCGATCAAACAATTAACGGAAGCGGCAAAGAAAATAGCGGATGGAAATTATCAGGAACGAATCAAGGTTTCCAGTGAAGATGAGGTTGGTCAGCTTGCAAGACATTTTAACCGGATGTCGGGAGCTATCGAAGAAAAAGTACAGGAACTTTCAGACAGCGCCAAACAAAAGGAAGATTTTGTGGCGAATTTTGCACATGAACTGAAAACGCCGCTTACTTCCATTATAGGCTTTGCAAATCGCATTTATCAGAAAGATTTGAGCAGGGAAGAACAAAAACAGGCGGCATGGTATATTTGGAATGAAGGTATGCGGCTGGAAGCATTGTCGCATAAGCTGATGGATTTGACGGTACTGAATCATAAAGATTTTGAGTTACAGGAAATGCAGGCTGATATATTACTGAAAGAACTTGCAAAGGAAGAAATCGAGATACTAAAGGAGAAGAATGTCCGGTTAAGCTGTGAAGCAAAAGCAGCATACATCGATGTGGAATATGATCTGTTTCAGTCATTGCTTTTGAATTTGATTGATAATTCCATAAAAGCCGGAGCGGATAATCTTCAGTTAAGAGGATATGTGGATGGAGAAAATTTCTATGTGATACAGTTGGAAGATAACGGAAGCGGTATTCCGGAAAATGAAATCAAACGAATCAAAGAAGCATTTTATATGGTTGACAAGTCCCGTTCCAGAAAGCTGCATGGTGCAGGAATCGGTCTTAGTCTTGCCGAAAAGATTGCTGAAATACATGGAAGCAGTCTGAGCTTTGAAAGTGACGGAAAAAGCGGTACAAAAGTCAGTATCCGTTTGAACCGTAAGGGAGGGAAAACAAGGAGGCGTGGCAGATGAGGAAAGATAAAATAGATACACTGCTTGTGTTCTGCCTGTCTTTTACAGTGGTATTTGGCGGCTGGTTTCTAACCAAAGGATTGCTTCATTGTAAAGAGAATGAAATGTTAACGGCAAAGGGGCAGATTGTTTTAGATAATACAAAAGCTGATGAGGAAGAAAATAACCCGGCAATGCAGCAAGATTTTGTGCCGCAGGTTTTATCAGAAGATCAGATGGCAGAGGTATTAACGGTATGGGAAGCCGGAGGACGGGAAATACTGCATGAACCGATGGCGGGTCAGATGAATATGGAACAGGCAATTGATGCCGGAACGAAATGGATAACTTCTTTGGCAAAACAGTATGTTTTATCTGCCGATTTTATAGGATATTCGTTCCGCGATACCAGCGCTGTGCTGTGTACGTTGGATAGTTTTGCGTCATTAGAGGAATCATGGATCAGTTATTGGGTGATTACCTATACGGGAGATGATGTGAAAATTGTTCTCAAAATTCATGCTGCAACCGGACAGATATGGAAAGCGGATATTTCCATGAATGAAGATAAAATGCCGTATGGAGTTTGTACGGATGAAGAAGTGCTTGCAACTGCATTTCCATTTTTACCGGGTACAAATGCTGAGATAATTACAGAAGATAATGAGGTGTATAAAATTTCTGAGAATAAAAAGATATCTGCCATGTTAAAAAGGGACAGCATGGTAGTAAACAAACAGACACCTGTGGAAAGACTGTTATTGAGTCTGGGAACGAATATGTAAAAAGATTTGACAAGTTTGACACATCTAATACGAAAGTAGGAGACATCTCCTTGTTAGGATGATTTTATTGAAATTAAGTCATCATGGCAAGGAGGTTTTTTATTATGAAAACAAATGGAAGGAAAGTGCTGGCATTATTTGTGTGCATGGTATGTTTGCTTAGTGGCTGTGGAAATGCACAGACACAGAATGAGGAGGATTTGCAGTCTAAGGGAAGTAATATTCCTTCGTTAAATGAAACAACAGAACAGAAAAAAGAAGAATATGTGCAGCCGGAAATGAAAGGCGAGATTACGGTTTCCGCATTTATGGAGCAGGAGTTTCTTACAGCAGCGGCCAGGCAGTTTATGGATTTATACCCGGATGTAAAGGTTACGGTCAATGTGTATCATGAAACTTCCGGAGCAGGAAGCGTGGAAGATTATCAGACCTATTTGAATACCAAAATTATGACAGGAAAAGCAGAGGATATTATTCTGAACAGTTTTCTTCCGGTAGAAAAATATAGTGAAATGGGTGTGTTTGAGGATTTGAGCAGGTATATTTCACTGACACCGGAGTTTACAGAAGAAAATTATTTTATGAATGTTTTGCAGTCAGCGAAAACGAAAAACGGAGAAATTTACCTGATTCCATATATGGCAAAATTCAATGTGGTTGGTTTTTGTGATGCGTTGTTATCAGAGCAGACGGGAATGGAAAGCAGACTGCAAAGCGCAGGTTTTGCAGAACGGATGGACATCGCAAAGGAGCTGGTTTCCAACACATCAAAAAAGAATACTTTTTTGATTATGATGAATGAAGTCCAGTTTGCAGATTATCTGATTGAGGATAAATTAAGTGATTTTATTGATGTGGAAAAAAAGTCGGTAAATCTTAATGCAGATACTTATATCAGTCTGTTAAAAGAGGTAAAGGAACTTTCAGACAATCATGCGTTTGATGCGGATGTGGATTTTTATAATATGGAATATTATTACGCGGCTACCTGTGACTATGATGTACAGGCAGCATTTTACGAACTGGATGAGCAGTCGGGATTATCTTACAGTATGCCGATTGCCGACAGTGAAGGAAATGTAGCAGTCAATGCAAATTACAGTATGGCATTAAACAGCGCTTCTCACAATAAAGATCTGGCATGGGAGTTTATGAAATATCTGTTATCCGAAGAAGTACAAACTTTACCATCTGTTCATGGGCTTGCCGTAAATAGAAAGGGATTTGATGCTGCGGTGGAACGTTACTACAATTTTTATGCGGAGAGTAACAGCGGTTCCGTAGAAAAAGAGGAATATGGCGAACTGTTACAAAGCTGGATGGAGCAGCTTAACGATTGTGATACGGTAGATTCTGCCCTTTGGACGTTGATTGAAGAAGAAAACGGGAAATTCTTTGAGGGAAAACAGACGGCAGAGGACACCGCATCAGTCCTTCAGAGAAAAATAGAGCAGTATTTTCATGAATAAGACAGGAGCGTATGACATGAAAAAAATGATTTTTAGAAATCGGAATCAGCTGCTGCCCTGGCTGATGCTGTTGGGAAGTTTTGCAGGTTTCTGTCTGTTTTATTTAGTTCCGTTTGTTGTTTCCTTTTTCTATTCGGTTGTGGATCATCCGATTCATGGAGCGTTCTGCGGTTTGCAGAATTATAAAGAGCTGCTCCGGAATCCGTATTTCCTAAGAGGATTGAAAAATACAGTCGCATTTATGGCAGTCAGTATTCCTCTTAATATGGTGTTGTCACTGATCGTGGCACTGGTAATCCATAACATGAAGCGGTACCCGAAATATTTCGGTTTGGTTTTTCTGATACCATTGGCAATTCCTTCCGCAACATCAGCGTTCTTTTGGGAAAGCTTCTGGGGGCTGCATGGGACTTTCAATAAGTTTCTGAGCAGTTACCACATAAACGGGTTTGACTGGCGAAACAGTGAGTACGGCATGATTGTGATGATCATTATCTTTATATGGAAAAATGTGGGTTATAACATGGCGCTATATATGAGCGGATTGAGCAGTATTCCTAAACAATACTATGCGTATGCTGATGTGGAAGGAGCAGGAATATGGTGGAAGTTCAGAAATATTACATGGGTGTACCTGACACCGACTACTTTTTTGGTATTGATTATGACTTTTGTAAATTCCTTTAAGATTTTTAAGGAAATTTATATTATCACAGGAGAATTTCCGCCGGAAGGTTTGTATGTCTTACAGCACTACATGAACAATATGTTTCTGTCATTGAATTATCCCAAATTAGCCGGTGCGGTTTATATTTTAACGATAGCGATTGCGCTGCCGGTAGCCTGCCTGTTCCGTTCAGAAAGAAAACTGTCAAAGGACCTGCATGATTAGACAGACGAAAAAGCGAGGAATCAAAAAATGAAGAAAAGAAGGATAAAAAAATGGAGCAGCCGGATGGGATATGTCCTGTTTCTGCTCATCGTCATTCTCTATATGACTCCGCTTATCGTTACCTTTGCCGGTTCTTTTATGAGCAGTCGGGAAGTGGAGAAACATTATAGTGTCGGCGGGATACAGGATGATGAATTTATTGACATGAATGTCATCCCGGAAAAAGTGACACTTTCACAGTATGCGGAGCTTTTGTTTGAAAGCCCGGTATATCTGAATATGTTTTGGAACTCTGTGAAAATCACAGTACCGATTGTAATCGGACAGATCGCTGTATCGACACTGGCAGCATATGCATTTACCGTTCTGAAATTTAAGGGAAAAGAACGGCTGTTCTTTCTATATATCATGGTAATGCTTTTGCCATTGCAGGTAACTTTAATGCCAAACTATATGGTAGCTGACTGGCTCGATATAACAGACACTTACCTTGCCATCATACTTCCGGGAATTTTTAATCCTTTCGGAGTGTTTTTGCTCAGGCAGTTTATGAAAAGTATACCGGATGCCTATATAGAAGCGGCACAGATAGACGGAGCAGGACATGGCAGGATTTTTTGTTTCATTATCGTACCGATGATAAAACCGGGAATTGCAGCGACAGCAATGCTTACACTGTTGGATTACTGGAATCTGGTGGATCAGGCAGTAATTTTTATTCAGGATACCCAAAAACAGCCCTTGTCCCTGTTTCTTGCACAGATAAACAGTGGGGAGACAGGTCTGGCCTTTGCAGGCTCCTGTTTTTACGCGGCTCCAATGCTGCTGATATTGCTGTATGGGCAGGAACACCTGAAACAGGGTATAGCAATCACAGGAATCAAGGGGTAAAAGAAAGGAAAAGCGGATGGAACAAAATAATAAAAATTTTGCAAAGGTGTTTGGGATATTTGCAGGGATTGTATTACTTTTAACATTTTTCTCAAAATCTATTTATAATGGTCGGCTTCCGGTGGTGTCTGTTGCAACACCAAAGCAGGGAAAGTTAAGTTTCACTGTGGAAGGCTCGGCATACGTGTCTTATTCCCGCATGGAATCTGTTTATTCGGATGTAGATGGCAGGGTAAAAGAAATTTTGGTGCAGTCCGGTGAGGAAGTGGAAAAGGGTCAATGCCTGATGAAATTTGAACTTGCCGGGGCAGAGGAACTGCATGAGATTGTGGCAGAAAAAAACGGAATTGTCACTTCCATTGGAGTGAAAAAAGGAATGTATGTATCATCCATGCAGAACATCATTCTTTATGGGATTGCCGAAAAATCGGAAGAATGGACTGTCACAGTATTTGTGACGGAAGATCAGTTGGATTACGTAGATAGAGAAAGCGTGGTAAATGTTCAGGTTACAAACTTAAATAAGAATTTTAACGGAAACGTCCGGTCAGTGGTGTCTTATGCAGACCAGAATAAAACAGGGTATCAGGCGGAAATTCTGATTATCTCAGAGAATCAGGAACTTGCCGGAAAGAAAGCAAAGGTAACGATTGAAAAGGAGAGTGAGCAGTATGACACAATCATCCCAGCAGCAGCTTTACGGAAAGATTCTTTAGGTTATTATGTTCTGGTATTGCAGGAGGAGGACAGTGTACTTGGAAACGGGTATGCCGCATACAGAATGTCTGTTGATCTGTTAAATTCCAATGAGGAATACTGTGCGGTCAGAGGACTTCCAACCGACGAAACAGTCATTACAGCTTCTACCAGTGCGATTTCCGGTGGAAGCAGGGTGTATTATGAAGGGAATGTTGTAGAATGAGAAAGCTGTAAATCAGAAAAATTAAAGAGATGGGATTGGTAATAAGCTCCTGTGAATGATTCTTACAAAAATGTAAGATGAAAACTATCTGTATGTAAGGTTGATATGATACAATACATAGTAGAAAGAGGAGATGATACAGTGAAAGGTACAATCAGAAAACGGGCGTTAAGGTACGTAAGAAATATATTATTTTGCATGTGTGTAACCGTTCTGCTTCTTGGGGCGGCAGCAGGCGCAGTTTTTGCCGTGAAAGGTTACCGGATGTATCAGGCTGCGATAAAAGAAAAATCCGTTGCAATGATAGCCGATACCATAAGAAGCAGGGAGAGCTTCATAAAATATGAAGATTTACCCGCTGTTTACATAGATGCTGTAATATCTGCGGAGGACAAGCGTTTTGAAAACCATTGCGGCATAGATATATGGGCGATTGCCAGAGCCGTATGGACGGATCTGAGAACCCTGTCATTTGCTGAAGGCGGAAGCACGATTACACAGCAGATTGCAAAAAATGAATTGTTTACACAGGAAAAAAGAATTGAACGGAAATTTGCGGAAATTTTTGCGGCGCTGGCGCTGGAAAAGGAATATACTAAGCGGGAACTCTTTGAAATCTATGTGAATTCTATTTATTTTGGAAGCGGATATTACGGGATTTATGACGCCTCACAGGGATATTTTCAAAAAGATCCGAAGGAATTGACAGACTATGAAGCCATAATGCTTGCCGGAATTCCCAATGCGCCGTCGGTATATTCTCTTGATAAGAATATGGAGCTTGCAGAAAGAAGAATGTCGGTTGTTCTGAATAGAATGATAAAGTGCGGTAAAATTACGGAAAAAGAAGCGTCAGATATACTAAAAAGCCGCTGACACCCGGACTTTCCCAGAAGGAAAATATATTTGACAGGATAAAGCCGCAATGATAAAACAACACTACCGACTAACATCAAAAGAGGATATTCTGTTTGCCGATGAGCCTGCCGGGGCTCTGAATAATAGCGCCGCAGCGGAGGTCATAACAGAACTGGTGAAGCTGAACCGGGAAGGAATGCGGTTTTGATGGTAACCAAAGCGGAATGTGGTCAGAGCACGGAAAACATTTCTTCCAGCCGGTGCCTGTAAGTATGTCCCGCTTGAATCTTCTTATGCCCGTTCGTCCGTATCGCGTCCCGTTCGTCGTCGTGTTTTAAATAGTATTCGGCCAGTTTTCCGGCATGTTCTATGGATTCATAAAAAACAAAGTCTTCTCCGGGAATAAAAAAATCCAGAAAATCAGACTGATAATTGCTTAGCAGAAAGCCGCGGCAGCCCATTATGTCAAAAGCGCGCAGGGGAATACCGCTTTTAATGCTGCGCAGCGAAATATTAAGATTAATCTTGCTGTTACCAAATACATAAGGCATTGTATCGTAATAATCGACAGGTCCGTGGTTGGAAACTCCTTCCAGGCGGACGTTAGAATCATGCGTATATAGATCCACGTTTGTCAGAGTGCCAAGCAGACGTAATATTTTTTCACGCTCCAGGGAAGTAACCCGGCGGTTCAGGACATACTGTGCATAGAGATACTGACTGCTTTCCACGCCGGTGGAATGAGGGTGCATAGGATAATCCGACCGGAGCAGTTCTTCCAGAATCTGCGGGGTCAGGGCATCTTCTATAAAATTGAATCCGTATACCGCCAGCTGCGTATGGATTAATCCATCCAGGTAACCTTTAACGTATGGGCGGATAGACGTCAGGCGGCTGTACAGGTTATGCTTTGGTTCGGAGTATAAAGAACCGACAAAGGATATATTGCTTTTGTATTCGGAAGCAATGGCCGGAGACTGTGCCGCAAGCATAGCGTCCAGGCGTGCGGTGTTGGCGGCCATGGGCAGGTAAAAGATATTCTTAAAGCCTGAACGGATAAAACTCATGCAAAGCTCTTTGTCAAAAATGAAGACACGGTTACAGCTGTTAATCATGGTATAAGAATAAAGCGCCACTTGCGGACTGTCATAAACCCACGATAGATATAAGATTTTTTCCGACTGGCATACTTTGGATACAATGGGAAAGTAGGCGAAAGAAAAAACAAAGTCGGGGACGAGAGAACGCAGCGCCGAAGAAAATTCCTTTTCCCATTTTTCGTCATAATTGGAAACGATTTTAGCAAAGGGATAGAGAACGACTTCGTGGTTAAGTTCCCGAAATGCGGGTATAATATCTTCATTTCCAAAACTGTTCCAGTTTAAAAATAATATCTTCATAATACTCTTTTTATTTGTCCTCCGTTATATAATCCGTCTGCAATGTACAGATTAACAAAATCATTGTAACACGGCGTATATGGGCATACAAGAAAAATCAAAAATACCCATTGAAAATCGTTATAGAATCTCGTATATTATTAGTATGAATATATTTAGGAGGTACAAACGATGACAAAAGCAGAGGTATTGAAAAAAGAAATTTTAAGTCAGTATAGAAGTATACGACAGTTTGCACTTGAGATGGGAATTCCTTACAGCACGCTTGTCACCGCTTTAGAGAGGGGAATTGAAGGAATGGCGTACGGCACCGTCATTCGCATGTGTGATAAGCTCAGTCTCAATCCGGTAGATTTCAGTTCTCTGGAGAGAGATACGGCTCTGGGCGCCAAGCTTCTTGAGAACCGTGTTATGCAGTATTATGTGAAGCTTAATCAGACCGGCCGCGATAAAGTACTGGAGTTGATGGATGATTTTGTTCAAATAGAAAAGTATAAGGCAAAAGGAAAAAAAGGCGGTAAAAAGGAGTAGTGCATGCATTATGATTATTTAGTGGTCGGAACCGGCTTATTTGGGTCTGTTTTTGCCAGCGAAATGAAAAAGAAAAAGAAAAGCTGTCTCATGCTGGAGAAAAGGAATCATATCGGAGGGAATGTCTACACGGAAAAGATTGCCGGCATTAATGTTCATAAATATGGTGCGCATATTTTTCATACCTCCAATCGGAAAGTATGGGATTATGTTAACCAGTTTGTGCGGTTTAATCATTATGTAAACAGTCCCATTGCCGTCTGGCGTGATGAAGTCTACAATCTTCCGTTTAATATGAACACCTTCAGCCGGATGTGGGGAATCAGGACTCCGGCCGAAGCCAAATCGGTTATCGCGGAGCAGATCGCAGAACTTGGAATTGCGGAACCGAAGAACCTGGAAGAACAGGCGTTATCCCTTGCCGGCCGGGACGTTTATGAAAAGCTGGTGAAAGGCTATACCGAAAAGCAGTGGGGCAGAGACTGCAAAGATTTGCCGGCCTTTATAATCAAAAGGCTTCCCTTGCGTTTTACTTACGATAATAATTATTTTAACGATCTTTATCAGGGGATACCGGAGGGGGGATATACCTCCCTCATTGAAAAACTTATAGATGGGATTCCTGTGATTACGGGAATTTCATATCAGAAGTTTCTTAGGGAAAATGAGCAAAAAGGAGCGGACCGGATTACCTATGATAAAGTATTGTATACGGGAATGATTGACGAATATTTCGATTATTATCTGGGGAAACTGGAATATCGTTCTCTGCGCTTTGAAACCGAAATTATAAAGGACTGTGATAATTATCAGGGGAATGCGGTGGTAAATTATACGGAACGTGAGATTCCTTACACAAGGATTATTGAGCACAAGCATTTTGAATTTGGAACACAGCCGGATACGGTCATAACCAGAGAGTATCCGGCGGCATGGAAAGAAGGAGACGAGCCCTATTATCCGGTAAACGATAAAAGAAACGAAATCCTATACGCTCAGTACAAAAAACTGGCAGAATCCATAAAAAATGAAAAGAATGTACTATTTGGCGGAAGGCTCGGACAATATAAATATTATGATATGGATCAAGTAATAGATGATGCTTTAACTATGGCGGAACAGCAAATATAAAAATCCGTGCGGCATTTTGCGATGCTGCACGGATTTAATTTTAACAGTAACCGTTAAAAAGCATCCCGCTGTAGGGACTTGTAACATATGGAGTTATAAACGTTTTGCCAGGATTTTTATAGGATACCATGATTCGGTCTACATACTGCATCGGATTCAGCGAAATCTGATTTGTTTTGCGCAGCAGTGAAGCGGCAAAATCTTTTACGGACTGAATTGAAGTTTCCGACTGATCTTCCGAGACGGATTGTTTTAACAAATCGTCGTCAACGGATAGAGTACCGTCTTTATTGGTACGAACACCCATGGCATCCAAATCGTTTCTGTACATAAATGAAAGTCCGTTCATATCTCCTACCAGCTTGCGTCCGCGGGAAAGAGAATCGGAATATCTGTTGGCAGCCTGAATAAAAGAATTATATCCGTTTACCAACGTATGCACGTTATCCGTTAAAGAGTCCAAATCCGTTTTTAAGCCGATAACAGTGGGAGAATCTTCCTCGCCGCTGATCCCGGTCAGGGTTATTTCAAACATTTTTTCGACGGTAAAGCTGTTCGATGAAGAACTGCGGGACTGGCCGTTTAAAGTAAATTCCGCATTACGCGGTTCAATAGCCATATAATTCAGTCCGAAGTAAGAAACCGTTCCGTTTTCCCTGCTGGTATTATCATCCGAAATATAAAAGCTGTTATTTCTTCCGGTGGAAAGTCCCGTTGATGCAGAAGTAATTCGCAAGGCGCTTCTTGTATTATTATCGCCGATAATTGAGGCTTCCAATCCAATATTGGAGGAATTAATCAATCGTTCAAGGCGTTTTTGAATATCCAGGTTCGTCTCGTCTTCCTTAATATTGTACTGGAATTCATAATTCATATCATTGACATTGACGTCAAAAGAATAAGAACCCGGCGCCAGCGACGGCTTGCCGTCAGGCAGAAAAGTACCTAGATTCACCTGTGCCGAAGCCAGCGAATGAACTTCTAAAGATACAGGGGGGATTTCTGCAGGGAATAATCCGTCGGTATTCTGAGAACCGATATACCTGGCAACGGCAATCTCCTCGTTTGAAGAATAAGCGGTCTTTTTGTTCAAAAGCGCCGCATGATCCGCTACGCCTAAAGAAGAGATGGTGTTTTTCAGTTCTCTGGCCTGTTCTTTTACGCTTACGGCAAATTCTTTCGTTTCGCGTGTGTTATCCAGCAGGTAAACCGGAGATTCCTTATTCATTTTAATAATGGAATTGTAAACACCGCGAAGTTCGCTCCGCTTGTGGGCGTCGTATTGGGAAGAGCCGCCCGGCGCATAAGTCGTCAGATAATAATTATAAACCTGATTCAGAACTGCATTACTCAAGATGACCCCTCCTTTCTTCCATGAAAACCGCTGTCATAACCGATTGTCCGTTACCCAAAATCCTTTTTGGGAAATAAACGTCTGATAGCGGGGGTCTCAATATTATTATAGGAATATTTTAGCACTGTGGGAAAAGAAGAACAATAGCTAAAATATACAAAAATAGAAATTTTTTTATAAAAATCTCACAAATACCCGTAAAAAACAATTGACGGCCTGCGCTTGACATGGTATAGTTATCAGGCGAGATGAGATTCAGGTCTTTTTTTTATGCTTAAATTTTATAAGAAAAAGGCTGATAATAACAATGATTCCTGTCACAAAATAAAGGCCGGGAACAGAACTAAAGGCGCGTGGAGGTGGAAATATGCGTACAAAAATTACATTGGCATGTACAGAATGCAAGCAGCGTAACTACAATACAACAAAGGAAAAAAAGCTGCATCCGGACAGAATGGAGACTAAGAAATATTGTAGATTCTGCAAGACTCATACATTGCATAAAGAGACAAAATAAGAAGTGCGGTCCCGCATGCTCAGAATGAGGCTGAGAATGCATGAAAGGAGTATATAATGGGAGATTCTACGGAAAAGACTGCCAAAACAAGTTTTTTTGGAGGCATTAAGTCTGAATTTAAAAAGATTACCTGGCCGGATAGAAAGGATCTGCTGAAGCAGTCCGTAGCGGTTGTCAGCATATCCGTGGTTGTCGGCGCGATTATCGCTGTGCTGGATTTCCTTGTTCAGCATGGAGTGAGAATCCTGACAACGTTTTAAGCGAGGGTGATTGTATGGCAGAGGCAAAATGGTATGTAGTGCATACCTATTCCGGATACGAGAATAAGGTAAAGGCTAATATCGATAAAACCATCGAGAATAATAAGTCCCTGGCGAATGACATTCTGGAGGTCAGAGTTCCCATGCTTGACGTGGTAGAAGTTAAAAACGGGGCGAAGAAGACGGTTCAGAAAAAAATGTTTCCGGGATATGTTCTGGTGAATATGAATATGAACGACGATACCTGGTATGTAGTAAGGAATACCAGAGGCGTAACGGGATTTGTAGGACCGGGAAGCAAGCCGGTGCCTCTTACGGAAGCAGAGATGAAGTCGCTGGGTATCCACATGGAGAATGTGTCCATTGATTTTGAAGAGGGAGACGCCGTAGCGGTGGTTTCCGGCGTATGGAAGGATACCGTGGGCGTAGTTCAGAAGGTGGATTTCGGCAAACAGACGGCTACCATTACGGTAGAGATGTTCGGACGGGAGACGCCCGTTGAGATCAGTTTCGCGGAAGTAAGGAAGATGAGTTAATACAACGTTATTTACCCCGCATATTTGCGGGATTAAATAAAGGCAACAGCAGAGAATCCGCAGCGTCACGCGGATTGTGGGAGCAAAGCAGATTTGCGCCAAGAACCACATAATAGGAGGTGCCACAATGGCAAAGAAAGTAGAAGGATATATCAAGTTACAGATTCCTGCCGGCAAAGCTACACCGGCTCCACCAGTTGGTCCCGCACTTGGACAGCATGGTGTTAACATTGTTGAATTTACCAAACAGTTCAACGCAAGAACAGCAGATAAGGGAGATTTAATTATTCCCGTAGTTATTACTGTATACGCAGACAGAAGTTTCAGTTTTGTTACCAAGACTCCTCCTGCTGCAGTACTTTTGAAGAAAGCGTGCAATATTAAATCAGGCTCCGCAGTGCCTAACAAGACAAAGGTAGCTACGATTTCCAAAGCAAAGGTTCAGGAAATCGCAGAGATGAAGATGCCGGATTTAAATGCGGCAAGTCTGGAAGCGGCCATGAGCATGATCGCCGGTACGGCAAGAAGTATGGGTATTGTAGTAGAAGACTGATGATCGATTCAAGAAAGTGGGAGACAGGAAAAAACTGTCGTTAGCACCATAGGAGGTAAAAACATGAAACGTGGAAAAAAATATGTCGAGGCTGCCAAGCTGGTAGACCGCGGAACATTTTATGAGCCTGCCGATGCGATTGCTCTTGTGAAGAAGGCGGCACAGGCAAAATTTGACGAGACCGTAGAAGTTCATATCAGAACGGGATGTGACGGACGTCACGCCGAGCAGCAGATCCGAGGCGCCGTTGTGCTTCCTCACGGAACCGGTAAAACCGTAAAGGTACTTGTTTTCGCTAAGGGTGATAAGGTTAACGAGGCAGAAGCGGCCGGAGCAGATTATGTAGGCGGAGAAGAACTGATCCCCAGAATTCAGAACGAAGGATGGCTTGATTTTGACGTGGTTGTAGCTACGCCTGATATGATGGGTGTGGTAGGACGTCTTGGTAAGGTACTGGGTCCGAAAGGTTTAATGCCGAACCCCAAAGCCGGTACCGTAACAATGGACGTTACCAAGGCTGTTAATGATATTAAGGCTGGTAAGATTGAGTACAGACTGGATAAGACGAATATTGTTCATGTTCCCGTAGGAAAGGTTTCTTTCCCGGACGAGAACCTGCAGGACAATTACAATGCTTTGATGGAAGCTATTATGAAAGCGAAACCCAGCGCGTTGAAGGGCCAGTATTTGAAGAGCATTACGCTGACTTCTACCATGGGCCCCGGCGTTAAGGTAAGCGTTGCAAAGTATTCCTAAGCGGCGGCACAATATAAGATAATTGATTTAAGTGACAGAGTATATCAGCAGGAGAAGATATGCTCTGTCTTTTTTTGTACAGGAATTGCTTGTGTACAAAGTAAACAAAAATAGTGGATCACATTTGGATAAAATGAAATATAAGCACAAAAAAATACAAAAGGTAAAAAAATATTACGTGAATTTAACGGAATAATCACAAGATTAATCAAAAAATATCAACATTATGCATGTACAAGCCGAGCTATTTACAATATTATATATGTGCAAATAACTTTAAATGTAAATAAGGAGGAGAAAGAATGAAGAGAATGTGTAGGAGGGCATTTGCAGTATTTTTGTCTGCGGCTATTGCAGTCTCTTGTTTCGCCGGCATGGGGAGAGTTGCGCGGGCGGAAGGGACTGAAGGACAAACGGTAAGTGCCACAGGAGAGAACGCGTTTGGGGTAACGCTTCCGGGGAATTATTACAATCGGAAAGTAGTGGGGTATTTTCCGAATTATGCGATCAATTCGGAATCTCATAAGTATTTTGATATTACGCAGCTTCAGTGGGATAAGCTGACACATGTACAATATGCATTTGCGATGGCGGATGCCAATACGTTTGAATTGGTTCCCAGCGATCCGGAAAATGATGTGGAGAGCAAATTTGAAGGAAGAGAGTTTTACCATAAAGGCCAGAAAATTGAAATGGATGAGACTCTTGGCTATTATGGACAGTTTAACCTGATGCACACTATGCGGAAGATGTATCCTGATGTGACGGTGCTTGTTTCTACCGGCGGATGGGGTGCATCCCAGACATTATGGCTGGTTATGGACAGTGAAGCAAACATGATAAAATTTGCTGATTCTGCAGTGGACTTTATTCGTAAATATGGTTTTGACGGTATTGATATTGATTTTGAGTATCCTTCCGAAACGAGCCAGTCCGGTAACCCCAATGATTTCAGTATATCTGAAACCAGAAGAAAAGGGATCGGCGACAGATATGCACAGTTCATTAAGATTATGTCCGAAAAGCTTTCAAAGGCTTCTAAGGAAGACGGAAAATATTATTGGCTGACCTCTGCGGTTACCGCTTCTTCCTGGGTACTGGGCGGACAGAATAACAGTGAATTTTTAGATTATCTGGATTTTGTTTCCATTATGTCTTATGACTATCATGGCGGCTGGAATGAGTTTGTAGAGAATCAGGCGAATATATATGCAGATCCTGCAGACAAGGAAACAGCATCCATGGCGCAGCCGACTCTTGGATTTGACTGGTCCATGAATTATTACAGAGGCGCGGTACAGTCTGAAAAGATTTTGATGGGTGTTCCTTATTATACAAGAGGATGGACCAACGTACAGGGCGGTGAGAACGGTCTTCACGGAACATCCAGAACGCCTGCTACCGGCGAAGAGAATATCTGGCATGATCTGGACGCTAACGGTAATGAGGAAGCTGCAGGAGCTAATCCGCTCTGGCATGTACTGAATCTGATGGAGAAAGATTCAAACTACAAGAAATACTGGGATCCGGTAGGATGTGTGCCTCATGTTTGGAATGCAGAGAAGAGAACCTTTTTAACTTTTGAAGACGAGCAGTCCATTCAGGAAAGAATTAATGTTGTTAAAGAGAAAAACCTGGGCGGCGTATTGATCTGGGTTATGCACGGCGATTATGATTATGACGAAGAGAAACAGGAATACACGGTAGGCGATACTCTCACCACAATGCTTTATGACCAGTTTAAGCAAATGGATGCTGCAAAGATTACATCCGATGTTGATCTGGATGTGGAAGTTGCGGATTTTGACGTAGATTTTACCGGTAAATATGATCATCCGAATTACTACTATTCTATCTTTGTAACAAATAATACGGGAGAAAGCCTGCAGGCGTTTACATTATCCTTTGATCTTCCCAAGTCTGCGATCTTCCAGTCTACCTATGGAGGAGGAGCGCCGGTTATTACCGAATCCGCTGATCCTGCCTTTAATACGGTAACGCTGTCAGCGCCCGGCTGGCAGACCTTGAATAACGGCGAGACCATGAAGCTTGAGGGCGCTATCAAACTGAATTTTGCAGGCGTAAAGAACTTCAAGCTTAACGGCAAAGCGATGAAATCCGAAGTAGAAGCAGAGCGCGCAAGATTACAGAGACTTGGTGTAAATGTACCTGACCCGGTTGACCCTGATCCGGTAGATCCCGACCCAGTTGACCCTGATCCGGTAGATCCCGACCCAGTTGACCCTGATCCGGTAGATCCCGACCCGGTTGACCCTGATCCGGTAGATCCCGACCCGGTTGACCCTGATCTGGAAGATACGTATGACATTAACGCAGTTTATGTAAAAGGCGATGTTGTTATTTATAACGGACAGACGTATGTTTGTAAGTGGTGGACCAAGGGTGAAATTCCCGGAAGCAGCGAATGGGGACCTTGGCAGCTTCAGTAAATAATTGAAAAAAGTGGCTATAATCAGACACTTCAGGTTGTAAAAGGATTATATATATATAACTGTCCGGAAGTCATAAGCGCTTCCGGGCAGTTTTTGTGTTATTTGTTTTTTTAAGGAATTCTGATATAATGGGGTAGAACAAAGAGGTGTGAGGAGGGGGAAATCATTCGGAACTATAAAAAGGGAAAGAAATATAAGCAAAGATATATGCTCCGGTTTATGATGATATTCTGGGAGGTTTTGCTGGCCGGACTGATAATCGGCGGCCTGAGTGTTTATCTGATGTATAAAAGCCCTGTTTTGACAAGAGGGGATGATGCGGGAGGCGAAACGGGAACCGCGGGAATTCAGTGGGAACCGATTGAAAAAGAGTCTCATGGATATTCGGAAGAGGAAGGCCGGGAACCGCAGGAAGACGCAGACGACATGCAAAAGGAGCAGAATAAGTCTGCGGAAAGAGAAGAGGGACAAGCGGAGGGAGTTATTTATAAAGAAACAAGAGTGCCGGGCGAGACCACTTTGGTTTTTGCCGGCGATGTTTTGCTGGATGATCATTATAGTCCAATGATTTCGATGAAACAGCGGGAGGACGGCGTTAAAGATTCGTTTTCCGAAGATTTGTTAAAGGAAATGACGGATGCGGATATATTTATGCTGAATAATGAATTTACATTTACGGACAGAGGGGAGCCCACGCCGGATAAAAGTTATACATTCCGGTCGGAGACAGGAAACGTAAAATATCTTTTCGACATGGGCGCGGATCTGGTGTCTCTTGCCAATAACCATACGTTTGATTTCGGCGAAATTTCGCTGCTGGATACCCTGGATACATTGGAAGCGGCGGGAATGCCGCAGGTTGGAGCAGGCAGGAATATCAAAGAAGCGTCCGCTCCGGTATACTTTGATACGGGAGATATGCGGATCGGTTTTCTGGCGGCCACACAGATTGAGAGAATTGCGTCTCCGCCTACACGGGGAGCAACGGAAAACGAATCGGGTGTTTTCCGGTGTCTGAATCCTGACATACTTTACAAAGCGGTTAGGGAAGCCAAAGAAAATTGTGATTATCTGGTAGTTTTTATCCATTGGGGAACGGAAAAAACTGACCAGCCGGATTGGGCCCAGCTGGAACAGGGAGCGGGGCTTGCCTCCGCCGGCGCGGATCTGATTATCGGTGCGCATCCGCATGTGCTGCAGGGACTGGAAAGCGTGGGAGGCGTACCGGTGGTCTACAGCCTTGGGAATTTCTGGTTTAACTCTTTTACGCTGGATACCTGCATTGTAAAGGTTACGCTGGATACACAGGGGATGAAATCCTTTCAATTCCTGCCGGCATTGCAGCATGGGTGCAGGACTTCCCTGATGCAGGGGGAGGAAAAACGGAGGGTACTTGATTATATCCGGTCGCTTTCACCGAATGTTATGATCGATGAGGAAGGATACGTGACATTTTTATAAACAAGGGCCTTGACAATAAGGTGGAAGTATGATATCGTACAAAAGGTTGTTATGACCATGCCGAAGACAGTAGGTGCCGGGAATAAGTCCAAGCGGAGATATTCCGGGCGTAAGCGTATCGCCTACCGAGGAAAAGAGTTTGATGAATCTTTAAGCCTCTCTGTCTTCAGGGAGGCTTTTATAATGAAGCTATACAGGATTCGACGCGTTATCAGAATACGCCGGAACTCCTTTCGGCAATGGGAATATCCCATAAAATCTATAAGGAGGTAGGAAAATGGCAAAAGTTGAACTGAAACAGCCGATCGTAGAAGAAATTTCAGAATGCATCAAAGATGCGCAGTCTGTTGTTCTTGTAGATTACCGTGGACTTACTGTTGAGCAGGACACGAATCTTCGAAGAGAACTTCGCAACGCCGGGGTTACTTATAAAGTATATAAGAATACCCTGATGAATTTCGCGTTTAAGGGAACAGAATGTGAACCGCTTATGTCTTATCTGGAAGGTCCCAGCGCAATTGCGGTTTCTACCACGGACGCTACGGCGCCGGCCAGAATTATTGCAAAGTTTGCAAAGACTGCCAATAAGCTGGAGATCAAGGGCGGAATCGTAGAAGGCATTGCATATGATGCGAGTGGTATTGCGAATATCGCGAATATTCCTTCAAGGGAAGAGCTGCTCTCCAAGCTGCTTGGAAGCATGCAGTCACCGATTACCAACTTTGCACGTGTTATGAATCAGCTTGCTGAAAAAGGCGGCGCCGCTGCATGCGAAGCAGGAGAAAAAGCAGAAGCGCCGGCAGAGGCGGCTGACGAGACGCCTGCAGCGGAATAATCCGGCTGCGGCAAAACGAGACTATAAACATATTTATGGAGGTAATGAATAATGGCTAAATTAACAGCTCAGGAAATTATTGACGCTATCAAAGAGTTAACCGTATTAGAATTAAATGATTTGGTAAAAGCCTGCGAAGAAGAATTCGGAGTATCCGCAGCAGCAGGTGTTGTAGTTGCAGCAGCGGCAGATACGGGCGCAGCAGTTGAAGAGAAGACGGAATTTGACGTTGAGTTGACCGAAGTAGGTTCCGAAAAGGTTAAAGTTATCAAAGTAGTTCGTGAAGTAACCGGACTTGGCTTAAAGGAAGCAAAAGATCTTGTTGACGGCGCTCCTAAAGTAGTAAAGGAAGCAGCTGCAAAAGAAGAAGCAGAAGAGATCAAGAAGAAATTAGAAGAAGTTGGCGCAAAGGTAACTTTGAAATAATTGATTTGATTTCATGTATTATACCGGAACTTCCATGCGGAGGTTCCGGTATTTTTCTTTGGGAAGAAGATTCTTTTGTTTAAATATTTCTTAAATTTTCCTCAATTTAGAAAATTTTCATTGACTTGCCAGTAGATTTGTAGTAACATGGATGGTGCACTATTGTGGTGTGGTATGCTTTATTGGCGCATAATACCGACAAAATCATAAAGAACGGGGTGAAATGTCAATGGAAAAGAACAGAATACGTCCTATTGTCTCTGGAAAGAGCATGCGTATGAGTTATTCACGGCAGAAAGAGGTTTTGGAGATGCCTAACCTGATAGAAGTTCAAAAGAATTCCTATCAGTGGTTTTTGAAAGAGGGGCTTAAGGAAGTATTTGACGACATCTCTCCAATTGCGGACTATAGCGGACATTTAAGTCTTGAGTTTGTGGATTTCGAGTTGTGTGAAGATGATGTGAAATATTCAATTGAAGAATGTAAGGAAAGAGACGCCACCTATGCGGCGCCCTTAAAGGTCAGAGTTCGCCTTAACAATAAGGAAAAAGAAGAAATCAGCGAACATGAGATTTTTATGGGAGACCTGCCGCTTATGACGGCAACGGGTACTTTCGTAATTAACGGTGCGGAGCGTGTTATCGTAAGCCAGCTGGTACGTTCCCCGGGTATCTATTACGCAATCGGTCATGACAAGATCGGAAAAAGGCTGTTTTCCTGTACGGTAATCCCCAACCGCGGAGCATGGCTGGAATATGAGACAGATTCCAATGACATTTTTTATGTACGTGTTGACAGAACCAGAAAAGTGCCGATTACTGTTTTAATCCGCGCGCTTGGCGTGGGAACCAATGACGAGATCCGTGAACTGTTTGGCGATGAACCCAAGATTGAAGCGAGTTTTCAAAAAGACACTGCTGAGAATTATCAGGAGGGTCTGTTAGAGTTATACAAAAAGATCCGTCCCGGTGAACCCCTCAGTGTTGAAAGTGCGGAAAGTCTTATCAACGCTATGTTCTTTGACCCCAGAAGATATGATTTGGCAAAAGTCGGAAGATATAAATTCAACAAGAAACTGATGTTCCGTAACCGTATCCGTCATCAGATTCTCTCAGAGGATGTCGTAGACGCTCTGACAGGCGAGATACTGGCGGAAAAAGGAACAAAAGTAACCGCACAGCTGGCTGATACGATTCAGAATGCTGCGGTTCCCTTTGTGTACATTCAGACAGAGGAAAGAAATGTGAAGGTTCTTTCCAATATGATGGTGGATATTACCCATTTTGTAGACTGCAATCCCAAAGAACTGGGCGTTACGGAACTGGTATATTATCCTGTTTTGGCACAGCTTCTGGAAGAATATGCGGAAGATGCCGAAGCGCTTGCGGATGCAATTAAGAAGAATATCCATGAGCTGATTCCCAAGCACATTACGAAGGAAGATATTATTGCTTCCATTAATTATAATATGCATTTGGAGTACGGTCTTGGCAATGATGACGATATTGATCATCTTGGCAACCGCCGTATCCGTGCGGTGGGCGAACTGCTGCAGAACCAGTACAGGATTGGTCTTTCCAGAATGGAAAGAGTGGTCAGAGAACGTATGACCACGCATGACGAGGATAATATTTCGCCGCAGGCTCTGATTAATATTAAACCGGTTACGGCGGCGGTGAAGGAATTCTTCGGTTCTTCCCAGCTTTCCCAGTTTATGGACCAGAATAATCCGTTAGGCGAATTAACGCATAAGAGACGTTTGTCAGCGTTAGGCCCCGGCGGTTTGTCGAGAGACCGTGCCGGATTCGAAGTTCGTGACGTACATTATTCCCACTATGGAAGAATGTGCCCTATTGAGACTCCCGAAGGTCCCAACATCGGTTTGATTAACTCATTGGCAAGTTACGCGAGAATCAATGAATATGGTTTTGTGGAAGCTCCTTACCGCAAAATTGATAAGTCCGACGCGGCTAATCCAAGGGTAACCGAGGATGTCGTATATATGACGGCGGATGAAGAGGATAATTATCATGTAGCCCAGGCAAACGAGGCATTGGATGCGGAAGGACACTTTGTGCGTAACAGTGTTTCCGGACGTTATAAAGATGAGACTCAGGAATACCCCAAAGCTATGTTTGATTACATGGATGTATCGCCGAAGATGGTATTTTCGGTGGCGACGGCATTGATTCCGTTCCTGGAGAATGATGATGCAAACCGTGCGCTGATGGGATCTAACATGCAGCGTCAGGCCGTACCTCTTTTGATGACGGAAGCGCCTGTAGTGGGAACCGGTATGGAACCGAAAGCGGCCGTTGACTCAGGCGTATGTATTATTGCCAAAAAGGCGGGAACCATCGATTATGTATCTTCCAATCTGATCCGTATGACATATGAAGACGGAGAAAAGGAAGAATTCCATTTAACGAAATTTACAAGAAGTAACCAGAGCAACTGTTATAATCAGAAACCAATCGTATTTAAGGGAGACCATGTAGAGAAAGGCCAGGTGATTGCGGACGGTCCTTCGACTTCCAACGGAGAGCTTGCGCTTGGCAAGAACCCTCTGATCGGTTTTATGACATGGGAAGGTTACAATTACGAGGACGCAGTACTGCTGAGTGAAAGACTGGTGCAGGAAGACGTTTATACATCCGTTCATATCGAGGAATATGAAGCGGAAGCAAGGGATACCAAGCTGGGGCCTGAAGAAATTACAAGAGATGTTCCCGGCGTGGGAGACGATGCATTAAAGGATCTGGACGACAGAGGAATTATCCGGATCGGTGCGGAAGTCCGTGCCGGAGATATTCTGGTAGGAAAGGTTACGCCGAAAGGAGAGACGGAACTGACGGCGGAAGAACGTCTGCTTCGTGCAATTTTCGGTGAAAAAGCCAGAGAAGTAAGGGATACTTCCCTGAAAGTTCCCCACGGAGAATACGGTATCGTGGTAGATGCAAAAGTATTTACCAGAGAAAACAGCGATGAATTATCGCCCGGTGTTAATCAGGCGGTGCGAATCTATATTGCGCAAAAGAGAAAAATTTCCGTTGGAGATAAAATGGCAGGACGTCACGGAAACAAGGGTGTTGTTTCCCGTGTTCTTCCGGTAGAAGATATGCCCTATCTGCCAAACGGGCGGCCGCTTGACATTGTGTTGAATCCTTTGGGCGTGCCTTCCCGTATGAATATTGGACAGGTACTGGAGATCCACTTGTCCCTGGCTGCCAAGGCGTTGGGCTTTAATATTGCGACGCCGGTCTTTGACGGTGCGGATGAGATTGATATTATGGATACCCTGGAACTGGCCGATGATTATGTAAACCTTTCATGGGGAGACTTTGAAGAAAAGCATAAAGAAGAACTGCTTCCGGAAGTGTATCAGTATTTGTCGGATAACAGAGAGCACAGAAAGTTATGGAAAGGCGTTCCCATTTCCAGAGATGGTAAGGCAAGACTGCGCGACGGCCGTACCGGAGAATATTTTGACAGTCCTGTAACCATTGGACACATGCACTACTTAAAGCTTCATCATCTGGTAGACGATAAGATTCACGCACGTTCTACCGGTCCGTACTCCTTAGTTACGCAGCAGCCTTTAGGCGGTAAAGCGCAGTTTGGCGGCCAGCGTTTTGGAGAAATGGAAGTATGGGCGCTGGAAGCATACGGCGCGTCCTATACCCTGCAGGAAATCCTTACGGTAAAATCGGATGATGTAATCGGCCGTGTCAAAACTTATGAGGCGATAATTAAGGGTGACAATATTCCGGAGCCGGGAATTCCTGAATCCTTCAAGGTATTGTTAAAGGAGCTGCAGGCGCTGGGTCTGGATGTAAGGGTTCTGCGCGATGATAACACGGAAGTGGAGATTATGGAGACCATCGATTACGGTGATACGGATTATCGGTATGAGATGGAAGGCGACTCCCAAAAAGTAGATGATTCCGAGAGAGGATCTCTGGGTGAGCTTGGCTATCAGACGCAGGAATTTGATGAAGACGGAGAGCTGGTAAGCGCCGACGAGGAAGAAGAGTTCGCTGAAGAAGAGATGGCAATGGACGTAGATTTTGACGAGTAAACAAAATATTGGAAGGAGTGCCAAAATGTCAGAAACAAAAAATGAAGTGTATCAGCCGATGACATTTGATGCCATTAAGATAGGTTTAGCATCACCGGAAAAGATCAGGGAATGGTCAAGGGGCGAAGTTACAAAGCCTGAGACGATTAACTACAGAACTTTAAAGCCGGAACGCGACGGTCTGTTCTGCGAAAAGATTTTTGGTCCCAGCAAAGATTGGGAATGTCACTGCGGAAAATATAAAAAAATCAGATATAAAGGCGTTGTCTGCGACCGCTGCGGCGTGGAGGTAACAAAGGCCAGTGTGCGCAGGGAGCGTATGGGTCATATTGAACTGGCAGCTCCGGTTTCCCATATCTGGTATTTTAAGGGAATTCCCAGCCGTATGGGTTTGATTTTGGATCTTTCTCCGAGAGTTTTGGAGAAGGTATTGTATTTTGCTTCCTATATTGTTTTGGATGCGGGACAGACCAGCCTGGAATACAAGCAGGTTCTTTCCGAAAGAGAGTATCAGGACGCAAGAGAAACCTGGGGCAATAAGTTCCGGGTAGGTATGGGAGCGGAGGCGATCAAAGAGCTTTTACAGGCTATTGATCTGGATAGAGAATCCGAAGAATTAAAAAGCGGTTTAAAGGATTCCAGCGGACAGAAACGCGCCAGAATTATCAAAAGACTGGAAGTTGTGGAAGCTTTTCTGGGATCGGGCAATCAGCCGGAATGGATGATTATGGATGTAGTGCCTGTCATTCCTCCGGATCTGCGTCCTATGGTTCAGCTTGACGGCGGACGTTTTGCGACGTCTGATTTGAATGACTTATACAGAAGGATTATTAATCGTAACAACCGACTGAAACGTCTGTTGGAGTTAGGCGCTCCGGATATTATTGTCCGCAATGAAAAAAGAATGTTGCAGGAGGCTGTAGACGCGTTGATCGATAACGGCAGGCGCGGCCGTCCGGTAACCGGGCCGGGTAATCGTGCTCTGAAGTCCCTGTCCGATATGTTAAAAGGTAAATCAGGACGTTTCCGCCAGAATCTGCTGGGAAAACGTGTGGACTATTCCGGCCGTTCCGTTATCGTTGTAGGACCGGAGCTGAAAATTTACCAGTGCGGTCTTCCGAAGGAAATGGCCATTGAGCTTTTCAAGCCTTTTGTTATGAAAGAGCTGGTTGCAAAGGGAATCAGCCAGAATATTAAAAATGCTAAAAAGCTGGTTGAAAAATTAGACTCCCAGGTATGGGATGTGCTGGAAGAGGTTATCAAAGAGCATCCGGTTATGTTAAACCGTGCTCCTACTCTGCACAGGCTTGGTATTCAGGCTTTTGAGCCTATTCTTGTAGAGGGTAAGGCAATTAAGCTCCACCCGCTTGTTTGTACTGCGTTTAATGCCGACTTCGACGGGGATCAGATGGCGGTTCATCTTCCCTTGTCTGTGGAAGCGCAGGCGGAGTGCCGTTTCCTGCTTTTATCGCCCAACAACTTACTGAAACCTTCCGACGGCGGTCCCGTTGCGGTTCCTTCCCAGGATATGGTTCTCGGTATTTATTATCTGACCCAGGAGCGCCCCGGCGTGATTGGCGAAGGCAAATTCTTCAAAAATGTAAATGAAGCAATTCTTGCGTATGAGAATGGATTTTGTACGCTTCACTCCAGAATTAAAGTCCGCGTAACGAAAAAGACGCCGGAGGGAGAGGAAGTCAGCGGAATCGTAGAGTCTACTCTGGGCCGGTTTATTTTCAATGAAATTCTTCCCCAGGATCTGGGTTTTGTTGACAGGACCAAAGCGGAAGATTTCTTGAAGCTGGAAGTGGATTTTCATGTGGGCAAAAAGGGATTAAAGCAGATCCTTGAAAAAGTAATTAATACGCACGGAGCTTCCAAAACAGCGGAAGTGCTCGATTCCATTAAGGCTACCGGCTACAAGTATTCCACAAGGGCCGCCATGACGGTATCCATTTCGGATATGACGGTTCCCGCTCAGAAGCAGGAAATGCTGGAGGATGCGCAGAAGACGGTAGATAAGATTTCCAAGAATTTCCGCCGTGGCCTGATTACGGAAGAAGAGCGCTACAGAGCGGTTGTAGAAACCTGGAATGAGACGGATAAGGAGTTAACGGAAGTGCTTCTTGCCGGACTTGATAAATATAATAACATATTTATGATGGCCGATTCCGGCGCCCGCGGTTCCAACCAGCAGATTAAACAGCTGGCAGGTATGCGTGGACTGATGGCGGATACAACAGGTAGAACGATTGAGCTGCCTATTAAGTCTAATTTCCGTGAGGGTCTTGATGTATTGGAATACTTTATGTCAGCCCACGGTGCGCGGAAAGGTTTGTCCGATACGGCGCTGCGTACGGCCGATTCCGGCTATCTGACCAGGCGAATGGTAGACGTTTCGCAGGAGCTGATTATCCGTGAAGTGGACTGTGCGGAAGGAAGAGACGAGATTCCGGGTATGTATGTGAAAGCATTCATGGACGGAAAAGAGACGATAGAAGGACTTAAGGACAGAATCACAGGAAGATATTCCTGTGAGGAAATCAAAGACAAGGACGGAAACGTAATCGTAAAACCCAATCATATGATTACACCCGGCCGTGCAGCCAAGATATTGAGCGTAGGCGTGGATGCAAACGGTGAACCGATTGAGAACGTCAAAATTCGTACCATTTTAGGATGCCGTTCCCACGTGGGAATCTGTGCAAAATGCTATGGAGCCAATATGGCTACCGGTGAGGCGGTTCAGGTCGGAGAGGCTGTCGGAATTATAGCGGCGCAGTCCATTGGCGAGCCGGGTACACAGTTAACCATGCGTACTTTCCATACCGGCGGCGTGGCGGGCGACGATATTACACAGGGTCTTCCCCGTGTTGAGGAGCTATTTGAAGCGAGAAAGCCGAAAGGACTTGCAATAATTGCCGAGTTTGCCGGAACGGTGGCGATCCGGGATACGAAGAAAAAGCGTGAAGTCGTTATAACGAATGATGAAACCGGTGAGTCGAAGGCATATTTGATTCCTTACGGTTCCAGAATCAAGGTGATCGACGGCCAGGTGCTTGAGGCCGGCGATGAGTTGACAGAGGGAAGCGTTAACCCGCACGATCTGTTGAAAATTAAGGGAATCCGTGCCGTTCAGGATTACATGCTGCGCGAAGTACAGCGTGTATACCGTCTGCAGGGTGTAGATATTTCCGATAAGCATATTGAAGTGATTGTCCGTCAGATGCTTAAAAAAGTGCGGATTGAGAATAACGGCGATACGGAATTTCTGCCGGGTACGCTGATTGATGTTCTGGATTTTGAAGATATCAATGAGCAGCTTGAGGCGGAAGGCAAAGAACCGGCGGAGGGCAAGCGGGTAATGCTGGGTATTACGAAGGCGGCGCTTGCTACCAATTCTTTCCTGTCGGCGGCGTCTTTCCAGGAGACAACGAAAGTATTAACCGAGGCGGCTATTAAGGGCAAGGTAGATCCCCTGATCGGTCTGAAAGAGAACGTTATTATCGGTAAGTTAATTCCTGCCGGTACGGGTATGAAGCGTTACCGCAATACAAAGCTGAATACAGACGATATGCTGGGACAAAACCTGGAGCCGGATGATGAAATTTCATTTGATGATTGTGGTTATGAAGATGAACTGCTTTCTGAAATCGAAGAGATTGAAGATTTGGATATGGAAGATGAAGAAGATGAAATTTCCGAAGAAATGCAGATTATAGAATAAGACAGAAGAACAGCCGTTTCACGGGATAACAACTGTGAAGCGGCTGTTTTTTTATTGAAACACCGGTAAAGTATTATCATATTCAATATGATCTGAATTGATGACCTGCCAGCTTTTGATCCGATAACAGGAATCGCCCGTTTGTCTGGGATAAAGAATCTCGATTTCAATACTTAGATTTTGAAGATCGGAAATCGGAATCAGATACGATTTCTCCCGTCCTGCCGCGGCAAAATATTCCGTTTCATCCAAAGCTCCATCATAGATTTCCCACAGCGTCCGGTCGATCGCGGCAATAGATTTTTCGGCCTGGTTGCAGGCGTCATAATAGGCGGAGGTTCTTTTCAGAATTTTCTGCCCCAGTTTATAATCCGCATTGGCGCTTACAATACTCAGCGCAGCAAAACAAACCAGACAGAGTATTACAAAAATAAGCAAAATAGAGGAGGAGCCCACATTGACTCCCAAAGCTTTTTTACGTTTCATTTATTTCATCCTTTCGGGGATATGTCGGCATATGTTTAAATGATATATTTCCTGCAGACTGTGATTCTGGGAATCCCTTGCGCTTCCGGTTTTAAAAACAAAGGAAGAACCGTAAGAAAGGCCGGAATCCGGTGCGTTCCCATGCTGCAAAAACAGAACCTGATAAGTACTGTTTTCAAAAGAGCAGTTATTCCAGTCCGCATCAAAGCAAAACAGAAAAGCAAACTGGCCTCCGGAGGGAAATGTTTCTTCCGGAAGGGAGCTGAAAAAACTTTCAGGAAGTATTTCCAAAAGGTTTATGGTAGTGTCTGCTTCATTTATAAAAAGCTTTTCCAAGAGGCCGTTTTCGTATTCCACGTGAGGCTCCAGGGGACTTTGCAAATCAGGGTCGCCTTTTATAACAGAGAGAAAAATTTCTTTTGCGTTTTCCCTATCAGGATTACATTGCGGTAAGATTCCCTGATAGATTTCGGAAAGATTCTGGCACAAAAGAAGCGCGCGGCTATCATCGGATGCGGCGCTGCTTAGTAAGTGCGATTTGACAAACAGCTGGATGCATACTGCGCTGGCCAGGGAAAAAAACAAAATGGCTATAATTAATTCCATAAGAAACATGCTGGATTTGGAGGTTTTCATTCATCCACCTCCCGTATATCGCTTTGCGTACTGATATACAGCGAAAGAGACTTGCGGTCTTTCGTTGTTAATCGGAAACGGTACAGAGAACTGCCGGCTTCAGACAGTTCAAACTGCTCCAGGCGGATTAAAGGGCGTCCTGCTTTTAGCAGATTCCCACCCAGATCCAGGCCGGGCCGGGTTAAAAGCTCGGTCAAATAGCCGTCGTATTCGTAGAGATAAGTATGAAAGATTTCGCCTTCTACTTCCTGAGACAAAATAATGGAGGGAACATCGTCTAAAGTCCCTATGGAAACTGCGGAGGACGTATCATTTTGTCTTATTTTTTCCGTTATATAGGAAAATGCGGTACGGCTGTTATAATTACCGTCCATATCGTTGACTGTTTTCTGGTAAATATTGGCTCCGATACTTACAAGGAGCAGTACGGAAACCGCAAAGACACAAAACAGGGCAAGTACAAACAGAATATCCACAATGTGGCGGTTTTCTTGTTTTTGATTCATGAAAATACCTACTTTCTGAGGATGGTAACGTCCGGAAAAATATTGGCTCCATAGACCTGATAATCAATAAAGAAAAGATCCTTGTCGTAGGTAAGTCCATAATGTTCTTCCAGATAGGTAAGGCTTGGAGGGTATGTCCCCTCTACCGCATAACACTGGATGATGCTTCGGTCAACGGCTGTCCGGAGGCTTTCGGCCTGCTTTTCGAGAGTGGTATCGGCAACCGAATCGACGCCCTGCAGAAACAGAAAAAGCAACAGAATAAACGCCAGCGCCGGCAGTGATATAAGCCTTATTTTATGAAAATGTTTACCGGATTCAAATCGATTCATAAACGCTCCTTAACCAATCGTTGACATAATTCCCATTAAAGGTAGAATTACAGATAAAAGAATGAGTCCCACAATGAAAGAAAGTATAATTACAAGGGTGGGTTCCAACACCGAAATCATGGATTGCAGTTTTTTATCCGTTTCTTTTTCATAGTTTTCCGATATTTTTCCCATAACCGTATCGATGGAGCCGGCTTTAAAACCGACGGCCACCATGCGGGAATACAGATTAGAGAAAATGGAAGATTTTACAAGTGCTTCCGAAAGGTTGTCGCCGTCTTTCAGGCGCTTTTTGCAGACGGCAATTTTTTCTTCCATCGTCCGGTTTTCAACAAGGGCGGAAACCATATCCAGGCTGTTGTATGTATCCAGTCCGCTGCTTAAGGTCATTGCCAGTCCGCTGGCAAAACGACCAGCGGCAACTTTTTCATAAAACTTTCTGGTGGGCGGAAAAACCGATAGAAATTTGCGGCTGAGCTGTTTTCCCATTTTGGTTTTGGACGCCAGAAGGTAAAGACAGACGCCCGCCAGAAGAACGATTAAAAAAGTTAAAGAATAGCGGTTCAGAGAAGTTCCCAGTGAAAGAAGGGTGGCGGATATACCGGTCATTTCACTTCCTAACTGCAGGAATACCTGATTGAAAATGGGAAGGACTCTTGTAAGAAGTATAAAAATAACTAAAAGCATCATACCGATCATGACAAGGGGATAACGTACTGCGCCGCGGATGTTTTCGGCAATCGTGTCTTCGCGCTCATAATAAACGCTAAGGGATTTCATAACGTTGTCCAGATTTCCCGATTCCTCGCCAAGCTCCGCCAGGTGCAGCACATAACCGGGAAAAACGCCGGTTGCGGCCAGCGCTTTACTGAAGCTTTCACCCTGTCTGCAGGCTGTAAGCGCTTTTTCAATGATTTCCCTGCCTTTGGGGTCTTTCGTATCCGAGAGAAGAATATTCATTCCTTCGGAGGGGGTAATTCCGGCGTTTAAAATCATAGAGGTCTGGCTGCAGAAGGATGCAATTTCGGAATTAGACAGTAATTTCTGGTTTTTCATAATGGAACTCCCTTATTTTAAGATTCTTAATAAACATATTTTACGGTGTAGTTGGAGCCGTCACCGATAAATTTCTTCAGAGCGCTTTCACTGGAATTCGCGGCAAAGGTAGGATCAATTAAAGACCAGTTTTCACCGTCGAAATGAATGATGCCGTTAATCCAGCCGACATCTTGAATATAAGTGCTGATCCAGGCGTGATAAACGTCGCCGGCATAACCTACTTCCAGGTGCGTCGGAATTCCCTGGCTTCTGAGCATGCTGGCCATGACGGCCGCATAGTCCAGACAAATACCGGACTGCTTCTGCAAGATGGTGTCAATATCACAGACATAACCGCTTTCAATACCGGCAGCCTTATCATAATCATAGGAAATGGAACTGACTACGAAGTTATAAACGGACGATACGACGTCCAGATCGCTGGAAGCGGCTTCGGCAAGCTCCGCCGCTTTTTTTACCGTCAGGCTGTCCTGTGTAAAATTTACATACTGGTTTGGGTAAAGAAACGGGGAATAAGGATCTGTAATCGTAACTGCAATATCTTCATACAGACAGGTCGAGTAGGTGGTTCCCGAAATGTTTTCGTGGATTCCTATGGAATAAGTACCGCTCCCCGAGGTGAGCGGAAAGATTTCGTAACCGCCGCTTTTAAGATCATATTTATAAGTAGTATCGCTGCCGTTGAAGTTTATCTGCAGTTTTACCTTGGGGCAGCTTCCGGTATATCTTGCGCAAATATATCCGTCTTTGGCATTGGAAACGTCGATGGCGGCAAGCTCGTTGGAATAAACGACCGTTCCGGCGGCCTGCGGAACCAGGCACACGGACGTATTATCGCGGCTTCCTTTGGCGTCTACGGAGGGCGAAGCGGCGACGGGAGTGTCCGGGATAATTTCTTCGTCTGTCGAAGGAACGGAAAATTCGTTTTTGGCGGAAGAACTCTGGGAAGAAGATTCATTTTTCTCTCCTGAAGGTGTGCCGTCACAGCCGGTAAGCGCAAAAAGACAAATACAGAATATATAAAGAATCCATATGCATTTTTTTTCGGAAAGATGTTTTTTGGGCATGGAAAGTCTCCGTATATAAATGGCTTATTACCTAATTATATAGGAAGATATTCAAAAAAAAAAGTAGAAATATAAATTATTTGTAATAGTATTGTAATGGAAAATGAGAAAGAAAGAAAATGTCAGGGTAAAAATTCGAAAAGTTATTGACAATGCATCAGCAAGCACGTATACTATCCTAGTGTGCATACGGATGCATATTTTTTATCGTGCCCGTTAACTGCATGCATAAAATGGCAGTTTCCGGTAATTCTTTAAAAGAAAGCCGGACGCATAACAAGCATTATTTATAAAAAGAAAGAGGTGAAACAGAATGCCAACATTTAACCAGTTAGTAAGAAAAGGACGTCAGACATCTGTTAAGAAGTCTACCGCACCGGCTCTCCAGAAGGGTTATAACTCCCTTCATAAGAAATCCACCGATGCTTCTTCACCGCAGAAGAGAGGTGTTTGTACTGCTGTTAAGACAGCAACTCCTAAAAAACCTAACTCAGCTCTTAGAAAGATCGCCAGAGTTCGTCTTTCCAACGGAATTGAAGTAACCAGCTATATTCCCGGCGAGGGCCATAACTTACAGGAGCACAGCGTTGTT
Source organism: uncultured Lachnospiraceae bacterium (assembly GCA_910587935.1). Classification (GTDB taxonomy): domain Bacteria; phylum Bacillota; class Clostridia; order Lachnospirales; family Lachnospiraceae; genus MGBC143606. The sequence goes on from CAJUNP010000030.1 coordinate 32,217, forward strand.
CTGGTAAGAGGCGGAAGGGTTAAGGATTTACCCGGTACCCGTTACCATGTAATCCGTGGTACCCTTGATACCGCAGGCGTGGCTAACAGAAAACAGGCTCGTTCCAAATACGGCGCTAAGAGACCGAAAGCGGGCAAATAATTTTGCTCAGGCTTACAACAATCGGAACCGGGAAACCGGCCACAAACAAAACAGACTAAGTGTTGGATTCTGTTATTGATACACGGATTGAGATTACAGACATACCGCACGAACACTTTTTGTGAGTACCGATGAATTAATTGCAACCGCTTCTGCAGTCAGTCCGCATAACGGACGGGCGGAAGTATCATAATTAAGGAGGGAAGAACCGTGCCACGTAAAGGACATATACAGAAAAGAGATGTGTTAGCGGATCCTTTGTACAATAATAAAGTGGTTACCAAGCTGATTAACAATATCATGTTAGACGGCAAAAGAGGAGTAGCCCAGAAGATTGTATACGGAGCGTTTAACAAAGTTGAAAATAAAGCCGGCAAGCCTGCACTTGACGTTTTTGAAGAGGCTATGAACAATATCATGCCTGTTCTGGAGGTTAAGGCAAGACGTATCGGTGGCGCTACCTATCAGGTGCCTATCGAAGTACGTGCGGACAGACGCCAGGCTTTGGCGCTTCGCTGGCTGACCACCTACTCACGTAAGAGAGGCGAGAAGACCATGGAAGACAGACTGGCTAACGAGATTCTTGACGCTGCCAACAATACAGGGGCATCCGTTAAGAAGAAAGAAGATATGCACAAGATGGCTGAAGCTAATAAGGCTTTTGCACACTACAGATTCTAGGAGGAAAAAACCTTGGCTGGAAGAGAATATCCATTAGAGAGAACCAGAAACATCGGTATTATGGCTCATATTGATGCGGGTAAGACCACATTGACCGAGCGTATTCTTTATTATACCGGTGTGAATTATAAGATTGGTGATACTCACGAAGGTACTGCTACCATGGACTGGATGGAACAGGAGCAGGAAAGAGGTATTACAATTACATCAGCCGCTACGACCTGTCACTGGACTCTGGAAGAGAAAACGCAGCCCAAACCAGGAGCATTGGAGCATCGTATTAACATTATTGATACTCCCGGACACGTTGACTTCACGGTAGAAGTGGAACGGTCCCTGCGTGTGCTCGACGGCGCTGTCGGCGTTTTCTGTGCAAAAGGCGGAGTGGAACCCCAGTCAGAGAATGTATGGCGTCAGGCTGATACCTATAACGTACCCAGAATGGCATTCATTAATAAAATGGATATCCTGGGCGCAAATTTCTACGGCGCCGTAGAACAAATTAAAACAAGACTCGGTAAAAATGCGATTATTCTTCAGCTTCCGATTGGTAAGGAAGAAAGTTTCCAGGGAATTATCGATCTGTTTGAAATGCAGGCTTACATCTATAACGATGATAAGGGCGAAAGCATTACGGTTACAGAGATTCCGGACGATATGAAGGATGACGCGGAGCTTTACCGTTCCGAACTGATTGAGAAGATCTGCGAGTTGGACGACGATTTGATGATGCAGTATCTGGAAGGGGAAGAGCCTTCCATAGAGGATTTAAAGAAAGTATTAAGAAAAGCGACCTGCGAATGTACGGCAGTGCCGGTTTGCTGCGGTTCTGCTTACCGCAACAGAGGCGTACAGAAGCTTTTGGATGCAGTTCTTGAGTTTATGCCTGCTCCTACCGATATCCCTGCAATTAAGGGTACCGATCTGGACGGCAATGAAGTGGAAAGACATTCTTCCGATGAAGAGCCTTTTTCCGCGCTTGCGTTTAAGATTATGGCTGATCCTTTTGTAGGTAAGCTTGCGTTTTTCCGTGTATATTCCGGTACGGTTAACTCCGGTTCTTATGTGCTGAATGCCACAAAAGACAAAAAGGAGCGTGTGGGACGTATCCTGCAGATGCATGCCAATAAGAGAGCGGAACTGGATAAAGTATATTCCGGAGATATTGCGGCAGCGGTGGGATTTAAGTTCACGACGACCGGCGATACGATCTGTGATGAGCAGCATCCCGTAATTCTGGAATCCATGGAATTCCCGGAGCCTGTAATTGAGCTGGCAATTGAGCCTAAAACGAAAGCCGGACAGGGCAAAATGGGTGAGGCGTTGGCAAAGCTTGCGGAAGAAGATCCTACTTTCCGTGCGCATACCAATTCGGAAACGGGTCAGACCATTATCGCAGGTATGGGCGAGCTGCATCTGGAGATTATTGTTGACCGTCTCCTTCGCGAATTTAAAGTAGAGGCTAACGTAGGCGCGCCTCAGGTTGCCTATAAAGAAGCAATTACCAAGGCCGTGGAAGTTGACAGCAAGTATGCAAAACAGTCCGGCGGTCGTGGACAGTATGGTCATTGTAAAGTTAAATTTGAGCCTATGGACCCCAACGGCGAACAGCTCTACAAATTTGAATCCAGCGTTGTGGGCGGCGCTATTCCCAAAGAATATATTCCCGCAGTCGGCGAAGGTATTGAGGAAGCTACCCGTGCAGGTATTCTGGGCGGATTCCCGGTAGTCGGCGTTTACGCTAACGTATATGACGGTTCTTACCATGAAGTTGACTCTTCTGAGATGGCGTTCCACATTGCAGGCTCCCTTGCATTTAAGGAAGCAATGCAGAAAGCGGCGCCGGTGCTTATGGAGCCGATCATGAAAGTAGAAGTAACCATGCCGGAAGAATATATGGGCGATGTTATCGGTGATATCAATTCACGCCGCGGACGTATCGAAGGTATGGACGATATCGGCGGAGGCAAAATGGTAAGGGCATTCGTTCCTCTTGCCGAGATGTTCGGATATTCCACCGACTTACGTTCCAAGACACAGGGACGCGGTAACTACTCCATGTTCTTTGAAAAATACGAGCAGGTACCGAAGAACGTACAGGAAAAAGTTTTGGCAGCGAAAGCCAAATAATGCTTGAAAAACTGGTGATTATTTAATATAATCAGAATAACCGAGTAATTTTAGAATCGATTCATTTTAAGGAGGACTATAAAAAATGGCTAAAGCTAAATTTGAAAGAACAAAGCCGCATTGTAACATTGGTACCATCGGTCACGTTGACCATGGTAAAACCACTTTAACAGCAGCTATTACCAAGACTCTTAATGTAAGACTTGGTACCGGTGAGGCTGTAGCATTCGATATGATCGATAAAGCTCCCGAAGAGAGAGAGCGTGGTATTACTATTTCTACCGCGCACGTAGAGTACGAGACAGAGAATAGACATTATGCACACGTTGACTGCCCGGGACATGCTGACTATGTAAAGAACATGATTACCGGTGCTGCTCAGATGGATGGCGCTATCCTTGTAGTAGCTGCTACCGACGGCGTTATGGCTCAGACCAAAGAGCATATCCTTCTTTCCCGTCAGGTAGGCGTACCTTATATTGTAGTTTTCATGAACAAATGCGATATGGTTGATGATCCTGAGCTTCTTGAATTAGTAGAGATGGAGATCACTGAGCAGCTTGAAGAGTACGAGTTCACAGACTGCCCTATCATTAAGGGTTCTGCGTTAAAGGCTCTGGAAGATCCTAACAGCGAGTGGGGAGACAAGATTCTTGAGCTTATGAAGACCGTTGACGAATATGTTCCCGATCCGGTACGTGCAACTGACCAGCCGTTCCTGATGCCTGTAGAGGATGTATTTACCATTACAGGACGTGGTACTGTTGCTACCGGTAGAGTAGAGCGTGGTGTTCTTCATGTTAATGAAGAAGTTGAGATCGTTGGTATTAAGGAAGAGACCAAGAAGACCGTTGTTACCGGTATCGAAATGTTCCGTAAGCTGCTTGATGAAGGTCAGGCTGGTGATAATATCGGTGCACTTCTTCGTGGTGTTGCAAGAACCGATATCGAAAGAGGACAGGTTCTCGCTAAACCCGGATCTGTTACCTGCCATACCAAGTTTACCGCTCAGGTATACGTATTAACCAAAGATGAAGGTGGACGTCATACTCCTTTCTTCAACAACTACAGACCTCAGTTCTATTTCCGTACAACTGACGTAACTGGTGTATGTAAATTACCTGAAGGCACAGAGATGTGCATGCCTGGTGATAACGTAGAGATGTCAATTGAATTGATTCATCCTATCGCTATGGAGCAGGGTCTTACGTTCGCTATCCGTGAGGGTGGTAGGACAGTAGGTTCTGGTCGTGTGGCTACGATTATTGAGTAAATAGAATTCTTGCGAATTCATTAGTAAAATAGCTAGATTTTATGGGGCTTTCCGAGAAATCGGGAAGCCCTTTTTGAAACTTTGC
>CAJUNP010000031.1 GCA_910587935.1 uncultured Lachnospiraceae bacterium
AAACCTCTTAGCCTCTGTAAATCTTCCTGATGTTTCTGGTCTATCTGTTCCGTCACTGTCAATCTTCCCACCTGCTTTCCCTTCCGTTTTCGTATCTCCATACTACCATAAACCTCCTGATTTTACAAGCCGGGAGCCAGCGCATTTCTGAATCCCGGCCTGTTTCCGTTATCGCTTTTTTACATCTGCCGTATCTCATTTTTCAGCATACTCTTGATTTTGTCGCTCACTTGCGATATAGCTTTTGAAATGTTAACATTTATTAACATCCTTGATGTCTGTTCTGCTAAGGTATTTGGGGAATATCCTGCTCGTATGGCTGCTTGCGTGGCACTTAGGTCAATCATATATTCTTTTACAAATTGGGGTTGTTTCTTGGTCATTCCTATTCACCTCTTAATCATTTGTTTTGGAAAATTAAAAGAGACAGCCTATGCTATCTCCTATATTTCTAATAATCCTATATTTGTTTTCAACAATTCCAAACATTCTTCCCGAGTTATATTTCCAGCTATATATCTTTCAAACAACTTTAAAAGGGTTATTGTTTCAACAATAAGGCTGCCATTCCTTTTTGCTAAATTAATCTGCTTTTCATGTACCGGTTCCCTCATATCCAAAGCTTTATTTTTCTGATGATTCATCACCAGAATTGCTTTGACATTCCCTTGATCTCTCTCTTCATTTTCCTCTAAGTATCCCTGGTAATGTACATCTAGTTGAGAAATATTTTCACTCTTCACATTATGATTGACGCCTTTAATTTCCCCAATAAAAACAAGTCCATTTTTTTCAAAAAGAAAATCTTCTTTCTTTTTATCCTCAAACTGTGATAAATCACATCCCAACATACTTTCCAAAATTTCAAATACCACATTCACTAATTCCTCCCCATTAGTATATAAGATGGACTTATATTCGCTATTCTTATTTATCTTTTCCATGGCACTTGATATATTCTCGTTGGCCTCTTCGATAACCTGATTATTTCTTTCAATAATCATAAGTTGCTGAGTATCATCAAACATTTTTATTTCCTCCATCCATTCAGGAGTTGTCTGCTCCTGATAAAACAGGTCCACTGCTTTTAAAAAGTTAATAACTTGTTCATAATTATGCAAATCTAAAGTTGAAAAAATCACATTTTTTTGCCGAAATACCGTTGGTTTATTACTTTTATCAGATACTAATAAAGCATCTTTAATATCCCCAAAATAAAAAGATGCATTGATACACTCACCATTAATTTTAGTAACTGTCTTTTCATACACAATTCTTATATCATTAAATGAACTGTGTAAATTTGACAATATCACTCCCATATCCTTGATCATATTTTTCAATTCGCGTTGTCCTCTATACTTGTGGCTTCCATAAGAATCATAGTCATATTGATATTCCAAATTTGAGGGTAATATTATAATATTAATCGATTTTTTGCTATAAAAAAGCATTGTCCTCATGCTTTTCAAATCTGCCACATTATTAATGCCATCCAATGCAGTTCCCGTATACTTCCACATTGCTTTGTCCGTTAAACTAATAATATTTATATCAAATTCATCCAATGACCTTGCGTCATGAATACTATTCAATACAATATCCTTTCCTTTAAATTCATTCTCTTTGCCACTATATGTCAGTATCTGTATCATTTTAAAATCAATCCTCCTAATTATATTTTCTTTTATCATACATTAAATTATGACAAAAAGAAACACCCAGATCAAATTCGAGTGTTTCCAAATACAATATACATAGGAGAAAATCTTTCCAGTTTCATCCTGACGCTGTCCGCCGTGGCAGTTCTGCCCATCCGCAGTGCTATTGATTCCCAGCTTAATCTTTCGAAAAACTTATATTTTATAATTCTCTGGATCCTGGCAGGCACATTATTCATTAATTTGTCTACCTCAGCTTTGATCTGTGCGCCTATTCTTTCTCTGCCTCAATGTTTTGGCGTAAGTTCGGCAAGATCATCATATAAATGACAATACTATCCATTTTGTTTTTACGGTATTATGATACAATAAAATACGTAAAAGGGTTCTATTGGGCGGCACCGGGGTTACTGCCGCCCAAAACTGTTCTTCTGGCAGAACTGCTGTCTCTCTTCATCCGCTGCTTTGCATTTTTCACAGATTTAATTCGCCTTTTTTGTTTAGTTTTATAATTGTTATATATTACTTCTTATAGTATAATTTAATTACAATTATTTTATTTTATTAACAAGAAAAGGAGAATTGTCTATGAAAAGAACTAAAAAGGTTATAGCTATTGTATTCAGCAGTATATTACTATTGGGCAGCTCTTTATCGGTTAGTGTTGCTAATTCCGCGAGAACAGCGGGATGGTGTCCTTCCTGTAAAGCAGCGACACCTTTTGTTCGCTGTTCTTTGTGTTACTCATACGATAGTAACAATCCATATCATTGTCAGGTGTGCGGCACTCAACAGAATCACCCTAATTGGGGTCCTTGTCCTTCTCACCGTTAGTAATATTTACCCGCCCCGGTTCGCCGGGGTTTTTTTGATTTGAAGTACTCCTTACCCACTCTGTTACTTTGCACTTATCACATATCTCGTCCAGTTATTCCTACTTTCTAAAAATTAATAGTTTCTTAATGACGTTGGGCATATTTTGTGTTATACTGAAAAATATGAGCGATTCTTGTCGCAGGATTTTGAATGTAATACGAAAGTGAGGACTTTTTATGAAGCGGGCACTAGTTTTATTTCTCGTTATCATTCTTTCCGTTTCCACGTTGTACGGCTGCGGAAAAAAAGATGACGTGCCGGAGGATCCTATTATACCCAATGTAGATACCCCCCAGGAAGATGAAACTTCTTCCAAAGAAGCGGAAGATCCCGGTATTACCGATGCAGATGACAATACTCCTCCTGCGGAGGGAATGGTCAGAAGCAAACTGACGAATGAATGGATCTCACAGGAACAGGCTGACGCCAGACCCATTGCCGTGATGATGCCTACCGATAAAGGCGCGCAGCCTCAATATGGAATTGGTCAGGCCGACATCCTTTATGAATGTATGGAAGAGGGAAATATTTCCCGGCAGATGGCCGTTATTGACAATTGGCAGAATCTTGAAAAAATAGGCAATGTCCGCAGCTGCCGCGACTATTATTTATATATGGCATGCGAATGGGACCCTGTTTTAATTCATTTCGGCGGCGTATATTATATGAGAGAGCGTATCAAAAAGGGAGATATACAGAATATTTCCGGTACTTACTCCGACGGCACAAAAGAAACTACCGCACCGGGCGCGGGCGCATTTTTCCGGACCAAGGACAAAGCGTCGCCGCATAACGCTTACGTAAGCGCCGAATCGGTTCAAAAAGCCATGGATTCCCTTGGATATCCGTCAACTCACAGGAGCGAATATTATCAGCCGGATCATTTCCAGTTTGCTTCGGGAACCAATACCCTGGCAGATGCATCGGATGCAGTAAACGCAAGCGTAGTTGATTTATCCGACTGTTATCCCATTTCCAAATCTTTTTTGGAATATAACGAAGCGGACGGTTTATATTACAAATCCTTATATGGTGAATCCCAGATAGACGCGGCCAACGGACAGCAGTTAACATTCAGTAATATTATTATCCAGTCGGCTTATTGGGAAAAACGTGACGAAAAATATCTGGCTTTCCGGATGCATGATACGACACACACCGGATATTTTGTAACCAAAGGAAAAGCGATTCCCGTAAGATGGGAAAAAACCAGTGATTACGGACCCACACGTTATTATGATATGCAGGGCAACGAGGTGCAGCTTAATACCGGCAAAACTTATATTGCTATTGTTCAGGACGGTACGACACCGCGTTTTCAATAAATATTTCCTGTAAGAAAATTAAAAGACTGATATACAATGGAATCCCAAAGTATATCAGCCTTTTTTATTTCAGAGTATACTATCTTCTCTTGCCAGGGATATCAGCACCAGAAATTAAAATTCTGTCCGACTTTCTTTTCCTCCTCCGTCTGTGCGTAATCACTTCTGGCCTCAAAAAGAATGTCGTCAATTTTACGAAGCAGTTCGTCGATAGAGGAAGCGCTAACCGTAACCAGATCCTTTTCTTTCTCCGCCCGTTTTTGCTCGCTCTTTTCTTCCGCCGCTTTTTGGGCCTGTTTCTTTTCCGCCTGTTTTTTCTGTTCCGCTTTTCTGGCGGCGCCTTTCTTAATCATATCTCTCTGCATTGCAAGAGACTTATCAACTACCGCAAAGAACGAAGCGTTGCCGCCGTCATCAATCTGCATTCCAAAGGCTTTCACGCTGGAATTGTTGGCAAGGCTCTTCTGCATCTGCGGAAGCTTTACTGCCGCATTACTGATAACCGCTTCATACTGCTTGCGGAAATTCTCATCCGATGCCATTCTCTCAACTTTTTCTTCATCGATGAGTACAACAAGTCTGTGCGGATTGGCAAAACTCCCGGCCTGCGCTTTCGCGGCCTCTTTCATATCACTGCTTACAAGCACAAAATCCATGTTGGAATATTTCTTTTTCAATTCTTCATAATACTTTTGTGCTTTTTCACTAAGTTCCGGCCTTCCAACCGTTTTGCCATAATTAACCGGTTTCTTTTTTGCGGACTGGGTTTCGTATACTTCGCCTGTCTGCACACTGTTTTCAATCTGCGATATCGTTCCCATACTTTTTCCTCCTTGATCTTTTCACGCAAAATCCTTTTCACGTATATCGTATATATCGGATAAAACGGCGGAATACTTTATTCCCGCGCGGTCCGGTTACACAAAATCACCTGAAACATCCAGGGAAATTCCCAAAATCCGCTCCAGTTCTTTTTGGAACAATCGGTTCGGATAATCCCGGGACTCCAGAAATAACTCGGCCATTTCAGGATCCAGAAGCTTCGAAAGGATCTGTTTTAATTCCTGCCTGACCATGCCCAGATTACGGTAATCTTTCAGTGCCCTCTCTTTCAGGCATGAAAGCTCCACTTCACTCTCCGGAAAAAGATTACCGCGGAATACCGTATAGTTTACGGGCGCGGCATATTCAAAACGTCTCATAATATCAATCAGCGCTGCCGTGTCCTGATTTCGATCCATACAGGAAAGAAAACCGGAAACTGTTTTGTAGTAATCATACCTGCGTTCCGCTCCCCCGCTTAAAGCCGGGTCGGGCACGCCGTGAAATACTGTCAGGAAACGTTCCAGAAAGTCTTCCGTCCCCGCTTTCAAATTCCAGCACCGCCCCGCGGCATAAAATGCGGGATAACGGCTGGTCTCAAAAAGTCCGTAAGGATTGCCCAGGGAAAATGTACTGCACCAGTTGGTATTGATCATCCCGATGCACCGGCTGTTTTGGATCATTTCCGCCCATGCGTCCACATTGCGGAGACGCTGTTCAATCTGAGGATAATTTTGATCCGCTTTCATATCGCTTGCCCTTACGGAGCTGCAGGGCAGAGTACGCACGCCCAGCGCATGAAAACGTTCCATAAGAGAAAGCGCCTGTGCATTGACAGCTTCCGGACTGTATAACCAGACGGCGACAAGCAGGTTTCGGTTCAATCCCTCCAGCTCCGCATCGCTTCCTTCCGCCAGCATATCATGCCAGACAATTGGAATTTTCCCAAGGGAAACCGTTTTTTCAGCCAGTCTGTTAATATACTCAGCAGCTATTTTCCCACGGCTCTTTCCGCTTTCCCGACATTCCGCACTTTTTCCAAGACTCCACACTTCGTCGCACCCCAAATGGAGATACCTGCTTTCCGGATGCAAAAGCGCCGTTTCTTCTAAAAGCTTCTCCGCCAGTTCTGCCGCTCCTACCCGCAGAGGACACATTTCCCCGGGCGTATCCGGCGTCTCACGAAGATGACGGTATTCCGGCAGCTTCAGTACATACTCCAAATGTCCGAAGGTCTGCTGCAGAGGAATCACATCGATAAAATAATCCGAAGCCGTCTTAAGAAAAAGCCTGTGCTGTTCAACACTCCAGCACTGTGTAGGATGACACAATTCCCTGTTACTCCTCGGAAGCTTATCTTCGTACTCTACAACAAGCGTATTTATTTTGTATTGTGCCAATTCTTTTACATACTTAAGAAGATTTTCAAATTTAGGATACAGCCCCCGCATATCCAGATAGTCGCTTCGAAGCGCCAGATCCGGCCAGTCGCAGATTTCCAGGGAAGGACGCTCCCGCATACGGAACCACTGGCCTAAAGTCTGTATACCGTAAAACAAGCCGACCGCATCCTGTGATGAAATCTGTACCGTATCATAACGAATGGAAAGAAAATAACCTTCCGGCCGCTGCAAATCATAATCAGGCGCGCCGATCCCCACCGAATACAGGGCAAAATCTCCCGTAGAAATTGCAACCTCCGAAAACAATTGCCGGGCGGCCTGCTCCAAACGGCGGTCATAAGCCGGCATTTGCAGAACGACCGGCGTATGGCGGCCGATCTGAGCGGAACAGGCAAAAAGCACACACCGCTGCGGCGTCGGAATCCATGGCAGTCCCATCTTCCTGCACCTCCGTTCCTATTTCTTTTCGCCCAGTCCCAGACGATTTACAGCCGAGAAAATTGCCCGTACCGAGGCTCTTGTAATATTAGAGCTTACACCTACGCCGTAGGTAACTTTTCCGCTGTCTACATCCAGCAAATGGATATAAGCCGCCGCCTGGGAATTGGAACCGCTCTGTAAAGCATGCTCCTCATAATCCAGGATCTTAATATCCAGTTCAAAAGTTTCCGCAAGTCCCCTCTTGGCGGCGTCAATGGGTCCGTTTCCTACAGCCTCAAAGGACTTTTCTGCGCCATGATCCGTATAAATAACGGTCACTTTCGTGTCAAACCGGCTCTCGGTCTCGCCGCTTAAATCCACAACATGCAGTTTGCGGAAGTGAATCGGTTCCTTTTTATCGAGGTATTCCTCACGAAAGGCATCCATAATCTGATCCGGCGCAACTTCTCCCTGTTTCTCGGATATGCTTTGAATTACATTGGCAAACTCTTTATGCATGCCTTTGGGAAGCTTAAATCCAAAATACGTGTCCATAATAAAGGCTACGCCGCCCTTGCCGGACTGGGAATTAATTCTGACAATCGGTTCATATTCTCTTCCGATATCGGAAGGATCAATCGGAAGATAAGGCACCTCCCAGTGCTCATTGCCGCGCTCCCGCATAGCTTTTACCCCTTTATTGATTGCATCCTGATGGGAACCGGAAAATGCGGTAAAAACCAATTTGCCCGCGTAGGGATGCCGGGGATGAATTGGTATCTTACAGCATCTCTCATAAATCTCTATAATTTCGTTAATATGTTCCAGATTCAATTCAGGATTAATTCCCTGTGAAAACATATTATAGGCCACGTTCATGATGTCAACATTACCGGTACGTTCCCCATTGCCAAACAGGGTGCCTTCCACCCGTTCCGCCCCGGCAAGCAACGCAAGCTCGGTACTTGCCACGCCGGTTCCCCTGTCATTGTGGGGATGCACACTCAGGATAATGCTGTCACGGTTTTTAAAATGGCGGTTCATCCATTCGATCTGATCCGCATATACGTTGGGCGTATTCATTTCTACGGTAGAAGGCAGATTTATAATGATAGGATTTTCTTTGTCGGCGCCCCATGCTTCCTGTACCGCAGTACAGATATCCAGCGCAAAGTCAAGTTCCGTTCCGGTAAAGCTTTCCGGAGAATACTCCAGGATAATTTTACCCGGAAAATTATTCGCACGTTCCTTCACCATGTTTGTTCCGCGCACCGCGATCTCTTTAATATGCTCGCGGTCCATCCCAAACACTACGTCCCTTTGCAGGGTAGAAGTGGAATTGTAAATATGTACAATGGCCTGGCTGCATCCCTCGATCGCTTCGAAAGTACGGTCAATCAATTCTTCACGACACTGCGTCAATACCTGTACTTTTACATCCTCGGGAATCATCCTGCGGTCAATTAACTGACGCAAAAAGTCGAATTCGATCTGGCTGGCTGCCGGAAATCCCACTTCAATTTCCTTAAATCCCAGACGGATGAGATATTGGAACATCTCGATTTTTTCCTGTACCACCATGGGATCGATCAGGGCCTGATTACCGTCCCGTAAATCCACGCTGCACCATACCGGAGCCTTTTCTATTTCTTTGCCGGGCCATTGTCTTTCCGGATAGCTTACCACCGGATTCTTTTTGTATCTCTTATAATTTAACATAATAACACCTCACCTTTTCTACATAAAATCAGCCCATCCGTCCAAGATGGGCTGTTAATTGCTCCTGTATCCGGAGTTATTCTCCGAGACCGTTCTCAATCGCTGCAACAAGACTCTTTAGCGCTTCCTGTTCATCCTCGCCGTCGCAGGTGAATTCAATCTCATCACCGCACTTTACGCATGCACCCAAGACGCTCAAGACACTTTTTGCATTAGCCGTATTCTCTCTGAACGTAAACGTAATCAATGACTTAAACTGCATTGCTTCCTTACATAGAATACCTGCCGGTCTCAGGTGTAGTCCTGTAGGGTTCTTAATTACTACCTTCTGGCTTACCATGGTGCTCTCCCTCCCATTTCTTATCTGTCTTTACCGCATTTTCCCAACCGAAACCTTACGCGCTGTTTTAACTATATCACTATTTCCAAAACATGCCAAGTATTTTCTTACAATCGCCTGATTAATTAATCATAGCAATATCCACCGACATTCTAGAACATGATATCCTGAATCAAGTTTGCCAGACGCTTTGCTTCTTCATCAATTTGCTTCTGATCTTTTCCTTCAATCATAACCCTTACCAGAGGTTCCGTTCCCGACGGGCGAATCAGAACTCTGCCCTCGCCCTGGAAGCGTTCCGAAACTTCCGCAATGGCATTGGCAATTTCCGGATAATCCAGATATCTTTCTTTTTTATGATTGGCTACCTTCGCGCCTGCCTGTGCCTGCGGCATCATTTCCATAATGCCAGACAATTCTGACAAACTTTCCTTCGTTTCAACCATTACCTGAAGTAAATGGAGTGCGCTCAGCAGGCCGTCTCCCGTCGTATTCTCATCCAGAAAAATAACGTGCCCCGACTGTTCTCCGCCCAAGCTGGCGCCGATTTCCCGCATGCGTTCCAATACGTAACGGTCTCCGACTTTTGTCTGCTCAACCATAATATCGTTTTGCTCTGCCATCATAAAAAATCCGAGATTGCTCATAACGGTGGCAACAATGGTATTGTTTTTCAGCAATCCCTGATTCTTCATATAATTACCCACAATCGCCATAAGCTGATCGCCGTTTATCAGATTGCCCAATTCATCCACGGCCATTAAGCGGTCTGCATCGCCGTCAAAAGCAAGGCCGATATCTGCCTTTTCGTATACTACCCTTGCCTGCAGTTCTTCCGGATGGGTGGAACCGCAGTTTGCGTTAATATTCGTACCGTCAGGATTATTATGTATGGCTACCACATTGGCTCCCAGCTCTTTCAACGCTTCCACGGAAGTATAAAAAGAGGCTCCCTCCGCACAGTCCACCACGACTTTTAATCCGCTTAAGTCAACGTTAACAGATTGAATGGCATGATTGATATATTCTTCTCTCGCATCATTGCGGTATTTTATCTTCCCGACACGGGATCCCGTAGGAAATTTAATACCATGCATATCACTTTTTATTAATTCTTCTATCTCATCTTCCAAAGCATCAGGAAGTTTGAATCCGTTTCCGTCAAAAAATTTAATTCCGTTAAACTCAACCGGATTATGCGAAGCAGAAATAACGACGCCGGCATCAACCTTATATTTCTTCGTAAGATATGCAATCGCCGGAGTAGGAACAACACCTACATAAATACAGTTTGCCCCTACGGAACATGCTCCCGCCATTAGCGCGTTTGCCAGCATATCCCCGGAAATTCGGGTATCACACCCAACCATAATCGTTGGTTTATGCTGGTTTTCTTTTGTCAATACAAATGCGCCTGCCTGCCCTAGCTGCATTGCAAGCACAGGTGTCAATTCCTCATTCGCTACGCCTCTGACACCATCCGTTCCAAATAAACGTCCCATTTGCTTTATTCCTCCACTTCTTCCAAAACAATTCCTACTTTGGCAGGCTGTTCCGTCTTGATATCCTCCGGGAAAGTAAACTGCACGGTGGTCTCATAAGTCCCTTTTCTCCACCTTGTAATATTCCCCTCTTCTTTTACATCCCGCATATCGACATAGCCGATTATGTCGTCAGCGTTAATTTGATTGATTGTAGTTGTCAATCCGGTCAATACAATTTCCAATAATTCTTTATCGTTCTCAAAAGCTGCCGTAAATCCATCCGGTACATTGGATACCTTTACCTGGTTGGAATTAATACGGAAAGTTCTGGTAATCGTAGGTTCTATATAAACCGTTACGGCAGCCCTGCCATTAAAGCCGCTGTCTGCCAGACTAACATTACCCGGCAGATAATCCTTTATATTGACAATGGTTATCATATTTTCACTCTGCCCGGTGATATTGAGTTCCTCAGCCGGTATTTCAATACGGCTGATATTATTCAGTACACTGCTGGCGCCGGCAAGCAATACTGCGGCCGGATCACTCACAACCTCACCGGTAGCCATATATCCGTTGGCAGGAGTCCCCATTACCGTATAGGAAAGCGGTACACTTTTGGTTGCCAACACCTCGACGGCAACCCTTACGGAGGTCACCCTTTGCTTAATGGCATCGGATTGCACCAGATTTCCTTCCTTATCGTAAAGCTTAACATCCGCATAAGTTGCAATCCCTGCCGTCGCATCCGTTACATCCACTTCTGCAACTGCTTTGTCAATAGTATTAATTACCGATTCGGCTCCCACAACAATAATCTGGTTCTGATCCGGAATCATATTTCCCAGCATATATCCTTCCGCCACTTCCCCCACCGCATTCACATGCAGTATAAGGCGGATTGTTTTCTCATTCTCGATATTTAATTTTACGGTGTTAATACTGCCGCGGATTCTGGTAATATCCGCGTTATATCTGCTGGTAGTGTAAAATTCAATCGGTATGGTGTTATCATCGGTCAGTTTATTAAAATCTGCTTTTGCAATGATATCCTCGTCTTTTAACTGCGCCACTACGCTTCTTGGCCCATAAACCGTAATACTTTTTACTAAATCCGTGTTTTCAAGAACTTCATAAATTAAATTCTGTTCCGTTAATATCTCCGTATTTTCGAATTTGACGGAGACATTGGTAAAGGTCTGCGTATTGGTCGGATCTTCCACATTAATTACGATTAACCAGAGACAGAACGCAAACAAAAGGGAAGCTATCTTTAACGGCCAGTTACTCAACAGCTTTTTCTTCATACCTGACTCTTCCCCTTTCGCTTGATACGTTTTTCTATTTTTACTTTTATATGTGCCTTTTCTTCTTCCGGTTCCTTATTCTTAAAGCCGGAAAGCCTTTGTGTTAAACGTTCCGCGCTTAATCCTCTCTCCAATTTTCCATCGTATGCCGCGCTGATTTTTCCGGTTTCTTCTGAAACAATCAAGGTCAGTGAATCCGTTGCCTCGGAAATTCCGACGCCGGCCCTGTGCCTGGTTCCAAGATCTTTACTCAGCTCCATATTATCGGACAGCGGGAGATAACAGGTTGCCGAAGTTACCCGGTTGCCGTTGATCACAACCGCACCGTCATGTAACGGCGTATTATGCTCAAAGATATTGATTAAAAGCTGGCTGGTTACAATTGCATCCACATCGATTCCCGTTCTCTCATACTCATTCAAAGACTGCTTCTGCGCAATTACAATCAGCGCCCCTGTCTTAGCCTTCCCCATCTCCACACAGGCTTTTACGATCTCCTGTACGGTCTTATCAGACATCAGGGTGTCTTCCCTTTTTGCGGATTCAAAGGGAAGTACGGAATACAACAGATTTTTCTTGCCCAGTTCTTCCAGCGCCTTCCGCAGTTCCGGCTGCATAATAACGATTAAAGCGGTAACGGCAAATCCCAGGACGTTTCTTGCAATCCACTGAATTGTCTGCATTTTAAAAATAATAGCCAGCAGCATAAAAAGAAAAATAACCAGTAGACCTTTCATTAACACCCATGCCCTGGTATTTTTAACCCACACAATAATATGGTACACAAAATAGGAGATAATTAATATCTCTAAAATATCCGTCACACCAATTTTTAAGGGGAAACGAATGCTTCCTATAAATTCTGTTACCTCTGCGGTCAGCTGCTCCATCTGCTACATTCCCATCTGCTTTATCATTCCTGATCATAACTCCGCGTCCGGCCCGCTCCTCTGGTCCCCGTGCTGCGGGTACCTCCTCTGTTCTGTGAGGACACACTATGCCGCTGCGTATTGATCTTCTTTACTGTTTTAGTAGGTGTCGAAACGGTAATCTTCGGCACCGCTTTCACATAATAATAATATTCATCGTCTTCAAATTGTACCTTTTCCGTTCTGCTGTAATCTAAATTTAATACAAAAAACTGGAGTACCTTTGCTAAAAGTACGGAAACCGCCGTACCAAACATAACGCCTATAACGGAAACTTTGGTGTCATAAATCAAATCTCCCAGAAGAAGAATTACCATATTGATAATCGCTCCTCCTATCATAGCTATAGTCCAAGAATGATCTATTGACATTCTGCGGATGGTATAAACTACAATAACGGTAATTGCAAATGCCGCTACCGTAACCAGCATACCCTTGCTTCCAAGCATACTGTCTATAACCATTCGAAATCTTGCAGATGCCTCGCCTGCATCCATAGCGCTTAATGTAGTCGCATTGCCGCTGACATAGGAAACCAGATAATAAACAATCGTTCCGCAGCTTACAGACACCGCAGACGCAGGTGTTCCGACCAGTCCCATTGCGATCGGCATCACATAAGGAATACGCAGCATAAAACAAATGGGCGTTAACAGCACTACCAGCGTATCCTTGGGGCTAAACCGGAAATACATCAAAAACATCACCATAAACAATGCCAGGGCTACAACCGCCACTTCCAGAGCCAGGGCGTACAGATGCAGTAAAATGAAGAGCGCCGCAAAAAACAAAATGAATCCAACCGGAAGAAAAGAACACATTAACGCCGCAATCAGTAAAATTGCAGCATTGTTAATTTTTTCCATAAACCCGAGGCTCGTATTAATAACCAACAAAGACAACCCGGCCAGCAAAAATTTAAGAATCGGCGTAATAAAAACCTCATAACTCCCATAAAACTTTTTGAGGTATTCTTTAAATACAAGTAAACTGGTCATTCTTAATCCTTTCGAAAATCATCCTGTCTTAATCGTACAGGCCGGATAACTTTCTCAAATTATTATAGTACTTCTTCAGGCTCTTTTTAGCCCTTTTATAACGTATCGAAAATATAATATAGGATATAACTCCGTATATAACCACAACAACAGCATACAGGATAAGTATATTTTTCACAAACTGCAGCAGATCCATTTTATATATATTCAGCATAAATCCTTCAAAATCATAAAACAAATAAAGCGCAAAACATAATCCGAAGGATATCGTGGCGCAAATAACCGCCTTCAGCACTTCTTTTCCTATATAATCGCTTCGGAAATAATTGCCGATGCTCATATTGCCCCTGCCTTCCCCATTTTCATAGGATGCCATCCGGGTCATCAGTATTACTCGTTCTTCATTTAACATGAAAACTCTCCTATTTACTATTCACGTTCCAGAAAACGCATTTTGGAACTGTTGTCTTTTTTTACCGGAGCCGCAACAGAACCTGTTTTGCCAATTGCCTTTTTAAAATCGGCCGCCATATCATGCTTGCAGTTTTCACAATACCGGCCGCTTTTAATAGCTTTCCCGCAATTCTCACAGTTCAGTCCGACTGCGGAATCGGCTGTCAGCTCCAGCCTCTCCTCTCTCAGCCACTGATAAATCTGATTGGTTTCCACTTCACAGGCTTCCGAAAGCTGCTGTACCCCTATACCCGGATGTTCACGTATATACGTTTTCACTTCCTGAAATTTATTTTCCATATCTTGCCTGCACCTGGGACAGACAAAAGGACCGGATACATAGTTAAAAAGTCTGCCGCATTTTCTACAATTTCTTACGTTCATAATTTTCTCCTTTTCTGCCTTTCCGGAAATTCCCACGCTTCCGGCCGGCTTATATTCCCTTTCCGACGGCGAGCGTTATAAAATAAACCGTATGCACCCCATGTCTGGAAAATTCCATGGATATCGCATCAATGGTGCTGCCCGTCGTATAAATATCATCAACAATTATAATCGTATTTAATTTTACATCATTTTGAATTATTTTAAAAGCCCTTTTCAAATTATTTTGTCTTTGAGCGGGATTTAATTGCTTCAACGGCTGTGTGTCCCTGCCGCGTACAACCAAATCTTCCCTTACCGGAATCCCCCACTCCTTTCCCAGAGCCCTTGCAAACAAGGCCGCCTGATTATACCCTCTCTGCCGCATCCGGGATGCATGTAAGGGCACGGGAACCAGCACTTCCGCTTTTTTCAGTTCTTTCTCATCCGCCAGCAGATCCGCCGCCGCTTTTCCGTAAAAATCCGAATACTCCTGCCGTCTTCCGTATTTAAAACGATAAATCGATTGCGCGGCGCTGTCGTAGGTAAATACGGCTCGCCCTCTTCTGTAATAATGCTTCTTTTTTGTGCAGTCATAACAAAATTCCCGTTCTTCCTGCCGCAGGGGTTTGCCGCATCTGCAGCACCATGGTTCCCCGACAGGAACCAGTTTTCCTTCGCACTTTTCGCAGACTCCCCGTTTCCGAAATCCGACAATCCCATCGCACACGGGACATCTTAGCGGAAATAATAATTCCTTAATATAATTCATAAAACTCCCCCTTAGACATTACATTCCTCAATTCTATCCAGCAATGCGGTATACCGTTTATGTTCTCTTTCATTTCGGATCATATTCCGCACGGTTTCACTGCTTCCCAGAATCGTAACACAATTTCTGGCGCGGGTTACCGCCGTATATAGCAAATTCCGGTTAAACAAAAGACCCGGACCGGTAAGAAGAGGCATTACAACAGCCTTATATTCGCTTCCCTGCGATTTGTGAATGGTAATCGCATAGGCATGTTCCAATTCATCCAGCTGTGAAAATGCATAAGTAACCCGTCTGCTTTCATCAAATTCCACTACCAGTGAAGATGTATATTCCTGAATCTCCAGGATTATACCCATATCCCCGTTAAAGACCCCCATCCCTTTGTCTACCGGAATTCCGTATCTGCTTACAACCTCCCATTCCAGCTGGTAATTGTTTCGTATCTGCATCACCTTATCGCCCTCGCGGTAAACCATACCGCCTGCCATATATTCTTTTTTGTCCGGCGAAGGCGGATTCAAATATTGCTGTAAAATTTTGTTTAATGCTTCCACACCCAGATTCCCTTTTCTCATGGGGGTAAGCACTTGTATTTCGAAGACTTCCGCTTTTACGTATTTGGGAAGCATGTCTTTAATCAACTGAATCATATGCTTATAGATAACATTTACATCGTTTCTCTCCAGAAAGAAGAAATCCCTGCTTTTATTATTTAATGCAATATCTTCTCCATGATTGATTCTATGGGCGTTAACTACAATATCGCTTTCTCCTGCCTGTCTGAAAATTTTTTGCAGGATCACTACCGGAAAGCGCCGGCTCATAATCAGATCTTTCAAAATCTGTCCCGGTCCCACACTGGGCAGCTGATTCACATCCCCTACCAGTATAAGGCGTGTTCCCGGCGATACGGCGCGAAGCAAAGACCGGAACAGCGGCAGATCCACCATGGACATCTCATCTATAATAATCACATCCGCCTCCAGAGGATTTTCTTCATTGCGTTCAAACCGGACGCCGCTCCTGTTCTCTTCCGATAAAGCCCCGTTTAGCTCTAACATCCGGTGAATGGTTCTCGCTTCATATCCGGTGGCTTCCGTCATCCGTTTTGCTGCCCTTCCCGTAGGCGCTGCCAGAAAAATATCAAGTCCCTCCGAAGCAAAAAAACGAATAATGGTATTAATTGTCGTGGTCTTTCCGGTTCCCGGCCCGCCGGATAAAAGGAAAACTCCGTTTTTTATGCTCTCCAGTACTGCCTGCCTTTGCAGTCCGTCCAATTCAATTCCCTCGTCTTCCGCCAACTTTTCTATTTTGCAGATAAGCCGTTCCTCTTCACAGGGCAGGAAATCTTCTTTATTTAAGATAAAGGCGTTTAATTCTGACAAAATTTTTGCACAATGCTGTTCCGCATAATAATAAGAAGCCGCAAAAACCTGTTCTTCCTCTCCTTTTCGTTTTATAACCACCTTCCTGTCCATCATCAAATTGGACAATAAGGGCTCGATTGCCTGCACGGGAACTTGTAGTAATTCGCCGGTCCGTTCCATTAAAATCTCTCTGGGAAGCCAGGTATGTCCTTCCTGAACAGACTGTTGCAGCATATACAAAAGTCCGCTGCGTATCCGGTAATCGGAATCCGTATGAATTCCGATCCGGGAAGCAATTTCATCCGCCGTCTTGAAACCCACTCCGGGAATGTCCTCCGCCAGACGATAAGGATTCTCCTGCATAACGCCGTAAAGACCCGATTTATACGTTTCATATATTTTAACCGCAAGCGAATTGCCGATCCCAAATCGTGTCAGATATACCATCGCTTCCCGTATATCCTTTTTTTCTTCCATTTGAGCCGAAATTTCCCGTGCTATTCGTTCGCTTATCCCTTTAACCTCCGTAAGCCGTTCCGGCTCTTCTTCTATAATCCGAAAGGTTTCGTCGCCGAATTTTTTCACAATTCTCGCAGCCAGTGCAGCTCCAACCCCCTTAATCGCGCCGGAGCCCAGATATCTTTCCATACTTTCTTTATCCTCAGGCGCCGTAACCTGAAAGGAATGTACCTTGAATTGCTCTCCGTAAACGGGATGTGCCATATATTCTCCCTGGATACTTACAGTCTCTCCCTGCCCCAGATTCTTCAGTATTCCTACACAGGTAATTTCTTCTCCCTGGCTGACAAGATTTAAAACCGTATAGCCGTTATCCGTATTCTGATAGATAATATGCTCTACGTATCCTTTAATGGTCTCCATTCGGTATCTCTCCCATTCGAAAAAAGGCCGCCTTCGGGCAGCCTTCTATTCTTTAACAACCATTGAATTCTTATTGTTCTTCCTGCTGATTCATACTATAATTACGTTTCATCTGCTCATACATGGTCTGTGCAAGGCCGATGCTGTTTGTCTCGGTACTCTGTTTTGCCAGTTCCTGTATCATATTATCCTTATAATAATCCACTAACGAAGATGTGGACGAACTGCTGAATTGAGACTCCGGAACCGTTTTCTGCATTCCTTTAAATACCTGCTCCAGAAAATACGCTTCAAACTGCTTGCATGCATTCATTAATTCTTCATCAGTCGCTTTTGAATAATCTGTTTTTAGCTGATCCCTCAGCGCATCTGCCTGACTGTTCTTTACTCCGCTGGTCAGGTAATCCGTATAGTTGGAATTTAATCCTCCGATATCCATTCTGTCACCTCATTCACTGAATTACGTTATTATGTTGCTCCTGCGTACTATCTTCTTAAGCTATTTGCCTGCTGCATCATTTCATCGGACGCCTGAATGGCTTTGGAATTCAATTCATACGCACGCTGTGCAATAATCATATTCACCATTTCATCGGCCACCTGAACATTAGAGCCCTCCAGATATCCCTGCATAATTTCGCTTGGCTGCAGTCTCGCATTGGTCGCCTCGTTCAGAACCGGACCGCTCGCATCCGTTACCTGATACAACGTACCGTCTTTTTTCTCCAATCCCGCAGGATTATTGAACTGGAAAAGCCCAACCTTGATTCCAATCGGCCTGGGATTATTTTTTTCATCCGGATAACATAACTGTCCTTCCGCGTTAATGGATATATTCGTAGGCACATATGTCGTACGGTTCAGGGAAATCGGATTGCCCGCCGTATTTAAAACGGGATAGCCATCCGACGTAGTCAGCATCGCCGTATTGTTACTGCCTAACGACCATTGAAAATTACCGTTTCTGGTATAATAAATTTCTCCGTCGGCGCCACGGACGCCAAAAAAACCTTTTCCGTTAATTGCAAGCGCAGTATCACTGTCCACTGCAAGCGTAGGCCCCTGTTTAAAAAGGGATACAATGGAAGCGTTTCTTACGCCCAGTCCAACCTGTGCTCCTACCGGTTTGGGATCCCCCGTTGTAGATGTGGTTCTGGTCTGAATATTCTGGTACAGCAAAGATTTAAATTCATTCATTGCCGTTTTATACCCCACCGTATTAACGTTGGAGAGATTATTTGCTATATTATCAATATTAGTCTGCTGGGCAATCATACCCGTTGCCGCACTCCATAAACTTCTTAACATATCACTGCCGCCTTTCTTACAGTCTTCCTAACTGGGTCACTGCCGCTTCTAATGTAGAATCATATGTCTGAACAATTTTCTGGTTACTTTCGTACGCCCTGGTAATATTGATCATATTGACCATTTCCGATACTACCTGTACGTTAGACGCTTCCAGATACCCGGAAAACACCTGCACATCCGCCGCCTTAGTTTTATAACCCTCAACCGGCTCGAAATAAGTCTCACCATATTTAATCAGATAATCATAATCCTCAAAATCGGTAATCCTCAGACGTGATACAATTCTCCCGTCCTGTTCTATGCTTCCGTCCTTATGAATCGTCGTATTGGTATTGGGGTCCAGCCGAATCCTTCCGCCGGTTCCCAGAACGTAGTCTCCATCCTTGGTTACCAGGAATCCTTCTTTAGTTAATGTAAAATTACCGGCCCGCGTATACTTCGTCGAGGTTACTCCCGCTTTATTTTTAAACTCTATATTAAAGAATCCGTCGCCTCCGAGAGCCAGGTCATAAGTATTGTCCGTAACCTGAAGCGGTCCCTGAGTAAAATCATTATATACTTCTCCGATCTTGACTCCGGGATTATTGTATCCGATACGTCTTGGCAGATTGCCTGCCGCATCGGAAGCATCCTTCAGCTTATAAGCAAAAACCGCATCAAAAGTCTGGCTGGTAGAACCTTCTTTTTTAAATCCTACCGTCGCCGAATTGGCAAGATTATTAGACATAATATCCATATGATACTGTTCGTTGCGAAGTCCTGTATACGCTGTATATAACCCTTTCAGCATGGAATCTCCTCCTGTTCTTAATCTTCCTTATATCCTGCAAGAAACTCTACATATTTGCCGGTCCCGATTGCGACCGCCGTCATAGGGTCCTCTGCAGTCATTGTATTAATTCCGGTTTTATCGGAAATCAAATCCTCCAGACCGCGCAGCAGACTCCCGCCCCCGGTCAATACAATGCCCCGGTCCGCAATATCGGCCGCTAATTCAGGCGGAGTTTTTTCCAGTACGCTGTGAATAACCTCCACAATCTGGGCTGTCGTCTCACGGAGCGCTTCCTCTGTCTCTTCCGAAGAAACCTGCACCGTCTTGGGCAGACCGGTTACCAGATTACGCCCTCTTACGTCCATATAATCCACTTCCGCGCCTTTAAATGCGGAACCAATCTTAATCTTAATATCCTCGGCAGTCCTCTCTCCGATCAGGAGATTATGTTTCTTACGCATATACCGTACAAGCGCTTCGTCAAAATCATCGCCCGCAACC
Source organism: uncultured Lachnospiraceae bacterium (assembly GCA_910587935.1). Lineage (GTDB taxonomy): Bacteria > Bacillota > Clostridia > Lachnospirales > Lachnospiraceae > MGBC143606. Next base: position 19,709 of record CAJUNP010000031.1, read on the forward strand.
TTAATGGATGCGCTGACAACGGTTCCTCCTAAGGAAATAACTGCAATATCGGAAGTACCGCCCCCAATATCCACAATCATATTGCCGCAGGGTTTGGAAATATCAATGCCTGCTCCAATCGCTGCCGCAATCGGCTCTTCAATAATAGACACTTCTCTTGCGCCCGCCTGATAAGTAGCGTCCTCTACCGCTTTCTTTTCTACTTCCGTAACCCCGGAAGGCACACACACCGCAATCCGCGGCTTGCGGAAAGTTCTTTTTCCAAGGGCTTTCTGGATAAAATATTTCATCATTTTTTCGGTAACGGTGTAGTCCGATATTACTCCCTGCCGCAGAGGTCTTACGGCGACAATATTGCCCGGAGTTCTTCCAAGCATCAGACGCGCATCTTCACCAATTGCCTTAATTTTATTCGTATCTCTGTCAAAAGCCACAACAGAGGGCTCTTTCAGAACAACGCCCTTGCCTCTTATATAAACCAAAATACTGGCGGTTCCCAAATCAATTCCGATATCTGTATACTGCATTTATTACATACCCCTTTCTGTGGTGTCCTTATCATAATATTTTCCAATTTCCCATGCATTAAACATACTGCTTTTTAAACATACGAAAACATTATAACCTATCTTTACCGTTTTTCAAAGGGGTTTCACAAAAAATTTAGAAAAAGACGCACATAACGAAACGAAATCCTTTCATTCCATCAAATGCGTCCCTGCTATATAATTTATCGGACAATATGCGGGATTGATTATAGTACTTTGGTACTATTTTGCAAGCCGTTATCTTTTTCCAACATTCTCTTTATATAAAGGCCGGTATAAGAAACCGGATTTTCCGCCACTTCCTCCGGTGTACCCCGGGCAATTACGGTCCCGCCTTTATCGCCGCCTTCAGGTCCCATATCAATAATATAATCCGCGGTCTTAATCACGTCCAGATTATGCTCAATGACCACAACGGTATTGCCTCCGTCAGCCAGACGGTGAAGAATCTCAATCAGTTTGTGGACATCGGCAAAATGAAGGCCGGTTGTCGGTTCATCCAAAATATAGATAGTCTTTCCGGTACTTCTGCGGCTCAGTTCCGCCGCCAGCTTAATCCGCTGGGCTTCTCCGCCCGAAAGCGTCGTAGACGGCTGGCCCAGTTTCACATAGGAAAGGCCGACGTCGTGCAGCGTCTCGATTTTCCTGCGTATGGAAGGTACGTTCTCAAAGAATCCCACTGCTTCTTCCACGGTCATTTCCAGTACGTCATAAATATTTTTTCCTTTGTATTTAACGTCAAGGGTCTCTCTGTTGTAACGCTTTCCGCCGCAGACCTCGCAGGGCACATAGACATCCGGCAGAAAATGCATTTCGATCTTTATAATACCGTCGCCGCCGCAGGCCTCGCAGCGGCCTCCTTTTACGTTAAAGCTGAACCTTCCTTTGCTATAGCCTTTTGCTTTGGCATCCGCCGTTCCCGCAAACAAATCCCGTATTTGATCAAACACACCGGTATAAGTTGCAGGATTGGAACGGGGCGTTCTGCCGATGGGGGACTGATCGATATCGATTACCTTGTCAAGCTGGTCGATTCCTTTGATATCAGAATGTTTCCCTGCAATGGTCCTTGCGCGGTTTAACGATCTGGCCAGATGCTTATAAAGGATCTCATTCACCAGAGAGCTTTTTCCCGATCCGGATACACCCGTTACGCAGGTTACAATTCCCAGCGGAATCTCTACGTCTACGTTTTTCAGATTATTCTCGGCTGCCTTCAAAATTTTGATGCTTCCCGTCGGTTTCCTTCTCATCTTTGGGACGGGAATTCGCTTTTTCCCGCTTAAATACTGCCCTGTAACGGACTCCGGCACCTGCATGATTTCCTCCGCCGTTCCTACCGCTATAACCTCGCCGCCGTGGCTTCCGGCACCTGGTCCTATATCCACAACGCAATCGGCCGCCAGCATGGTATCTTCGTCATGCTCTACGACCAAAAGCGTATTGCCCAGATCGCGCAGATTTTTTAATGTTGCCAGCAGCTTGTCATTATCCCTCTGATGCAGACCGATGCTGGGTTCATCTAAAATATAACATACACCCACCAGACCTGAACCGATCTGTGTAGCCAGACGGATCCGCTGCGCTTCTCCTCCCGACAAAGACGCCGTAGCCCTGGCAAGAGTCAGATAATCGAGGCCCACGTCCATAAGAAATCCTACTCTTGCGCGAATCTCCTTTAACAACTGTTTTCCGATCATTTCCTGTGTCGGCGTAAGCTGCATAGACTGTAAGAAATGCAGAAGCTTTTCAATGGAAAAGGTAGTTACTTCATAAATGTTCTTATCGCAGACGGTCACCGCCAGAGATTCCTTTTTCAAGCGCATTCCCTTACAAAGCTTACAGGGCGTAATGCGCATAAATGTTTCGTATTCCTGCTTAATCACATCGGAAGAAGTTTCTCTGTAACGTCTTTCCACGTTTTTAATCAGCCCTTCAAAAGCAACGGGATATACTCCCTTTCCGCGCTGCCCTTCATAATACACCGAAACCTGATGGCCGTTTGTTCCGTTAATTATGATATCCCTGACTTTGTCGGGCAGTTCCGCATAAGGAGTATCCAGATCAAACCCGTATTCTTCACTGAGAGCGCGCAGAAGGGCATTGGTAAAGCTCGACTTGTCATTACTGGACTGCCACCCCATAACGGCTATCGCGCCTTCATTAACGGACAGACTTTTATCCGGGATAATCAAGTCTATGTCGAATTCCATTTTATATCCCAGGCCCACGCAGTCCGGACAGGCGCCGAAGGGATTGTTAAAGGAAAAACTCCGCGGTTCTATTTCACTGACACTGATTCCGCAATCCGGACAGGAAAAACTTTCACTGAAGCTGATTTTTTCTCCGCCAATCACATCGACTACCAGAAGTCCTTCCGCCAGCGCAAGCACATTTTCTATGGAATCCGTCAGCCTGCGCTCGATTCCTTCTTTTACAACCAGCCTGTCTACTACAATTTCGATATTATGTTTCAGATTCTTATCCAGCTTAATGTCCTCCGACAGTTCGTACATATTTCCATCCGCAATGACGCGCACGTAACCGCTTTTTCTGGCCCGGTCAAAAATCTTAACATGCTCGCCTTTCCGTCCTCTAACCACCGGCGCAAGCAGCTGCAGCTTCGTCCCCTCCGGCAGACTCATAATCTGATCCGCCATCTGGTCTACACTCTGCTTTTTTATCTCTTTTCCACAGTTGGGACAGTGGGGAATTCCGATCCTTGCATACAAAAGACGGAAATAATCATAAATTTCCGTTACTGTGCCTACGGTAGAACGGGGATTGCGGTTGGTGGATTTCTGATCGATGGAAATAGCGGGAGACAGTCCTTCAATTTTTTCTACATTGGGTTTTTCCATCTGTCCCAGAAACTGTCTGGCGTAGGAAGACAGCGATTCCATATAACGTCTCTGACCCTCTGCGTATATGGTATCAAACGCCAGGGAACTTTTTCCGGAACCCGATAAACCGGTGAGCACCACCAGTTCATTACGGGGAATATCCACATCAATATTTTTCAGATTATGCTCGTTTGCTCCCCGGACTTTTATATATTCTTTTCGGGGAAGCATTTTTTTTGCATCTGCCATAATTCCAAACCTCTTTCTTACAGATTTAACTGTACTTTTTTAAGTTCAAGCATTTTATCTCTCAGTTCGGCCGCCGCTTCAAAATTCAGATCTGCAGCTGCTTTCTGCATTTTTTTCTCTATATCCCGGATTAATTTTGCTATTTCCTTTTCAGACATGGATTCGGGGTCTTTTTCAAACCGGACTTCCTCCTTGGCAATCACTTTAGATATGCTGATTAAGTCGCGCACCGCTTTGCGTATGGTCTGCGGTGTAATTCCATGTTCTTCATTATATTTCTCCTGAATTTCCCGGCGTCTCTCCGTCTCCGTAATTGCCACATGCATGGAATCCGTTACGGTATCCGCGTACATAATTACATGTCCGTCGGAATTTCTGGCGGCACGTCCGATAGTCTGGATCAGTGATGTTGCGGATCTCAAAAAGCCCTCCTTATCCGCATCCAGAATCGCCACAAGCGAAATCTCCGGAATATCAAGTCCCTCCCGCAGCAGGTTGATTCCCACCAGTACGTCAAACACATCCAGCCGCATGTCGCGGATTATCTGCGCCCGTTCCAGGGTATCAATATCCGCATGCAGATATTTCACCCGAATTCCCACATCCGCCATATACTCCGTCAAATCTTCCGCCATCCGTTTGGTCAGTGTCGTAATGAGCACTTTGTTATGTGCTTCCGTCTCCCTGCGGATCTCACCGATCAAATCGTCAATCTGTCCTTCCACCGGGCGCACCTCAACCTTGGGATCCAAAAGTCCGGTAGGGCGTATGATCTGCTCCGTCCGGAACAATTCGTGTTCTTCTTCGTACACATTGGGGGTTGCGGACACAAAAAGCATCTGATCAATATGCTGTTCAAATTCTTCAAAATTCAAGGGGCGGTTATCCAGAGCGGACGGCAGCCGGAACCCATAGTCTACAAGAGTCTGCTTCCTTGAACGGTCGCCGGCATACATACCTCTGACCTGTGGAACGGTTATATGGGATTCATCAATTATAATCAGATAATCATCTCCAAAATAATCCATCAGGGTATGCGGCATTTCTCCTGCTTCCATGCCGTTGAGATGCCTGGAATAGTTCTCAATTCCGGAACAAAAACCGGTCTCCCTCAGCATTTCGATATCAAAATTAGTCCGCTCCGATATTCTCTGGGCCTCTAAAAGCTTGTCTTCGCTTTTGAAAGTTTTAACGCGTTCTCCCAGTTCTTTTTCGATTTCGACGCAGGCTCTCTTAATTTTTTCCTCCGCAACTACATAATGAGACGCGGGGAAAATGGCAATATGTTCCAATACCGCGTGAACTTGTCCGGTCAGCGGATCAACCTCTGCAATCCGGTCGATCTCATCGCCGAAAAATTCGATTCTGATCAGGTAATCGCCGCCTATTGCGGGGTATATCTCAACGACATCTCCTCTGACACGAAAGGTACTTCTCTGTATATCCATATCGTTGCGCGTATATTGAATCGCCACCAATTCCCGGAGCACCTGATCCCTGTCCTTAATCATGCCCGGACGCAAAGATACAATCAGTTCCTGGTAATCGTCCGGACTTCCCAGACCGTATATACAGGAAACGCTGGCTACGACGATCACGTCACGCCGTTCCGTCAAAGCCGCCGTTGCGGACAGGCGGAGTTTGTCAATCTCATCATTGATAGAGGAATCCTTGGCAATATACGTATCGGTAGAGGGAACGTAGGCTTCCGGCTGGTAATAATCGTAATAGGACACAAAGTATTCCACCGCGTTATTGGGGAAAAATTCTTTGAATTCACCGTATAACTGGCCGGCAAGAGTCTTGTTATGGGCAATGATAAGCGTTGGTTTATTTAATTGTTGGATGATGTTGGCCATGGTAAAGGTTTTGCCAGAGCCGGTGACGCCAAGAAGTGTCTGGAACTGGTTGCCTTCCTTGAAGCCCTTTACTAATTCTTCAATTGCCTGCGGTTGGTCGCCTGTGGGAACGTATTCTGATACTAATTCGAAATGATCCATGGTACTATACCTTTCTATAACTATGGTCTTCCTCTTAGAACTAATCCCAAACCAATTCTATACAATTTAGGGATTTCAAATAAATTATCTGCAAATGCTTTACCCCTTTTTGCTTCTAACATTCCTGTTTCATAAAGTTCTTGAAGCATATCATCTCCTTGGGGTTCCAATCCATCCATAAGTACGAATATTTCTTCTCTACTATATCGAGCTGTATCTTTTCCCTTAAACCTATCAAAATGTTTTCTTAATTTTGGAAACTCACTCAAATATGTATCGCATTTAACTTCAGACACTTTAGAAAAAGCTTTTTTTACTGCCATGCCAGAAATCAAACAATTTTCTTCAAAATTTTCTATGTCTTCTTGTGCTTCTTTAGAATAATTAGCAAAATTGATAAATTCTCTCGGATATTTCCCCCCTAACCCATCTGTTATTCGTTGTAACAGCCAATCAATCATATTTGCTTCTTTTTTCCCCTTATACACCTGACGAGCAAATATAGTATAAAAAGTCTCTTCTAAATTTGGAGCCAATAACAACTCCTCCTTTTCCAACCCTATCGCGTTTACTGTATATTCTTCCACCATTTCATTATTTAAACATCGACGCATTAACATAATCAGCAAATCTTTTTTATCCCATGAAAGTACTACACTTTTATCCGACAAATGACTTTTATTCACAAATTCTAGTGTAGACCAGATATCATTCCTTAAAAACATTTTAAATTTTATTCTTGGAAACCTATTAACGAAACTCAAATACGTTCTAAAAAGGCTTTCTATACAAATCTTTCTTTTTCCATAATCATCAGAAAACAACTCGTCAATTTTATCAAATAAAATCCAACACTCTAAACATTCCTGCTCTAAAACATCATTAATGTCACCCAATAAATCTTGTGTATCAATACTATATTTTCCACCAATTTTAATTTTTACACCTTTTATATCAATGTCTATACCTTGTACTGGAGTTCCCACAACCACACTCCATAATTGTTTCAGGATATTTAAAATCCTAAAATCCTCCATAATACCTACATTTCTATAAAATTCAACTAAATTTTCCCCACAGTAATATCCTTCCTTTCCCATTTTAATTGCTATTTTCACCGCTATATAAAGTTCCCATATTTTATTAAAATCAGCTTCCTCGTTCCTTAATAACTTTCTAAAATCATCTGTTTGTAATTCCTTCAAATCATTGAAGCCTGTTCCTGTTACTATAATTATTTTTCTATCAAGTCCTGCAAGTTTCTTTGCTACTTGTTCATACTTAGAAAACATCTGAAATAGGGCACTTTTTCCAGAACCTTTCGCCCCTAAAACCAAAGATTTCTGTGGATTAATAAATTGTTCAAAATCCTTAGTTTTTATAAATTTTCTATCTAAATCTAATTCCGACTCGGAATCCACACTTCCAAATTCTAATTTTGATAATAATTCTTTTTTATTTTCGTACATAACAAACCTCCCATTTCTTTAATGATAAACCTACAAGTACTTTACCACTCTATTCTACATCAGCCTCTTCTATCCACTGTCGTAACTTGTCTTGCAATAATTTCTTATCAGGTAAATACAACTTATATTCAGAAGCATAAATATTAGTATCTCGCGGCAATGTAATCTCCACTAATGCATCATTATTTTCTTTACATAACAGAATACCAATCGTTGGATTTTCATCTTCCAATTTCTCATACCGATCATAATAATTTACATACATCTGCATTTGTCCAATATCCTGATGTGTTAATTTATCCACTTTCAGGTCAATCAGCACATAACACCGAAGAAGACGATTGTAGAAAACCAAATCCACATAATAACTATCTTCATTAAAAGTAAAACGTTTCTGCCTCGATTCAAACAGATATCCTTTTCCCATTTCCAGCAAAAATTTCTGCAGTTTATCAATAATTGCCGTTTCTAAATCTGTTTCTGAATATTTCGTCTTTTCTTCCATTCCTAAAAATTCTAATACTGTTGGCTGCTTTACAACATCTTCTGGTTTTGTAATAATATTACCTTTCTTTGCCAACTGTAAAACAGCCTCTTTATCTCGGCTAAGCGCTAATCTTTCATAAAGGCTAGAATTATATTGTCTTTGCAGAGTGCGAACACTCCATCCGGATCTCGCTGATTCAATTTCATAGAAACTTCTTTCATCTTCATTTTCTATTCGCATTAATTGCAAATAATGTGACCATGATACTATGAAGGGCGGTTTCTCTTGAAAAAGGCTAAACACTGTTTCGCTTTTTTCAACAGCAAAAAGATTTAGCACTGCTTCGCTAATTCTATCCTTGTAAGTCAGATAAAACTTCCGTACATTTTTCAAACTATCCTCTGAAAATCCTCTTTCAAAATTCTTTTTCATTTCTTCTGATAGCCTTTTAATAACTTGACTGCCATATCTTGCTCTTGATTCACCTTTTTGTTGCACTTCTATAATCCATTTCCCAATAGCATAATAGGTAAGCAACTGTATAATATTTACTTGCTGAACAGCAATATTTCTTGCATACTTGACTAGAGCTACCGTCTCGATGCATAGCTTTTCAATAGGCGCATCCTCACTAATTAATACCTCTGTTTTTTGACTATGATTCATGAACTCATCCCCTTTATAAATACTGTCTACTTGCTACTCTATCGCCTTGTATATCTGACTTTAGACTTTCTAAACTCACAATTTTCAATTCTTTGCTTTCGCAAAAACAGTTTCATTGTACTTTCATCTATCAAATTACAAGGTCCTATTATAACTTCTCGTATTACATTTCTTTTTTCCATTTCGATATCTTCAAATGGAATACACAAATATGGAATCATATCTTTCCTTGTTGGTTGAAAATCCAATTTATCCTTTATAAAATCTATCGCACATTGATTTAGATGTTGATTATTCCCTAAATATCTGACAATCTCACATTCACCGTACTCTTTATTAATAGAATTATCAAAATATAAACGCCACTCTCTTTCTTCTTCAAAACCAGCCATCTTATAACATATAGTATCATTTACTTGTTGCAGAATATTCCAACAGATATTTTCAAAAATATAATTACCAAACTTAATTCCCTTTTGTATAATTATATTTCCCTCTATTCTGGCCCGTAACAAAATATTTACAATGAAAAAAAGATCTTTTACACTTTCTTTTACAAGATTCCTTCGTTCCTGTTCTGTTAAATAAACCACTTTTTCCAATTTAAGCAAGTTAGAACTTTCAGCATACTTTGCAAGCATATTAAAGTCAAATCCCAGTGCCATACCTTGCGCATCGTCTGCATAGCCACGCCATTGGCTCAGCAAATCTCCCTTCTCGGAAAAACACATTACATATGTAGATATGCGGCCCTCTTCTAGTAATTTTGTAACATGCAGCTTCAAATCTGTAACAAATTCCCTCCACGCATCCCCATCCGTCTTTTTATTATAATCAAATCTTGATTCACACCCATCTAACTCATCATATATTTTTTTCGTCCATAATCATCTATCTCACTCGCCAAAAATCTTCCTTTGCCACATTATAACAGACAACGAAAAAAAAGTACAGAACTAAATCGAATGTTTGTTCTGTACTTCTTATTTTCAAAACCGAACATCTTGCTAACCCGCGGAATTCATCTTTTCCGCCAGCAGCTCTTTCGCTCTTTCCAGCTGGTTATCCACTTTGACTTCGGCGTCATAGTAAGCTTCTCCGTCGAATTCACACACTTCATCAGGCTCAATTCCGATCCCGTGAATATTTCTTCCGTTAGGAGTATAATAACTGCTTACAGTCAGTTTCACTGCCGATCCGTCTTTTAAGGAAACCACCTGCTGGACAATCCCTTTTCCGTAGGTAGTTGTTCCAAGCAGCGTTCCGATCCCATAGTCCTGAATGGAACCGGCAAGAATCTCCGACGCGCTGGCCGAGTATCCGTTAATCAGCACTACCATAGGAAGCTTGAACTCTCTGGTTCCGTCACAGTTATATTCCCGTCTGTTTCCATTACGGTCCTCCGTATAAACGATCAGACCCTCCGGCAACAGCATACTTGCTATATCCACTACCGTATCCAGATTGCCTCCGGGATTACTGCGTAAATCTAAAATCATTCCTTTCATGCCCTGTTCTTTCAGCACTGCCAGAGCTTCCGCAAACTGATCCGCCGTTACGTCGTCAAATTCCGTAATTTGAATATATCCCATCTGTCCTTCATACATTTCATAATTAACGGTAGGGCTTTCGATCTGCCGCCTGACTACATCTTTTTCCATATATTCACCGTCGCGGACCAGAGTCAGATGAACCGTGCTTCCCTCTTCCCCTTTTATCATGGCCACAACTTCCGTTAATTCCATACCGGCTGCCGACTTACCGTCAACTTCATAAATAATATCGCCTTCCCTGAGCTCTGCATCCTGCGCGGGGGTTCCCTCAATCACGCCGTTAATCATGGCATAACCGGTCTGCTTATCCATACTGACATATGCACCGATTCCGAAATAAATGCCTTCCGTCTGTTCCATCAATTCCTGCAGCTCTGCCTCAGAATAATAAGTAGAATACGGATCTCCCAAAGATGCCATCATACCCTTATAGGCGTCTTCAATCAATAATTGTTTATCCGTCTCCTCCTTATAAAAATAAGCGTCTATAACAGCTTCGATCTTTTGCATCTTAGTCATTACATCGGCTGTTACCGCACTGTCTTCTCTGCTTTGCTCCACCGGTTTTTCAGGTTCATCAACAGCAAAAAGAGGCTTACCGATTGCGATACGCAGTATCAGAACAATCACAAAACAGCATAAAACAAATAAGCCCCCGGCAAGCATGCCTTTTAAGTAGATCTTCATCTCTGCCTTGTCTTTGTTCATCTGTTCTATAAGCGCAATTTCCTCTGCCTTTGTCTTTTCCTGATTCCTGCCGGCATCATAACTATAATCATTGTAATCATTGTTCAATATTAATCCCTGCCTTTACTGTGCAAAATAATTCCACGGATTCACATAACTGCCGTTTAATCTGACGCTGAAGTGAAGATGATTGCCTGTTGAACGCCCGGTTGTTCCCACCGCCGCTATATGTTCTCCCTTAATCACCAGATCCCCTTTCGAAACATAAAGCGCTGAGGCATGCATATATACGGTATACAAACTGTCTCCGTGATCGATCATGATATAATTCCCCATTGTTGCGCTGTAATCCGCCGCAACCACTTTTCCGTCGTAAGCCGCCAGTATTTTGCTTCCGCCCGGCGCAGCCATATCAAGACCGTTATGAAACAGCACCACACCCAAAGTCGGATGAGGGCGGTTTCCATACTCGCTGGATATTCTCGTATAAGACGGAGCCGGCCACTGGAACATACCGCCGTCATATGTGATTACTTCTCCGCTTTCTTCCAAAAGCCTGCGTTTCTCTTCCGCAACAGCCGCCTCCAATTGGGAAATCAAAGCTGTCTGCGTCTCAATATCTTCTTCATACTGTTTAATCGCGGCTTCTTTATTGTTAATATCCGATTCAAAAGCCGTTATCTGCCGCTCCTTAGCGTTGATCAGTTCTTCCAGATTATCCTGTTCCGCTTCCTGAACCGCCTTTGCCTCTTTCAGTATTTCTCTTTCCTGTTCCAGCTGCTCTTTGCATAATTCAATCATCTGCCGGTTCAGCATATATTCTTCCAGTTTTCTTCTGTCATAAGCAGCCAGTTCTTCAAAATAATCGGCCCGGTTCAGTATCTCTCCAAAACTGTCGGCTCCCAGTATTGCCTCAAGATAAAAGTTATCTCCCCGTTCATACATAAACTGGATGCGCACTTTCATTGCCTCATACTGTCCCTGCTCCGTCTCCAAAGCCGCTTCCAACTCCTGTGCTGCCGCCTCAATATCCGCTTCCTTCTGTTCAATAGTACTCTGAAGTTCGGCAATTTTTTCACTGACCGTATTCAGATTTGCATCCAGCTGGACAATATAAGATTCCAGATTATCCTTGGATTTTTCCAATTCCTCTTTCATCTTCTTAATATCCGTCAGTCCCTGCTGAAGTTTTTTCTTTTCGTCTTCCGCGGCATCGATCTGATTTTCTTTTTCTTTAATACTGTCCGAAGTAATCTGTGCCCGGCTTATACTCCCCTGACTGCCTGTGAGAAAAAATCCGGCCAGAAAACACAGCAGCAAAATAAACCCTGTCTTTTTACACTTCATATCTCTACACTCTTAAATGTTTTCTCACCGTCGTAAAGCTTCCCAGAAAACCAATTCCTACGCCGATTCCCAATGCTACCGGCCCCAGTGTTCCGAAGATTTCCCGAATTGATAAAAAATTTAAAAGGCCCGAAAGCGTGGCAAAACGGCCTGCAATATATTCTAATACATATTGATAAAGAAAATAAATTGCGCCTAACGGAATTACAGCGCCGATCAGACCGATCAGCATGCCTTCCACCACAAAAGGCGCCCTGACAAAAAAGTCCGTTGCCCCTATATATTTCATGATGTTAATTTCTTCTTTTCGTACAGAAATCCCAATCGTTACCGTATTGCTGATCAGAAATATGGAAACAGCCAAAAGAATTGCAATAATTCCCAAAGACACATAGCCGATCAGCAGATTCACCCCGGTCAGCATCGTAGCCGTCAGCTCGGAATGGCGGACTCTCCTTACCCCCTCGATAGACTCAATATAAGTCACCAAGGCGCCCTGCAGTGAAACGTCGGAAAGATATACTTCATAGTTGGCGCAGTTTGCCAGCGGATTCTCCGTAAAACCATCGTTATAGCCTTCGAAATAATCTCCCCTGAAACCTTCCCAAGCCTCATCCGCCGAAACAAACCGGGTCTCCGACACCTCCGGACGCTGACTGATGAGATCCCCGATCTGCTTCATTTGATCCTCTCCGAGACCTGCGTCAAAAAATACCGTAACGGATACGCCCTTCTCCGCATTTTTTACAATATTCTGAAAATTACTTATAACGGCATAGAAAATGCCGAACAAAAACAAACACGCGCCAATCGTAGCCACGGATGCCAGGGAAAACCACTTATTACGAAATATACTGCGAAATCCCTGCGCCAATGTATAAAATAATGTGCTAATCCTCTTCATCGATATATACACCCATCTCCTCGTCGCTGACTACAACGCCTTTCTTCATGGTAATTACTCGTTTCTGCATGGCATTAACAATTTCTCTGTTATGTGTCACCACCAAAACCGTCGTACCGGTTTCGTTAATTTCCTCCAGAAGTTTCATGATCTCCCATGAATTCTTGGGGTCCAGATTCCCGGTCGGCTCGTCGGCCAGCAAAATCGCCGGTTTATTAACCAGCGCCCTTGCAAGCGCCACTCTTTGCTGTTCTCCTCCGGAAAGCTGTTTTGGCCTTGCCTTATATTTACCGGCCAATCCTACCGTCGCAAGAATAGAGGGTACATTTTTACGGATCTCACGGGAAGGCGTCTCCACAATTCTTTGTGCAAACGCAACGTTCTCATATACATTACGATCCTTCAGCAACCGGAAATCCTGAAATACAATTCCCAGATTTCTGCGGAACCTGGGTATCTTTCCATGCCGGATTCTCGCAAGATCCGCCCCCATTACACGAACTGTTCCGCTTGTAGCGGTCAGCTCCCGCAAAAGCAGCTTAATCAAAGTTGACTTTCCCGAACCGCTGTCTCCGACAATAAAGACAAACTCCCCTTTATTGATGCTAAGGGTAACGCCGTTTAACGCCGGAGCTCCCGTAGAATAGGTTTTGCTTACGTTGTCCAGTAAGATAATTTCGTTCCCGTCTGTTTCCTGTTGTCTTCGTTTCTGCCTGCTGTTCGCGCTCATAGATTTACCACCCGTATTCTAATAATCAAATTTTTCCATATATTTCATGTATTTAACTACCATTAAAGCTATTTTAAAGGTTATGGCATCCTCAAAAATCCGCAAATCAAGCCCTGTGCTTTTCTGCAGCTTATCCAACCGGTACACAAGCGTATTCCTGTGTATGAATAACTGTCTGGACGTTTCCGATACATTCAGGCTGTTCTCAAAAAACTTATGTATGGTAGTCAGTGTCTCTTCGTCAAAATCATCCGGGCTCTTCCCGCCGAAAATTTCACGTATAAACATTTTACAAAGAGGAATGGGAAGCTGATAAATCAAACGTCCGATCCCCAGTTCGCTATACGCTATGATACTTCTCTCATCAAAGAAAATCTTACCTACGTCAAGCGCCATCTTAGCTTCTTTATAGGAACGGCTGACCTCTTTAATCTCATGCACCACCGTACCGTAAGACACATGTATATCTTTTATTCCCTCCTGCGCCAGGAGGCTGACAATGGCTCCGGCCGCTTTGGTGATTTCCTTATTTTGATCGGATTCCGCCAAATCCTTGACGACAATCACATTGTTTTCATCCACCGCCGTAACAAAATCCCTGCTGCTGTTCCCATAGCTTGTGCGGATCAGTTCCAGCGCGTTATTGTCTCTTCCGCTATCGCCTTCCACAATCATAACAACCCTGCGCACATCTGTCTGGATATGCAGCTTCTTGGCACGTCCGTATATATCTACAAGCAAAAGATTATCCAAAAGCAGGTTTTTTATAAAATTGTCTTTGTCAAACCTCTCCTTATAGGCTACCAGAAGACTTTGAATCTGAAAAGCCGTCATTTTGCCGATTGTATATACGTCCTCACCGGCTCCTCCGGCAATCAGTATGTACTCCAATTGCTGTTCGTCATAAATCTTGAAATACTGATACCCCTGAATCTCCTGTGAATCTGCCGGCGACTGTACAAATTCTACAGTCGTTCTGGCGCATCCGCTCATATCCGCCGTCGAAGCAACTTCTTTACCATCCGTATCCAATACGCATAATTCCACCCTGGATATAAGTTTCAGTCCCTCTATGGTATTCTGTAAAATCTGATTGGATATCATTTCCCCCACTCCTTCTTTTTCATTGACATTTTTCACAATGTCTTCTTATAGTTTTTTACAATTTTGCAACACCCATTTATCATTTTAATTCAATTCTACAAAAAAATCCATAGATAATCCTGACTATTTTATGCACTTTTTCAAATTATTTTCTTTTTTCTGCTACTTTTTATTTTATGCAACCTTCACAAAACTTTATTTCTAAAATTTGGCAAAATAAAACCGAAGCCGATACCTGAATACCGGCTTCGGCATAGTCGTTACTTATACCGTTACATCAAAATTACTTCCAATCCAAGGCGTCACCGAATTCTCCATAGCTGCGGAATCGATCATCTGCACAAGTCCCGCACCCAGGGTTTCGTTCATGTCCATGGCTTTACCAAGAACGGCAGTACTGACTTTTGTCTGTACATCAACAGTCGATAAAGCCGTTGCCAATCCTGCAATATCCATCCTAAAACCTCCTGTCCGTTGTAATTTATATCTATTTTCATTATAAACGTTTTCTTTCTAAATTGCCATATGATTTTTTCAGATTTTTCTTAAAAAATCGTTAACAATATTTCTTGCGGTTAATTCATCAGAAAACCAATAATTTTATTAACGTCTTCCGGTTCCGAGGCAATAATTTCCAGCTCCCGAAGACTGTCGTCCGCAAACAGTCTGCTTAAAGAAACGTACTGCGCAAGTCTTGATTTGAGGTTCAGTCGGTCCCCTTCCGCAGTTACCAGTTCCACTCGGGAGTTTGACAGTTGAATAAGAAAAAAATTCTTGCAGGCCGCATAATGCC